>DASYXJ010000076.1:0-7298 GCA_035935095.1 Nitrososphaerales archaeon | reverse complement strand
CGACCGGTATTCACGGTAGGCCTCGATGTCCAGCAGTCCATGACCACACAGGTTGAAGAGAATCGTCTTCTTTTCGCCCGTTTCTTTGCAGCGCTTCGCCTCGTCGATGGTTGCCTTGATGGCAAAGGCCGTCTCGGGTGCGGGCAGGACTCCTTCAACAGCCGCAAACAGGGACGCGGCCTCGAACGCCTCCAGTTGATTGTACGCGACCGGCCTAATCTTTCCTTCGTTCACAAGGAGACTGAGCGTGGGCGCCGAGCCGTGCACCCTTAGGCCACCGGAGTGCACGACCGGTGGGACAAAGCGATGACCCACGGTGTACATCTTGAACAGCGGGCTTGTGCGCATTACGTCCGCGTGGTCATACATGTATTCCCCCATGGTCATCCTTGGAGCAGCAGTCGATTCTGCCCCGATGAGCTCGATTTCCTTTGGTCCCTTCTTCGCGACTGCGTCCCTGTAGAATGGCCAGAAAAGTCCCGAGAAATTGCTCCCTCCTCCTACGCACCCTATCAGAACGTCAGGATAGTCGTCGAGGGCCGCCATCTGAGCGATGGCTTCCTGTCCCACGACCGTCTGGCTGGCGAGCACGAAGTTCATGATGCTCCCGACCGAGTTTCTTGCGTTGATGTCGCCTCGCGCTTCCTCAAGCGCCTCGCTCTTGGCGATGCTCATGGTCCCCGGCCCGTTGGGGTCTTCCTCGAGTATCTTCCTTCCTACAGCGGTTCGGGTGCTCGGGCTCGGGAACAGCTCTGCTCCCCACATTTCTGCGAGGTCCTTCCTGTACGGTTTGCCATCGTAGGATGACCTCGACATGAAAATAGTGCAGCCAACACCGAAGATGCTGCAGCCGAAAGCGAGGGCGGTTCCCCATTGCCCTGCGGTGGTGCTCGTCACCAGCCGTTTGATCCCCTGTTTCGAGGCGAAGTACGCCTGGGCCACAGCCGCATTCGCTTTGTGAGACCCGGACGGGCTCACTGTCTCATTCTTGTAGTAAATCCCCGCCGGGGTGTTCAACGCCTTCTCCAGCCTTGTCGCCCTGACAAGAGGGGTGGGGCGCCATATCGAGTAGGCCGCCCTTACTTCCTCTGGTATCGGGATGAATCGCTCGTTCGAGTACTCGTGCCTCGCCAGCTCATCGATGAATAGCCTGTGCAGTAGGGCCTTCTCTGCTACCTTCCTTGTAGTGGGGTCGATGACTGGTGGGAGCTTCCGAGGTAGGTCAGGCACAATGCTGTACCATTCTCGGGGGACCTCGACCTGGGACTGCAGGGTGGTCACCAACTAAGGTTAACCTCCCAACGATTCATCGGCTTTCCGCGCCGAGGGCTTCTTCCAGGGGCTTGTTATTCACGAGCTGATCGTACGTGATCGGCTTCTCGAGAAGGCTGTGGCTCTCCATCCAAGTCTCTATGGTGGAGAACGTCTCCTTGGCGTAGGGCTTCAACGGTCCCCACTGGACCGTATTGACTGAGGCCTCGACGGCATCAGCGGCTGCCAGCGCCTTTGCCCTGTACTTGTCCGGGTAGCCGCTCAGCGTTTCCCTTAGCACTTTCATGTACAAGGGCTTGTATCGTTCCGGTTCCGCCCTGATGCGATTGACGGCTTCTTCGACGGCTTGCAGAAAAGAGGAGACCTCTGATTCGGGGAGGTCGCTCCTTGCGACGTAGGCCAGGACATCAACCATGCTCGTCTTGAAGACCTCTCTGAACCCCAGCTTGGCCGCGACCTCGGTGTACGGAGAGATCAAGGCAGCCGCCTGGGCAGACCCGTCCATCAGTGCGAGCAGCCTGTTCTGTGGCGCACCACCGTGGACCAGGCGTATGTGCTCGTAGGGGACTTCATCTTCGAGCTGTCTGAGATTACAGTAATGGGACCCCGTTCTAAGGTTCACCAGGATTTCGACGTCTGCAAGGTCGGTTACCTCCCTGACCTTCGAATCGGGCGGGACCATGATCGTGAAAGCATAGTCAAGGGAGCTTGTCGCGCCGACTATCTTGTTCTTGCCGCCGTCGGAGAGTCTGTCAAGGGCAGCCCAGGCGCAGCAGGAATAGGCGTCGACCTTCCCTTCTTCAGTGAGTCCCTTGTACCAGCTAGGCTTGTTGCTGGGTTCCACCGCAGCCGGGTCCAGGGCATAGAAACTGACATCGAGGCCCGCTTTCTCGAAGAGCCCCTCCTCTTTGGCGACGATCTCGGGGAACGACCAGGGTATGAACGAATTCTTGATTCTAAGCGGTCTCATGATTTTGAAAACCGGCTTTGCCCGGTATTAAATATTGAGTTGGAATTCCTCTAACTTGGGCCCTGCAAGGCCTGTGGCACGGTTACGGAGCCCTCGTACCCCTTGCCGGCTGAAGACAGTCCGTGCTCCAGCAGGAAATTCCTGACCCCTTCGAATTCCTCTTTGCCCATGGGCTTTGCGTCCTGCCAGACGGGGAGCGAGATTCGAGGCATGATGTCGTTGAGCTTACCACTTATCTCCGGCAGATATCTCTCAACAACCTGCCTGAACTCAGTCTTGTACCTGACGGCGTACTTCGGCCTGTCTGTGTTGATCAGTCGGACGGCTCCGTTGATCCCGGCGACGAACTTTTCGACCGCCTCCATCCCAAGGTCGTCATCGAAGACAACGACCGTCGGTTCCGTCCTCGATAAGGGGAGGAGATTCTTGCATCCGATCGCCTCTGCTGCTTCTGCGTAGGGCCCTGCCAGTGTGGCAGCATCGACCCCCTTTGCCATCAGGGCCTTGAAGCAGCGCTCGACGCCTCCAAGATGTGTCAAATTGACCTTGGACTCTGGCACGAATTCAGCCAGATTCCTCAAAGTGACGTAGTGGGCGTCCGCGTTCTTGTTGACCGCAATCGGCTTTCCACTCTCCACAAGGTCGAGGATATTCTCGAAGCCTGTGTCAGGCCTTGAGTAGATTCCGAATGTCTTGATCAGCGTGGACTTCAGGGCAGCTCCAATCTTTCCCATCCCAGTTTCCGAAGTGCTGTAGATTCCCTGCCAGGCGCAGCAAAAATAGAAGTCCCGGCTGTTCTTCTCCAGTGCCTCTTTGTACCAGCTCGCTTTGTCCTCCGGCTGCCCCCCGGTAACAATGTCGTGGACCCTGAGGTCTACCCCTTCCTTTTCGAAAATCCCTTCCTCCCTGGCGACGACGATCGGGAACATCCAGTAGAAGTACGGCTGGTAGTAACCGTGGGTAATCACAACCTGTTTCATACTGGAGTTTTTGCCTCCGCCGCCTCTTAAAGATTCAGCGAACCGCGTCAGGGGAGCCCAAGTTTGGCGAAGGTCTTTGCAGCCTCCGCAGCGGACTTCAAGTCTGCCTCATTGGGATGAAAGTCGCCCGCCTCGGGTGGCTCGACCTCCGTCTGATACGATGGCTTGATTCCGGGTCTTGCAGGAGAAAGCCCAGGAATTGCACCGACCAGCGACTGCCCCTGCCTTCCTAGCAAGAAGTCTACGAACCTTCCGGCCGATCCGCTCTGCCCTCCACTCTTCGTTATGCCTACGGAGGTGAACGTGAACATTTGTGGAGCGTCCCCCATACTCAGGAGGGAAACTGGAGACCCATTCATTTTCTCACGAAAGTAGGCGAGCGAGTAGACCGTTAGCGAAAGCAGGTGCTCCCCCGCGAGGAGACCCTGGAGCAAGTGGTCGATGCAATCGTAGGACTTGGGCCTGTTCCGCCTGGCCAATGAGCGGACGAAAGCGTTCCATCTTTTTTGGCCCACCACGCTCTTCAGGTAGGAGACGTAATGCACGCCGAGATTCCCGGCTTTGCTGGCGGTCAAGGATTGGAGGCCGAGCCGGCCGGCGAAGGGAGGTTCCATGAGGTCCTCAAGGGTGCCGGGCGCGTCTGAGTGAGAGAGCTTTGTGGTATCAAAGACCATGCTCATGAAAGTCGTAGCGGCAGCGTACCACAGAGACTTCTTGCTCCGAAACTTCGTGGGATAGGCGTTTGACTCCTCGCTCTCCCGAGGCGCAAGGAGGCCTTCCTTCTCCATCCTGAGCACCATGTAGTGAGGCATCAGGACTATGTCGGCTGACCGCATGCCGTGCTTTCGCTCCGCAACAATTCGTTCGTAGATTTGGAACGGGTGGTCGTCAAGGTACACTGGGAATTCCTCAAGGCTGTTGTTCTTTCTGAACGCCCATAGCAATTCAGAAAGACCCGGTCTTAGTCCAAGGGAACCGTAGATTACCAGGCGTTGAAGCTGCTTCATGCCTTTGCCAGACCGGCCTTCAACCGTTTCATTCCCTCTTCAATTGCTTCCCGCGATGCTCCGAAGGATATCCTGAGGTGCCTCTCCCCCGAGGGCCCGAAGAGGACGCCAGGAATGACTGCGAGGCCGTTCTGCCTGAGAAGCCTCTGACTTAATCCGGTTGAATTCAGAGGGGACTGGTAGCCCGGGAAGGAGTAGAACGTTCCCTGTGAACGAGTATAGGTGATCGATTCTATTTTGTCTAGTGCCTCCTCCGTCATCTTCCTCCTGGCCTTTAGCTCGTCGCGGAACTGTTCGGTGAAACGCTCTCCGTTCTTGATCGCGTAGGCGGATGCCATCTGTATGAAAGGCGGGAAACAGGTGACCGTATTCTCTATGAAGGTATTGATCAACGAGACATTCTTCTCACTCGCGACCACGTATCCGGCCCTCCAACCCGTCATCACAAAACTCTTCGAGAGGCTGAAGAGCGAGTAGACGAGCGAGGGCGAGTCTTCCAATGCCCCAATCGAATGATGTTCGCCATCATACACAAGGTCCTCGTAGGACTCGTCGCTCAATATTCGAATCCCTTTCTCCTTGCAGAACTCGAAGACATCTTCCAATTCGCCCTTGGCCGAGACATGGCCCGTCGGGTTCGAGGGAGTGTTGATCATGATGGCCTTTGTCCTTTCCGTGGCCACTTTCTTGATTGCGTCTCTATCAATCGCAAAGTCTTCGCTGAGCGGATATCGCACAGGTCTCCCGCCGTTCATGATCACGGGATCCGAATAGAAGTATCCCGGGTCGGGAACCAGGACATCTCCTCCGGCAACCCCGGCTGCCATCAGGCAGGCGTAGACTGCGAGTTTGGTCGTGATGGACATGGTGTTGCTCGGTTCCGCCCGGATGTTGTTCTTGGCCCTCGCCTTCTGGGAGATCGCGTCCCTCAGCTCGGGTATGCCGTAGGAACCGACGTAGTGGGTCGCCCCACTCTTCATGCTCTGATAGGCAGCCTCGATTATCTCAGGGGGAGTTGCGAACGATGGTTCCCCGATTGCGAGGCTGACAATGTCCTCGCCTGCAGCCTTTCGCCTGGAGACCTCGTTGAATATCTCGTGCGCATGAGAGCCTTCAAGTTCTTCCAGAGACACGCGATTCCGAACGGACCCCTGTCGATTTAAGTCTGAGAAAGGCGGGTTGAAACTGGTCCTGAATCATTAATAGGGGAATTTCTCCCTCCCATCTTCGTGCCTCGTTGGAGCTTCAAAACGACTCTGGTCCGGCCAGAAGGCGTTGGAACCTGAACCTTAGCTCCAATCCCCGTTGACCTTGCCAAACAGACTGGCATCAAGGCCCGGCTGAGGGTGAAGGGCACCATCGACGCCGTGCCGTTCAAAGGAACCCTCCTCCCATCCGGATCAGGCAGACACTTCGTCGTGGTCAAGAAAGAGGTCCGTGACAGAATAGGCAAGACCGCCGGGGACGTTGCCACGGTCGAGTTCGACCTGGACACTGTGCCGGTGAGAGTTCCAATCCCAAAAGACTTTGACAGCGCATTGGCATCAGCACCGAAAGCCAAGGCGGAATTCCAGGCGATGGCGCCCTCGCACAAGAAAGCCTATGTTACGTGGATTGAATCGGCGAAGGCTCAGGAGACCCGAACCCGGAGAATCGCTAAAGCTGTCGCCATGATATTGGCCAAGAAAAGGCTCTGAGCTTCCCGGTTATTTTCTGTGTCTCTCGTATGCTATCCGCGTGAGCAGGTCTGCCTCCGTGTTCTGCTCTCGGGGAATCCACTCGAACCTAATCGACCCAAACTCCTTCATCAGGTCTCTTGCTTCCTTGAGCTTGTCAACGTACATGCCGCCCTTGACTTTCCATCCCTCGCTCATTTGTCCGACGAGCAGTGTGGAGTCGGACCTAATCAGAACGTCCCCCTCGACGCCCAGTTCCATCAGCTTCTTCAGGGCCTCAGTCAGTGCCGTGTACTCAGCATAGTTGCTCGTCACTTCAAGTCCTGCTAGCCCTGATCCGTCAGCTAGTTTCCTGGTGCCGTCGTAGATCACGAATCCGAAGGTCCCTGTGCCTGGATTGCTTGGCATTGCCAGGCCATCAACGTAGACAGTTACCGTCATGATTGCTACCGCCTCAGAACCAGGGCGTCTGTAGCCTACTTATCTGCGAGGATATCTTGTCGACATACTCGTTCATTCGCGCGAGCATCGTCTTGGAGGTGATGAAACCGATTACTTGGTTCCCGTCTTTCACCAAGAGCCGCCTGACACCACGTTCCGTCATGAGCTGAGATACTGACGATAGGCCAGCGCCTGCTTCAACAGATAGGAGTTCCGTCGACATCACCTCCCGCAGGGTCACCCTTGCAGGGTCTCTGCCTTCGGCCACGACCTTGGCGACGATGTCCCACTCAGTGACGATCCCTTCAGGGCTGGCGGGGGTGCCAATGATAGCAAAGCCATGCTTGGAATTCTTCATTGCCTTCGCCCCCTCGAGGATGTTGGTGTTCGCGGAAAGAGAGAGAAAATCCTTCTCGACAATATCCCTTGCGTAGAGGACCATGCAGAGTCACGACTCGGGTCGGTTGTTAAATTCCTTTTGCCCGAGCCACAATGAAAAGGCCATTCGGGCACAGGGCCTTTTGTTTTTCAGATAATCAAAATCGGAGCGGCCGTCATTGAAGACGAGCCGCCATTCGGATGAAGGCCCAGACGGACCCTACATTCCTTGATCTTCGCTTGTAGAGGCTTGGCCTTCGGTGCTTGCCATGCCCTCAGAACCGCCAACGACCGCGCCGGTGGCGAACCTGTTGGCTACCTGGGTCACCTTGACCTTTCCTTGCCAGCCCTGCTTAGCGCCGGCGACAAAGATAACGAACCCGTCAATCTTTGCGATGCCGTCACCCCGCCTGCTGATCTCGGAAATGGTAACGTCATACTCTTTTCCGACTTCAACTGGCTTTGGCTTAAAGGACCTGAAGCCGCCGCCGCTTCCGCCGCCGCTGCTTCTCCCGTAGCCTCCTCCTCGTCCGAAACTCGTTCTTTCACATCCTAGCGTTTCTTCGGTTCCGCT
>DASYXJ010000075.1:0-85972 GCA_035935095.1 Nitrososphaerales archaeon | reverse complement strand
CAAGGCCTACGGCTACGTATTCGGGCTTACTAGGAATTGCATTCTGACTGGGTTCAGCAAGATGGAACTTTCGGAGTTCAAGAGCTTCGTGGGTAGCCAGGTATTTCCGCTGATCGCATAGCTTGCTTAAGATAGTTCCTGGCGACGCAGCTCTCATCTTCTCTAGTTCGGGAGAGAACACCCTGCTGATCTCAGACCTGCACCTAGGTTTGGAAAAGGAGCTTGCGAAGAAGGGATTCCGCCTTCCTGCATATTCGGTCAGGATGGTGGAGAGGGTAAGAAACATCGCGGAGAAGTATTCGACGAAGAGGCTCGCGGTTCTGGGAGATGTCAAACACACTGTCGGCAAAGTGGAGGATATCGACTGGGGGGTGGTGCCATGGTTCTTCGACACCATGCTCGACCTTTTCGAGGCCGTAGAGGTTGTCCCTGGGAACCACGATGGTAGCATCAAGACGGTACTTCCTCCCCGAATCGTCCTCCATCCGTCCCATGGGACTGTGCTGGGCAGCGGCAGAGGGAGGGTTGGGGTTTCCCATGGCCACGCATGGCCCTCGGAGGAAGCCATTTCGACCAAGAATCTGGTAATTGGGCATTCACATTTCACCTACGAGATGAGAGACGCCTTCGGCTCTAGGTCGAGGGAGTCGGTCTGGGTGACGGCAAGCTACGACGTCGCTGAGCTGATGGAGGGGGCGGGCTACAAGTCGAAGGCGAAGGGGAGAGGTAAGCTCGTCGTAATGCCCCCCTTCAACAGGCTCGTTGGCGGCCAGCCAATTAACAGGAGCAAGTCTTTCGAATTCGGACCTGTTCTCTCATCCAGATCGGTAAGCCTCGAGGATGCGGATATCTTCCTAACTGATGGAACTCGTGTGACCTAGGGATTAGGCTGAGCCGCCGTCGATTGCGCCCTTCAACAGACGCTCGAGCGAAGCCTCGCCCACGGCCCCAATGACGGCGTCCATGGGCTGCCCGTTCTTGAAGATCATGAAGGTCGGGATTGAAAAGACCTGATATCGGGACGAGATGTTCATCTCTTCATCGACGTTGACCTTGCCGAAGAGTATTTTGTCGGAGTATTTTGCGGCTAGCTTCTCCACCACGGGGTCCATTATCCGGCAAGGGCCACACCAGACGGCCCAGAAATCCACAAACATGGGCTTCCCTGATGAACTGAGTTTGTCGAAGTTCGCTTCAGTTAGTTTGACTGAAGACTCAGAACGACCTCTTGTATCTGGAGACTCCATATCGGCTTCTCCATCCTCGCTTCGCGATGTATATTTAAAATTGGGGCCTGCCGCAATATTTTGACTTGGGGAACGAGGTAATCGATAGGGTCGCGAAAAACCTCGCTGCGCAGGAGCCGAAATCAAAGGGCCTGAGGTCCGCGGCGGTCTCCATCATACTTCGAGACGGCGAGTCCCCGAGCGTGTTGCTCATCAAACGAGCTGAGCGCGCGGGTGACCCATGGTCAGGGCAAATCGCGTTTCCTGGCGGGAAGATGCAGCCTGGGGACAAGACTGCCAAAGATACAGCTGCAAGAGAGACTATGGAAGAAGTCGGCGTCGACCTTGAAAAGGCCGCGGAATTCTTGGGCTATGCGGACACAACGACTACGCACACCGGCACCATGGACGTAGTCCCTACCGTCTTTTTCCTGAAGCAAGAGGTGGAAGTGAAGCCCAACGAGGAGGTGGCCTCATACCGCTGGGTTAACCTGAAGGACTTCTTGAGCCCAAATGGAAGGTCAACCTACAAGTTCAACTACGATGGGAGGAACATCGAGATGCCCTCGTACCTCGTAGAGGACTACGTCGTGTGGGGACTGACCCACCGTATTCTTACGTCTGTTCTCAAGGAACCAAAGTGAAACGAGGATGCGGCCTATTTCTCTTCGATGAATTTCTGGATGGCCCTGAGGGTCTGAGGATTTTCCCGCAGATAATCGGCGAGTCTTTCCAGCCTTCGAAGAGTGCTGGGATGGACATGATGCTCTATGCCCTCGGTGTCCACGAAAGCAGTCTGATCATCGACGCCAAGCATGGAGATGAATTCGGAAATGACCTGGTGCCTCTTGATCACGGACCGAGCAATCTTCTCCCCCGAAGCCGTCAGGCGCATTCCTCGGTACCTTTCGTGCTCGAGGTATCCATTCTTGGCGAGGTTTACAACCATGTTCGATACCGTAGGGGGCTTGACCCCGAGCCTGTCGGAAATGTCCGCGGCACTGACGTACCCCTTCTCCTGATTCAGATTGTAAATAGCCTCGAGGTAATCCTCTCGCCGTGAAGCGTCTCGCCCCGGCCGTACCAACTTCAACATTGTCCTCACCCGGGGCTGATTGTTCCGAGTTCAAAAAGGTTCGCGAGCCATAGGGACCTTAGTTCGGCCCCTGGAGAATTTCTTTGTCCTCAGAAATATGTTAGGTGTGTCTAACTTATATACCGTGTTCAGGGATTCCCGGGTCATTATCATGAGATTGCCCTTCAGGGGGACGCTTGCCCCAGCCGAAGAAGTTCCTCGGGAGGTGCGATCGACTAAACCGAAGTCTCAAGGACAGATTTGGCAATTCCTTCGCTGGGTTGGGCCTGCCCTGATGGTCTCAATCGCTTACATGGACCCGGGAAACTACGGCACGGACCTCGCAGCGGGGGCGGGCTACAAGTACGCACTGCTTTGGGCGGGGTGGCTTGCTTCCGGCATGGCAATGTTACTCCAATACCTTTCAGGGAAGTTGGGGATTGCCTCTGGCTCCCACCTCGCGGAGCTCGTCAGACAGTCGTTCGGTGGCAAGAAACGATATGTAATTCCCTACTGGCTTGCCGCCGAGGCTGCCGCGGCTGCCACTGACCTTGCGGAGTACCTGGGGACCGTGCTTGGCCTCAACATACTGTTTGGGATTCCACTCATCTACTGCGCCATATTCGGCGCCCTCGACGTCATCATCTTGCTGACAATGATGACGAGGAGGTTCCGCCTGATAGAGCAGTATTTCGCCATTCTGATCAGCATATTGGTAATCGGCATATTCTACGACTTGCTTGTCATAGGGAACTTCGACCTTGCGCAGGTTGCATACGGGTCCGTTGTCCCGCTCACTCCGGACAATGCTGCCCTCTTCATAGCCGTCGGAATGATCGGAGCGACCGTAATGCCTCACGCACTCTTTGTCCACTCTTGGCTCTCAAAGAACAAGATGGACCTCCTGGGTACGCCGATCATTGCCGGGAAGGAGAATGCACCTTCGATAAAGGAGATGACGACCGGGACAGCTGAGGAGAATCATCGTCCACATTCTCGCGAGCAGAAACACGGCATAAACAAACTCCACCGTAACGAGACCGTCATTGCACTTACCATAGCAGGGGTGGTGAACGCAGGGATACTTCTCGTCGCCATACCGCTCTTTCAAGGAAACGGGGTGAACGTGAACCTCACTGTCAACGGTTTTGTGGCCGGCGTGAGCAAGATTTACGGTCCAGCCATCGGCGTACTCTTTGCACTTACTCTACTTGCATCCGGGCTCTCGTCATCGGCGCTGGGCACGATAGCTGGGCAGGTGATAATGGAGGGACTGATCGGAAAGCGGTGGAACATATGGGTAAGAAGAATAATCACAAGGTGCGTTAACGTCTTTCCCACAACGATAGCTATCCTACTGGGACTCAGTCCCCTGGTCTTGCTGATCTACAGTCAAGTCATACTCAGCTTGATGATTCCTCTCCCGATGATTCCCCTGGTGTATTACACCTCGAAGAAGAAGGTCATGGGAGAGCTCGTTAACAGAAGGCTAACGATTGTCCTGGCAGTGGCAACTGTTTCGTTAATTCTGTTCTTTAACAGCTTGTTGCTGAAGTCTTTTGTCTAGGTAGTCGGACTTGTTGGTTCCTTCTCGCTTTCCATTTCAGCCCTCTGTCTGTTCACCTCGCCCAATTCGAAAGGGAAGACTATCCACTCGGTGACTGTCTCCAAGAAGAAGTCTGGCTCCGTCTTGCTCCATGGCTTCTTGAACATGACAGCGGTTTCTAGTGACTTCGGCTTCTGTTCCTCGAGATAACGCGCGAGGAAAGCCATTGTGTCGCCCTGGTCAACGAGGTCGTCGACCAAGAGTACATCCTTGCCCGCTACACCCTCAACAAGCGTCGACAGGATTCTCGGTGCTGTCCTCTTCCCGATGTCGTTGTATGACTTTACGTTGATGAAATCTATCTTCACGTCGAGGTGATCAGAGACTACCATGGCCACCGGGATGCCTCCCCGAGCGATTCCGACGACGAGGTCGTATTTCTTCCCGTTGGCCCTGACCTTCTCGGCCAGTGCTTCGGCCAGGTTACCATACTCAGACCAGCTGATGTACCTGAAGTTGGGCACTGTTCTGCCATTCAATCTACCGTAGATAACTCTTCGAGGAGGATTTTAGGGGAGGATGCAAAGATGTGGGCCGGGTCGGATTCGGACCGACGACCCTGGCGCGCCGCTGCGATTCGCCGTGTAAGGGCTTGACGGGAGCCTCCTGACGTCCTAACCATGCTAGACGACCGGCCCAGCCTCGCGAATCCAAGACAGGTATTAAGGATTGGAACGGACAAACAGGGCGAATCAGATTTAACGGGCTCACGAAGGCGAAGGTGCTGGGACACTTGGCCAATCACTCGGCAAAAATAATCGCAGCAAGAGCAAGGCAGATTCTCGACTCGCGCGGGAACCCGACGGTCGAAGCCGAAGTATTGACGACCGCGTCGGTAGGGAGGGCGAGTGTCCCCTCGGGGGCCTCGAAGGGAAAGCATGAGGCCGTGGAATTGCGCGATGGAGACGCAAGGAGATTCCTTGGAAAGGGGGTTTCTAAGGCCGTGTCGAACATCGACAAGGTCATCGCTCCCCAGTTGAAAGGGCTCGACTGCGGCGATCAGGCGCGCATTGACAAGATGATGATACGTCTGGACGGGACACCCGACAAGGGAAGACTCGGAGCCAACGCAATACTGGCAGTGTCCATGGCATCGGCCAGGGCTGCCGCGAACGCCGATCTGGTGAGCCTTTTCGCACGGCTGAGGCCGTCCAAGAATTACACTCTTCCCGTGCCCATGATGAACGTCATAAACGGGGGAGAACATGCGGGGAATGAGCTTGCCATACAGGAGTTTCTTGTAGAGCCGGTCGGGGCGAATTCTTGCGCTGAAGCGATCAGGATGGGTGCCGAGGTGTATCAATCGTTGAAGGGGATTCTCGCTTCGAGGTATGGGAGGGGCGCAATCAACGTCGGAGACGAGGGAGGGTTCGCCCCTCCGTTGAGAAAGACGGGGGATGCCCTGAAGTCGATAGCCGACGCCATCACGGAAGTGGGTTACGGCGAGAAGGACATCCGACTTGGGATAGACGCGGCTGCTTCTACCTTCTACGACCAGTCGTCCGACACCTATTCAGTTGACAGGAAGTCGATGAACCCGTCGAGGTTGGAGGATTTCTACGCCTCCCTCAAAGATGAGTACGGTCTGCTCACCATCGAAGACCCCTTCAGCGAAGAGGCGTTCGATTCCTTCGCTGCTATCACGGGTAGGCTGGGCCGCACTACCAAAGTCATAGGAGACGACATCTACGTTACAAACGTCGGCAGGATTCGCAAGGGATTGAGGACAAAAGCGACTAACGCCGTTCTCATCAAGTTGAACCAGATTGGAACTGTGTCGGAGACGGAAGACGCGATAAAACTGACACAGAAAGCACGTTGGTGCGTCGTGGTCTCGCATCGCTCTGGGGAGACTGACGACCCTTTCATAGCGCATCTTGCCACGGCCTTTGGTGCGGATTTCATCAAGACGGGTGCGCCGGCCAGAGGCGAAAGAGTAGCCAAGTACAACGAGCTAATCAGAATAGAAGAGGAACTCGGTTCGAAGGCGGCGTACGCGGGACGACGATTCTAGGGTTAGAGACGAGCGCAGGGGGTGGGACTTTCGCCCGGGGGAAACCCACGCTTGGTGGGGATCTTTCCCAGGATTCGAACCCACGAGTCCCGTGAGAGACACAGGCTTAGCAAGCTTGCGCCATTTTCGGCTGCGCCTTACCAGGCTCCCCGTCGGGTGACTCTAGGCTACCCCTGCACAAGTCCCGAGCCGATTCGTGGCCGATAAAAACGTAAGCGGCGGCGGACCCTCCGGAGTTCACCATCACTCTCCGCCCCCATTTCATCGGACGGGGAATCCCCCACGTAGACGAGGCAGCGTGGCCGCGTCGCCATAGGGCTGCTCCCTCCCGGACCTCGCCCGGTTCGGCAATTAAGAGTCAGGACCTCTCCTTCGAGAGGGCTGCCCCTCGTGGCCGCCCGCCTCGGCGTGAGTTCGTCTTCCCTGCCCGGTGCGGGTGACGAGGAAGATGGCTTTACCCGGAGGTTGCTGGCCTCTGCGTGAAGCCTGTCGCAGTATTCTGGGAGAAGGCTAACCTCCCGACCCTACCCGCCGCCAGCAATGCGCGACCTATCGTCTGTATTTAACGTGCTCCTCCAAAGTTGCCTTCATCCTGCACACGTTGCAGAGCCCGTTGGAGGAGGGCTTGCCGCAGGTCGAGCACGGAATGGACTTTTTGTCAGAAGTCCGTGAATAGTGGGATATTACGTCGAGGCTCGAACTCAGAAGTACGTTCTTGATTCCGGGATGGTTCGCCTCCATGGTGTTGAGGTAATCGCGGACCTCGCTTCTGAGGCCCTCGTGCATGTAGGGGCAGCTCACGCTCTGGAAGGGAAGGCCGGTCTGGTATGCAAAGAGGGCGATCTCCTCTTCGTAAATCTCCATGAATGGCTTGACCCTCCTGACTGGAAAGGTGTCGTCGGAGTAAGACGGGTCCAACCAGGCGAGGCGGGCGACGTCACCGTGCATCAGGTTCATCAAGAAGGTCTGGACATAGTCGTCGAGGTTGTGTGCGGTGGCGACGACGGTCGCCTTCGCCCTGACGGCGGCTTCGTCGATGGCCCTCCTTCTGAAGACCCCACAGAAGCTGCATGAGGAGACATCGCGTTCATCCTTCCAGTCGAGCGCCTCGTCCAAGGTGAACCCGAATAGTTCTTTGTACGATAGGACGATGTGCTCCAGTCCTAGTTCCTTGGACAGAGAACGGGCGTGGTCCAGGGCCTCGTCGCGGTACCCGGCGACCCCTTCGTCGATGGATATCGCTACGATCGGGTTACGGCGAGGGCCGTAGATGCCCGAGACAACTCTGAGGAGGGAGAGACTGTCTTTCCCTCCGGAAACTGCGACAGCCATCCTTTCGCCGTCGGCAATCATGTGATACTTTGAAGCTGTTCTCCGCGCCTTGTCTGTGATAGAGTCCCTGAAACATGAGACACAGAGTGTCTCCCCGGAGTACCTTCGCGTGTAGAATGGTTGGCCCCCGCACCTGGAGCACTCGGTCAATGGTAGGGTTCGAGACCAATTGTCAGGTATTAAGCATGAACACTTAAAGCGACATTGGAATCCGCGAGTCTGAAATGGGGTCCGAGGAATACAAGAGGTTCGAGTTCCACTACGGTATCGTCCTTCTAAGGACTCGACGGTTTCAGTCGCTTATGGACAGGCTCGGAGCGAATAGGATTTCGAAGCCTGTAGGCTGGTTCCTTCTATACGTGATGCCCGTGGCCGCGGGTCTTGGATTCTTTCTCTTCTTGAGTCAGCTCTCTATCCTTCTATCCCCCAGAGGGGCGGTGGTAGCCAGCTATGTCAGAACCCTGAGTCCCTTGGCCAACCTTGGACTTCCGGGGATCAACCCATACATCCCCATCGTAGACGGCTGGATAGCCCTCATCGTAGCCATGGTCATCCATGAAGGGGCTCACGGAATCGTGGCTAGGAGTCTTGGCCTCCCCGTGAAAGCTTCGGGGCTCCTGTTCTTCCTTTTCCTTCCCATAGGGGCGTTCGTCGATGTCGATGAAAATGCGCTCAAGGCAGCCAAGGCCTCATACTCGGCAAGGGTTCTGGCCGGAGGGGCAGGAATCAACCTTGTCTTCGGTGTAATCTGTCTAATCCTCCTGGTCGCAATCGTAGGGGCGTTCTCACCGGCCGCATCCGGGGCTGGCATCATCAACGTCGGTACTGGCACTCCCGCGGGCGTCGCAGGAGTGAAACCCGGGGACATTATCACACAGGTGAATGGGGTGAGCATTACGGACCTCAACACAGTCCTGGGCCCCAATACGACCTTGAAGGCAGGGCAGTTCGTGAACCTGACTGTCTATCGGAACGGGAACCTGCTCCAATTCACAAGGGTCCAGTTGGCGTGCTGCGACATAATCGAGAACCTCCAGACGAAACAGAACACATCGTACCCCTACATAGGAGTAGCCCAGGTTACGAAGTCAGACCTCACCACCACGGTTTCGAAATACGTTACGCCGCTGGACAATCCTTGGCAATACGTGTGCATCCCTACACTTCCGGTGTGCCAGGCAAGAGTGCCTTTCTCGGACTCCATGGGGGCCTTCTATTCTTCACCGTTGGGATCTGCGGCCGTCCCGTTTGCGAACCTGCTGTACTGGTTCTTCTTTCTCAACTTCAATCTGGCTATTTTCAACGCTCTGCCGATTTATCCCCTCGACGGCGGACAGGCCTTCGCTGTGGGTGTCAAGGCCCTGGGGAGGGGGAAGATGACGGAGGCTACTTTGATGAGGATAACTGGAATTGCGACGGTGGCAGTAATCACCATACTCTTCGGAGTGATAGCAGGACCCTACCTATACAGCATCTTCTGACCGTGTTGCCCGTTAAATATCGCATTCCAGTATTCGAGAGATGCTCGACATCCAGCCCCCGCCTGGCGCGGTTAGCATAGTTCAGCAGCTTGCCCAACAATTCGCGTCGACCATGACCGTAGTCCTGACGACTGTCGACACGACCGTCGTGGACGTGACGAGAGTCGCATACGTTTCACTGCTCATGCTCGGCCTCCTTCTCTACTTTACACACGTCGAGAAGCGTCTGGGGAAAGACCTGATCAAGGGAGGGGTCGCCCTTGCGGTGATTTTGGAGTTCGTCTTCCCGGTCCTCAGTAGGCTCTGAGGGCGTATCTGAGAAGAGCGACAATCCCTCCGAAGGACGAAATCTGCTTGCCGAACTCCATGGACGAATCGGCGAGATAAACCGAGCCGCCCTGTTCCTCGACGGTGTTGAGTACCTCAACCAGGCTTTCCTCGTCGACCCCGGAGGCGAACACGTTGTCCGAAACTGCGCAGGCTTCCACGGCGCCGGCGTCGGCCGCCTCTTTTACTCGCGTTAACGAGTAGGCGACCTTTGGGTCAGACATCGAAATGCGCTTTACTACTTCTGAGACGAGCTTCTGAATTTCTATTATCAGAGACCCCTTGGCGAGATCCTGAAACGGCTTGGTCTTTATGAGAGCGCGGACTCCGTCGGACCCCGTCAGGTCGAGGCCCTCGACTGGGCTCACTGCGTGAGAAGGGAGCCGCGCCCTTGTTTGGTTGGCGACCAGATTCTTGAAGTTCCCCGGGCCCCCGACCACGACTTCGTCTCTTTCCATGGCAATCTGGGCGATAAGGTCAACGACTTTGGATACGTATGGGCGGGAGCTCTGCTCGTCGCCCTGCTTGCCCCCTAGGCCCGACTCAATGGTGGTGGCCACTGAAAGATGGGAACCGCTGAGCGTCCCGATGCCCGCTTCTCGCCTGTCGACGGCGACGAGAATAAATCGCTTGGACGTGCCTTTTGATGAACTGACTAGGCGCTTTTGTAGCGGGCTCCAGAGCTTCTTCCTGAGGGTCAACGAGTGGCCCGGGGAAAGGATGACCGAATGAGAGCCTGCCTTGGTGACGCTCTCGTCGCTCGCTTCGATTATTGTTCCTCTGACCCTTATCCTTTCGAGGCTGTTGTCCAGGTGCGCCTCCTCCACGGAAAGGGCGATGGTCACCTTGACTCTCTCTCCCTTGTCTGGCCGGGAGAAATCGTCTTCCCTTTTGACTACTCTGGAACTTCGTGTGACAAGGACATCACCCTTGGCTATGAGCCGACGCAAAGTCCATAGGTCCTCGGCTGACTCGATTGTAACGGAGCACTGGCCGTGCTTGGGATTGAACTCTGTGACTATCAACGGCCCGGGCTACTCGAGGCCGAGGTCGCGGAACGTGCCGATCCTTACGTCGTCTGGGACCTGGTTCAGCTCGCCGGTTCGATGCCCGATTATGCCTTTGACTCCGACCTTGGCAGCAGACTCGACGAGTCTCTGGGTCACTATGCCGTCGAATATCAGATACTGGGCCCCGCTCGTCCCCTCCATCTTCTGGACTAGCTCGCTGATTGGGAATCTTCCGATTTCCTGAAGAGTCTGGTCGAGGAGGACTGCTTCCAAGGTTCCGTTAAGACTCGAGTAGAGCTCGCGCGTCTTGGCGACGACCGGCTCCTCGGCTTCTTCTGCCGCTTTGGGGGCAGGTTTCTCGGCCGACCTTTCCCTTCTGGACGACGGGAGGGGCTCGACCTTCTCAGCCCTTAGCATGTTGATCACTTCGATGGGTGTTAGGTCCTCGACCTCTTTGCCGGTTGGGGCCCTGATGACTTTCTCAACTCTCACGACCTGGGCGAGCTCCTTCTCAATCAGGTCCCCGCCTCTGTCTCCGTCGAGGACTGCGATGACGCGTTTCTTCTTGCCGAGCTCTATTATGGAATCTGGGACGCTGGTTCCTTCGAGGGCCACGACATTCTCAATCCCCGCTCTGAGAAAGAGGACGACGTCTGCCCTGCCTTCGACGAGGTAGACCAGTTCTGATGAGTAGACTCCAGGACCCGCGGGGAGGTTCTCCAGGCCGTAATTGATGACCTTAGCTCTCTTGGTTGACTCTGTGACATCTTTGAGCGAGTTCTCCCCCTCGCTTGAAGTCTTCGAGCTCCAGTCTCTTACTATGATTTTGGCCCTGTCAACGATCTGCTTGCGCTTAACGGCCCTGACATCCTCGATGGCCCCGACTGAGAAGCGCGCGCTGCATGGGCCTACTTTGTCTACGCTCTCTACGGCGGCTGCAATGAGCGCTGCGGTGCCGATGTCGGTGGACATCGGGATGATGACCTCGCCTCTCGTCTTGTCATTCTTAGACTCAAGGTTGATCTCAATCCTGCCAACCTTCCAGCTCTTCTGGAGCTCGTTGAGGTTCATTTCCGGGCCGAAGAGGCCTTCGGTCTGCCCGAAGATCGCGCCGATGACGTCCGCCCTTTCGACTACTCCGTCTACATCAAACCTTAGTCTGACTAGATACTTTACTATACCTGAATCTGGCAATCCAATTCACTCCGTTCACTTCTGTTTCACTCGTTGCTTAACGGTCTTAATCGTTAATTGAATTCATCCAAAAATCTCGGGGATATAAACCTCGTGGTTTCTGGCTCTGTCTAATTTCGTTCGCGCTCGCTTCAAACTTCCGGCCGGGCGAATCTTGAGAGGTTTTCGACGTGCAGGAAGACACCGCGCGATGCGATCTTCAGGCGCCGACGTTCCCTCATCGATATTTTCAGCCCGTCATGGGAGAGTCGCTTGATGAACCTCGAAGAAAGGACTCCACCTTCTCTGTCCAGGTCGGTGAGGATTATTACTTTCTTCGCCCCTCCGAAGGCCGAGACCCCGTACCTCCCCACCGATGAGATGGTCACCACTTTTCCGATGAAGCCGAGCTTTTTCAGCGCCGTCACATCGCGCTTCCCCTCCACCAGGACCGACCACCCTGCCTCAGAAAGGACGTTCAGGTCTACGACGAACCCTGCCAGGAAGTCCCCGAAGGCCTGATACATCTGTTCTCGCTTGTCTTTCAACTCTCGTCCCCTTTGGGGAATGTTGCCCGTCTCTGACAGCCCGGATCATGTCCCCGCATTCTGCGGGGTTCATCACCTAGCCTCTTCAACGGGCAAACGGCTTTCGTCTGTCGCACGACTGGGTAAACCATCCGCTCATCATAGCGTTTCCGCCTTCGCAGGTGGCCGTTTGCCGCGCTTTAGAACGAAAGCCGTCTATTTGAGAGGACGGTCGGCGCTATTTTAGGAGTTCGAACATTAGAGTAAGGTTGACTTCGAATCCCGAGACTGGCACGCCCAGGCCGAATGCCTCGATGGACTCAGGTTTTACCTCTCCGACATGGCCTAGCTGAGCATCGCCTAGGCTGACCTCAGCGGACCTCCCAGACGCAAATGCCCAGTGTTCCCCCTCCGAAGTGGTGGCTTCTTTTCCCAACATTGTCCGGCATGCTGACTCAAGATACATTTTGGCTTCGGTGTACGACGAATGAGAATGGGCGAGGAGGCAACCGAGGTGCCAAGATTCCGAAACCCTTTCTTTGGTTCTTGCGAAGACCCGGCCTACCTCGAAGACCCTTTGTGGGTAGTCCGACTTGACGTTCCCGGAAAGAGCTGCCATGAGCGTCGGCAGGAGCGCATCTCTAAGCGCGGAGTGCTCAATGCTCCTTGGGTTCTGGACCCTGATCCCAGCCGAAGAAGACCTGCCGAACTTGGTGTATAGAGATTTCTCGTCAGTCAGCTCGAAGGTCATCAATTCTATCATCCCTGAACCCGCCATGATGGTCGCGACCGAGCCCAGAAACTCCTCGAAGGTGTTGAAGAGGCCAGGGCTTTTGCTTGGAGGATATGCGGGCTCGATGCGGTCCATGCCGTACCCCAGCGCCACTTCCTCCGCGATGTCGACGGGATGAAGCAGGTCGATTCGGTATCTTGGGCATATCGCCTTCTTCCCCTTGACTCCAATCCGGCTCCTGGCGAGAGAATTGAGAATCTCTTGTTTGGTTAGGTCCATGCCCAACGTCGCGTTCACCAGTTTCGGGTCCAGTGGGAGTTCCATCGGCGTAAGGTCTGGTGTAACCCTGGGCCTACCCGGGTGCTTGATTTGGACGGTTCCCAGTTTTCCTCCCGCCGCGGATAGCGTGGTTGCGACCACTGCTAGGACGTCGTCGCCCGCGTTCCTGTCGATGCTTGTCACGTCGATGAAAAGGTTCCTGGTTCTTGACGTCACCTTGGTGGCCGTGCCGTTTATGATTGGTGGGAAAGACAGGACTTCACCTTTTGAATCTGTTATGATCGGATAGCGCTTGACTCCAGTAAAGACAGAACCGTAGGCCTTCCCCTCGTCGGTCTGCGAAAGTATTGAACCGACCTCGGTGGCTTTCCGCCCTCCAAGAGGGGTGAACTTGAACGAAGACTGTACTGCTTTGTATGAAAATGGCGGTTTGACGTGGTCCAGGTCGTGGATTCCAATTGCGACGGCTCGCCTCTTCCTCCCCAGGCCGTTGTGTAGGTCCTCTTGAAGCGAAATGACCTGGCGGACATCCTCATCGTTGAGGCTTATCCCGGTCGCGGTGACGCAGGCGATGAAGGGTCGAATGGTGTCCAGCCTGGGGTCCACTGAAATGGAAATCCGCGAAGCCGAGGTGGGGAACTTCGGAAGGCCGACCTCCTTTCCAAGGAGACCTCTAAGGGCCCGGGCAATTCCAAAGTCTGTCCCGAAGTCGGGCCTGTTAGGGCTGTATTCCACACGGACAGAGTCATTGTCAACGCTTTCGATGTCGAGGCCTACGTAGGGGAGCCTGTCCAAAATCTTCTTCCTGTCGGCTCCTACCATCTTTGAGAAGCGGATGAGGTTAATCCTAACTACTGGCAAATTCCATCCGATTCCTGAGCCACGAAAGGTCGGCACCGTACAAAGCTCTCATGTCTTCGAGGCCGTAGCGCATCAGCATCAGCCTCTCGATTCCGGGCCCCCAGGCGAGGACCGGCACCTTGACCCCGAGAGGCACCGTCACCTCTGGCCTGAAGACCCCCGACCCAGAGAGTTCAATCCAGGCCTTGACGGCCTTCGAGTACCCGACTACCTCTAGTGATGGTTCAGTGTACGGGAAGTAAGTGGGCCAGAGCTTGACTTCCGCCATGCCAAGTTTCTTGTAGAATTCGGTCAAGAATCCCATTAGGTGCCTGACGTTCAGACCCTCACCCACCATCATCCCGTCCATCTGATAGAATTCCGCCAAGTGTTTGTAATCGAGGTTTTCATTTCTGTAAACCTTTGACACGGCGAAGACACGAGTTTCCTTTTCCTTCGACTCATACAGCTCCTTCACAGAGAGAACCGTGTTGTGTGTCCTAAGGACCAACCGTCTTGCTTCCTCGATTCGCCAACGGTACCCCCAGCCCCTGCTTCCGGTCTTCCAACCAGTCTCGTGGGTTGCAGCTACGTTGGCCACAGCCCCGGTCCTGCTCATCTTGTTGTCGGAGAGGCCCTCTAGGTAGAACGTGTCCTGCATGTCCCTGCCAGGATGATCCTGCGGGATGAAGAGAGCGTCAAAGTTCCAGAAAGCGGGATGGACGCTATCCCCCTGCAATTCAGTGAAACCCATCGAGATGTATGTCTCCCTCACTTCCTGAATGAAGTCCCGGACAGGGTGCCTTCTGCCTGCGTAGAACCTGGGGGCCTTCGCTTCGACGTCGATTGGCCGCAGCCTTTTGCCTTTCCACGTCCCTGCGGCCAAGATCTCCGGGGTGAGCCTGTCGATGAGGTCCGCACCAGACGTGCCCGATGAAGTGGACGCCGAAACTCTTCCAGTCTGTGTCAATGTCACCGACGTACTTCGGGTTTCGACCCGCCTTAGCACTTCTCTCTTCAACAGGTCCGCGACGAGGGCCGCCTGTCCTGATGGCAGTGCCTTTTCGTCGACCCCTGCAGAGATGGACTTCAGGAGTGAATTCAGTGCCTCGGAGGCCTTCGGATCGCCGACCCTGACGACTGATGGCGGCCCCACCTCGAGATTGATCCAACCAGAAGCTCTTGCCCTTCCAAAGGCCGCTGAGAATTCCTCTGACGATCCAAACTGAGCCTTGAGTTCGTCAACCGTCATCGGGCGAGGCGACTCGACGACCTTGCGGACCAGGACTAGTTCTGGCGGCTTCCTGACGACCTCGAGCTTGCTCCGCTTGCTCTCTTCGATTGAAACCATTCCTTTCGAGGAAAGCCATTGCAGGGCACGCCTGACCTGGTCTTCGTTCAGAGAGGTCTTGGAGACCAATGAAGCGAACGGGAGGGAGCCCATGGGCATCAGAGAAGAAATGATCTTCCGCTCGATGGGGTGGAGGGAGTTGGACAATTCGTTCTACTACTTCCCAGCGGAATTGAGGTAATTCCTGCTCTTGACCATGAGTTCCTTGGCGTCGCCCATCAGAGAATCTCTCAACTTGTTGTGACTCTCAAGGAAGGTCTTGACTAGCCCGATTACCTCTTGCTTGCATTCGCCGCAAAGGCGTATCCCCTTTGTGCACTCGTGATAGACCCTCTCGACGTGCTCGTCGTCCTTTGCGAAGTGAAATCTGTACAGGTCGTACACCGGGCAAATATCCGCCCGGGCTCCGAGGCGTCGCTGTTCCTCGACTGTGTCCCTCCCCCCGGTGAAGGCTTTCGATATTTTCTGGGTTGCTTCTCTTGGGGTGTCGTCCAAAGTGAGAATTGAATCCGCCGACCTCTTTGACATCTTGTCGGAACCTCCCAAGCCCAGCATCAATCGGTGGTAGACGGCCGATGGGGGGATGAAGCCGTATTCATCATGGTATCTGGCGGCCAAATCCCTGGCGAGTCGGATGTGAGGGTCCTGGTCGGCCCCGACTGGAACAAGGACGGGCTTTGGACCCCCAAGCTCTTCGAGCTGAGGCATCAGGATGTCTCCGGCCTGGAATAGCGCTGCCAGGTAGAGTCCGATTTGTCTTTCCCCATAGATGGCCCGGAGCATGTTGTTCGTAACTCCCCTCGAGAACACGGTACCCAGCTGCATCACCTTCAGCTCCTCACTTTGGAGGTACACAACTGCCCTGTCCGGGTCCAGGCCAAGCGCCAAGATATCGGCCACGTTCCTCGTCGCAATCTTTGATGTCAGTTCGAAGGAGAGTCCGTTGTCAGCGTATGCCTCCACGTCAGCTACTGCGTAGAAGACCGTCCCCTTCTTCGAGAGGGACTGGAAATACACCATGTCGTCTGCTGTCATTTTTGTCCCAAGGTGGAAGTCGCCCGTGGGCTTGATGCCACTCATGACGGCGTAGGGTTTGTTCTTGTCCACGGCATCGAGGATCCTCCCCAGGTCGCGCTGCCCAAAGTCAATGCCCCGACTGAGGTGTGGGCTAGGCTTCTTGAACCTCGGGAGGAGTGGGGCTACTGGCTCGATGCCGAATTCAGACTGAAGGCGGGAGTAATCTTTGACCGCGCCCGTCCCCCAGGGGTCGAGTCTCTCCTTGTCCACACTACTTTCGCCTGCAAGGGTTCCGATATAACCCCTCGCCACTTCTGACCGGTTTCAACCCTAGCTTTTCCGCTTCAGTAACTTCCCTTGGATGTCTATCTCACCGTTCCTTATCCTCGTCGAAGAGATTGGTTTCGAATCGTCTGCGAGTACGTAGTCGACCACCACTACCTCCAGCGGGGGGAACCCCTTCGCCCTTCGAAGGTCATTCGCCAAGGGCACTCTTGCCGCGGTCTCTTTGCTCACGACTATGGCCTCCACTTCCGGGGACGCAATCCCAGGGCCGTAATACTCGTCCAGCTTTGCGATCTTGTAACGCCGCCCCGGAAACCTCGTATGGATCAAGTCCTCAAGTTTCTCGACTCGCTCTGCGTAACTTTGGTCTGGGTTCTTTCCTTCTCTGCGGGCGAATTCGTCCGACGTCACTCCAATCACAACGGTCTCTCCAACCTCGAAACTCTTTCCGAGGAGAGCACTGTGGCCTCTGTGAATATGGTCGAAGGTTCCTCCCGTGGCCACCATCTTGTATTTCATTGCATTCCTCCGGCTTCGCAAATCAATTGAAATACCACAGGCCGTGCCGGATTGCTCAGAACGCAATAAAGGATTTTGGAGATTAGGTTACCTTGATTCCAGAGCAGTACAAGACATCGGGCAGGATAACGAGGGAGGTCGGAGCGCTCGTCAGGTCGGCAGTTAAGCCAGGCGTGTCATTCCTCGAAATCTGCGACCTGGTCAGGAAGGAAATCGAATCGAGGGGAGGGCATCCCGCCTTTCCTACCGGGATCGGGGTCAACCAGGTTACCGCCCACTATGCCCCACAGGACGGCGATGAATCGATTTTTGCGGAAGGCGACCTTGTCAAGGTCGACTTCGGAGTCCATGTCGACGGGTACGTTACTGATACTTCGGTCAGCGTGACCTTCAACCCAACCTACAATCTCATGCTCGAAGCCAATCAGAGGGCCCTCGAAGCTGCCATCGCGATGGCTCGAAGAGAGACAAGGACAGGGGAAATAGGGAGAGAAATCCATCGAGAGGCTGCAAGGTTCGGCTTCAAGACAATCGAGAATCTAACAGGTCACACGGTCGATAGGTATGTCGTCCACGCGGGCAAGAGCATTCCTAACTTGTACATGCCAGGCATGCAGTCCCTGAAGAAGGGAGATGTTTTCGCCATCGAACCTTTCCTTACCCTCCCATCGGCCGCTGGCTACGTCATCGATTCCCCTGCCCAAACTATCTTCTCAATCGTCGCAAGAAAGCACACTGGGATTCAGGAGCTGGACGGGTTCTCCGACCGTGTTTGGGAAGAGAGGAAGACCCTTCCGTTCACACCACGATGGTACTCAGCTGACTATGCAAAGGGTAGGGTACAGGGAATAATCAATAAGCTGATCGCGAAGAAAGTCGTGAGGGCGTATCCAACGCTGGTGGAAGCTTCAGGGAGTCCTGTGTCTCAGTTCGAGCATACAATCGCCCTGGACGACGCCGGCCTTTTGGTTCTAACCTGATGGCTTGGAACTTTCAGCGTAAACCAAACTGACCCTGGTCTGGTTAGAGCACTTCGAACACTTCGCCGCATCTTTGGTAACGTAGTCCCCAACGGCAAAAGCGCGCTTCGTCTTCTGGCCGCATACGGGGCATTCCTCTATCGTGTAGACAAGCAGCTTAGACTTCTTGTCCGCGGCTGGCACTGAGCTCATCACTGAGCAACACCCAAGGTGTTGCCGATCCCAGCCACAAGAACCTCGTCCCCTTCTTTCGTCTTCTCTTCTATCACCCTGTTCAGGACTTGGGTCACCTTTTCGGCCGCCTCGGCAATCTCCTTCCTCATCACCGTGATGGCTTCGAGTATGCTTTGTTTAACGAGTATGGCATATAGTGGGATGCTGTTCTTCGTGGCGACTTCTTCTATCTGGAACTTCTCGACCCCGATACCTCCAATGGCAGCACCGACCCCTTCCGCAATCTCTCCCGTCTTCTCTCCTTCAAGTTTCAACGCTGCGTCGATCATCACGATTGCGCTGGGCTTCACTCCCATTTCTTCGACGACCTTCCTTATCGCCACTCCCGGCTGACCCACGTAGGCCATCGGTCCGTCAGCCTTCAAAACGTAGAGCTTCCTGCCCTTGTATTCCGTCATCGACATCACAGTGTCCTTGGCTACGACCCGCTTCTCCTTGCCTGCCATCAGCTTCGAGACGACCACCGGGCCGATTCCGTCTCCTACTGGCTGACCCATCTTGAACGAGTCAACGGCGTTCAGTAGGGCGTCCGCCTCCTGTATGATCATGGGCATCAACATTTGGAGCTGGACGAGTGTAAAGTAGGAGTTGGTCTTCTTCCCTAGAAGGTAGAAGTGGCGTACGATCTTATGGATCATGTTGAGAGAGGTGGCCACCTCAAGCAGGTTCTCCGAAATCGAGACTGTCACAGGGTTGTTCTGGTTGAGGAGGGCGCCGACTTCTGCTCTGACCCTGTCGTTGTTTGTTGTAACGACGTGGTCGATCTTTCCCACCAGGCCTGCCGGATCGATGTCAACGGGCATTATCGTTACGTAGTCCAGGAACTGGTCGACCCGCTGAGTAGGGTCATTGGGGGCCTTGCCCACGCTTACCAAGTACTCTATTGCATCCTTCCTCGACTTGTCCTTCATCACCTTGAGTTTGTTGAGGCCCCGGCTGATGTCGTTAAGAGCGAGGTATGATTGTATTCTCGTCTGATAGAGGAAGGTCAGCGCGAAGAAAGCAATCCAAATCAGTGTGACCAAGGACGAAGGGTCAAAACCGGGAAATACCTGCAATACTCCGCTCGAGAGAAAAAACACGGAACTTCCCTAAATCGACGCCGTGGACCCGGACTTAAATCTTCTGTATGTTGGATGCATGTTTTCGTGAATCTGGACGAGAGCGTTAGCAAAGGGCCCGGCTCACTTCGGGTGTTACACATTTTCGTCACGAAATTCTAGGCTTGGAAGAATAGGTGCCGACACCGCGACTTCCCGACCCCTCTCGGAGGTCAGTAACACCGCGGCGACGTGCGGTTTGACTTCCAGGGTCGGAACGAGTCTGGGTCGGACCCGCACGCTATGGCCGGCTGTGATTCAGGCGGGGTGTGCGGTAGATTAATGTTTCTGGCGAGAGCGTCAAGGTTTTTACCGGTCATGAAACAGGCAAGGCCATGCAAAGGAAGCTCCTTGACATCCTCGCTTGCCCCATAGACAAGCACTATCCACTCGAGCTTCTTGAATTCAACACCAGCGGTGACATTGTCGTCGACGGCATCTTGACCTGCGCAAGGTGCGGGAGGTACTACCCTATCATCGATGAAATACCCGTGATGCTCCCGGACAATCTTCGGAACAGGAAGGAGGACATAGGGTTTCTTGAGAAGTGGAGCGCCAAACTCCCCGACAAGATCGTCCACGGCGGGAAGCCCTGGAGCCTCTAGCAACAGGCGGGGTAGAAACCCTAAAGCCACCTGATGGTTGCCCCGCGGATTGTGTCGGGGGCGTAGCCCAGCATGGCAAGGCGACAGGCTCCAGTGGTCAAACATAGAAGTTTGATGACACCGCAGCGTGGATGATTAAGCATTGGAGCTGCAGAAACCTGTAGACCGTCGGTTCGAATCCGACCGCCCCCACACTCAAACTTAACCTGGGACTGCGGAATTCTCTTCAGTTTGTTCATAATCATATCCAAAATACACAATTCATAAATGAAGAGGCTGTTGGAAAACAGAATCGATACGAAGATGAAGGCTGAAGTTCGTTTCCTAGCATGGTTCGGAGTAGCCACTTCTTTGTCGTTTCTCACAGCCTCCAACTTCGTCACCCTGCTGGATCAGTCGCTCGGGGATACTTTTGGCAGTGTATTCCCTGCTATCCCCTTCGCTGCTCTGCTCGCACTCATCCTTGCCTTGCGATGGAGTGACTTGAAGGAAGTGCTTGCAGCTGAAGGGGGCTTCACGTCGCAATCAGTCACTCGGCTGCTTGGTCTCGTGATTGTTGGAGGTCTTCTAGCGCTTCGGCCCATCACTGCGCAGACGGTGGAAGCTTCAGGAATCGCACTGGTCCTGACATTCTACGGATTATCCCTCGTGATGAATCCATTGACTAGGCGGTTCATGCTGCCCTATGCAGGCGTGTGCGCGATTGGAGTAGGCGCCCCCGCCGTCCTGCAGCTGGCGTTCGGAGAGCCATTGGCCACGCTATCCTCGGACCTCTCTGCGAGGATGGTGGGCTTTGCAGGATTTCCGGTCTCGTGGCAGGGAACTCAGTTTGAACTCGTCTCGAAGTCGGGAGAGGTCTTGACCGGGGCCGTTACTCCTGGGTGTTCAAGCATCATTTCTGTCACAACTTTCCTCGGCCTCCTCGCGCTCATGCATTTGGACCTGAAGAAAGACCTGCGGTCTACGACGATTCTGGCCATTGCAGGGGTCGCATTTCTCACTGTGCTCAATTCGGTAAGGATACTCATCCTCCTGTGGGTAGGATATGAGGGTGGAGCGGCTACGTTCTGGGGAGTCCACAACTGGATAGGTTACGCGCTGTTTCTCGGGTTCTATCTTGCAGCCTTGCCATTCTACTCCAGAATGGGACGAGGACCAATGGGTTTCTACTCCGGAAGGACAGGGAAGCTGGACTAGATAGCGGAAACCTCCATGCTATGAAGCCCCTGGTGGGCGCTTCGGGTACTGTTCATAGCAGGGACAGGACCGCTCTGCTTTCAAATTCAGATATGTCAGATCACGGGGCAAGAGCGAAGCCACAAGCGAGACTCCGAAGACCTTTCTTCATGAGGTACACACCGTCGGTCGCAAAGGAACTCCTCGGGTGCCGATTGGTGAGAATCCTCGAACACGAAAGGCTTGCCGGCTTGATCGTTGAGACGGAAGCTTACAGGGGCCAGAGGGATCCAGCGAGTCATGCCTTCCGAGGGAGAACCAAGCGGAATGAAATCATGTTCGGACAAGCCGGGCACGCCTACGTCTACTTCACAATGGGGGCACACTTCTGTCTGAATATTACGACTGAACTCAAAGAAACCCCGGCGGCTGTGCTAATCAGAGCGATTGAGCCTGTTGAAGGGGTAGGTGCGATGAAGCGGAACAGGGGTTTGGATGACCTGAATGGACTTGCGGATGGCCCAGGCAAGCTGACCAAAGCTCTGGGAATCGATGGAGACCTGAACGGGGAAGACATCATCCGCTCCACAAGGCTGTTCCTGGAACGCGGCACCAAGCCAACAGTGATTCTGGCAAGTTCGAGAGTCGGCATAAGCGCCGGCAAGTCTTTCAAATGGAGATTCTTTGTCCAAGGAAGTCAGTTCGTTTCAAAGGCAAAGCCGTCGGCATAGCAAGAACCCATAACTATCTCAGAGTTCGACCTCCCCGAACATTGGGGTCGTCGGCTAGTCTGGTCTAGGCTTTCAGCCTTGGGTGCCCTAAACAGATATTCTTCTGGTGGGCAAGGTTCGCTGAAGATCCCCGGTTCAAATCCGGGCGACCCCATTTCGAAATGGCTCTCTGCTGACTCCGTTTGGCAAAAATGGCTTGATTTTTGGCTATTTGTCCTCGGGCGAATTGGAGCAAGTCATGAACAACCGACGATGGTCTAATTTTTCACAGCGCGACCCCACTGCAACAGTCACTCGTGCAGCCGGGCTTCAAGGATAAATAACAAGGGAGCAACTCCACGAAGTATGGGTCATAGACCAAATGCGACCGCGATTCCAATACTACCAGGAAAAACTGAAGAGTGGAAGAGCTTCGTGAGCGAATTGAAGGGTCCAAAGCGGAAAGAGTTCAAGAATTCATTGAAGAGGGCAGGAATCAAACACGAATTCGTATGTCTTCAACATACCCCACAGGGAGACTTCGCAGTCGTTACTGACGATGGAAAGGACGCCGACAAAGCGTTCGAAAGACTGGCTGTTTCCAAAGATTCATTCGATGTGTGGTTCATGCAGAAGGTCACGGAGTTTCACGGAACACCCATTCCCCCGCCGCCTTCGAACGAACTTGTTCTGGATTCCTGCGACCTCTGAGTCGAGCCCGAAGAAACGTAAACGGCGTCACAGAGTTACGTTCCTGTCCCATCACATTGTCCTTACTGAATTCGCGTTATCATACTGTTAAATAGAATTGACCGCGACGTCTGGCCCGCGTTGCAGGCTGCTCCTCGCAGAGTCAAGACAATCTACAGTGTTATTGCGTCGCCACAGCGGCTCGAGATTCTCCGGATTCTGAACATCAAGGGGCCCCTGACCTACAGCGCGCTGAAGACACTGGCTGGCTTCAAATCGAAGAAGGAATCGGGGAAGTTCGCCTATCATCTCAGGAAGCTTGTGAAACAACTTCTCATCCAGCTAAACAGGCAGGAGAGGAAGTACACTGTGACAAACCTGGGGCGCCTCGTGCTCAACCTTACCCGACAGATCGAAGAGCAGTCCTTGGTTGAGAGCGGGAAGCTTTACGTAAGGACCTCCCACCAGACGATGGAGGAGTTCAACGCAAACAAGATCCTGCAGTCTCTCGTGAAGGAGGCGGGGATGCCAGTGGAGCTTGCCCAAAAGATAACCAGCGAGACCGAGTCGAGGCTCTACAAGTTCCAGACCCAGTACCTCACCGCCCCCCTGATACGTGAGATAGTCAACGCCCTGCTGGTCGAGCACAGCATGGAGGAGTACAGGCACAAGCTGACCAGACTCGGCATGCCCATCTACGACGTGACCCAGCTCCTTGGGAAGGCGGGGGATGACGGAGGCAACGTGGAGTCGCTTATTCACCAGACGGGTAAGCAAGTGTTCGCAGAGTACCTCCTTCTCGAGCAGCTCCCTAGGGACGTAGCAGACGCCCACCTGTCAGGAGACATCCACATCACCAATGCAGGGTCCTGGGGACTGATGCCCGATACCGTATTCGTGGACCTTCTGTCCATGAGGAGCGCCGGACTCAATCCCAGAGGAAGAATCTCCAACATGTCCAAGATTCCGAGCCCGGAAAACGCCGAGCGTGCTCTGGGCATTGTCCTGAACATGGCGTCCATGCTGACGCGGGAAGCAACGGACGAGCTGACTTTCAGGAACTTCCTCCAGTACGTCGGCCCCTTCTGCAAATCCAGGGGGAAGAGGGAACTGGAATCGCTGATGCTTCGTTTTTTCGAGACGATAGGCTCTCCGGTGGCGGGAGCCCCGGGACCCGCACTCAGCATTGACCTGAATCCGTACCGGCATGACGACGTCGGAAGGGACGTCATGGACAAAATATTGGACGCTGTCATGGGTGCTTACAGAAGCTATGTGGCGGAGACTCCGAGGCCCGAAGTAAGGCTCCTACTCGCCAAGCCCAACAGGGTAGATGAGACGAAGACTCTGAAGGATGCCGCTTCCATCATTTTCAGCGGCGGGAGGATAGCCTTCTTCTCGTCGGACCAGAGGAGGAGCTTCCTCGGCCTGAACGCCAACGTTCTCTCTCAGGAGTCACAAGCCGACAACATCAGCGTCCTTCATGGCCTGAGTCTCAACCTTCCGAGGCTGGCCTACGATTCGAACCAGGACGAGACGTACTTCAGGGCCAAGCTCGCGCTTCTGATCGGAGTCGCTTCAGACGCCCTTTCGACTCGGAGGAGGCTAATTGAGAGGACCTTGAAGCGGGGCCTGCTGCCGTCCCTCGCTTCCGGGTCGGACGCCGTTACTTCGGACACGATGCCTCTCATAATGAACATGGTCGGGCTCGATGAGACCCTTGCCAGCCTGATCAGGGACCCCACTGCCGCCTCAAGGTATGAGCTTGCGATGAAGATCGTGGGGACGGCTAGCCAGGTCGCCGACGACAAGTCCACGAAGATAGACAGGCTTGGTGTAGCGATGCTCGAATTGGACGGGGCGATGAGGCTTGCTTCTCTCGACGCGGAGAAATACGGCAAGGCGAACCTACAGCCACTCCAGAAAGGAGCCTATACACAGGCACCGCGGCTGGTTCTTGCGGATCTCGAGAACCCTGAGAAGATGGACTACATGTCAAAGCTCTCGGTCGGACTTCAGGGCGGCCTGTCAATGACTCTGGATGGGTCGTCGGATGAAGTGAGAGGCATCTACAATATGATTCTGAATGCGACCCCGAAACTCTCGTACTTCAAAGTGGACCGGACCATTTCTGTCTGCAGGAACTGCGGCACGAAGCTTCCACAGAACGCGGCAAGATGTCCAAAATGCAAATCGGTCGCCATGTCGCAGTATTCGACAGCCGAGTAATCCGAACGAATCGCACTGACATCTTGTCAAGAAGAGTTCACAGCGGAACGCTTCATGTCATGCGTGTGTGGTCGCGCCTCCTCGCGTGAAGGTTAACTTAGAATCAGCATAGGGTGAAATATATATCCCGCGCAATGGGGTCGAGGTTAACGTTATGACGTCAATAGTTGAGCAACCACGTGACTCTCCGGATGCCGGAGAACAGACCAAGGGAGAGGTAAAGCTCCCTCCAGAAACCCTCGCGGCGTTCGGAGGAGATGAACTGCGCGCCAGGGTCTTCTATGAGAAGTACGCGCTGAGAGACACCGATGGCAAACAGATGGAGAAGGTCCCGGATGACATGTGGCGCAGGGTGGCGAGGGAACTCGCCTTGCCTGAGATGGACGATGAGAAGCGCAAGGAGTGGGCATCGAAGTTCTACTGGCTCCTTCAGGATTCTCGTTTCGTCCCGGGGGGCAGGGTCCTCTTCGGCGCCGGACAATCGAGGAAGTCTACGCTCCTGAACTGCTATTTCTTCAAGATAAAGGAGGATTCCATCGAAGCCATATTCGACTGGTGCAAAGAAGCCGCGCGGACCTACAGCTACGGCGGAGGAGTCGGGACAGACATCTCAGTCCTCAGGCCTAGAGGGGCCCCCGTCAACAACTCGGCGATATACAGCTCGGGGTCCGTGTCATTCATGGAACTCCTGTCGACTACAACCGGGACAATAGGCCAGGCAGGAAGAAGAGGCGCGCTGATGATCACCATCAGAGTGGACCACCCGGACATTATGGACTTCGTCAACGTGAAGAAGGACCTGAGGAAGGTCAACTATGCCAACGTCTCCGTGAAGATCTCGGACGACTTCATGAGGGCGGTGGAGACCGACGGCGACTTCCATCTTCACTTCAAGAACGACAAAGTCGAAGTGAACAGGACCGTAAGGGCCAAGGACGTCTGGAAGTCCCTGATCAAAGGAGCCTGGCAGTCGGCCGAGCCCGGGGTCCTCTTCTGGGACACGATCAAGCGAGATTCGACGACGGAGTACAACGGCATGGAAGTTCAAGGCGTCAATCCGTGCAGCGAGCAGACTCTCGAGAGTTACGGGTGCTGCTGCCTCGGGTCCGTCAACCTGAGCGTATTCGTGAAGGACCCGTTCACAGAGAGAGCGAGCATCGACTGGGACTCCCTCACGAAGGCGACCCAATACGGGGTTCGTTTCCTCGACAACGTCCTAGACTACAACGCCGAGAGACACCCGCTCCCGCAGCAGAAGGACGCGTCTCTCTGGAGCAGGAGGATAGGAGTAGGAATCACGGGCCTAGGGGACATGCTGATCAAGCTCGGCCTGAAGTACGACGATGACTCGACGATAGGCTTCGTGGACCATCTGTTTGAGAGGATCAAGAATGTGATCTATGACTACTCGACGGACTTGGCGAAGGAGAAGGGGAGTTTCCCCGCCTTCGACGCGGAGAAGCATCTCGCGCAGCCTTTCATCGCCAAGCTGGACGAGAAGGTCAAGGAGAAGGTCAGGGCCCAGGGTATACGGAACGCGGCCATCACCACCATCCCTCCGGTGGGGTCAGGGTCGATACTAGCAGGGACCAGCAGCGGGGTCGAGCCGGTCTTCGCCCTGGTCTACAAGAGACGTAGCAAGTCGCTGAGCGAAGGGGAGTTCAAGGTCTTCCACCCGCTGGTGAAGGAATACATGGTGGCCACAGGGGCCAGGGACGAAGAAAAGCTCCCGAACTACTTCGTCACGTCCCACCAGATCAAGCCGGAAATGCGAGTGAAGATGCAGGCAACAATCCAGAAACACATTGACACGGCGATATCCAGCACGGTAAACCTACCCGAAGAGATAACCCCCGAAGAGGTCGAAGGGATCTACCTCCTAGCCTGGAGGATGGGGTGCAAGGGCATCACGGTCTACAGAGAAGGGAGCAGGGAAGGCATACTGGAGACAGAGAAGGTAGCAAAGAAGGCCGAGGCGCCTAAGGCGAGCTTCGGCAGGCCGAGGTTGATGGAGGGGAAGACCCTCAAACTCAGGCTCCCTCAGGGCGGCTTGTACCTAACAGCGAACCTGGTGAACGGAGAACTCAAGGAGGTCTTCGTCACGCTGGGCAAGTCGGGAGGGGACGAAAAGGCCGACGCGGAGGCCCTGGGGAGACTGATCAGCCTCTACCTGCAGCACGGCGGGGATATCCAAAGCGTCATCAGCACGTTGAAGGGGATCAAAGGGAAGTATGTCTCCTGGGACGAGGGGACGCAGCTTCAATCGATTCCAGACGCGGTAGCGAAGGCCCTAGAGCTCCTGACCCTCAATCACGTGGTCAAGGAATCCGGGTTCCCCTCAGAGGCCAAGTCTGCCTCGCAGGGAGCGACCTGCCCCGACTGCCATGAGAACACACTCGTGTTCGAGAATGGTTGCTACCACTGCAGTTCGTGCGGATATAGCAAGTGCGAATAAGGCCCTGAAAGTCGGAGGTTCAGGCCTCCGGCATGATTTTTACTCTCCCTAGCGGAGCCGAGGAACGCTTTGAGAAAAGGGAGACGAGCGCTTTTCGTCGTGGTGCTCGCGACGGCTCTGGTGATGACACCCCTCGTGCTGGGCGGAGTCCTCCTCGGTTTCTACGTGGGCGGAGCAGTAGGGTACTCACAGAGCGTGCTGGCCATCGCATTCTCGACGGTTGGGTTCGTCGCGGGGATGGCGATCATATTCAGGGTAATCAAGTCGGTTGTGACCAGGACCGACGGTCCTACTGGCTGATTTTCTTTAGAGCTGTGGCCTTCGACTTCTCGACTTTGGCTTTCAGCTCTTCGGCAGCTTTGTCATAGGCCTCCTCGACTCGTTTGGCCGCTGACTTGAATGGTTCCTCGACGAGGTCTTCGCTCATTTGGCTGCCGCCTTCCTTTCCAGCACTTTCTTCACGAATTTCAGCCTTGAGAACTCTTCCCTCTCCCTTTCTTCGAGGGTCGCCTGGATGAACCGGATCGAACCCTCATAGCGGGGTATGATCATGTATTCGAGGGCATTGAGGAGGCGCTGGGTCTTCTCCAACTCCTTTGCCAACCTGAATATGGCATTCTCGAATTCGGCCGCCCTGAATATTGACGGGAGGACCTTTCTCATCTGCCTGGAAGCCCTGTCGACGGCGACGTTGGTGTCGGCGAAGCCGTATGTCATCCCGACCTCCTTCTCTGAGAGTTTGATGGAAGGGATGTCGACATCGACGACCCTGCGTACGCTGACGTCCGCCTCCACCATCGGTGGAGTGTTAGCTGCTATCCCCTCTAATCTGAGGGGACCAAGCTTGAGATAGGCGTCATAAAGAGCGAGGTAGGCATCGGAGAGCGGCTGCGATATCTCGTCCCTGGCCACGGTGGCCTGCTCGATCATCTCGTCCAGTCGTTTCAGGAGGACGTCCCTCTTGTCGTCGAGGACCTTCTTGACCCTGACTGCTGTTTGGAGACGTCTCCGGGTGCCGATAAGTTCTATTTTCGTCGGCAGGACGTTGCCTCCGGAGGCTACGGACATTTCTACCCGGTCGACTTCCCTTTGACGTAGTGTTGCTTGATGAACTCTTCCTTGATGTTGGTGAGCTCGTTCTCCGGGAGGACAGAGAGAGTGTCCCAGGCGATCCTAAGTGTGTCCTCGAACGTCCTGTTCTCGTCGTAGCCCTGGTTGAGGAACTTCTGCTCGAACTCGTCACCGAACTGCAGGTACCTGAGGTCGGAGCCCGTTAGGCCGGACTTGCCAACGATCTCGGCGAGTGCCCTGAGCTCGACCGCCCTCGCATAGGCGTTGTAGAGTTGGTTGCCGACCTGGTGGTGGTCGGGCCGGGCCTTCCCCTGCTTTATGACGTACCCGAGTGCGGGGCCCATCAGCCTGCTAAGGCTCGAGAGGACGTAGACGGGCGGGTAGATCCCCTTCCTGAAAAGGTCCCTCCCAAGGAAGATCTGGCCTTCGGTGATGTATCCGGTGAGGTCTGGGATCGGGTGCGTCACGTCGTCGCTGGGCATGGAGAGTATGGGCATCTGGGTGATGCTCCCCTTTCTCCCCTTGATTCTACCTGCGCGCTCGTAGTTGGTGGCCAGGTCGGTGTACAGGTAGCCGGGGAAGCCCTTTCTCCCTGGGACCTCTTCTCGAGCGGCCGAAATCTCCCTGAGCGCCTCCGCGTAGTTGGTAATGTCGGTGATGATTACGAGCACGTGCATGCCCAGCTCGAACGCCAGGTACTCGGCTGCGGTCAGTGCCACCCTTGGCGTGATTATCCTCTCGATGGCCGGGTCATCGGCGAGGTTCAGGTAGAGGATGCTTCGTCTGATGGCCCCCGACTCAGCAAGGGTCCGCTGGAAAAAGGACGCGTCGCTATGGGAGACGCCGACTGCGGCGAAGACGACGGCGAACTCCTCACCTTCGCCCACGACAGTGGCCTGCCTCGCAATCTGAGCCGCGAGCATATTGTGGGGCATTCCTGCTCCAGAAAAGATGGGGAGTTTTTGGCCTCTGACAAGTGTGAGCATTCCGTCGATGACAGAGACGCCTGTCTGGATTAGGTCCGTCGGGTACTCGCGTCGCTCAGGATTGATGGGAGCGCCGTTGACGTCGAGGAATGCCTTGGCCACGGGTTCGGGCAGGCCGTCCTGGGGCCTTCCCAGCCCGTCGAAGACCCTGCCGAGGAGCTGGTCAGACACTGCGAGCTCCATCGTCCTGCCGAGGAAGCGAGCCTTCGTACCGCTGATTGATAGCCCCGAGGTTCCCTCGAATACCTGAACGACCGCCTTGCCGAACCCTGTCTCGAGGACGCGGGCGAGCCTGTGATTTCCGGTATTGTCTTCTATCTCGACCAGTTCGTCGAACGCCGCTCGCTCGACCCCGTCCACCACTAGGAGAGGGCCCCTGATCTCAGCTACCTTGCTGTACTCCAGACCCGACGAAGACTTGCTCAAGAGGCGCGGACTTCCTGGACATTCGAAATGGAAGAGAACTCGTCAAGCATCTGTTTCGACAGAGCCTCAAGCTTGCCCAAGTCTTCGCTCTTGATGGCGAACTTGGCTCTGAGCATAGGGGCTATGACCTGCATTCCTCTGATTTTGGTGAGGGAGACCCCGTTCCTCACAGCCTTCAGGGCCTCCTGGTGGAACTGAACGAACATCTTCATCATGATAAACTGCTTTTGGGGACTGCAGTAGGCGTCGACATCATCGTAGGCGTTCTGCTGGAGGAAGCCGATCTGTATCATCCGGGCGACGTCTAGGATGAGTTTCTCTTCGTCCGGGAGTGCCTCGGGGCCGAGGAGCCTGACGATTTCCTTGAGGGCGTCCTCGCGCTGGAGAATACCGTAGGCGTCGGCTCTGACATTGAGCCAGTCCTTGTCGACCCTCTCTCCCCACCACTTGCTGACTGACTCGATGTACCCGGAGTAGGAGCTCATCCAGTTTATGGAAGGATAGTGACGAGAGTAGGCGAGCCTGGCGTCAAGGGCCCAGAAGTTCTTAACGAAGCGGATGGTCTGCGAGGTGACGGGCTCCGTGAAATCGCCTCCGGCTGGCGATACTGCGCCTATGAGCGTGATGGAACCGGTCCTCTCGGGAGTGCCGAGGACATCAACTCTCCCCGCTCTTTCGTAAAACTCCGCCAGTCTTGATGCGAGGTACGATGGATAGCCTTCTTCCGCGGGCATTTCCTCAAGCCTTCCACTGATTTCGCGCAGTGCTTCGGCCCACCTGCTGGTCGAATCCGCGACGAGGACCGTGTCATAGCCCATGTCCCTGTAATACTCTGCCATAGTCACGCCGGTGTAGATGCTTGCCTCTCTCGCCGCGACCGGCATGTTGCTGACGTTGGCGATGAGTATCGTCCTCTCCATCAGCGGCCTGCCGCTCTGGGGGTCTATCAGTTCGGGGAACTCCACAAGGACCTCGGTCATCTCGTTGCCTCGCTCTCCGCACCCGATGTGGAAGACGACCTTCGCGTCGGCATATTTTGCCACTGAGTGTAAAGTGACGGTTTTTCCCGTGCCGAACGCCCCGGGTATCGCGCCCGTTCCCCCCTTCGACATCGGAAAGAGGGTGTCGAGGACGCGCTGACCTGTCAGAAGAGGAATCTCAGGGTCGAGCCTTTCACGAATCGGCCGCGGCCTCCGCACTGGCCATTTATGGTAAAGCATCAGCTCGTGGTCTTTGCCTGATTTGTCCGTCGCCGTTACCACTGTCTCATCAATCTTGTAACTCCCTGCCTTGACGACGTCCTTCACCTTCGCTTTCGGCGTAAGTGGTGGCGCTAGTATCCTGTGGTCGATGAGTGGTGTCTCCTTTACCGTACCCAGTATGCTTCCTCCTTCGATTTCGTCTCCCTTCTTCAGGGAGGGGACGAATTCCCATTGCTTGTCGAAAGGAATCGAGTCAGCGGTGACCCCCCTTGTGATGAACGAGCCTGCCCTCTTCGCAATCAGGTCCAGGGGTCGCTGTAGACCGTCGTAGATTGTTCCTATCATTCCAGGCCCCAGAGTCGTCGAAAGAGGCTGTCCTGTGCCAAGGACCGGCTCTCCGGGTCGGAGGCCGCTGGTAGATTCGTAAACTTGAACGAAGGCGATGTCGCCCGTGAGTTTGATGACTTCTCCGACGAGCTTCTCCTCGCCGACTTGTGTTACCTCGTACATCTGCGCTGCGGCCATGCCGGAGGCCTTTACGGCGGGCCCCGAAATCCACTCGATCTTTCCTTTGACCGGCAAGACAGAACCTGCTCGACCGTCAAATTTGTGGGCCTTATAATGTTTAGAATGATTTGGTCGAATTTTTGTCGTCGGATTTCAAGCGCCTGCGAGGATGCCCGCAACGTCTTTCCTCAGGGTCGGCTTCATCCTCTCGAGCCTCGCTTCGAAGGTATTGTCGAACCTGATTGACCCGTCGATGGTGGTCAGGACGACCCCACCCAACGTCTCGACGGGCGTATCGTCAAGGGTGAGCTTGGCCTGTCCCCCCTTGAGCTTCCTGATTGCCGACGCGACCACTTTTTTGTCCTTGGTGGAACACTGGACCTTCGCTTTCTGACCAATGACCCCCATCCCCTCTTTGATCAGGCCCGCGATTGACTTTTCGTAGGAGGACCCTGAGGTGGACGAAATCTCTTTTGTTGCAAGGTCGAACACTTCGTTGACCGCCTTCTCCAGGGACTTGAGCTTCACGTTTCGGGCCGCGAGCTCGGAAGCCCCGATTATCTGCCTTCTAGTGGATTCGGCCTGCTTGACGCTTGTTTCCAGAATCTTGGACACGGCCTCGGCGGCCTCCTTTCGGGCCGATTCGATCCTTGACAGTGCGTCCCTACGTCCTGCTTCAAGGTCGGCCATCACCTCAGCTTGGAACTCCCCGGAGACCTTTTCCAAAGTATCCGCTGCCGCTTTGCTCAAACCATCAAACTCCTAGGATTGCCCTAAGCATCGCCCTGTACTCCACTTTCTCCTTCTTGCTCCCAGGCCCCGGGACTTCGTAGATCAGAGGGATCGCCTTCTTGGAGCGTATCGCGGTCAACTGGTCGGCTATTGGTTTGGACACCTCGTCGCTCACCATGATGAGCCCCACAGATGGATTCTTTGACAGAGCCACGATCTTCTCAAGGGCGGCTGAAGAGTTGGACACATATTCTCCACTGACGCCCGAAAGGACGAACCCGGTGACGAACGCTTTTCCGCCGACTGCCACGACCTTCACTCGGCCTCACCCAAGAGCCTAGAGGCGACCAGCTCAGCCGCCTTTGACTTGTGCTCCGTGATTGAACTTTCAAACGCCTTCAAGTCTGATTCGCCATTCTTCCGGATTTTTGCAGCCTCGGCTTCCGCGGCCTCCCTGGCCTTGGCTACGGTCCTGGAAGCGATCTCCTGAGCCTTTGAGATTGCAGAAGCTTTGGCAGCCACTGCCCAGTCCGCAGCTTCTTTCATTGTCTTCGTCTTAGCTTGGGAGACTTCCCCCTTCGCGGCGTCGAGGTCTGACTCGAATTCGACGAGAGCCTTGACCGTCTCTTCAATGGCAGAACTCATGTAAGTTGTTTTTCGTCTGCCTCTGATTTATGTAATTAAACGTATTCTCAGGGGAACAGTCGCCAGCCCTAGGAATTCAATCCGGAGGATGCCCGCCGCTGCCAGGCGCAATGGATAAATTTGGGAGTCTCGTCCGTTTGAATGTTGGGAAAGCTCAGCAGGGTCGCTAGAGCTTCGATTTCCGCCGTGGTGTCAATATTGGTTATCCTCTTCATCTATGGATACTTGACACCCATTGGGCTGGATCCCCAAAAAATCTTGGGTTTTGATATGACATCCCTCACTCAAACGTACGGTGCAGGGAGCCCGTTTGCGGCATTGGTTCCAGGTGGAGCGACAGGGTTGGTCCTCTACGAAGTCCTCAGCAGGGTTGGACGATCCGCCAGCAGCGTGATGGCAGCAGCGACGATGCCTTCGCCGGATGAAATGATGAGCAAAATGAATTTTCCAGGGATGATGAGCATGATGGGAGGGATGGGCGGAATGGGAGCCCAGGCGGGCATCCCAGCGACACTTCCAGCGGACATCTCGCGCGCACAATTCATTGTTCTGCGATGTTATAGACAGGGGATGAAGAACTCCAATGATATCGGAAGAATGCTCTCCATGGACAAAGACGCCATCGAAACTGAGACCACGTCATTGACCTCGAGTGGTTATCTGACTAAAGATCGAAAGCTTACGACCAAGGCTCTGGAAGTTCTAGGCGCATAGCCCACCAGCGAATACTAGTTATCTCGCCTCGCGGTAGGAGGGATTCTTGGTCCAGAAAGTTGTTGAAGTCAGCCCAGCTGACTTCGGTGAATTCACATCTGTTGCCACCTACTTGCCCGTCGGGCGTTGGAGGCACGTTATCGTGTTCTTCCGCAGGTCCGGCCTGGTGGAGCGACAGCTTAGAAAAACAGAAGGGGTGGTGAGGTATGGGTTGAAGACAGACTTCCTTCACAAGAGATTCTGGACCTACTCAGTCTGGAAGGATCGCAAAGCCATAGGGTTTTTCGTGACCACGGAGCCTCACGCCACAGCCGTCAAGAGAATTTGCCGAATGGGCCGGCGAGGGTGCCTTCTTCGTTCAATGGGACAACGCGGATGGAAACGTCGATTGTGAAGAAGCCGATCGTCAACTCAAGACCCCGACTTTCTACTATCGGAAACAGAACACGTCCTAGGACGTTAGTTTCAGGATGGCCCTGGCGACTTCTCCGTCCGACTCTTCCAACGCCGTCATCGCTCGTTCCTTCGATACCCCCGTCTGCTGCTGCACGAGTAGAATATCCTCGTCGCTGAAGGTTTTCTTCTCGACCTCGACCTCTTCGACTTCTCCCGCCACTTGGAACACCCGGTTCCCCTGGGCGTTGACCTCAGAGACCGAGGCGTTCGTGATGTGCAATTCCCTCTCTGGTGTCTTGATAATGACCTCTTGGACGTTCGGTATCTCCTTCATGTCGATCCCCAGGCGGTCCATCATCCTTCTGGCGTTTCTGTTGTCCATCTTCATTTCTTGAGACCTGCTCTTACCTTCACGGCGACCCCGGTCTTAAACAATCGCATGAAGGCCCCATTGAGGACGGCCATCCCAACGCCCACGACCTTCCCTTTCTCGTCGATGACAGCGACCTCGCTCTTCGGATAGATGTTTTTCCCTGCCCATAGGACGAATTTGCAAAACACGGACTTGGTACTCCTTACGAACTCCACGACGTCGTCGGAGACTTGGACGCAATTATCTTTGAACTTCGGGCTCTTCGAAAGGATAGCTGCCCCGTAGATCGAAAGGGCCATGGCCCCGTTTGGCTTGACAGTGGCGAAGAGCTTTTCTTCATGGAAGATGAGTTTGACACGGCCCGACCGACGCGAGTATTGAAGGCTGAAGCCCTTTTTCGGGAGGGCCTTGCTCACCCCTTTCCCGAAAAGGTAGTCAACCATGATTGAAATGCGTCTGAGGTCTCCCGGAGTAGGCAACTGCCGCATCATAGGGAAGGTCGATAAAAGGTGTGGCCAGGACCTGCTTTTGGCTAGGCGAAGACGGTGCTGAGGACCATGAACACCAAGGCGAGCAGAAGGATGATTGCGATGGCAATCGCGGCCTGATTCCCCCTCTTGAGGTATCGGGCCAGTTCCGGAGGCGGAGGCCCAGCCTGCGGGTTGCTCATGATCTGATGGGCGACCTTGTCTGCTCCGCGGAAGCTTGGGATGGCTACGAGCAAGGCGATGAGATAGGCCAGCAGCCCCAACGAGAATCCTACTTCGATGTATCTCGGCCAGGTCGTGTAGTCGGTCCCAAACGTAGTGAAGAGAAGGGCAAGGCCGAAGACTATCGTTGAAGTCGCTGTCCCGGCGAAGTACCTAATTTGCCTAGGACCGACTTTGGTAAGGAATTCGAGCGAGGCAGCTGGGGTGAAATTCCGGACCGAAGGCCCAATCACAGACAAGAAGAACACCACGGCTCCCATCCAGCCGATTGCAGACGCTATGTGAAGAAATGTCAGGACCGCTATGACCGTCGGGTCAGCCATCTGTGTCCGGGTCCCCAACCTGGCTAGATAAGAGTGCTCGCTCTCGTTCAGCATTCGGAGGGCCGTCTGAATCGTTCATCTAGTGGCCGCTGCGGGGACGGTCATGGTCGTCGGACTGACATCGATACGGGTGCTCAGGGTCGGGCAGAGATACGTCAGGGACGACAGGACACTCACTCATCTCTGCCTGGTCTCCAGGGCTTTGGGGGCGGAGTCGATCTATCTTCAGGATGCCGAAAAGGATGTCACAGGGACTCTCGAGGAGGTGAACAAGACATGGGGAGGGGATTTCAAAGCGGTCCTGGGCATGCCTTGGAGGAAGGTGATTCAAGACGCGAAGAAAGATGGCTGGAAGATTGTGCATCTCACTATGTACGGGGTGCCGATTCAGGAGGTCACTCATGAACTTCGAAGCCTCGAGAAGGTGCTCTTGGTCGTGGGGGGCCCAAAGGTGCCGGGAAAGGTGTACCACGAAGCTGACTACAATGTCTCAGTCACGTCCCAGCCTCATTCCGAGATCGCCGCCCTCGCAATTGCGCTCCATGAAATACAGTCCGGGGAAGAACTTAAGAGGCCGTTTCACAAAAGTAGACTCAGAATCTTGCCATCTGCCCATGGCAAGAGGGTTGTAGAAAATTGAAAATCGAATATGAAGACACATTTGTAAAAGTAGCCGGTCTAATCGGGGGGCCGGACTACGTACGGGTAGCGAGAGCGCTTCTCAACAACGAAAACGCGACCGATGAGGAGATCGCTTCAGCCACCGGCCTGAAGATCAAGACTGTAAGGAAGGCCCTCTACGACCTCTTCGGCCGAAGCCTGATTACTGGGGTAAGGGTGCGGGACCCCAAGAGAGGATGGTTCGTCTATAGGTGGAAGGCCCAGCGGGACCAGACGGACGGGTTCATCCAGACCCAAAGGCGGAAGGTGCTGAACAGACTCAGGCAGAGGCTGGACTATGAAGAAACCCATGAATTCTACCACTGCGGGACCGCGACTTGCCTCACCAGGACCTTCGAGGACGCAATGGAGAACTTCTTCAAATGCCCTACATGCAGCAAACCCTTGAACCGACTGGATAACACCGAGCTGAAGGACGCGCTCCGCTGGAAGATCAAACAACTCGAAGAGGAACTGGCCAAGTGATCCCCTCCGAGGGGGAGGCCATCGCACTGCACAGGAAATACGGGTCGGACCAAGTCATCATAGAACATTGTGAGACTGTAGCACGAGTGGCCAAGGTTCTTGCCGAGGCGTTCGAGAATAGAGGGCGTCAAGTGGACCTGCAGGCTGTAGTCTCTGCTGCAATGCTCCACGACATAGGCCGCTCGAAGACACACACGATCAGTCACGGCATCGAAGGGTCGCAGATCGTAGAAAAGGAAGGGGCGGACAAAAAGGTGGTCGAGATTGTCAGGAAGCACGTAGGAGCGGGGATTGCGCCCGAAGAATCTATTCGCCTGGGACTCCCCGACCTTGACTATATCCCTCGCACTCTGGAGGAGAAGATCGTCTGTTTTGCGGACAAGATGGTCGACAGGAACAAGGTGAGGTCCTTCGAAGAGGAGGTACGAAGATTCAGAATCAAGTCCCACGATGTGGGGAGGCTCCTCGCCTTGAAGGAATCACTGCAACGAGAGCTTGGGGAAGACCCGGAGAAATTGATCTTCGAGAAGCTTAAAGCGTCACAATAGCGAGAGCATCTCATGGCTTCCTGCATTTGCAAGGCATGCCGGCACAAGGATTACGAAAGCTGCGGGAAGTGCACATGCTGCAAGTACAACCGGGCCGCCTGCATGCAGATTCTGGTTTCTACTTAGTCGAGCAAGGAAGATTTAAGGGCCAAACGTCACGGGCTTCTCTTCAGCGAGGTGGGGAAGCCAGACCCCCTGTGGGGGTAAGGATCATCCCGGCGGGCTCATAAGCGAGAGCTTAGACACCCGCAGAGCGGAGTTCGAGCCTCGGCTCGACCGTACGTTCAAATCCTCCCCTCGCTATTTCTAATTGGCTCTGAACTACCTTGACAGCAATCACCTGAAGACCGCTCTCACTAGATTGACAATCGTTTTCGCGGATGAACCGCGCCTGTCCTTGGCTGCATTGTAAGCTGCCAGCTCCAGGACTCTCATTTTTTCAGTCTCCAGCAGCCTCCTCACAATCTTCGTCGTCTCTTGTATGGTTAGTCCTCCGGTTGTCGGATAATTCACTGAAGGGATGAGTTCTGGATCAGTGACGTCCACGTCAAGGTGACAAACAATCCAATCCGACCTATTTTCAAGATGCCTGGCTGCTTCTTCCGCGACGTCCGCGACTCCAGTCTTTTTGACCTGCTGGGCCGTGTAGAGTTTGGCCGGGGACGCGCTCAAAGCAGCGACCTCCGGAGGGTCGAGTGCCCTGGAGCCGACGTGGACAAGCCGCTCCTCGCCAAGTGAATATCCACGGCCGCCCGTTTCGAGGCCAAGTCCAGGACTTCGCCCACAGGCTATTGCCAGGCACATGCCCCCAATGTAGCCGGATGGCGAGGTCTCAGGAGTGTTGAAGTCGCCGTGGGCATCCATCCACAGCATACCAGGCTTTCCGCTGAAGACTTCTGAAAGCCCTGCAAGAACGCCGACGATGACCGAACACTCGCCCCCCAGGACGAAGACCTGTTCCCCCTGGATTGATTTCGCCGCGTTATAGATTCTCGAGGTTGCATCCCTGAAGTTCGAGAGGTTCTTGACCTTCTCTTCTGTCACGTCCTTCTTAATGGAGGGCAGTTCGATGTCGCCCATGTCGATTGTCCCATCAAGCTCTTGGGCCAGCCCAGCCTTACGAAGGGCCTCGGGGGCATCACCCATCCCCCTGTAGCCCGCAAGGGTGTAGAGCGGAACCCCGATGAGCCCCCAGGGATTCATGGTGCGTAATCTCCCGGGTTGCTTATCAAGATACGATAGACTCATACACTGCTTGACAGGCAAACCAAGTCGATGAGCGAAGCAGCCCCACGCCACAGAACCAAAGTTATCGCGGTCTCGCTGGTGATCGTGATTATTGGTGCAGCGGTAGGGACCTATCTTGTCTATTATCTCCCTCAGGCTGGAAGAACCGGGAGGCACGGATTCGCAGTTGAATCGAACAGAATTGTCCTAATCAAACTTCCTGGCTTCAATTATTCGATTGGAATCTGGGAATTGCGGATGAGGAATTCGGGAAACGCCACAGCCTATGTCAATTACTTGATCCGCACGAACGACAACATTGCCTATGGGAACTCATCAAGATTGCAACCCGGTCAGGAGAACACCGTCAACACATGCATGAGTATTCCATTTTTGAAAACTTTCACCTACCAGGTTTCGATAATCATAATGAACTCATCTGGGATATCCTCGTCCGACTATCCCTTGACCTTCAGCAACTCAACTCAAACACAGTTTTCCGGGCAGTTCTCGGCCTCCAGCACGCTGAGGGCCGCAGTTTACAACAACGAATTTCAGAGAAACTTCTCCGATTGGAGTCTCACGGTTTCAAATGCGGATGCGAAGTCCATCCAGTTCATTTATGCGGAGCTATGGAACGGCACGTCGCTTCTAGCATTCTTCCCGTTTCTTTGTGCAGGAGGCTATGTCCAGCAAACCGCCCACGCTCAACCTCTTGATCTCGGTCAAACTTTCAATGGAAGCACTCAACAGCGGCCCGTCATGGTCGGGGGAGCATTCAAAGTCTATGTGGTCGTCGTCTATTCAGACTCTTCAGAAGTTATTCAAACATACGATATCCGTGCGATACCATGAGAGCCTCGACATAATGCCGTCTGAGGCGTCGTATTCGCTATTTATTACGGTCAGCCATGGAGTCGACTTCTGTTGGCAGGGGATTCTACCAGGTCGGTCCACGAAGCAGAACCCTTTGACGAAGCGACCGGCTCCATCAACACGCCAATCTATGAAACAGCGACCTTTGGGTTTACCAAGGCAGAAGAGGTTCCCGTGGCGGTCTCTGGGAAGCAGGGGTATGTCTATTCGAGATGGGACAACCCCACGGTCGTCACCCTAGAGAGGAAGCTCGCTGCCTTGGAGCATGGAGGGGATGCAGCCGCGTTTTCGTCGGGGATGGCTGCGATTTCGACTTCGGTCTTCTCGTTCCTCAAGAAAGGTATGCTCGTCCTGGGCATCCGCGACCTCTATGGGGGAGCCTACTCCCTCATTCACGATATTCTGCCGGACTTGGGATTTGCAACAAACCTCGTGGAGACGACCGACCTCGGGGCGATGGAAAGAGGAATCAGGAAGAACACGCGAATCGTCTATGTGGAGTCGCCGACCAACCCCACTCTGAAGCTCGTCGACCTAGCGAAGGTGGCAAAGCTCGCCCACCAGGGAGGCGCAATCTTGATGGTGGACAACACGTTCGCTTCTCCCATCAATCAGAACCCGCTAGAGCTTGGGGCCGACGTAGTGCTTCACAGTGCTACAAAATACCTCAACGGGCACTCAGACCTAATAGCCGGTGCCGCGGTGACCAACAAGAAGAAGGCGCATGCAATCAAGATGATGAGGAGAGACTTCGGCGGAACTCTCGACCCTCTCCCCGCCTGGCTCGTGCTCAGGGGAATGAAGACCATGGCAATAAGGGTCAGGCAGCAGAACTCGAACGCTATGGCCATTGCCGAGTTCCTCTCCAAACACAGGAAAGTCTCGCAGGTGCACTATCCCGGACTGAAAACTCACCCACAACACGCACTGGCTAAGAAACAGATGAGGGGTTTCGGGGGGATGATGAGCATCGAAATCAAAGGGTCCACAAAGGACGCGATGAAGTTCACCGAGTCGTTGAAGATTGCGAGCCTCGCAGCGAGTCTTGGCGGAATCGGGACCCTCGTCTCGCAGCCATACAACATGACTCACACCCAGATGTCTGCGAAGGCTAGGGAGAAGACCGGGATTCCCGATACCCTGGTAAGGGTTTCAATCGGGATAGAGGATGTCGAGGACTTGGTCAGCGACTTCTCGCAGGCACTGTCGGCAATCTAGGTGCTGAATCTAACCAGTCGTCGACGGCCTGTTCCTTCTCGTGGTTCTCAAGGCCGTATCTGATCAATGGTTTCGTCAAGTGCCTGTTTGCCCGAGGCGACGAGATGTATGTCCCTTTGGGGATAGAGGTCCCTCTTCTGGCCGATGAAATGACCTCGAACTTCTCCAGATTGAGCATCTTCGGGTGTAGGGAAGTGGCTCTGCGAACCCCGCCGTAGGCCTTGACTTTGTCTCCGGACTTTAGGAGCCGAGCTGTCCTCCGCAGGTCTCCGGTCGGCTCGTAGGCTGCGGCGAAGCGCTTGCGTCCGTCGGCATCGATGGTAAGGTACACGTGGCCTCCGGCTCCCACGCGGACTTCGGTCACAGTTCCCTCGACCCACCCAGACGAGTAGACCTTCCAGTTCAGCTCTCGTTTCAGGTGAGCGTCCGTGTGCTGGTTAGAGATGTAGACCATCCGGCCGTCGATGGTCTCGTCGTAAACGAGGATGTTGAATGCCTTGATCACCGCATTTGGTGAATCTCCTCGAACGCCCGCGAAGACTGGGTCGGGCCCATGTGGAGCGATCAGTACCTTCCGTTTTTGGTAATCATAGTTGTTGAAAGTGTGAGGGAACATCTTGGAGTCCATGTCCCTCACGGAGGACGAGTCAATGACGCGCTGCGTGCCCCAGAATTCCTTCTTTCGGTAGGCGATCAACTCGTACGTGTGGTCGAAGCGCTCGTCAAATCCCAGCGCACTGGCCGCACCGACCAACCCCATCCCGTTTCCCAGCTCCAACGTTCTCGTCCCCAGCTCTCGCAGGAATCGTCTAACCTTGTGCGGGCTCACTATCCCTGTCAGAGCTTCGAGATACAGTGGCTCGAACTTATTCGCCCTGGAGGAGTCTTCGACGAAGACCATGCCTGAGTTGGCCCCACCGCCGACATCGGACAGTTCTGTTATCTTGGCTGCGAGCTTTTCGAATGCAACCTCAGGATCCGAGGCCTCAATGTGAAGGCAGACGGCCGCATTGCCTCGGGTCTTGAACGGGATGTTCGGGTTTAGCCTCACCAACCTGGGGTATGCAATTACACTGACGTCGGGGCGCAGGTCTGTCGCGATGCGGTACGCCAGGTAGGTCGTACAGCACCCACGGGAAGAATCTGTGTCGTCGATGGCTACGAGACAGTGCATCATATCGTCTCCTGCCCCTGACTTATTTTAACGTGGGAGGAAACGCCCGGCTACGCTTCGACGACGATCATGGTGAGGGTGCTCCTCACCTTGTCGAGACGGCGTATGTTCCAGGTGATGGTCTCCTTGACCTTCTCCATGGTGTCGGCCTCTACCCTGGCGACGATGTCATAGACACCGTAGACGACATAGACGTCCTTGACGTTTTGAATCTCCCTGAGCTTCTTCAGGAGGTCCTCTTCAGCTCCAAGGTCAGCATTGACCAAAACGAAATGCCATCGGCATAGCCGAACTCACCACCTCTCCGCGATGCAGTAGTAGGTTGGAGTAATAACCCTTGCTGGTTATATTATCCAAGCGATCATACTCTTGTGCCTCAGTACACATCACGGCGTCAGGTGGCCGGCTACTTTGACGGAGACGGCTCAATCGCAACTTCCGATATTTCAAACCAGCCATACACACTCAGTCTGTCGCTTATATTTACTGACCAGTCACTTTATCAGATTTCCAACATCAGAGACTTCCTCAATCATAATGGAATCAGGACTAGCAACATTCTGAAGACCTCCAAGGGAACAGCGAACATCGTGGTCGTTAGCGAATTCCATTCTGTGAAGAAGGCGCTCAGATTGATGCTACCATTCCTATGCAAGAACGCAAATGAAGCAAGGTCCGCCCTTGACTATTATGACGGCAAGATTACCGGAAACAGGCTAATTGCGGTTTTCCAAGAAGAGGTCGAAGCAGAACGTCGCGAGCGGAGGCCTCGTAAGGTTCCAATCAATGTTCCATTCACTCGGACTGAGGGTGACAGAATCATGAAGGAAAGACGAAAGGACAAGTTGAGAGATGCCTTCGGTAAATTCAGAGCAAAGGTGACTCCGGAGGATTACGAGGACATACGCAGGGGTCATTTTGAATATGGCAAACGTTTGCGCGACCTTGTCAAAGAGTATCCCCAGTATGCCAGAGAAACAATCAGGCAAGTCCTAGGAGGAGGCCGGGGCTACGTCGGAGTAAAGGGCCTAGGACGAGTAGAGACAACCGACAGTAGATAAGGGAGCCAAAATGGCCTCGGCAAAGGAGCTAAGGATTCATGATAGGCGTTTTCGCCCTCGAGATGGGCCAAGATGACCCGACCAAATGCACCGCGAGGAAGATGATCCACATGGACCTTGCCAGGGGCGTCGGAAGGAAGTTCCACGCGTCAGACAAGATAATCGTCCTGAACCCCTGGGCCCACAGGGTCCTTTCTCCTCCAGACAAAAGAGTGGCTAAGGCAGTATTAGCAATAGACTGTTCATGGAACCAGGCACAGGAAGTCTTCTTCAGAAAGCTTGGCGGAAAACACAGGAGACTCCCAACCCTGCTGGCGGCGAACCCGACCAATTACTCGAGGGCGGGGATGCTAAGCTCTCTGGAAGCAGTTGCTGCCACGATGTACATTCTGGGCGAGGTCGAGGAAGCGACGAGATATCTCTCGATTTACAAATGGGGTCCGAATTTTTTGACACTCAATGAAGAGCCGCTGGAGGAGTATCGCCGCGCCAGGACCGAGGGGAAAGTGCTCAAGGCGGAGAGAGAGTACTTCCCTCAGGTCTTCGAGGTTGGCCCTTTCCAACGGGCGAACTGAAGCTTCCCGTCGATCTAGTGGTTAGTCAGGCACTCTATCTTTCGGGATCAGGAAACGGTTAATTGGTCAACGCTGGCACATGGGTGCGACGCGAGCCGGTGGACGGGCCACGGGGATCTCCTGGGGAAGTTCCTCCCTCGCAGCAGGACGCACGGCGTCAAGAGACGCGACCCGAGAGGGTCGGCTCCAGAACAGAAACGAGACCCGGCCCATCATGCGATGATGGGGCGACCTTGAGGTCGGTGGGGACCGGGATGAAACGGCTGACCCGTGCGGAGCAAGGCCAAACGTGGTCGATGAAACGCCTGCAGGAGACCAGGGTAGGCCGCTGAGCTGAATCCCGCCTAAAACAGAAGGAGGACTATGGCCGGCACACGTCGGAATCCTCGGCGGAGGGGGAAACCCCTCCCTCGGGGACTTGCAAAGCTTCCACGAAGATGATTTCTGACAAATCGCTGTCGCGTCATGTCGGCCGAAGCATGCTTAAACTGACGCAAATGTGGACGGAGATGTTGCCCAGATTCGCCCACCTAGCAGATGTACACCTCGGGGCCCATAGGGAACCGGCCCTGCAGAAATTGGAGTTGCAGACGTTCGAATTGGCCATGCGAAAGTGCGTGGAGTTCAGCGTGGACTTCATCCTCGTATGCGGGGACCTGTTCCACGTCGGAATCCCCGACCTTGGAATAGTCAATTCTGCCCTCAAGAGCATGATGGAGGTCCAGAAAGCCGGGATTCCTATCTATGCCATCTATGGAAGCCATGACTACACGCCGAACGGGACCTCGGTCATAGACATCCTGAACACTGCCGGCGTGCTCACCAACGTGTTCAAGCCGAGTTTCGAAGGCGAAAGTCTCAGGCTCGGATTCACCGTTGATGAGAAGACAGGAGCGAAGATAACTGGCATATCGGCCCGGAAGATAGGGCTCGAGAGCCACTATTTCGACGTCCTCGATAGAAGTCGCTCGAGAAGGAAGAGGGGTTCAAGATTTTCGCCTTCCACAGCGGGCTCACCGAGCTGATGCCCAGGAGCCTAGGCGATATGGAGACGGTGGACAGCGCGTTGCTCCCCAGAGGGTTCGACTACTATGCGGGGGGACACATACACGAGAGGGGAGAGTTTAGGCTCCCGGGGCTCGACGAGATTGTCTTTCCCGGACCCCTGTTCACAGGCCACGGGCGAGACCTTGAGGCAACTGCGAAGGGGGAGAGGCGAGGATTCTACGTGGTCGATTTCGGCGCCCGCGTCGACGCGAAGTACTTCATCCCTCTGGATACATTCGAAGGCGTCTTCAGAGAATACGACCTGACGGGGAGGAATGCGCCGGAGGCGGGGTCGATGATTTCTGATGATGCGAAAGGAATAGACGTGTCAGGGAAGCTCGTGGTTCTCAAGGTATACGGCGAGCTGGCGGGTGGTAGCGTGTCGGAGGTGGGGCTTGCAGGAATGAGGACGAGCCTTTTCGAACGAGGAGCGATTCACGTTTACCTGAACAGGAATGCTCTGAAATCGAGGGAGACGGCCGGCCCCGTCTTTTCGGGCGAGGAACCAGCCTTCATCGAAAGGAAGCTCTTCGAGGATGAGGCGGCCAAGTTCAACGCTGGGGCCGACCATCTCCGCGGGCGAAAGGGGGCGGAGAGAGCGATGGAGCTTCTGGGGCTCTGGCGGCTACCGCAGAAACTCGGCGAGACGAAGAGGGACTATGCGACAAGGATGGTCAGGGAGGGCACGAATGCTCTGGGGAGGGAGGACAAGACTTGATAATCAAGGAGCTCGAGATGACGAACGTCAGGAGTCACGGACACTCACTGATCAAGTTCCCCGCAGGCAAGACCCTACTGGAGGGGGACATAGGGTCGGGCAAGTCCAGTGTTCTTATGGCGATCGAGTTCGCACTTTTCGGCCTGGGTTCGGATTCTGGGAACTCGGTGCTCAAGCTCGGCCATGACAACGGGGAAGTAAGGCTTGTTTTCGACGTCGACGGGTCTGAGTACGAAGTAAGAAGGAGACTGCAAAGGAAGTCTGGTAAGGTCCAGCAGGCCGGTGGCGAACTGAAGACGCCCGAGGAAACGCTGGATCTTTCTCCGAGTGAATTGAAGGAGAAAGTGCTTGAGGTCCTGGAGTTCAACGAGGCCCCCGACCCCAAGGCCCTGAGCTGGATCTACAGATATGCCGTCTACACGCCCCAGGAGGAGATGAAGTACATACTCAACCTCGTCCCCGACCAGAGGCTCCAGATTCTTCGGCGGGCGTTCAGGGTGGAGGACTACAAGACTGCCGCGACCAACGCTGAGGACGCCACCAGAGCGATCAGGGAAGATGCGAGAGAACTGGACGGGATTGCCAGGGGGATGGACGAGTTGAAGAGCCAAGTCGGTGGGCTGCAGCAGGAGGAAGAGAGCCGCAAGGCCGAGCTGGGTCAGCTCGAAGTTTCGTCTTCGCAAGCCGAGGAACAGGCAAGACTGCTTAGACAGGAGATGGAGAAATTCCAGAAAACCGAGGTGGCACTTCAAAAGGCGAAGTCAGAGAAAGAAAACTACGAGCGGGTCAGGCTGGAAGCTGAAAGAGACGCGGCCGACTTGAAGGAAGAGGTGGACGACTATACGGAGAGGCTTGCCAAAGTCAAGGCTAGCATTGAGGAGGCGCGGAGGGAGAAACCTCCAACGTCAAAGCCCATCGCAGAGCTCAGGAGGATGGAACGCTCCCTCGAATCAAAAGCGAGGAAGTTGGCAGGCCTCAAGGGAGCCGTCGAATCCAAGCTCGCGGACTACGAATCGATTATGAAGCGCAGGGTGTGCCCCGTCTGCGATAGGCCCGTAGAAGCGCATGACTTCGACGCAAGGAAGACGAGGAAAGAGGCTGAACGTGAACACGTAGTCAAGGAACTCGAGTCGGTTGAATCAGAAATTCGTGTCTTGAGGGAGAAGAGAGAGAAGGCGGAAGCCTATCGGGAAGGAATTAGAAAGTTCGCATTGCTCAGGTCAGAGCTCGCCAGGTTGAAGAATGATGTTGCGAGAAAAGAGAAGTCAAGGAAGAAGTTCGAAAAACGTTCAGCGTTTGCTGGGAACGAACTGCAACAGCTTGCGAAGGAGCTCGAGGAGCTGGAGGAAGTGTTTGACATAAGGCGGACTGTGGAAAAGAGGCTTTCTCAGGCGGAAGACGCTCTCAGGAAAGCAAGCGAGGACACAATCAGAGCGAAGGAGAGGCTCGAGTCCGTCAAGAAACAACGGAGTCAAATCACCAGCGAGATTATGGCGAAGGAGGAAGCGTCGAACAAGAGCAGGAAGCTAAAGGAAAAAGAGATCTGGTTGAGAGATTACTTTGTGACCACGCTCAAGGCCATCGAGAAGTCGGTGCTAGCCACCATCAACCAGGACTTTGACTTGCTGTTCAAGAGGTGGTTCGGGATGCTCGTCAACGACCCGGACAAGGAGGTGAGCGTCGATGCTGATTTCACCCCCGTCGTGACCGAAGGAGGGTATGAGCAGGACGTGAGATATCTCAGCGGTGGGGAAAGGACGAGCATGGCCTTGGCCTACCGCCTTTCGCTCAATATCTTGGCCCAGGTGGTTTCGGTCGGCATGAAATCGAACCTTCTGATACTTGACGAGCCAACGGATGGGTTCAGCAAGGAGCAGCTGGGAAACGTCAGGGAAGTCCTGGACGAAGTCGGCTCCCCCCAGGTCATCATAGTATCACACGACAAGGAGCTGGAGAGCTTAGCAGACCAGATCTTCAGGGTGGAGAAGACAGGGAGCGAGTCCACCGTAAGCGTGCCCAGCTGAGTTAGCCGTCAGGCGGAAGGCACCGAGTTTAAGAGCGGAAAACAAATCGAGTCAGGTCGTGCCGAGAAGGATCACCTGGCTTTCCAATGTGATGGCCGCTTCTGTCACAGGCCTCGAAGACGACGTGGCGAGGTCGATAGAAGTCGTGGAGAACCCGCCGGCCTGGATGTGCCTGGCCTGCAGGGGAGCGAAGCTGCTCTGCGGGAAACCAAGGTGCCCTATCATTGTCAAGGCGCAGTCCATGGCCAGGCAGGGGCCTGCAATGTCCACCAACGAGATCCTTGGGTCGTCTCCTCCGGGGGTTTTTGTCGGGAGGCTGGGCTATCCGAAGGTTTCGATTGGTCCGATGGTTCCGCCGCAGTTCGGGGACACTGCGATTCTTGACACTCCCGAAGAATGGCTTGGCAGGCCTATCGACCAGATAGTGGACTATCGATATTCTCTCGTAAGGGGGAATTCCAAGGCCAGCGTCGATGACGCCCGCCAACCTGGGAGGTTTCTTTCTTCGCTTCAGGAACTCGCGATGGCCGCAAAGCCAGTTGATACTGAACTCAGGTTGACAAAGCCTCCGCGGAGGATATTGACTCTCAGCGAGGACACTCAGCCATACGGCCCGTCAGGGCCCCTTGACAAGTTCAAGATTGACAATCCCTCCGTGGACAGACGGGTGCAGACCGCCTACTACGACCGAGACCTCGACGCTGCGGGGGCGGTGGGGGAGCTCTATCGGAAAGGGGTGCTGGTCACAAGGATCCAGAAGGCGTTCTCCTTGGGAATGTTCGGGGTGGGAACGAGGAGGAAGATTGTGCCGACGCGTTGGAGCATCACCGCCGTCGACAGCTCGATTAGTCTGGAACTAATCGAGAAGGTCAAGCGCCTGCCAACCATCGACGAGTACAGGGTGTACGGCTTCAGGGTCTACGACAATCAGTACGTAGCGATTCTTCTGCCGGAGCCATGGAGGTTCGAGTGGATAGAAGCGTGGTTCCCCAACACGACTTGGAACCAGTTCACCACAACTCCGTACATGATCGGGGACTACGAGGAGTACTTTGGGAGGACAAAGTACGCCAAGGTAGGAGGATGCTACTATTCGACGAGGCTGGCGGTGACCGAGGCGCTAGATAGAGAGCGTAAACAGGCCGCGGCCATTGTACTTCGCGAGACCTACCCTGGGTTCATCATGCCCCTGGGAGTCTGGAATGTGCGGGAGAGCATTCGGGAACTGATGAAACTGCCCTTCGAAAGGCACGAATCCTTCCGGGGAGCTATGGATTCAGCGCTCTCGAAGCTTGCTATTTCCAAGTCGAAGTGGATGAGCGAGAGCGTCCTGATTTCGAGGGAACTCACTCAGACAAAGATCAGCGCATACCGATAGGCTTCAACGTTATAGAAGGCCGGATTCCGTGGAGGGAAGAATGACAAAACGCCTCTTCTGGGAGGACATGTACCTCCGCGAATTCGATGCAGAAGTGACATCAGTGGACAGGAACAGGCTTGTGCTCGACCAGACGGCGTTCAACCCTCGAGGGGGTGGGCTCGTTTCGGACACTGGAACACTTGGAGGCTCTAGGGTCTCGGAGGTCGTCAAGGAGGGCGAGGAGATCTTCCATGTTTTGGAGTCCCCGGGAGGGCTGAAGCCGGGGGATGAGGTCCATGGGGCGCTGGAGTGGGACAGGAGATTCAAGATAATGAGGATGCATACGACGGCCCACATCCTGAGCTCGGTCGTCAACGGAGAGAGCGGGGCCCTAATCACGGGGAATCAGATTAGTCCTGAGGAATCGCGGGTTGACTTCAACCTTGACGATTTCGACAGGGACAAGATGACCTACTACATCGACAAAGTGAACAGTGCCGTGCGGAGGCAGCTCGAGGTGAAGACATACTTCATGAAGAGGGAAGAGGCCCTCGCCAACCCGGGATTCGTCAAGCTCGCGAACGCAATGCCCCCGTCGGTCGATGTCCTTCGGATCGTGCAGATTGGCGACGTCGATACTCAGGCTGACGGCGGGGTCCATGTTGGGAACACCAGGGAGATAGGGAAAGTGATTGGACTGAAGGCTGAGAACAAAGGGAAGAGCAACAGACGGCTCTATTTCACGGTCCAATGAGCATAGTTAAGAAGAACCCGAGGCATGATTTGGTTTATATCAACAGCAAGCCAAACCGGGGTACCTCAGGAGGAGGAGGTATTGATCTCCTTCGTAAGGTCAAAGGACGGGAAATCCAGGACAATCCCCATTTGGTTCACAGTGAACGGAGGCAAGATGGAACTGCTGCCGATGTACGGATTGAAGACCAAGTGGCTCGTTGACGTAGAGAAAGATGGAACAATGGACCTGAAGATTAGAGACTGGAGGAAGAAGGCCTCCAAACCCAAGATTCTGCGGGACTCAAAGGCGATCGACGACATCAAACGCAGGTTCAGCGTGAAATATAGCGAACGTAGGGTGAAACAGTACTACCCGACCTCGGATGTTGCCCTAGAAATCTCGCTCTAGCTGAATTACCTTCTTCGCGCGACCCAGACAGGCATCCTCTTCGCCGTACAGTTCCCGCAGAAGGTCTTCATCTGCCTGCTTGTTTCGTCGAAGATGGTAGTCGAGTGGGACATGCAAACCTGGGCACTGCACTCAGCGCACAACGCCACTGCATGACCCCTGCAAACCGAACATCTTGCCATTCTTTTATCTCAATTTTCCCGCGACAAACATGCACATTCCGGCCTCGTCGAGCTGGTTAGAGTTCGTCGGAGCGGCGAACGGTGCGGGTCTGGCGCAAGATTGTCTAGGACGCGCCCGGTTAATAAACCAGCGCCCTAAATTGGGAGCTTGACTTCGCCGGGGAACTCCGGGATGCCTTTCAGCTCCAGCGACTTCGAGAATTCCTTGGCCTGCGCTTCTGGGACCCAGCCGCTTATGGTCTTCGAGTTGCCTTCGCCATCGCAGATTACCAAGGCGGCCAAGCCGTTCTTGCCCGGGACCACCTTGTGAAGCATCTCTTCTCCTACTGGGGTCCAATCCATCACTCCCAGCTTCAGGAAGAGCATCGGGTAGCAGGGGCCCGCCACGCCCTGCAGGACGTTGATGGATTCGTTGACTCGTCGCCTCCCTTCCTGAACGGCCGCGAAGTAGTCCGAGTCTCTAGCCTCCAAGAAAAAGCAATGTGAAGACGCCGACGATTGAAAGGACAACGCCGACCATCTGGTTAAGTTCCAGGCGCTCTTTGAGGAAGACAAGCCCGTAGGCAGAAGCCACGGCTCCGCCCATGCCTGAGAGCGCAGCGACGACGGGGAGCGAACCCCCAACCGCGGATATCCCATACGTGAAGGAAAGGAAGCCGGCCGCTTCGAGGACTCCCATTACCAGGATTATTCTCGAGAAGGCGGGCCGGGAGGGCCTAACTTGCTGGTGCAGCACCGGCGCCAGCAGGAAACCTGCGATGGTGGCGACGGATCTGAGGACCATTGCGGGGACAACAATGCTGACGAATGGTGCAGCGTACCCAATGCCAATGTACACCGTCCCGAAGAAGAGCGAAGCCCCGATGGCCGATCCGAGACCCGCGGTGATGTTGGGAGCCCCCTTGCCCTTCAGGTAAGCACTGAGCTCGGAGAATCGAGTGGAAAGCAGGATAATCCCGACGATGATTCCGGCGATGGCAAGAATCCGGGTTGACGACAGGAAAGTTCCTAATATGATTACAGAAAGTACAGTGGTCACGGCGGGAAATGTGTAGGCGACGGGCGCCACAACCGAGACCACGCCCTTGTGGAAGGCCCTGTATAGAAAATTGAATGCGACAAAATTCAGGGCCCCCGCACCGACTAAGACTAAGATTGGAAAGGTAGCGAGCTCAAGGTTGGGGCTAAGTGTTGGCACTAGTCCTATGAGGACCACGAGTGTGACTACGTTTGAGTACACAACCGTCTTGTAGTATCCCACCTTCTCCGACTGATACCTGGAGAGGTAGTCCGCAGTCCCCCAGCAGCAGGCTGTAACAAGACCGGCTGCAATCGATGAATACACCAAAATGTTTTGCTGGCAGCCTCATCAGATTCGGCTTTAAGAGGAGTACTTCGGCGGGACGATTCCTTGAAGGTCGACGCCGAGGTCACCGTGGGGTCGCCACTCGAGGCCGTAGACCTCGCTAGGAGGGCCGAGGAGTACGGGTTCGACTGCTTCTGGGTAAACGAAATCAAACATGACCCCTTCGTCCAGCTTGCCCTGGCCGCCCAGTCGACGAAGAAGATTGCACTGGGGACATCCATCGCTTTGGCGTTCACGCGGAGCCCGACGACGCTGGCGTATACTGCCTGGGATCTTCAGAGGGTTTCCCAAGGGAGGCTCCTGCTCGGGCTCGGCAGCCAGGTGAAGGGACACGTCGAGAGAAGGTTCGGGATGAAGTGGGAAGCCCCGGCCCCGAAGATGAAGGAAACAATTCGTGCGATGAGGGCGGTCTGGAAAGCTTGGCAGGACGGGTCGAATCTGGATTTCAACGGGAAGTTTTTCAAACTGGACCTCATGACTCCGTTCTTCAGTCCGGGCCCAATCGAACATCCTGCGATTCCAATCTATGTGGCAGGCGTCAACCAGGGAATGTGTAGTTTGGCGGGGGCGGTCGCCGATGGATTGCATGTCCACCCGCTTCACACCATGAGGTACATGAGAAATGCCATAGTCCCAGCAGTGGGAGCAGGGCTCGTCAAATCTGGAAGGAAAAGGGAAGACGTGACAATAGCGGCGTCGGTGTTTGCCGCCGTCGGAGAGTCCAAGCGGGAAATCGATAACGTCAGGGAATCATACCGGGGGCAAGTCGCATTTTACGCGTCGACAAGGACATACAGGAAAGTAATGGAAATGCATGGATGGGGCGACGTATGCGACAGACTCCACGCGCTGTCGGCGAAGGGGGAGTGGGAAAAGATGGCTTCCGAAATTGGAGACGACATCCTGGACGAGTTCGTCATCCAAGGGGAATGGAGGGAGATTGGAAGAACCATCGAAAACAGGTACAAAGGCTTCGCAGACAGGGTTAGGCTCTACCTTCCATTCGACGGGGACGAGAAGTGGAAGGTCTTGGTCGGAGGGTTCAGAGCTTGACGCTTACTTCTACGGCGTCCCCTTCGTTGTGTGTGGCTACGTTGTACCCAATGGGGTAGTCCCTGTAATCACTTTTGTAATTCCCGGAATCCCTGACGTACTCCAGATAGTCGGTGACCTCTGCCGCATGGGATCGCACGTTGTCCGCGATGACGACGCTTCCTTTGTGAAGCAGGTGTTCGACCGATTTGAGATAGGTCAGGTATTCCACTTTTTCGGCGTCAAGGAAGACCATATCGAAACTTCCCTTGAGGGTGGGAAGGACCTTCTTGGCGTCGCCCACCATTACCTCAATGCGGTCTGAGAGTCCGGCCTTTTCGAAGTTTGAGCGCGCGGTCCGAGCGATATTCTCACTCAGCTCCACGCATGTGATCTTTTGTCCCTTCTTCAGATGCCTGCCCATCCTGATTGCACTGTAGCCTACGAGGGTCCCAACCTCGAGGATAGTGGAGGGCTTTTGTTTCACTACCACTTCGTCGAGAATCTCCCCTCTTTCCGGCCCGATGATTGGCCACCCTTGCCTGGGGGCCACCTTCTCTATGGATTCAAGGACTTCTTCAGGCTTCACGGCCTGAATTGGCCGGCGCCTGGGTGTAAAAGGTGTCGGTCTGCCTTCAGCCGCGGGACAATCTTTTAGTAGCGGAAACCCGGGTTTGTTCCGAATTTCATGTCAGTTGAGCAGGTGGATGTCAAAGAAATTCAGAGGCAAGTATCAAAGGTTGTCGACCCTGAAATTGGCATGCCAATCGTAGAAATGAACCTTATTGACAAGCTGGATGTAAAGGACGGGATGGTGGACGTCGAGTATCACGCCACGACACAATACTGCCCCCCGGTGTTCGCCCTCAAGATTTCTCAGGATTTGAGGGACGGCCTGTTGCAGGTCAAAGGCGTGAAGTCTGTGAAGGTGATGGTCACCGGACACTACTTCGCCGAGGCCATCAACCGGCAGGTAAACAAACCAGCGTCGGGACCGGAGCCAAGTCCCGCAGAACAGGCACCAAAACAGTAGCTACACGAGGGTCAAAGCAGCCGACAGGGCGCCGAGCTTTGCCGTTGTTTCGTCTCGTGCTCCGCACAGGATTACAGCGTCTCCGTTCTTTGGGCTGAATTGATCCCTTAACGATGACCACACCTTGCTCGGGAAATCCTTCTCACAGTCGGACGAGCCTCCTGGGATGGCGAACTTACCTGACTTCATGACGTAGGTCGAAGCCCCGGTCCCACCCACCTTGACTGCCGCATCGCGCTGCTCAAGCCCTGCCTTCAAGTTTCTAGCCACGCCCCTGACTGCCATTCCGACCTGGGAGTCTCCCACCGTAAGGTTCGAACCGTCGAGGAGTACGATTGGCGAGAACTTTTCCTGAGTCGACCTATAGACTCTCTTGCCTGCAGCGGTCAGGTAACAGCCCGAGGCCGTCGTCCCCGCGTATCCGTCTTCCCTCAGCTTCTTGATTACTGTGCGGACAGCCCCCAGGCCTAGGCCGGAGCGGACGGCCAGAGATTGCCTGCCGATCACGCCGCTTTCCCCGATGGTGATGAACGCTAGAAGGAGATGAGCTCTTTCGAAGGACGCCGGAGGGCCCTGGATGGGCCTTTCGCTTATCTGAAGGAGGCTGGAAAGCGATGGCATTGGAGGGCGGTTGCGGTGGATGTCTATAACTCGTTTCCTGATTGTAGCCGGCGCTTAGTCTACATCGGGAATTGTTCCTGCGTGCCCTAGGGCATAGCCACCAGTAGGCGTGAGGCCCCAAGTCGGGTGAAGTGAAAGATGACTCAGCGTATCGAAAACAGGGACGATGCGCCCCTGAACCTCATGCTTCTGGGGCCGTTGAGTCTGATGTGCCTGCGCCTGTTCATACCTCCCGAAACAGCTGGATTCCCAGTTGAACAGGGAAATCAACGAATGCTGACCAACGACTCAAGGAGTTACACCCGCCATGACTGCTTAAGTGGACGAAGGCGTGCAACCCTCTGATTGAAGGTATCCCTGGATGAGTTCAAGGCTTCGGTCGTCGCCCTGATTCTCGACTCAAAGACAGAGGACGCCCTGGACCTCCTTTCGAAATGGTACAAGGTTCCAGTACCCAAGTTGGGGGTTGGAGTGGTGGAAGGGAAGACGAAGGGGGTCGCGGCTGTTTACTCTCTCAGAAGGAAGGAGATTCTTGCAGCGAGTAGAGATTACCTCTATGACCCTTTCGTCATGATTCACGAATTCTATCACCACCTGAGGTCGGCAAGTGGACGCCATAGGGGGACCGAGAAAGACGCGGACCGGTTCGCCCTCGATTTCATTGAAGCCTACCGCAGGCAAGTTGCAAGCTTGGAGAATAGGCCCTCCGGCTAAAGCCCGACAGCAGACCAGATGTCATCGTCGTTGTCAAGACTCGTGAAACCACACCTTTCGCATTTAGTCCCTCTGATGGTCGTCGGATTGGAACTCGGACCGACCGTGCGCTCATACTCCACCATCTGGCCGGCGTGGCATTTGTCGCAGATCAACCCAATTGGACGTCGTCGCCCGGAGTATTAAGATGCAGCAAGTGGGAAAAGGTTCAGGTTAATTGGGGGCCAATACCATCTGGAATGTGCTATGAAGCGGATAACTTTCAGCACTCCGACAGTCGGACCGGACGATTGCATTTTTTGCCGGATAATCTCAAGGAAGGCGCCCGCGAACATAGTCTACGAAGACGACAGGTACATCGCATTCTTGGACACGTTCCCGTTCTCCAAAGGGCACACGTTGGTTTGTCCAAAGGAACACGGGGAGACGATTTGGGACATGAAGGAGGCCGACATCGCAGAGCTGTTCAAGGTAGCCTTCAAGGTCTCGAAGGCGGTCGTCTCTGCGATGGGAGCGGACGGGTTCAGGTTTGTGCAGAACAACGGGGAGGCAGCTAACCAAGTTGTGGCCCACGTTCACGTGCATGTGATTCCAGTGAAGATGGAAGACAAGGGGAGGTTTGTTGATAGGAAGAGGTTCACCCCCGAGGAGATGAGCGCTGCTGCGGAGTCCATTCGGTCCGAGATGAAGGAATAGAGAGCGTCAGGCAAGGAAGACCGAAATCGTCGTGATTGCCGAATTTGTGCTGGAACCCGTAATCAAGTAGATGGTGTAGACCCCCGCACCATAGGTGGTTCTGAATTTCTGAAGAGAGAAGGCTACGTCGACCTGGGTCGAGGAGAATGTCCACTTGTCTGCGCACTGAGTTGTACCAGTCTGGAACTGAGCGCAGCCACCCAGTAGGTCGTTCCTTGGTAGGACTCCCCCCTCCAGGGTACCGGGACCATATTCGTGCGGGCCGCTGTTGAGCTGTGATATCGTCTGCGGCGACGGGGTATCGTCGAAGGCGATGTAAATCGAGTTAGGAGTCGCGAAGGCATGGGTGGGGGTCCCCGTCATGGTCACGTAGTGGGGACTGGAACCGGTGGGGCCGGTTATGGCGAAGTTGAGCTTGATGAAGTCGTTCAGAAATTCCTCATCGAAATATACGTGAGTCCCGTTGTACGCCACGCCAATGGACACCTTGTTGTGAATGGGGTCGAGGATGTTGTACCTGTGTCCGTTGTTGCAGCACGCGCTGTCGTTGTAAACCATCGAGTGCTCGAGCACCTTGATTGCTTCTTCGACAAGAGAAGTTGAGCTATAGTGGTTGGCTGAGTATGAGAAGAAGGCGACATTCTCGAAGTCTGCACCGAGTCCTCCCAGAAGAGAGTAACGCATGTACGGCTTGAGGCCCTGGGTGTCGAAGTGGCTGAAGTATCCGTAGTAGAGCATGGAGTCCGCGTGCTGCTGTGCGGCCTGGTTGTAGTCGAGGGTCACGGGGCCCGAGCCGTTGGCTGCGCGGTCTGCGTTGATCAAAGTAAGCGTGTAGGAAACGAGTTCGCAGTAATTCCCCGGATACGATATGTTGGCTGAACCGTTCTTTATGTCGGGTTCAACCAGAGGCCGGACAGAAACCACGCTGGAGCAGTTGGTATTCGGAGTCGTGGTTGTGCTCGTGGGACTGACGGTGCTCGTCTGTGTCCCTGGGCCGGTGGTGGTCAGTTGCGAAAAGAAGGATAGGCCTTGCTTCAAGGCCTTGGAAAGGTACGGGGCCCCCACAACGAAGGCGGCGAGCAAGATGAGGGCGACGATTATCAGCGCTGCAGCTCGAACGGACCTCCGTGGGCCTTCTGTGCTGACATGGGTTTCTGTGGTGACCGAGCGGCTATGCGGGCCGAACTTCAAGGTAGTTTAGACCCCTTCTGTCTTGATATTAAGCGAATTGTAACTTCCGGGTGTTCAAGAAGATTGGACGTGTTGGACCGATGGCTGTGGCATTTGCCACAGCCACCTGGCCCATTCGAAATACCTGGGACGCCTACTCTAGATTGCGAGTCCTTCTTTTTCCGGCTCGGCGAACACGCCGGCAGGAACCTGTGGAAAGTCCTCCTTCATCCTCTCTTCGGCGACGGCTGCTGCTTCCTCTAGGACTTTCTGGGCATCTTCGTTGGCTGCGCTGAAGTTGAGGGAGAGTCCTTCTGTTGTGCCTGCGTCCACGAGGACCGTGCTGAGCAGACCCGAGATCTCGCTGATCTCCTTGTCTGCCTCGGGGAGCGCCAGCCTAAGGCTGTCCTTCATCCCCCTGATGACGGAGACAGCCGGAGCCAGTGTGTCCGCTATCTCGCCGAGGTCGGTAATGGTACCTAGCCTGAGCGAAATCTGTTCGAGCGCGAGCTGGGCCTGCGTGACCATCTTGCCCATCTTCCTGACTTCGGAGAGCTCGTTGGCGTAGACTGCGGCGTGCTGGGCGTCATGCTTGGCGAGGGATGAGACTACGTTCTTGAAGATCATCGAGTCGCGTTGCTTGATTCTGTTCACGGTGTTGTCGAGCTGGGAGATGAGGACGCGAATCTGTCTGTTTGCCTGTTCGATTTGAGGTTTCAGTGGACCCGTTGGTCGGACTGATCCCCTTAGTTTGTCCATGAAGCCGGGGCCCTGGTCTTTCGTTTCCCATTTTGATGAAAAGCTCATTATTGCACCGCACTTCGCTCTGAGTTCCAATATACCGACTGCTCTAATCCCGGTGCCAGTTTGAAGAAAAATTGTTGACCGTGGCCTGTGGAGGGCCCTGGGCGGATAAAAGATGCCAGAAAGTGGAGCTCAGGGTTGAGGTCCAAGGGCGGGTTCGCATACCTGACGGCGGAGGAGATGGCTCAGGCGGACAGAATTGCCATAGAAGAATTCGGTATTGATGTCGTTGTGCTGATGGAGAATGCTGGCCTTCAGGTCGGGGTTCTTGCCAGGAAGATGCTGGGAGGGACTGTGGCAGGGAGATCTGTCTGCGTGGTTGCGGGAAAGGGGAACAATGGAGGGGACGGGCTGGTTGCGGCGAGACACCTTCACAATTGGGGAGCTAAGGTTACCGTCGTCCTGGGGGCCGAGAAGGGAGACCTCCGCGACGTCCCTGCTAAGCAGCTGAGAATATTGGAAAAGATGGGCGTTGAAGTCAATTGCCCTGCCGGAGGGTTCGACGGAGCCGAGCTCCTCGTAGATGCTCTGCTCGGCTACGGGTCGAAGGGTAATCCCAAAGAGCCGGTGGCTGGCCTGATTCGCAAAATCAATTCTTCCGGAATTCCGGTTCTGGGTGTCGACGTCCCATCGGGAATGGATGCAACCACGGGAGAGCCGGGTGAACCGTGCATTGCTGCTAATGCGACGGTGACGTTCGGCCTGCTGAAGACTGGGTTCCTGAATCGAGAATCTATGAGGTTCGTCGGAGAACTTTACCTGGCCGACATATCACTCCCGGAGCAAATCTATCGAAAATATGGACAGGAGCCCGGCAAGTTCGGGAGGACTAACCTGCTGAAGGTCGCGTAGGCTTCAATGTTTTTGAACTGAGTCAAGCGAGGCGGTTATGGACATGAAGAGTCAGAAGAGCCAGAGCGACGAAATGAAGTGCCCGAAGTGCGGCAGATTCGAGCTCAAAGAGACAGGACAGGGGATAACTTGCAGGATTTGCGGGTACACGCTGTCGCCCGGTGAGTCGGACAAGTTCAGACTCTTCAGACTTTTGAAAGAAGAGGAAAAGAGCAGCGGACGTCGGTAGGCCCACAGGGACGAGAATTTCACAATGCCGCCGGAGCGGCAAAGATGAACACGGACCAGATCCATCCGACTGCGGATTCGAAGACAGGAGTGAAGCCTCTGGCCTTCAACTTCTCCTCGATTTGACTCGTCGAGTGGATGAAGAAACGAAATGAGTTTCGCCTGGAAAATATTGCCTGCAGGGGCACGAAGAGCCGAAGGAATCTTGTGACAACACGCTTGTCGTTTGGAAGCGAGAAAACGTAATAGCGCCGGGCGGCTGAACTTGAGTTGGCCACCAGGGCAACAACGTCGGGGTAGCAGCAGAGAACCTTGTCGAGGATTACGACGTCCGAGCTGGGCAGGCCGGCCACCGCCCCATCGCCTCGCTCGAATGAAGCCTTCATCGAGACGCCAGCCTCGGCGGCAAGAGATCGCGCTAGCTCAACCATCGCGGGAGAGAGGTCCATTCCGTGAACTGACCCTGCTCCTTTCTTGAGAAGCTCGAGGGATAGCGCGCCGATTCCGCACCCTAGTTCGAGTATTGATGACCCCGCGAGGTCCCGCGAGCTCAAGGCATCTAAGACGACCATTGAGGCGTCGTCGAGTCCATCCTTCCTGTAATCCTTGAGCATACGCTCAGACTCGTCATCAAAGCAGCAGGAAATTCCCTCGGTGTTGACTCCCATTGACCCTCGATGGGCGTATTCTGGACAATTAACGGTTCTTGACCCTCGCAACCGTTTAAGCCGCCTCGAATCTGAGGAAGGATGTGTCAGTAAGGGCGAGCCCGATTTCGAAGACCGCGGCGCTGCTCATCATAGCCTTGGGGGTGTTCACCCTCTTCGCCGGTGTTGTAGGAGGAGTCGTCGTCAATGATATTGCAGGAGTTGCTATCATAGTGTTGGGACTGGTCCTCTACAGAATGCTCTTCAGGTTCGCGAGGAAGCTGGAGAGACAGATCAGCGACGCGGAGAAGAAAAGCTAGGCCTGCATTGGCTTGAACCTCGGTTTTAGGTTCTTCTCCCAGATCCTGTCTGAGATGTAGCCTCCGAGGAATCCACTGATTATTCCCCAGATGACTATTGGGCCGTAGACGACCTCCAGCAGAGTCGTTGTGGAGTATCCGGATAGGCTTATTCCAGGACTTAGATTGAGTGCAAGAAACACATAGGCGATGCTGACCCCCAGAACTGTGCTTGCGAGACCCAGGGCCAATGCCAGCCTTTTTGCATTTGCTTTTTCCGCAGTTCTTACTTTGAGCAGCGTCCCGAACACATCGACCAGCGCACCGAATGACACCGCGAAAATCAGATCATAGGGGAAAAAGCTCACTTTTACTGCAGACTGGAGCACCCCGTTCACCAGGCCCGTGTATGTAGCCCCACCTCTGCCGAGGAGAAGAAAACTCAGGGCGAGGATCGGGACCTCCACAATGATCAGATAGTCGGTGACTGGGAAAGTGAACGGCGCTTTGACCAGGGCTATGATGACCCCGAACAGGGTCGCCGTGGCGAGCTTCCGCGTCTCCAAGTGAAGGCGGGGTCCAAACTTCCTTTATTTAACGAGTGTTAGATAAGTTGAACAGGCTGGCGCGGCTGGAAACGCATATCGCGTGGCTCGCGGGGCCCTGCATCCCTTGGCCCAGGTCTTCAATGAAATCCTAGGAACAGAGGTGCGCATTCCGGAGGTTCCCACTCGGATTGTAAGTTTCAGCCCCGCTGCTACGGAGACGCTCTTCGAAATCGGAGCGGGAGAAAGTGTGGTCGGAGTGAGCGCATTCTGTGCCAGGCCTCCGGAAGTGAGTCAGAAGCGAAAGGTGGGGAGCTACAACACGGTTAGGGAGGAAGTCTTGGATGAACTGAGGCCTGACCTGATCCTTGCGGTGACAGGCTACCAGCGGGAGTTCGCCCTCAGGCTCGCAAAGAAGTACCCCGTCTATCCCCTCGAGCTGCCGGTCTCGGTCGCCGGGATCGTGGACTTCGTGGTAAAGGTCGGACTGGTCGCAGGAGTCCCCGACCGGGCAAGGGAATTAGCGACTTCTCTTCTTCACAGGATTGGGGAACTTGGGAGCGTTCCGAGGCTCAGAGCTTACGAAGAAATTGACTTAGGCGGACCAGTCACCTTTGGCGCCTACAGCTACATCACAGACGCATTCAGGGTTCTCGGTTGCTCGACTGTTTGCGAGGACGAACGAAGTGAATGGATGAAACCCGACTTAGAAGGGATTGCCGGGGAGGACCCTGACGTGATTATCTACGAATCGAAGATGTTCGTGTCGTTCGATGCGAAGGACCTCCAAAGTCTTATCGAGTCGAGGGGGTGGACAAGCCTCAAAGCCGTCAAGTCAGGAAACGTCTTCTTGACCCCGAGACCTCTGGATTTTCTCGCACATCACGGCCCTTCCTTTGTCACGCATGTTTTGCCCTGGATGGAGGAGACTCTGACGATGGCTGGACGGAATCTTGGCTAACCAAGCCGGGACCCGGCGGTGGGACGCCATCGTCGTGGGTTGCGGGGCCGTGGGGGCCTCGACAAGCTACAATCTAGCAAGGCGAGGGCTAAGGGTTCTCACCCTGGAGAGGTTTGGGCTCAACCATGAGCTCGGCTCGTCCCACGGGAAGACCCGGATCATCAGGCTCGCATATTACGAAGACTCGAGGTATGTTCCTCTGCTCCGACGCGCCTTCGATTCTTGGCGGGAGCTGGAGTCCAAGTCGGGGAAGGTCCTGCTCAAGTTGACGGGAGGGCTGATGATTGGAACCCCCGAAGGCGAATTGGTGACCGGGGTTCTGGGGAGCGCAAAGACGCACGGGATTCCCCACCGTGTTCTGACCTCCACAGAGGTAGACGACAAATTCGAAGCATTCACCATAGGCGACGACATGTGCGCTGTCCACGAAGAAAGCGCGGGGATCCTCTTCCCGGAGGAATGCATTGGGGCCTTTGTTGATGGGGCTCGGGAAGCCGGGTGCGAGGTCAGGTTCGGCGAAAGGATGAATCGTTGGAGGTCCTCTGAATCTGGAATAGAAATCGAGTCATCAAGCGGCACGCACACGACTGACAGGTTGGTTCTTTGCGCTGGAGCCTGGAACTCCACGTTTCTGGGTAACCTGCTGCCTCTTCAGTGCGAAAGACAAGTTCCCTTCTGGTTCTCATCTAACGGACAGAAGCGTTTCATGCCCCAAGAGATGCCGGTGTTCATTTTCGAGGATGCTCCTGGCCAATTCTATTATGGGATACCTGACGTAGGACACGGAACCAAGGTAGCCAGGACCCACGGCGGGGAGATTGGTGAGCCAGATAATATCAGACGGGAGGTGACCGAGGAAGACCTCGCCCCGGTCAAAGGATTCATAGAGCGTAGACTTCCAATGCTCCAAGGGCCTCCCATCGCATCTACCACATGCCTTTACACGAATACCCCTGACCTGAACTTCGCCGTAGGTCTACACCCGGACGACCCGCGGGTCACAATTGTAAGCGCGTGCTCCGGCCATGGTTTCAAGTTCGCGAGCGTACTCGGAGAGGTGGCGGCGGACTTCGCGACGGAGAAGAAGACAGCGTATGATATTTCTTTTCTTGACGTGGAGAGGTTCGCTCGCCAGTCAAGCCCCTAGCGCAGCTCGGGCCCTGCTGATGTCCCCTGTCCGTGGCGAGAAGACCACGTCGAAGAGAAGATAACCGATGGCCAACAGCCATGCAATGGCACCTGGGAAAGACGCCTCCGACACCGTCGCAAGCCCGGCAATGACGAAAGCCGAGCAAACCGAGGCGATGGTCCCCGAGGCATACATCGCGGCGGCCCTCCCCTTCGATGCTTTTGCGAGCGAAGCCCTTTCGGTCGAGAGTGTCAGGATAGGGACAAGCCGAGCCAGACCAGAAAACCTGGGCGGTAGGGCTCGCGCCAGGGTAGTTCGCCCGAATCGAATGCTCCTGAAATTTATGCCCAGGGCCCGTCCCACGATGTAGTGCGCCGGGCAGTGGACCAGGTAAGTCCCTGCACCCTGAGCGACGAGGACATAGATGGCGAAGAAGAGGCCCGGGGGGACAAAAGAACTTCCGGCTGCGATTCCGGCAAGAATCGCAACCTCGACCGAGACTCCGAGGATTGGTCTCAAATCGGCATGGCCTTTGATCTCGCAAGCTGGAATTTTGATGTCTTGAGACTGTATTCACGCTCAGCCCTCACTGGAGTTAGAAGTCCGTTAATGACATCCCGTATGATTTTCGGTTTCTCTCTTGCCCGAGGGCTTCCGTAGCCCCCTCCCCCAGCTGTCCTGATTTCAATTACGTCCCCTTTCCTCATAACCATGGTGGACTTGGAGGGGATTCTTGATTGCTTTCTACTTCGTTCGAGCAGGACTTCTGTCCTTCCCCCGGGACCGCCGCCGTGGAGGCCCCACGGGGAATGTTTCTCTCTGTCAGCCAGGATTGTGAAGGTTGTCCCGTCGGACAGCGACATGTAAGCCCGAACCAGACCTGAGCCACCTCTGCGTCTCCCTGAGCCTGAGCTGTCAGGCCTGAATTCGTACTTGACAATCCTTAGAGGAAGAGAGCGCTCGATCTCCTCAATCGGGGTATTCATGGTGTTCGTCATGTTGGCCTGTATCCCATCGATCCCGTCCCAAGTCGTGCCAGCGCCAAGCCCGACACCAATCGTCTCGTAGAAAGCCCAGGGGGACCCCGCTTTGTCCCCGCCAATCATCACGTTGTTCATCGACCCTCCTGCTGCAGCGGGGACGCGGTGCCTCGCGGCCGATGATAGTGCCCTGAAGATGACATCGGCGTTCCGTTGGCTTGTCTCCACATTGCCGCCACCAACAGGATGGGGACGGGTCGGACTGAGCAGGGTACCCGGGGGAGCACGCACGGTCACGAACGAGAAGGCGCCGTGGTTGGCAGGGATGTCGTCACCAAGGAGGCACCGAAGGACGAAGAACACTCCCGATACTGTCACACCGAAGACTGCGTTAAGGGGGAAGTCGACCTCCTTGGAGGTGCCCGAGTAGTCAACAACTATCCCCGACTTCGAAATCCTCACACTCGCCCTGATCTTCAGGTCCTCGCCTCGCGGTCCTTCTACTACGTCCGTAGCTTCGTAGGTACCGCTGCGGAAACCAGAAAGCATCCTACGGCTCAGAGTTTCAGAGTGCCTGAAAGCGCGAACAGCGGCGCGTTTGAAGGCTTCGAGGCCATGCCGGTCGATGACTTCTTTCACCCGTCTCGTTCCAAGAAGGTTGGCAGCCACCTGAGCCTTGAGGTCTCCTCGACGCTCGACTGGAGTCCTTGAAGCGGTTGCGAACCTTTCAACAACAGACTCGACGAAATCCTTCTTCCTCCATAGGACGGAAGGCTTCAGAATGAAGCCCTCTTCGGACAAAGTGTGGGCGTCCATGGAGATGCTCCCGGGCACGCTACCCCCGACGTCGGCGTGGTGGGCCTTGTTGACTGCAAATGCGACGAGCTTCCCTCCATGGTGGATTGGGGCCGCGACTGTCACGTCGTTCAGATGAGTCCCAGTGATGTATGGGTCGTTGGCCGCAATCATGGAGCCTTCCTCGAATGCCATCCCTTCTCGACCCAAGTAGTCAATCAGGTTCTTCAGGCCCCATGGAAGGGAGCCGAGATGGACGGGTATGTGCTCCGCCTGAGCGAGGAGTCGTCCTCCGGGGTCGAATAGAGCTGCGGAATGGTCCATCCTCTCGTTGATGTTGGGGGAGTAGGCCGAATTGCGGAGAGCGAGCCCCATTTCCTCGCTGGTGTACAGGAGAGAGTGGCTGATGATTTGGAGGGTCACGTTGTCTGGCTTCATCTTGTCAGCCTCGTGCCGTATTCCTCCGACGACCACCTCCACGAAGGGTTGACGACGAGGGTGGAGTCGTATTCTTCGATTATGCAGGGACCTCTCCCGGCGTCACCGGGCCTCAACGATTCTCGTCTGAACACCTTGACTCGCCGCGGCTCCCTCCCAACTGATGCCATTCGCATCGTAGGCCGGGTTGGAGGGAGAGTCCCTCGCGAGCGCAGGGCCCCCACGTCCTTCCTCCTGACGGCTGCCCTGACCTTGATGTTGACCACTTCCAGCTTGTCGGTTAGGGCGTACCCATAGAGGGCCCTGTGCCTGGAGTCGAAAGCTGCCCTCATCGACGAGTCGGACTCGAACGGGAGGAGGAGTTCGTGGGACTGCCCCAGATACCTTCCTTCGAAAAAGCGGTCGTAGGTGAAGCGCGTGAAGCCTTCCGATTGGAGCTCCTTCTTCGCAGACGCCTCGAGCTTGAGGAATTGTTCTTTCAGTCGCGGGTCGGCCCGCATTAAGGGCATTGTGAAGGTGCGAGTGAGTTCGCCAGCGAGGAGGCCGTAGGCCGAGAAGAGACCGGCGTGTGGAGGGACCACGATGTCTGTAATTCCCATCTCCTCCGCGAGGTCACAGGCGTGGACCGGCCCTGCGCCCCCGAATGCGAACATGGCGAAGTCTCTTGGGTCCCTTCCCCTCTCGACGGTGACCATCGATATCGCCCTCGCCATGCTGTCGTTGACAAGTCTGACGATGCCCCTTGCGGTCTCCCCAGGGCCCAAGTCGACTCTTCTCGATAACTTGTGAATTGAACGAGCGGCGAGATCTCTGTGCACTGGCATCGACCCTCCTAGGAGTCCGAAAGGGTTGAGCCTCCCGAGCAGGACGTTGGCATCTGTCACTGTTGGTTCGGTTCCTCCCCTCCCATAGCATGCGGGACCGGGAGCAGAGCCTGCGCTCAAGGGCCCTACCTTCAGCTCACCTGCCTCGTCCACCCGGGCGATGGTTCCGCCCCCAGCGCTTACTTCAGCCAAGTCGATGAACTGTCCTCTGACAGGATATCCGCTCCCGCGTATTGACCTTCCACTGTGGGTCTTCCCCGCAGCCTCGAATTCGTTGATTACGTCTGGGTGGCCGTCCATCACAGTCCCGGTTTTCGCTGTCGTCCCGCCCATGTCGAAGGTCAGGACCCGGTCCAGCGAAAGCTGTCTGGCAAGGCGCTGCGATGCGATGACGCCGGCGGCGGGGCCAGACTCCAAGACCGACGCTGGGTGCCCAGATGCGAATGAGCTGGTGCTGGCCCCTCCGTCCGAGTTCATCACGTAGACTGGGGCGTGGATTCCAGACCGGGTAAGCGAGTAGCGGAGGGAAGAGAGGTACCCTGTCATCAGGGGAGAGAGAACAGCGTTGACCACCGTGGTGCACGTCCGTTCGTACTCCCTGTACTCTCTATCGACTTCACTGGATATGCTCACATGGCCCCGAAAGCCGCTCTCAACGAGGATGGCCCGCATCCGAGTTTCTTGTTTGTCATTGAGGTACGAGTTGAGAAAACATACCGCAACCGACTCGTACCCAACTCCTTTGATTTTCTTAGCAAGAGACCGGGCCGTTCTTTCGTCGAGGGGGACCAGTTCCGAACCTTCGGCCGAAATCCTGCATGCAATCGTGAACCTGTCATGTCGTTCCACCAGCGGAGGGGGCCTTCGTGTCTTCAGGTCGTAGAGCTCGGGGCGTCGCTGCCTTCCTATCTCCAGGATGTCCCTGAAGCCTTCGTTGGTTATCAGGGCCGTCCGAGCAAGCCCTGAGTGGGTGAGGAGGGCGTTGGTGGCAAGCGTTGTGGCGTGCGAGATGAGGGATACGTCGCGGGCATCTGGACCCATTCTCCGGAGGCCCTGCAAGACTGCCTCAGAAGGGTCGGCGGTGGTAGGGAGCTTCAGGACGACAAGTCCTTCGGAGTCGCCTAAGACGATATCAGTGAAAGTTCCTCCTACGTCTACACCTGCGGCCACCCGCCTCTTTGGACCGGGCAAATACGGTTGTCAGGGGCGCCTTCCTTTGGGTTTATACTGATTGGAACGCTGCCCGGTGGGGCGCAGGTTGTTCAGCGAATACAGAGGGATACCCTCTCAGGCCAGGCTGCTGATCTACCTCAGCTTCATCCCTAACATTGCCATCGGGTTCATCTACATTGACCTTGCTTTCTTTCTGCCAAAGATCCAGGGCCTGACCCCCAGTTCTACTGGGATTGTGATAGCGGTCCTCGGGGCGACCCTGGTGGCCGAGAGCATCCCGTTCGGGATTGTTGCCGACAGGTACGGTCGGAGGAAGATGCTTTTCCTGGGGAACCTCTGTGCAAGTCTTAGCCTGATAGGGTTCGCGCTTACCACGGACTTCGGGCTAATCCTGGTTTTCGCGATACTCGAGGGGACTGGAGAGGCAGCCTACGCCGTCTCTGTGGGGGCTCTTCTGGCTGAGAAGGCCGGAGATACGAAACGCACGTCGGCCTTCTCGTTGCTGGCGTTCCTCGGCTGGATAGCGGGCGCCCTTGGAGGATTCGTCATCTCTTCAGTGCTGGCCCTACAGGCATTCGGACTCGATGCAAGACAGGCCCACATAATCTTGTACGCTGCCGTCGGCCTCCTTAGCCTATCCATCACACCCCTGTTCTTCTTGGTCAGGGAAGGCTCCACGACGACAAGGAGGAAGGAAGTTCTTCCACGGAAGTCAAGTCGGGTCCTGAAGCGATTCATAATCTACAGCGTGTTCATCGCCGTCGGAGCTGGGCTGTTCGTCCCCATCATGACCAACTGGTTCGCGGCGGCCTATGGAGTTTCTGATGGCGTCAGCGGCCCCATCCTCGGCATCACGAACCTGCTGACTGCCGGGGTTGTGTTTTTGTCGCCCAGGTTGGCAAGAAGGTTTGGACTCGTCAAGGCCACGGTGCTCACACAGGCGTCCTCGACATTTTTCATGGCATTGGTTCCCTCGTCTCCGACCTTTGCCATCGCTGCTTCGCTGTATCTGGTAAGGGTCTTCCTGATGAACCTCTCGAACCCTCTGACCCAGTCGCTCATCATGGGCCTCGTATCCCCTGACGAGAGGGGGATGGCATCTGGGATAACGGCGTCCACGTGGAGGTTGCCGAACTCGTTGTCGAGTTACGTCGGTCTGGTCCTGATCGGCGGGGGGCTCGTGGCCCTTCCATTCTACATTGCAACCGTGCTTTACGTCATAGGAATCAGTTTGTACTGGTTCATGTTCAGGGACGCCAAGCTCCCTGAAGAAACTCGCGTAGCGGCTCAGGCGCCCATCCAGTCGTCCAGCCTTGCTGGACCAGAAGCCGAGCGCTGAATATCCGCAACCCGGACGCCGACCAACCTGACCGGCTTCCCTTTCGATTCGAACTCGTCCAGGAGTTTGTCCACGGCCTCCATGAGAGGTCTGTCGCTGTCCGTATGGCTGACCAGTGTCTTCTCCCTGGTGTGTGTCTCGAAACCTCTGAATCGGATCTTTATTCCTGCCACCCTGTATGAATAGCCTGCCGACTTCACCCTTCTGATCAGCTCGGATGCGCCGTCCGCAGCTTCCTTCCTAACTTCTCGGAAGTCCTTCACGTCTTCCTTGAATGTCCTTTCCACACTCAGGGATTTTGCTATCTCCTGCTGCCGTACGTCCACGTTCTCTTCCCCGTGGATAACCCCCCACAGCCAGACCCCGTTCTTCCCGAACCAAGTGAGGAGTTGTTTGCCGTCGAGCTTCTGCAGCTGCTCGATTGTTGAGATGCCCTTCTCGTTTAGGAAATCCCCGGTCTTGTTTCCGATTCCCGGGACAACCCCGATTGGGAGGGGAGCCAGGAAACCTGCGACGTCGTTGAACGGGACCACAGTCAACCCGTCGGGTTTGTTCCGGTCAGAAGCTATCTTCGCTGATGACTTGTTCGGGGCGACGCCGATGGAGCAGGTTAGGCCATGCCGTTCCTTGACGGCCTTCTTGACATCCCTCGCGAACTTCGAGGCAGACTCCTCGTCGTTTGCCTTGCTTGATACGTCCAGGAATGCTTCGTCGATGCTCCCCTGTTCGAACTTGTCGGCGAACCCCTTCAGAGTGGACATGACTTCTTCCGAGACGCGTTCGTAGAGACCCCAGTCAGGACGAATGTACTTGGCTTGGGGACAGAACCTGTAGGCGATGGAAATGGGCATCCCAGACCTGAGACCGAACTTCCTCGCCTCGTAGGAACATGCGACAACAACGCCCCTCCCCTTTCCACCTTCTGGGTCGGCACCCACGACCACTGGGAGGCCTTTCAGTTCTGGGTGCTCTCTCATCTCGGCTGAGACGTAGAACGCGTCCAGGTCTACATGGAGAATCGCCCTGCGCTCAGCTTGCATCTATCAGCGACTACCCGAAGAGAGTCCTTTGCTCCGTCCCCTGCGCCTTCCATTCAAGCTCCATGAGCCCAAGGAGACGGCGGAACTCGTTAGCAGACTCGGGGCTGAAGCCGGCGAAGTGGTTGTTGAAGAAGACGTACCCGGATTCGAACTTGCTCGAATTCTCCTTGACCGACGAGGCCCATCGCTTCATGTCGTCGGAACGGTCCCTCTGGATGCCGCTGAACTCAGTGATTTCCCTGTCCCCGACCATCCTGAGGTAGACGAAATCGGCGGTTACCTCCGGGGGAGTCTCGAGATACTGGTTGAGCGACCAGATCATCGCTATGTTGTTCTTTCTAAGGAGAGAGTAGACCTCGGGAACGAACCAGGACTTGTGCCTGAATTCTATCGCGTGCTTGAACTCGGGGCTGAGTTGCGAAATGAAGCCCTTGATCAGCTCGAGGTGTGTGCTGAGTTTGATAGAAGGGGGAAGCTGGATGGCAATGGGTCCGAGCTTTTCCTTGAGTTTGCTGACTACGCTGTAGAAAAAGACGAGCGTTGATTCTGAATCCTTCAGCTTTTTTTCGTGGGTTATCTTCTTTGGGAGCTTCGGCGAGAAGAGGAACCCTTCTGGGGTGCTGTTCCGCCACTGGGTTATCATGAACTGGTTCGGGATTCGGTAGAAGCTGGAATCTATCTCGACGGAGTTGAAGACTTTAGAATAGTGGCCCAGGAAATCTTTAGGCGCCAGTCCCTTCGGGTAGAATAGGCCCTGCCAGTCCTTGTAGGACCAGCCGCTGCATCCAATCCGGAGCTTTTCAAGGTCCAAGACTCGAGACCTGTTCCAAATCTAGAGGGAACCTTCGCCATATTTATAATCCGTTAATGGTGCATTATTCATACACTCATGGAGAGGAAAAGCATTTTGCTCTTCTTCTGACATGGGCATAGTTTGCCTCCATTTCGGGATTCCATTGCTTTTGTGATGCTGAAGGTTTGTTCATAGCCATTTAGACTGACTTAATTGGACGATGGAGATTTCTCGGCTCGAGACAGTCGATTCTTTGACAAGAGAAGTTGATGCGTTGGAGTCCGCTATCTAACCGATTTTGCATTTGGTGACCGCTCATATTCCCGTCCAGTTCCTACGTTTCTTGTGGTTGTGGAGGAATATTCCTAAGACCTACGTAGTTTCTCCAATAGAACTCGAAGTTTGTTTTGGGCAAAACCTGTGAAATAACGAGCCGAACCCATTTACCCTTATGGGTTAGTTGGTACTCTTTCGGTTGTTTCCCCATGGTAATCGGACTCTCTATGAGTCTTTCACCCTCCAATTTGAGGACGTATTCCCGAGCTTGAGTTGGCGTCAGTTTGATTCCCCTTTCATTCGTCACCTTAATGCTCAAGGCGTTTTGGGACAACTTCTCGGGACCATCGAGACAGTTGAGGATTTCGATGTTGATGTATTCGCCTCTATTTGTTGTCTCAACAATTAATTCTTTTATTTCAGGCGGAACATTGCGAAAACTTACTTGTTTAATCCTCCCTGGGTCATATTGCACTTGGTTAGCCAAATGAAGGAATGATACAACCGTAAGAATCAGAAATACAGGTAATTCGTTTGGTTGCCAAGGCACCAGCAGATGCGTAGATGCCCAAGTGGTCAGTAAAACAGGGACAACTGCAACCCAGAAGATCCCTATTGCCTTCTTCAGCCATGTTTGGGGCATCTTCTAAGCGCTTAGAAGACGCCTAGAAGCTCCTTTAAAGCCGACACTCCTTTGAACTGGGCTCATCCGTACTCCACTTGATGTTTGGACGGAACGCGAATGGATCGTGGACGGCGGTGGTGCTATTGGCTGTGATGATCCTTGTTGGCGGAGCCTTTGTCTTGACTTCATTTCATTCGTATCAGACAGCCAAGAAGGCAGCCATCTTGTCCGTCTCAGTACCCATACAGAATCCAACCGCGGGAGAAGTCAACCATCTTGATTTTGGAATCTTAGATTCTGGAGGAGATGCCAACAATGTTGTTCTGAATTTGAACTCTCCTGCTTTTGGAGCAGTGAACATGCCATCTGTCACAATACTTCAAGGTCAATCTATTGACGTGTCAAGTGATGTCTCTTTCAAGGATGTTCAAAATGGGGTGTATGTTGTATCCACCAATATTAACTACCACGACGTGAACGGGTCTCACTCAGTCGTCGGCCCTCAATTCACATGGTATGTCCTTCCGAAGGTTCAGGTGCCGGGTTTTGGATGGTATTCGGATCTGTTCCATCCTCTTGGAAAGAGCAGCATTGGTCGAAATGATAGTACGACCATTCATTTTGAGGTTCACAGTCTGAGTTCTGGTCAAAATGTCCTTTACACACACCTGAGTGCGTCAGTTCTGTTTACACCCGCTGTGACAGGAATGTCAATATCTCCATCCAGTCAGATAGTAAGTGACCTTGCACCAGGGGGGACTTCAGGGACGTATACGTTCAGCATACATTCCTCAAATGCAGCACCCGGCCATTACACTTTTGTCATCTATGTCCTAGCAGACGGGAATGTCGCGACTTGGTATACCGGGGCGTTGGATGTGACCCAATGAGAGGGAGGTGAGAGTACAGCAAAGTTTGTCTTCTACTGGTAGTCGGTCAAGGCAAGACCTGTACGGTTCCATAACGGTCAGAAGTCCCAGAAACCACTTTTCTTCTTAGCTGGTTTCTTTTTTCTTTCAGGCTTCGGCATAGAAGTGATTTTTGATTTGATCTCTTCGACGTTCAAAGCCTTAGCGAGAGCGTTGACATATTGTCTTTTAGACGGTTGAATCACTGTGGTGCTAAAGAATCCTTCCTCGACTCTTGATTTGAGTTTGATGAAGCTTTGCTTGGCGAGATATTTCAGTTGATTCATGCCGAGGCTTCTTAGGATTTTCTTTGCTTGTTCTTCCTGAGTCTCTGGCATGCCAAGAACTGTCCTTGCTTCTTTTAGGTTGAGCTTCTGCATTGACCTGTTACATCTAGGGTGGAGTAGGATTGCGTTTTTGAGGCTCAGTTTGCCACCCCTAGCAAACGCGGTGTTATGTCCGATATCGAAGTCCAATGGGTCTACCTTTTCGCCGCAGAGACGGCAGATTCCTTTGTCTCGACGGTAAACTAGAATCTTCAGTGCCTGTGTCGGCTTTGTCCTTCGTTCTTCTTCATAGAACAAAGATTCCTACTTCATGCTTCTGCCAAGTTGGTTGTTTAAGGCTTCTGTAGCAAGTCTGATGGCTTTGCTGCTTGATAGCCCAATATGCTCGCCAGTTTGAGCAATTTCTTATCATATGTGACTAGGATTGCTCCAGTTACCTTTGCTAATCGTATGAATTCTCTGTCTTCGTCTTCTACTTCTTCTTCGCCATCGACAGGTGTTAGCGTCGATGTCAAGATGATTTGGACTTTCTTTGTTTCCTTCCAAAGGAGGTATAGTTGAAGAGAGTTCAATAAGGTCGGACCATACCTCTGCCTTTCTTCAACTTCTTTGAGCAGCCGCTTGTATAGAGCCTGCATCGTGTCGGTTGCAAAGACTCTTTCACAGGTTTCATGGACCTTTATGAGAAACTTGGCTGAGTTCATGTCGAACTCTTTCCAAACTGAAACCATAACGCTCTTGTCTACTATGTAGGGCAAAGGCCAAGACACTTATCGTGTGTATTCTGACAGTTGGGCTGCGGCTGATTCAACAAAGGATCTTAGAGCCGGCCCAGTGACCTTTCCGTCCTGGTCAATCTCTGAAATCGATGCCTCAATCTTCTTGTCCTTTTGTTCGAAGAACAACAATGAAACATATTCGGGTTTGATTGTTTTTTGATGAACGCCAGCTAGAATTCCCGCAATAATGTCAGAACTGTGCGTCGTGATTATCACCTGCTTTCTAAGGAATGGAAGGGTTTTTGCTAACCATTTTCCGAAATTGAATTGTGCTTTTGGATGGAGGTGTATTTCGGGCTCTTCGATTCCCACAATGGAATAATCAGGTGTGTTCGCTATGCGTTCGAGAACGAATAGAAGTTGGTTGGAGCCAAAACCCTCGTTCACGAAGTCAGTGCCTCGTTCTGGGTTTTTCACGTAAATGACCGGCCCTGGCTGCAGTTTGGTGCTTACGCCGACTCCTAGAATCTCGCGTTCCCAATCGGAAATCTGGGCAATGTTCAAACGATTGTACTCTAGGTTAGTCGCCAAGCTCGAACCCATTACTTGTGTTCCTTGACGAGGCGAGTATTCTTCTGTCGGCGATGGCTGCAGCCCGTAAAATGGATCGGTCAGTCCCCTTTGGGGAGAGACGATGAAGATTCTTTGCAGAATGGATGAAATCAATGACGCAAGTTTTGTGAGGTCGTTGTAGGTTTCCTGAGAGCTCTTTGTTTCATCAGGTGTCGGTGAACCTTCGAAACTATAGCCACCCAAATTGAATGCTACGCCAATGTTGGGTTGAGGAGAGAGATTGAAGTGCGCTTTTCTTATTTTCCAGTCACGGGGCTCGATACTTTGAAACGCTCGGGTCCAATCGTTCAGAACAATCTGTTCTCCGATTTTCAATTCGGTTGTGTTTGAGAACAGGCCATTGACATCGAAACCGACCCTATGAGTAAATGACACTTTATCTGTCGGAATTGCTGGGAGAGAAATCATTTCCCAGCCAGAAATTTCTATCTCGGATACTTTTGCTGGAGGAATTAGGTTACTAAGTTGACCGAGGTTGGCGTAGGGTAGGTCTGTGAAGACTTGCATTTGGTTTGCCGAACGCTTGAGCATGCTTAGAGTCTGAAGAACGGTTGATTTTCCGGTGCCGTTCTCCCCAATGAAAATCGTCAATGGGGCTAGAGGTAAAGTTATCCTGCTGATGCCCTTGAAGTTTAGAATGGATATACGGGTAAGCAAGCTAAAGCAGATGAAGCAAGGCTATCTTTAAAGCGTTACAAGCTGTCTTGGGCTCTTTCTAAAGTGGGGTCAAAGGACTACGGGTTCCAATGGTTGAGCTGGTTCTCAGGAGTTGCGGTAGTTCATTGGCCATTGCATTTATCGAGGCTCTATAGACCCCGTGATGAATGTCAGACGCATTCTTTCAGGCTGTGATTACGGCAAGTGCGCTATTCATGTCTGTAGGCGGGCTCTTGACCGTTAATGCGATGAAAGAGATCTCCTTGTTTGAGTTTAGGCTGCATCAGGTAACTCGATGGCACAGATTCCCCGGACGGGTGCTGATGTTGTGGCTTTTCGTCGGGAATGTTGTGCTAGGAATCCTAGCAATCATCACATCATTGCTTGCGTTAGTTGCTTCTTCGGTTGGGTTTGTTGTTTCTGATTCTTATGTTGTTGACATATTTGCAATTGCAGTTCTTGAAAGTCTCTTGTTTGCATTTAGTGCAGGAGTAAACATAGGTGCTGTATGGCGCAGCGGCGAGAATAGGTAGCGAGCTTTCATTCGGGCTCATTCGGTATCCTCGTACTTTCTTGGTTTATGTTTTCTTTTCAGTTCCGGATGCACAACTGGGAGTTTCAAGAGGAATTCTTGGAGCATGACTGTGTGGATTTCCATCTGGATGTCCACCAAATGCTTCCAAGTCTTGAGAACTTCCTGTCCGAGGTCGGTAGGCACATAATAGTAATCTTTGGGATCAATTCTGAAGGAGAAAACTCTCATCTTACCGATGTCTTTCCCTATCATCTCGTGATAGTACTTTGCGTTGAAGACCCTTGATCCATCCTTCTTTGCTTCTCTGATCCACTCTAGAAGGAGCATTGGCCTGACGGTCCGGTATATGGTCGGATAATTCATCTTCATGGCGTAGTACAGATCGACCACGGACATCGGTTTCTGATTGCATAACTCCAGAATCTGTACGGCCAAAATATGAAAACATCTTCGAACCATGAATATACCAGTAGTATATTCGCCTGACCATTATATCTGCTTTGAAGCCTACTAGTGCCTGAGAAAATGGGTGTGTTTGAGTGCCTTGGGTGTGGTCAGGTCTTTTCCTACGATGGAAGCTATCGCTACCTAGGCGCTTTCGAATCTTACCTGGCGCGTTTCTGCTGCATTAACTGCGGTTTCGATTATGCCCTGAAGCTCCTGCGGGGGTTGAGATTGAATCTATGACGCCGTACAGGGTTCGCCGGCAGGAATACAGACTCGTGTACGGGAAAGATCTGTTCCGTAAGAAGTCTTCCGAGGCCTGGCTTGGTATTGTTCGTCGTGTTGTAGGTTATGTCGAGGCCAAGCGCATTTCTCAGTGTGGTGCCAAGTCTTTTTGGTGGGCTTGCGACGGTGAGGAATCCTTTGGTGCTTGGAAGCGTATGCTGTGTCGTTCCCGTTGGTGTCCGTTTTGTTCCGCTGCTGAAACGAGGCACCTTTGGGACTATCTCCGTTATCGGATGCGCGAGATAACCTCGTCCTTGCATACCACCATCCGCTTTTGGCGGTGGGAGACTACGCTTCCATACGAGTTTCGTGGTTTTGTTTCAATGAGGGATGGGATTGATCGCTTTACTGCCATGTCTGTGAAATGGTTCGAGAGTTACCTTCGACGGAGGTTGAAGATTCCTGAGTCTGTTCAGTTGTTGACAATTGTTGTGCCCCAATGGTGGGGTTCTAAGAGGCCCAGTGGGAATGGTAAGTTCGACCCTAAACACGTTCATTGTCACGGCATCACCTTGGCTTTTGGATTCGAGCCTGAGGTTGTCGATGGTGGTTGTATAGTCAAGCCCGCTCGTGTTATTCACTTTTCGACGCGACATCTGGAAGACGCGGGTGTTGATGTGAAAGGTCTTCCTTCTCGGTTTGTTGAGGCTCGTGCCTCTTGGAGGAAGGTCTTGGAGTCAGAGTATGGTGAAGTTCAGGCGGACGATGTCAACGTTCATGTTCGATATGAGGAAGGTTGGGATGAATGGAATCATCGGACAGCATATATGTTCCGCAGTCCGGTCAAGGACTTTTCTGAGTGGGCTGACGTTAATGTTGAGGGGGATGTTGATCTCGACTGGGTTCGCGAGGCCCTTTCTGCTCGAGCGGGCAAGCAACGGGTAAGATACTATGGGGCTTTGAGTCCCAAGAGTCAGAGTCCCGATTCTCCTTTCATGCGGTTTCTCGGACTGCGTCTCGCGAAACGCACCGAGTATGATGTTGAACGTAAGAAGGTCTGTTGTCCTAATGGGCACGAAATGCACGTTGTGCGTGGCGTGCCTCCAGAGGATACTGCGAAGTTGGTTGCTGAGAATGAGCCGTTCATCGCGTTGCTCCCTCCGTGGGTTCGTATTCGGGATAGTGGTGGCCAAAATGACTGCCCTTTGTCCTGAGCGTGGAGCACCGACGACTGTTGTTAAGCCGCATTTTCACATAACGACTTTCGACCGAATGGCATGGGTTGATGGTCCTCCTAGATGCGCTCGTTTCGAGTGCGTGGAGGGGTTCTCCCAAGGACAGGCTGTCGTGTTCGTTCCGGTCTGGCGGTCAAAATCAAGGCGAGTGGTTCTTCATTTCGGCTGCTGGGAGCTCGAGGGCAAGCCAAAGAGGTGGCGGCGGGTGACCCTTGAGGAGTTCAAGCGTCGCCTTGCAGCCAATGTGGGGACTGAGCAATGAACGGGGCTCGTGTTGTCCGCGCGCCGTTAGTTATCACCTCCGTTAGGGACGGGACCAGGATTCGTCTTGTGGAGCGCGGCACGGACGATAAGGGTGCTTGGCTTTGGCTCATGGATCTTGCACAGGAGACAGTGAACGGCAAGCGCCGAGAGTCCTATGCGCCGTGGTTCCCGAGTAGGAGTTAGAAGTATTGGGGGGTTCAGATGACTTGGACGTTAAGTGTGTGAATTTTGGGGATTCCAGAAACTGGGTGAACTGAACATGTGATTGCATACTGTCCACCTGTATCGGGAAGATTAGTGTAAACGTTACTCTCATTGCTTCGTCGGGGAGAAAGGAGAAATTCTCGACACCGAAATAGTCATGGTCGGCAAAACGTCCAGATGCAATAGGTGTGACAGTAAGGAGTGGGACACTCTTTGTCACTGGACTCGCGAGCCCGAGTTGGTGTGGAAAATAGAAGAAGATAGTCTTTGTCTCGATACCACTTCGTCCCCTGAATATGACTTCGATGTCAAAGGTTCGAACAGTGCTCCGTTGGCATTGAATTGACGAAGCGCCGTGAGCAAATTGAATGACAAATTTGCCTCGCCTCCAGAAGGCGATGATCCAAGTCAAGAGCACGCCAAGGCCCCCGATTGCGGCAAGGCCCGAGAAGATGAGGAGGACGATGGTTGGGTCGTCCACCTTGAAGCTGAGTCAAAGGCTCGTGTTAAGTCTTCATTTTCATTCCGTGTGGTTTTTCTGGAAGAGGTTGGGGGAGCACTCGTTTATTTGCAAGAGGGCTCCTCCGCGAGCGCCGCAGCGAAGCGCGGCGCCGCGTAGCTTGATGTTATTGCTCATTAGGGCTTATATGCCGATTTTCCTTCATAGTTTCGGCAATTGGTCTCTGCGAAAGTTGGAAATTGCCTCCTTGGGGCCGACTCTTTCGCTGGTGGACTTAGTCGGTGCATGAGTTAACGTGTCTTCGATGGCGCGGATGGGTAAGCGGCAAGGTACGAACGCGGCAATAGCTATCTCGATTGCAATCGTCTTTTTCCTAGTGGGATCCTTCTTTGTAGTGGATGCCTACTACAATTGGTCAATTCAACATCCGTTTTTGCTCTATTGGTATCTGCCAGTGATTTCGGTATTGTTATTTGTTCTTGGTATTTTTTCGCTTAGATGGGGTTTGAAGTGCCGTGGGTCGTAGACTGTCTTGGCCACTTCTCCTCCTTCGAGTTAGTCATCGATTGAAAGAAAGAAAACAGGGGAGCCTGTTAAGCTCTCCCTGTTAGCTGTTCATTGAGTAGCTTCGTCAGGCTAAGTAGATGCTCCCTAAGCTCCTTGTTCTCCTGACGTAGTTGTTCAAGTTCCGCAGTGGTCTTGAAAGGGTCCTTTGGGTCATCCAGTTCCTTTGGTTCCTCGATTGACAGGTAAGGGGCTAGGTATTTGTCGTACTCATGGACGAGTTCGGAAAAGTCCTCAAGGGTGTATGTCCCGGCGTTGTGTCCGTGTGTTTGCTTGTCTCCCATAAGATAGTCCCACGAGTTGACGGGCATGGCTGTCTTGCCGGCTAAGGTGTGGAAACGTTTTCGTAGGTAGTGGCTTGTCAGGCGAGTCCCGTATTTGTCGAGGGCGAGTCTGGTAATCTTGCGCCAGAGGCTTTCGTAATTCGGGAATGGTCGGTCACGCTTGGTGAGCTTGCATATGTTACGTATTTGGTCTGCTAGAGTCCGGGGGATGATACAGATGTGTTCGTTACGCGCTTTCGTCTGCCTAGCATGGATGTGGATTATGGTATATCTGTTGTCGAAGTCTTCCCATTGGTCAATTGGGACAGTGCAGATAGCCTGCACCCTTTCTCCTGCGTAGGCTTGCAGGTCGATTATGTTCTTGTGTTCGTCGTCGAGATTGTTGTAGATCGCTTTCAGGATGCCTAGGCTGATTTTCTTAGTTGAATGCGTGAATGAGGTGTTGAATGATGCCTGGAGGAGGCATCTGTTCGCTTTGAACACGGCTTTGACGTAGGCTCCTCTCTGTGCGTTGGCTATGATGGATGGCCTTGAGACAAACGCAAGGAGTGCGTCGTCCGTGGCATAGTCGTCGTTCTTGTGCTGCTCCTTGGTGTCCTGTATCATTTTTGTCAGAGATGTCGGAGTGATGTCCTTGTGGACGAATTGTAGGAAGTGGCGTACCGAGTTGATTGTTCTCCACCTGGTTCCGTAGCATACCTCCCCGTTGTTTCTTCGTCTGTTGGCTAGGTTGGTGAGATAGACGGTTATGGCCTTATCTTGGGCTATGATGCCTGCTAGCCTGCTGGATTCGTCCCATTTAGGGCTAGAATGCGGTTTTCTCTCATAGAAGCGCCGGAATTGGGTCTCCTTCTCAGGCGCCTCATGCACCGCTTCTAACGGATTATATTTATTTAGTTGGAGGAGGAATCGGCTTTTGTACGCTCTTGTCTCAGGGTAACCCAGATATCAGGCAGACGGTAGAAGCCAACAGAGGCGCAGTGAAGAAACTTCAGCTTCTCATTCCAGGCCTCAGAGGATACAGAAGCAAGGAAGACATCAGAGTCTCGGACGAGCTGCTAAGGAACCAGGTCGCGGACAGGCTGGACAAGGTGAAAGGGAACCTGGATCAGGTGAGGAAGCAGATGGCCACAGCCGGAGACCTGACAAACCTCACAAGCATAGGCTCTCTGATCTCCCAGGTTCAGGCGCTCAGCGGGGAGGTAAGGCATGCGGCCCAAGGTTACGCGGGCTGGGTGGCGCCAATACAGGTCAACGAGGACAAGCTCAACAAGCTCTACGATTACGATTACACTTTCGTCAGCACAGTATTCCAGCTGGACGATGCAACTTCGCGCCTTAGCTATGATAGCACATCCCCGAATTCAATCCAGCCTGCATTGGGAGGCTTCGCAGAATCTGTTGCAGACATCAGGCAGAAGTGGTCGCTTAGGGTAGAGGCAATAGAGGGCATAGCCCTCGGGCAGTGAGAAAGATGGTATTCGGAAAGAAAACCGACCCAGTCCCGGCCTCAGGGGGGAGTCTCCTGGGGTCAACGACAATCGCCTGGGACGACCAGTTCAAGCTAGGGAGCGTACTCTGGAGAGTGCCCAGGAACATCAGGCTGAACGACAACATTGTCGTAAGAGAGGACGAGACTGCGGTCTTCTACAGGGATGGAAAGGTGCTGACCTACTTCGACCAGCCCAACAGGTACGCGCTGACTGACATCAACGCACCCATCGTGAGCGGGCTGCTGAAGTTCTTCACCGGTGTTCAGCAGGAGGCAGAAGTATTCTACATACCCAAGAGGTACTTGGACGGCAAGTTCGGGAGCACTGAGCCCTACTCGTTCACTGACCCTACCTTCGGGATTGTGAACCTGAGGGTGTTCGGGGAGTACAGGTGGAAGATTTCATCCCCCGAGCTCTTCATCAACCAATTCGTGGGTACCTTCGGAGCTGAGACCTCGGACGACGTGGAAGGCAGACTGAAGGAACAGTTAGTCGTTCTTCTCTACAACGCGCTGGGAAAGATGAAGGCGCAGGGGCTAAAGGTGACAGACCTGGCGGCCAATCTTACCAACATCGAACAGGAAGTGTTAGCGACCAGTCCAGACCACTTGGGGCAGTACGGAATTGAAATCAACAAGATTTCAGGACTGACAATCAGCCTCCCAGACGAAGTGCAACAGGCCATCGACACCCGGTCGGAGATGCAGGTCCTTGGGGTCAACTACATGCAATTCCAGACTGGCAAAGCTATTGATGACGCTGCGAAGAACCCGTCGGGAGGGGCTGGAGTGACGGCGGGACTGGGAGCTGGATTGGGTGTAGGTTATGCGATTGGAGGGCAAATGGCCCAAGGGATGGGTCAAGCTGCCGCGACAAGGAGCTGTCCGAACTGCGGGTCCTTGGTCGCTGCCTCTGTGAAGTTCTGTCCAAACTGCGGCGCGACGATGCCCGGACCAACTGGGCCCCCTACACCCGCAGGGGGAAGCAAGTTCTGCCCCAACTGCGGCAGTCCTATTTCAGCGGGCGCGAAGTTCTGCAACAACTGTGGCACGCAGCTCTAGGTGATTGATTGGTGTTCTGCCCGAAGTGCGGCACCCAGCTTCCTGACGACGCAGGATTTTGTTTGAAGTGCGGAGCCAAGATAGGCCTCGTATCGGGGCAGCAACAAGCTCCGTCGAGCACTCAGCAGGTTTTCGCTCCGTCGGGCGCCACCACCCTCAAGTGTCCCAACTGTGGGGCCCCGATATCTCCGAATTTCGGCGAGATGTTGGTCACGTGCGCCTACTGCGGGAGCAGTGTTTCGCTGGGGAACGACGGGTGGAAGAACATAAACAAGCACACGATGCTGTCGTTGAAGCTCACTCAGCAGGATGACGTGTTAAAGGTGGTACACGGTATGCTGGACACAGGCCTCCTCCACCGTCACCTTCAGGAGTCATCGACGCTGGAAGAAGCGAACCTAGCCATGGTTCCGTATTGGTTGATCCCGGTCTCGGCGAGGACATCCCTCGTTGCGGTTGACATGGCAGCTGAGGCCGGGCAGATTGCTACGACGGCCGCCCTAGCGGGCATCATGGGGGGAGCCATGGGTGGTGGGAGGGGCGGCTTCGGCGGCGGGGGACTCATGGGGGGCGTCCTCCTCGGGACCATGATGGGCGGAGGAGGATTCGCGGGCGGTCAGGGGAACAGAAGGGCCTACGAGATGGACAACAACTACAACTTCCCCATCATAGGCCTCAAGGCGCTCACCGATTACCAGCCCAAGGACTACCAGTTCAATCTGGACGGGAGGGTGATCTTCGACGAGACGAAGGTGAAGGGGATGAAGGTCCTCAACGGGGATGTTGGGGAGGATGCGGCGAAGTCACAGGCGAAGACCTTTGTGGACCAGGTCCAGTCTGTGAAGGCCCATGCGGCCCATCACATGGTACAACAGCTTTCAACCGAGTCGGACGTGGGGGAGGCGGAGCTCCTTCACGCGCCCGTCTGGTTCGTGAGGTACGACCACCAGAACGGCAAAATTGTCCTCGTCGTCGATGGGAACTCAGGCGGACTGATCAACAGCATCGGGCTCCAGAAGCCGTAGCTAACCCAGAAATACCAACTTGGCTCAGAGGCGGCCATGGCCATGAGTACGCAGGGAGTCCCGGTGGTGGTGCCCCACGACGTCTGGCAGCACATGATGGAGGTCAGGGCCCAGCTCGACTCGGAGTGTCCTGGCGCCCCAACCCCAATAGAGGAGTTGCTGAGAGAAGTCTTCAGTCACTACAGGCGGTGCGAAACTGCAGTCGGGGAGGCTGATGAGTTCTGCAAGCGGGCCCAGGCATGGAAGAAAACGGGCTGAGAAAGGGAGAATAGCAGCCGAAGCTGGGGATTGGACGTGTCAAAGGTCGATGTAGGTGGGGTCAGCCTGTACTACGAAGAGTCAGGCAGCGGACAGCCCGTTGTCTTCGTTCACGGGATCCCGACCGACTGCAGGGCCTGGGGAGCGCAGGTCGAACCCTTCTCGAAGGGAAGGAGGGTGCTCGCAGTCAGCAGAAGATACGCCGCGCCGAACGTGAGGGAGGGCGACGTTTCGGATTCAACTGTGCAAAACAACGCCGCGGACCTGAAGGGTTTCATCGAGAAGGCTGCCGGAGGTCCGGTTGACCTGGTGGGCCACTCGTATGGCGGGTTCATCTCTGCGTTTCTGGCGGCTGGCCATCCTGACCTGGTGAGAAACCTGGTGCTCGTAGAGCCGGCCATCTCAACCCTACTTGTCGCCGACCAGACGAGCAGCGCCCAGTCCCTTGGGCTCTTGCTCAGGAGTCCTTCCGTGGCTCTGTCGGGCAGAAGGTTCCAGACCAAGAGCCTGGGGCCCTCGCTGAAGGCTCTCGATGGAGGACAAGTCGAAAAAGCGGTGGAACTCAATGTGGACGGCGTTCAGGATTCGGAGGGGGCGTTTCGACGACTCTCGGAAGGAGCGAGGAAGATGATGCTCGACAACGCCAAGACCATTGCAGAGCTGAGGACGACATTCCCAAGATTCACAGCCCAGGAGGCGGGAAGGATTTCGGCCCCGACAATGGTGGTCAACGGACAGGAAAGCGCACTGTGGCTGAAGAGGATAGGAGAGCTTACGGCGAAGGCGGTTCCGAAGGCTCGACGGGTCAATGTCCCGGGGGCAAGGCACTTTCCGCACATGGAGAATCCTGAGGTCTTCAACTCAAGTGTGCTAGACTTTCTAGAGGGAAAGCAATGAAGTTCGAGGTAATCAAACAGGTTGCAATCATCGACGCAAGTCCCGTCGAGGTATACGAGGCCTATGTCGACCCGAAGAAGCACGCTGCGTTCACTGGGGACTCCGCGACGGGGACGGCAAAGGTGGGTGGCAGGTTTGCCGCCGGAAACGGCTACATTTCAGGGAAGTACCTCAAACTAGAAAAGGGGAAGAGAATCTTGCACGAATGGACCACCACCGAATGGCCCAAGGGATATCCGCCGTCGTTGGTCGAGTTAATCATCAAGCCCAAAGGGAAGAAGACTGAACTGACCATGATTCATTCGAAGGTCCCGGCGGAACAAGCCGCGGACTACGACCAGGGTTGGAAGGACTTTTACTGGGAACCCATGAAGAAATATTTCGAGAAAAGTTAGTATTCCGCTGTCAGGGCGTCGGAGGAGGTGCGGGCTGGGCCGCCGGAGCCGGTCCCATTCCCATCCCCCTTCCGAAGTATGCCTTCACGTGAGGCTTCCAAAGATACCATAGCAGGAGACCGTATATGACCAGGGAGACAATGCTGCCGAATGATCCGCCGGCCAGAGAGAGTAGGCTGGACAGTGCTCCAAGAGCATAGAGTATGATTGCGAGTAACCAAGCCCATTCCTTTCCTGTCCACATCCCATAGCCGAGCAGAAGGGCGAGAAGGCCAATGATGATGACTGCGACTCCGGCCACGACCACGAAGCCTGAGACGAACCCGTAGCCGAACTGTGAGAGCAGTCCGGACCCGCCCAGGGCCACGACGAAGAGTCCCACTAACAGTGCGAGGACCCCGCCGAGGAAGTCGAGAATCGCCAGAACTGTTACCCCGCCTGGCCGGGAAGGTTTAGGCATCATAGCGTACGGGACGCGACCCAACCTAGATAAGGGTAGGCCGCTTCCCTCACCGTCGAATTGCCGAGGTGCCCGAAGTGCGGGAGGGAGAACAGTTCGCCTGCAAGAGAATGGGTCGGAGGGGCCAAAACGAAGAAACCGATGAAGGTCCGAAGGTTCGTCTGTTCGTCATGTGGAACCAGCTACGTGGTCTGGGTGGACTCGAAGACAGGGGTCGAGAAGATAATGACGCGAAAGGGCTAACCCTACGTTAGCCGACCGAACTCGAAGCCGCACTTCATGCAGACCCTCTTCCCAGGAGCGTCGGTGACAACTTGCCTGGTGCCGCACCTTGGACACTCAATGGTCATGCTGGCGTGCTTGATCGAACCCGAATGCTCCGAGCGAACCTTGTCAATGGCGTCCCGGTAAGCATCCTTCCTGTATCCTGGTGCCATGCCTCCCAAGACTAGGCTGGCGGCCCGGCAGAAAAGGTTGTCCTAAGTCACTTCTTCCAAGGTGAACGTGAAGCGGGCGCCGGCGAATTCGCCGGTGCTTACCCTCTCCCAGCTGACCTTGTAGGTCTTGGTCACGTTGGCGCCGATAATGCTGATCTTGGTGGGTACGTCGGCAAATAGCTTCTCCACCTTGGCGGGGTCTTTGGTAAAGATCAAGCTCCTGCGTCTCTTCATGAGATACTTTACGGCAACGTTCTGGTGGGCGTGCCCCTCGACCGGAATCTTCTCTGTTCCTATGTCTATGGTGAAAGCTCGCTTCGCCAATTTCTTGCCTTCAGGGTTGCGGCGAGTAGGTAAATAGCTTCGGGGTCAACCGGAATATACAAGAAACGTGAGGGCTTGGTAGGCCCTCACGCTCCTTAGCGGGCCCGAGAGATGTCCCTGGACAGATCTCCCGAGCTTTGATGGGAGTAGAGCGTGACCACAAGGTTGGGCTGCCCAAAGGCGCTGCGGCCGAACACCGAGAGAAGACGTCTCGCGAAGTTAGACCTGGACAGGTCAATGATTTCGAGCTTGAGACCGAGACTGCACGACAGTTTCTGGCCCTCTTTGATCGCGCGAAGATGTTCGTCGGTGAGCGTAGAGTCGTACAGGACGACTCGACTCCTTCTGACTCCCATCGGGAATCCTGACGCAGAGAAGATTCGCTCGCTGACTTCCAAGGTCCTGTAGGGGACCTTTGAGCTCCTGACCATAACCTGGACTTTTCCTTCAGGGCTCAACGTTCGCCCTCCCCTTCGCAGACGTCGAACTCTACCCCCCATGGGTAGGCGACCACTTTCAGGAAAGTACGGCCTGAACTGATCTCTTCAGGGAGGCTGTTGATCTCTTCTTGGATTTCATCGATGTGCAGTGGCTTTGCGATCCATATCGCGGGCGGGACAGTCGTCGTCGTAAATTCAATTTGACTCATTTTCTTGTCTAACTACCAACGGAGCATGGTGGGGGTTAGTATTTAAGTATACTACTACCAGTGCCTCAAGATGGTAGTTAGGTTGAAATACATGAATCGGTCAGGATCGATGATGGAATCGGGGAGGGACCTTTCACGTGAAACGAACCTTGAGCTCTGCCTCGACTTTGCCAACACAATAGACTGGCGGACAAGTAATCACCCGGAAAATAGACTGAGGACGTACTCAGATCTATTGAAGTGGAGCCAAAGGCATGATCTAGTCAACGCACAAACGGCCCGATATCTAGCTCGGCAAGCAGACGAATTGAGGAATCGAGCGGAAGAAGTTGTAGAAGATGCTAATCAACTTAGGGAAGCAATCTTTCGATTGTTCTCCGCGACGGCCCATGAAAAAAAGCCTGAGCAGAAAGACACAGAGATACTCAACCATCACCTAGCGAGAAGCCTTTCAAAAACAAAGTTGAGCGTTGATGGAGGAAGTTTCGTGTGGGGATGGGAGGACGGACAGTCACTGGACATGGTTCTGTGGCCTGTGGCCCGTTCAGCGGCCAACCTATTGACCTCCGATAAATTGAGCAGGGTAAAGGAGTGCGCGAATGAAGAGGAGGGCTGCGGTTCACTCTTCCTCGATTGCTCAGTTAACAAATGTAGGAGATGGTGTAGCATGGACAGTTGTGGGAATAGGATGAAATTCAAGAAGTACTACGACAGGCATCTGCGAGTCAAGCAGGCCTAACCTGAAAGCCGACCGAGCGCAATTTATTAGCGGGGCTTCGTCCCTTTCGGACGAATTGTCTGGAGCAAATCATTTGATCGCCGCGGTCCTAGACTGCGTGCGCTGTGGTGGATTTCATCGCGTGTATGTGGAACATCATCATAGTGGCGACAAGGTTGTCGAGATTGTCCACATCAAGTATTGTCCAGTGACGAAAGAACCGTATGACGACGATTCCTTTGAAGGCGGTAGAATAATCTATGGACGGGAAGTTAAGCCTACTTCTTGATGTTGGTCACCAAAAGTCTGAACTGCAGAGTCTTCCCGGCCATCGGGTGCTTCCCTGTCATCCCGTAGGCCTTTTCTGGAGGTAGGGTGATCTCCTTGGTCTCGTTGACCTTCATCCCAATCAAGGCCTCCTCGAACCCGCTGATGACCTGGTGCTTCCCCAGGACGACCTGGAGGGGCTTGTAATCTCTGGCTGGGTTGAACAGTCCCGACTTCTCCGCCTCAGCCCTCATGCTCGTGTCGAAGACCTTTCCGCCGGGGAATTTTCCTACGTAATGTACTGACACCGTATCTCCATTCTGTGCAGCGGCTACGCTCAAGGAGTACGCTGCTTTTTCGGATGTCTTTATCGATTACGCTGAAGAAAGATGAACCCGGTGGGTTGTTTGGCAAAGCCGCCCCTCGCTGTCTTCGTCTGCTCGCAGGAGCGAAGATGTGGCATTTCTTCCACGCTTCGTTCAGGTGTTGAATCGCACTTGGGAGTTGAACCGCTCTAGGGCTTCGGTACGCTTTCAGGTTTTGACTCCTCGTCGTCCTACTTCGGTGCCAAGCAAGACGCTCCACACCTCCTTCGGTCGAAGAGGGGTCTCCGCCCTCCTGCGTGCGTCCACCTTCGTGCGTTTCAGCCCCCGCCTGCGCTTCTCAACCTTCCCGAGGCGTGGTCGTCGGACCACACCACGCTCTTGTGAGCACAAGGCCCTACCTCAGGCCGAGGGGCAGCCCGGAATATTCCCCGATCTCGCGCGTGTTCGGCGTCGACTCGGACTGCACCCTCCGCCTTTGGCAGAGCCAACAGCGAGAGAGCTGTA
>DASYXJ010000074.1:0-3547 GCA_035935095.1 Nitrososphaerales archaeon | reverse complement strand
AGGTATGGGACGTCGTTCGGCATACGGTGTTTCACGGGTCTGTTCTGGATATCGAGATAGTAGGCCACGCAGGATAGAGTCGCAGGGAATCCAACTTGACTTCTTCCCATTCCGACGTTTAAGGCCATTTCGGGCATGCAGTCGTAAGTAGTAGGTTTTGCACCATAGATGTTGCGGACAAGTTCCGTCCACCTCCCTGCTCCCATGATTTCTCTCAGCACTGAAAGGTAGGTGAGGCCCATCTGTCCCTCCCTGTTCTCAGTGATTTCGTGGATTGCTAACTTCCCTACCCACTTGTCTTCAGTCGCGGCCTGGAGCCCCGGGGGAGCTGTCGATTCGCTCAACAAGTTGGTGTTGTAAACCATTCCCACAGGTGAAAGCGCCATGCCGCACCATCCCGCCTCGGCGTCGTAGAACGTGTCTGGGTACGCTTCAAATTCGGGGCTGTGATAACTCCTCAGATATCCTTCCAGATACAGATTCATTACCATCCAGTGAGGCGCTATCACAATATCAGCCGAATGACCATCTTGAGCAACTTCGCTCTTGATTCGTTCGTAGACCATTTTCGGATGGTCTCTGAATGTGATGAGATGTAGATGGTCGTCAGCGTACCTTGCTCTCATGGATACATCAAAAGTGTCGAGCATGAATGAAAAGGAAGTGTATACCCGAATCTTGGCCATGCTCAACTCCTCGTCTCCGAATAGTTAAGCCTACGCCTTAGTACTCGGGTTCGAGTTGGCGCATTCCTGCAAGCAGCTCGTCCTCCATCCGCGCGACCTTACCGAGGTAAAGGAGCATTTTGGGGAGTGACCCAGTAAATTTCACCCTGCCCTTTACGACCTCGCCTTGGATCTTCAATCCGTCTCGGACAACCTTGACCCACTCCTCGTATGATGCAGTGAAATTGAATTCGGCCGTGCGGCTCGGGGACGCTTCCTGAATTGCGATGGCTGCGTTTTGGACTGTGATAAGGATAGGGGGTGGGCGTTCTGGGCATTCTGCGATTATGCTCGTAGTAATCCCGCCGATTACCGATTGGAGCTTGGCGTCTCCATTCAGTCTCGCAACGACCGCTTCAAAGAACTCCTCCGACCAGAACTTCACCCATTGGCCGGGCCATGCACACTATTTACATTCGCGCAAGCAAGCGAAAAAGGAACATTCGAGGCGAGGACTTCGGGCATTGCAACTCTCCGCAAATCGCCTAGTGGAATCCACGAACCAAGCCGGGATTCGAACCCCATGCCTGATACGAAGCTGGGCTTTCACACCTTGCTGGTCGAATCCTTCCAGACCCTATGCGTCTTTCATCACTTTTCATCAGTTGGTGTAGAAGGCCAATGCGAATGATACGTACCCCTCCATGAAGAGCAAGTCTGGAAGGCTCCCCGAATAGTAGATTCCCTGAGCGGTCGTGTAGCTGAAGAGGATGTCACCGTACCCTGCTCGCAAGGTGAATCTTAGCGGACGCCTCGAGTCAGGTCTCTTGTCTCTTCCATGTAGATTTTGCTTCGAATCATGGTCGAATGAGAGTTCGGACGCGCGCTTACTTGCATGACAAGCCTCGGCCAGGGCGCTCTCAGATTCGAACCAGATTCGCTTAAGAAATAAAGTGCATTCCTTCGGGCCCATTTTCCGAACTGACTAGTTGACTTTGGCTTCTGTACGTCCCATTTGCTTGATCTCGGGGATATCCTTAGCCTGATCAAGAAGAGACAATACTTCCATCCTCAAGTCTTGAAGTTCTTTGGCTCGTATGGGTAGCTCGCATCTCCAAGGCCGCAGGTTTGTCCCAGGTTTTTGGTCAGGGGTTGAGAAGTTGACGTCATGCTCATAATTCAGCGTAGCGCATGCTCTCTTATCTCCACTTCGTGAGAATCTCTTCTCTTTGGAACGTTGCCTTCGCCACAAGGAACATGGCGAGACTGGTGGCGGCGAGAACTCCAGCAAGAATAACCAGATTAGTGTCATCCAGTGCAAAAAAGCCAAGCTCGGAAGCAAGGAACACTCCTATGAACGGAAGCATGAGCAAAGCCCCAGACTGCTGCGCGCTTCGCACATCGGTCATCCTAGAGGATATGATGACATTCACTTCCACACTGAGGAGTGCAGCGAAAGGTGCAGCAAAAAGGATGGCGCCTATGTGCCAGTTCGGATAGTAGTAATACCCCAGCGCGCTGTGAGTGAAGTAATCCAGGAGCGTCATGAAAGATATGGAGCCAGCGTAGAGCGCCCCCAGCGGGAGTAGAAGGGCGGATAAGGTCTTGCCCAGCAAGATGTCTCCGTCCGACATCGGGGTAGCAAGCATCGGCTCGAGGCTCTTCTGTATCTTCTCTCCAACGAGGCTGTAAGAGGCAATCGCAGTTGGAATTATTGCCGCGGCTATGATGAACCAAATCGAAAATGAGTCCATTAGTCCAGGAGCAGCTACCGCGCTGAGACCCTTCGTGCCTCTGTTGAGCGAATAGTCAACGATGAGTGGAAATACGATTCCGACGATGAGCGGCATGGCGACTGTTGCATATATGACGGAGGGTTTTCTCTTGTATATCTTGAAGTCCTTTCGAGCAACGTTCCAAGCGTTTTGAATATCCATATGCTTCTATTCTCCTTTCACGAGCTTCAAGTACACATCTTCCAGACTGGAACCCACCTCAGTGACGAAGACTACGTTCCCTCCAGCGCTTTGAACAGTTCGCAAGATTGCCGGGTTCTCTTTTTCAGGTTCCTTCAGATTGACTACGATGCTATTCGCCGTCACCTCCTCAACTTGATATCCCATCTCCTTCACCGAGGAGATTATTGCATCATCCACTCGCTGAAGCTGAATCTTCACTTTTCTGCCTGAAAGAGAACGCCTTAGTTCCTCGGGACTGCCAATCGTTACCAGTCTTGTCTTGAGTATCGCCACATGGTCGCAGATCCTTTCCGCTTCGTCCAGAAGGTGCGTGTTTAGGAAGATTGTCCTCTTCTCTTTCTTCAGCTCAAGAATGAAGTCCCTCACAGTCTTTGAAGCCTCTGGATCCAGGTTTGCTGTCGGCTCATCTAGGAAGAGGACCTCTGGGTCGTGTATCAGAGCCCTTGCGATTGCTAGCTTTTGTTTCATTCCCTTCGAGAATGTTCCTGCAGCAGCATCCTTCTTGTCCCAGAGTCCCAGCATCTTGAGGAGATACTCGATTCTCTCTCTTCTCTTCTGCTCCCCAAGTTTGTAGAAGCGTCCGTAGGAGTCTAGGTTGTCGTAGGCGCTCAACTCTTCGTAGAGCCCAACATTCTCCGTGAGCAGTCCTATCATCTTCCTTATCTTTGGCTGGTCTGCTCTACTCGCAATCTCGTAATCTCCTATGGTTGCACTACCGGAGCTCTTGGCGACCAAGCATGCCAGCATTCTGACAGTAGTTGTCTTGCCTGCGCCGTTAGGTCCTAAGAAACCAAACACCTCACCTTCGTCCACATGCAGCGTGACCGAGTCGACGGCCGTCATGCTGCCGAACCTCTTCGTCAGATTCTCAGTATCGATCATCCTAAATCTTGCTCATTGGTC
>DASYXJ010000073.1:0-1673 GCA_035935095.1 Nitrososphaerales archaeon | reverse complement strand
TCAATCTGGCTAATCCGGTCATCACCCACAAGGCCATGAGCTCTGCTCAAGATTAAAGCGTTCAGAAACTTCGCCTGACGACCATGCGCTTTCTTGTGAGGTTCGCGAAGACAGAACTCTCGAAGGACAAGATGCTGGCTTATGTTCGAGCTCTCGGCCGCTCCCTGGGCGCGGATGCGCGAAACCCGAAATGGACATCCTACGGGGCTCTCGAGCTCGACATCTTTTGCGCCAACGAAGCAGATTTCGGACTTTTCCTATCGGCTGTAGTCCCCATTTTCAAGACTGAGTTTGTCCGCGATTTGAACAAGGCCCAAGAGTACGAGCCAGAGTCTGAGCTCTTCGCAGAAAGCCGAGACTACTTCAATGCGGAGCGCTTCTGGGAATGCCACGAGGTCTTAGAAAGCGTGTGGAGAATCAAGCAAGGAGACGAAAAGCGCCTTCTCCAGGGAATCATCCTGGTGTGCGCTGCCTTCGTTCATCACCAAAAGGGAGAAGAGGAGGTAGCCCTTAGCGTCCTCCGCAGGGCTGCGAAGCAACTCGAATTCAGTTCCCCCATGTACGCAGGAATCGACCTCCCTTCCCTCCGAGAAAACGTACGAAGGCTATTGGAGAAGAAACAAATCTCCAACTTCCGCATCTAGCCAAAGACTGGCAAGTTCAGCGGGTTGGCCTGTTCTGACAGCGCGTACTTGGCCCTCCAGGCAACTAGGTTCACAAGGAGAGCGATGGCAGCCAAGGCCGCGCCGACGAGAGATAAGTAAGTCTCAGCGACGGCGTATGCATAATTAATTTCTATCCAAGCCGAAAATCCCATCGCTAGAAGGAACAACGCTGAGAGCGCTGCTCCCGCGGGATAAGCCAACCAGTATCCCCAGATTCCAATAAGGCCGACCACCAGAAGAATGACTGCCGCCAATTCCATCAGAAGGACTTCGGAGTAAAGTGGATTGAGTGGTGGACTGAGGCACAGGTTGGTGGAGCAGACTATTATCGGGGCTTCGTACACCGTGTAAATCGCCCATATTGCTTCAAGGACCAACAACCCGCCGGCGGCCCTTCTGATTCCGGACGTCATTTCGCCATGGTCAGTTTGTAATAGCCAGCTTCAATATTCTTGTTGACGTTGTCTTTGACGAGGTACAGCCGATGGATAGGGTTCGCCACGTGTGGCGACAGTGAGAAGTCCTCCCCTACCACGAATTCGTGCACTTCGCCGTTACGGCATGCATGCGTGACCTTCTTACCAGGCTTGACTCCGAGACTGTTCATGAAGACTTCTTTCAGAGTTGTGCAAGTAAGTACGGCCCATTGCTCGTCGTCCGGGATTGACTCGAAGCCGACGCTGGCCTTGAGAGGTTCGCCATACCTCTTATCGTCGCAGTAGAGCCTCTTGCAACCCCTGCACCGCCACACGTCCACTGTACCTTGAAGGTAATTGTCTCTGTTCACATTGACCATGCCCATGAAAACAATCTCGTGCTGATGCTCAGAATCGGCCATGCTTCCCTACACGCCTCCGCCCATGGTATTTTTCTCCATTGCGGCCTCGTAGACAGGAATCAGTTCGAGGATCAGCTTGTCTGTTCGCATCCTCCTCTCGTTAATCTCCCTGACCGTGGCTTCCCTCCAAACCCTGTAGTGATTTGCAATTCCGAGCCGCGGGTGGACCG
>DASYXJ010000072.1:0-11362 GCA_035935095.1 Nitrososphaerales archaeon | reverse complement strand
AGGGAGTGCGCAAAAGCAATGGCGAAGAGGGGGGTGAGCTGCGCGGTCATAACCCAACGAGGGAGACCGGTGGGAATAATAACAGAAAGAGACCTCGTTTCCAAGGTCATGGCAGAGGCGATTGAGGCCGACAAGGCGTTGGTGCGAGACATCATGTCGACGCCGCTTATCACAATCTCACCGGACGCTCTGCTGCAAGATGCTGCTGCATTAATGGCAGAATACCGGGTCAGGAGGCTCGTCGTGGTCGATAACGCGGGAGCGCTCGTTGGAATCGTGACGACAGGGGACATAGCTAGGACCATGGCGGAGAAGCAAGGATACAGGGAAGCGACGCTCAACGCCATGGCGAGATACAAGGAAGGAGTAGAGGGCGGGCCCTACCAGTAGCCAATCAACGCGGAGCTTCACGCTGCCTTCGTATGTCGGCAGGAAAAACTTTTACGCGTCCCGAAGCTGATAATCCTTGAATGGTTTCAATCTACGTGAGGATCTCGCTGCTATTCGTCGTACTTACTGCCCTCCTCTTGGCGATAGGTTACGTCGTTGGCCTGTACTTCGGGGACCCTGTTACATTCGTGGGCCTCGCGCTTGGCTTAGCGGCCGTCTTCAACTTCGTTTCATACTACTACAGCGACTCCTTGGTGATTCGGATGAGCAGAGCCAAGATAATCCAGGAGAGTGATAACCCTGCTCTTTACAGGGCTGTTAGGAATGTAGCACAGAAGGCGAACATCCCGATGCCCAAGGTTGGGATTGTAGATTCGCCACAGCCCAACGCTTTCGCGACCGGAAGGGGACCAAACAAGGCCGTGGTGTGCGCGACGTCGTCGATATTGCAGACTCTAACACCTGAGGAGCTCGAGGCGGTCATCGGGCACGAGATCGGGCATGTCATCCACAGGGATGTGTTGATGTCGAGCATCGCAGCAACCATGGCAGGGGCCATCTCCTACATAGGCAACATCGCGCTTTGGTCTTTGTATTTCGGTGGAGGGAACAGGAACAGAAACGGCAACTCGTCTCTGCTTCTCCTTCTTGCGGTCATTCTTGTGCCACTGGGAGCAACTTTCGTCCAGCTGGGAATAAGCAGAAACGATGAGTACACCGCCGACGAGTACGGTGCGAAATTGACAAGGAACCCAGGGGCCCTCATCAGCGCACTGGAGAAGATAAACGCGAAGGTTCAGACGAGACCCATCGCAACAAATTCGACACAGGGACCGTCCCCGGCGACCGCATCGCTCTGGATCATGAACCCGTTCAGGGGCGGATCTCTTGTGGAGTTGTTCTCGACCCACCCATCGCTCACTCACAGGGTGGAGAGGCTCAGGAAGGTTGCAAGAGAGATTAATGTATACGTCCGCTAGCCGAAGGCGAATCTAAGAAGCGCCAGAATCGCTCCAATTTCCAGCAGTTCGTCCTCCTGAGTGGATTTCACTGGCGGAGCTTCATTGAGAGTCGGTGGTGCTGAAGTAATCGAGAGTGGCGGGAACATGGACGTCGGGAAAATCGGGACCCCGAAGGTGGGGGTGGGTGTAGTCGTCGCTGGCTCAGGAGCAGGCGCAGGGGCTGCTGCTTTCGATTGAGTGGCTGATACCCAGGGCTCGGCCTGGCGTACGGGCGGCGGGGAAATCCGCCTTGCCTGTTGCCTGACTGGCAGTGGGGTTCCTGTTTTTTGCCGAGGGCGGGCCAGGAAAGCCGGGATCATCAGAAGCAAACCAAAGAACGAGATCAGATAGATTCCGAACCCGATTCCAAGCAGGACAAGCAGGATCGCGAAACCGAAGAGGTCGCGGTTCAACTCAGGGTTTCTTCTTGGCTAATCGTTGTATTAAGGATTGAAAGAAGTGAGCCGGGGCGGAATTGAACGGGGTCTGAAACTTAGATTCGATTTGGCATGTTGTAAGTTATGTTCTGTTCGAGCGTCATGAAGTGTGGAAACACGACGGGAAAGGGCGAGTTCAATCACGAGACAATGGATCTTCGCAGAAGTCGTTGCTTGGTTTGAAACGGAGGGTTCCGTCTTCGTAACCTGCGAAGACGGGGAGGAGGCGAGGGTAAGGGTTGTAGTTTCGTCCCAGGGCGAGGACGGAGTAATGAGGAGCGTTTGGGAATACTTGCGGGGCCTCGGCTTCCACCCAAGCTTTCGTGCTACCCGGTACATACTGAAGGGGGGGTTGAAACGAAAACGGGCCGCCGAATGTGAACTTCTTAGCAACCTTGAGCAAAAATGTCTCCTCGAACACGCGTTACCCTTCCTCAGGACCGAAAAGCGGAGGAAGGAAGTCGTTTCTGCGCTAAGTTGGCTGAGGGAACGGAGAAGCCTGCCAGATAGGAAATTCAAGCAATTTGCGTGTCCGAAGGTCTTTATGGAACATGTCGGAGGCACCCGACGCTCCAGCCGTTTGATGTACCTGAGACGCGGGAACCGGAGGGCAACGCATTCTTGAAACTCAAATAGAAGGATACGGCTTAAGCCGGTGAAAAGCTTTCAGTTGGTCCGATGAGGAAAGTTAGAGATGGGCCGGCCCAGAGTTGAACTGGGGACCTTCGCCGTTTTCTGCTAGCCAGTGTCAGAGCGTGACGGGGCAAAGCCTGACGTCCTAACCATGCTAGACGACCGGCCCATCGGATTGCACCGCCGTTGAACGCGCTTTTTATCTTTAGTCAGGGCGGGCCTTGAGGATTCGTCGCATGGTTCGCACGTTGATGAGATGCAGACGCATCTCTTTCAATTGATTAAATAGCCTAGCGACGAACGCGGCCAACTGAATATGACAGAGAATTCGGAGATCCAGGGCTTCTACAAGCTTCCGATGGCGGAAAGAATGGAGGTCCTGAAGAAGGTTACAGGGCTTTCCGACGAGGAAGCTAAGACCCTTGCAAGCACAGGAGGGCTACCGGCAGATGTCGCCGACCGGATGATTGAGAACGTGATCGGTGGGATCACCATGCCTCTTGGCATAGCTACGAACTTCAGAATCAACGGGAAGGAATACCTTGTGCCGATGGCACTGGAGGAGCCTTCTGTCGTCGCGGCTGCCAGCAACGCCGCCAAGATTGCCAGAATCAAGGGGGGTTTCACCGTCACCAACACTGGTCCTGTGATGATAGGCCAGGTTCAGGTGGTGAACGTCCTCTCGCCTGAAGAGGCCAAAGCCAAGGTCCAAGCCAGAAAGTCGGACATCTTGAAGAAGGCCAACGACCAGGACCCGATGCTAGTTTCCTTGGGAGGAGGCGCAAAGGACCTAAGCGTGAAGACGCTTTCTACGCTGAAAGGACCCATGGTAGTCGCCGAGTTGATTGTAAACACGGGGGACGCGATGGGAGCGAACGCGGTCAACACCATGGCAGAGGCGGTGGCGCCGATGATGGAAGAGATTACGGGAGGGAGAGTCTTCCTTAGGATCATCTCGAATTTAGCTGACAGGAGGCTCGTAAGGGCCTCGGCCGTGTTCGAAAAGGAAGCTCTTGGCGGAGAGGAGGTCGTCGATGGAATAGTCTATGCCTACGCTTTCGCTGACGCAGACCCGTACAGATGTGCGACACACAACAAAGGCATCATGAACGGGGTGATCGCTGTAGCGATAGCCTGCGGGCAGGATACCAGAGCCCTTGAAGCCGGTGCGCATAGCTACGCGTCAAGAAGCGGGAGGTACAAGCCCCTAACGACCTGGGAGAAAAATGCTGTAGGGGACCTCGTAGGGACCCTGGAGATGCCCATGGCCGTCGGGCTTGTGGGCGGGGCGGCGAGGACTCACCCGGCGGCGAAGGCGGATATCAAGATACTTGGAGTCAAGACCGCGATTGAGCTGGCTGAGGTCATGGGGGCCGTAGGCCTTGCTCAGAACTTAGCCGCCCTTAGGGCGCTTGCGAGCGAGGGAATCCAAAGGGGACACATGAAACTTCATGCGAGGAACGTGGCCGTTTCGGCAGGAGCTGCAGGTGAACTCATCGACCTGGTGGCACAGAAGATGATAACAGAGAAGAAGATTAGGTTCGACAGGGCAAAAGAACTGGTGGTCGAGCTTTCGAAGGAGAAGAAAGCAACGGCTTAGTTCGTCGTTGCCCCAAAGACTCTATAGAAGTCCAGAAGACGCTCTCTTAACCAGCAAGAAGCAGAGAGTTACTCGTCCATCATCGGTATTCTGACCCCTTTGGTTCTCGCAGTCCTTATCGCTTCGTCGTAGCCCGCATCCGCATGCCTAGCCACCCCTAGTCCTGGATCGTTGGTCAGGGCCGTGGCGATTCTGGCTTCCGCCTCCGGAGTGCCGTCAGCGAGGACGGCAAGCCCAGCATGGATAGAATACCCTATGCCTACTCCTCCTCCATGATGGACTGAAACCCAGGAAGCCCCGGAAACGGCGTTTAGAAGTGCGTTGAGGACGGGCCAGTCCGCAATCGCATCCGAACCGTCCTTCATCCCTTCGGTCTCCCGGTAGGGCGAGGCCACCGAGCCGGAATCCAAGTGGTCTCGCCCGATGATGATGGGGGCCGAGATCGTCCCTGCTCGAACCATGTCGTTGATTATCTTCCCGAACCTCGCGCGTTCGCCATACCCTAGCCAACAGACCCTCGCTGGGAGGCCCTGGAACTGGACCCTTTCGTGGGCCTTTCTGATCCACCTGACCAGGGATTCGTTGTTGGAGAATTCCTTGATTGCCGCCTCGTCGGTCGCGTAGATGTCTTCTGGATTGCCTGAAAGCGCGGCCCATCTGAAGGGACCCCTCCCTTCGCAGAACAGGGGGCGTATGTATTCCGGAACGAAGCCAGGAATCCTGAACGCTTCTTCTACCCCCGCTTCCTTTGCCATCTTTCTCAGGTTGTTCCCGTACTCAAAGGCGATGGAACCGTTTTCCTGGAACTGAAGCATTGCCCGCACGTGTTTGGCGACTGAAGTCATGGAGCGTTCCAGGTAACCCTCCGGGTCAGACGCTCTGAGATCGGCGGCCTGTTGCACGGCCAGGCCTTCGGGGATGTAGCCCTCAAGAGGGTCGTGAGCGGCGGTCTGGTCCGTCACGACATCGGGCCTGAATCCCGATTTCACGAGATTGGGAAAAATCTCCGCAGAATTGCCCAGTAGTGCGACTGAGAGAGGCTTTCCATTCTTGGCAGCTCCTTGGACGAGCTCAACGGCTTCGCCAACTGCCTCCACCATCATATCGCAGTATCCCTTGTCGAGTCTCCTTTGGATGGCCCTCCTGTCGACTTCAACCACAAGGGCGACTCCGTCGTTCATGGTCACAGCGAGTGGCTGAGCTCCACCCATTTCACCGAGTCCCGACGTCAGGACAATCTTGCCCTTGAGCGAGCCACCGAAATGCTTCGAACCTAAGGCCGCGAGAGTCTCATAGGTCCCCTGCAGAATGCCCTGGGTCCCAATATACATCCAGCTCCCTGCGGTCATTTGGCCGTACATCGTCAGGCCCCGTTCCTCAAGCTCTCTGAAGTAGGCCCAGTCGGCCCACTTCGGGACAAGCATTGCGTTGGAGATCAATACCCTGGGAGCCGACACACTAGTCCGGAAGATTCCAACCGGCTTTCCTGATTGAATAAGGAGCGTTTCGTCGTTCTCGAGAGTCCGCAGAGATTTCACAATCGCATCATATGCTTTCCAAGACCGGGCGGCTCTTCCTGTCCCCCCGTAGACTATCAGACGGTCCGGGTCCTTTGCAACTTCAGGGTCCAGGTTGTTCATGAGCATTCGAAGGGCCGCCTCTTGGTGCCAGCTCTTGCACGAGATCTCGGTCCCCCTTGAGGCCCTTACGACATGCTTCTGCACAGGGCTCATTGGCCCGTCTCTCGATTTAAGAGTTCACGGCATTATTTGACTTCCTGACAAGGCTTATCATGATTCGGCCCCCGGGAACAATGTGGAGACTTGTTGCACGACCTAGCCGTGGTCAATGCCGGCGAGCTTGTTACGTGCGATGGGTCAGGGAAGGTCGATGAGGACAGGCTTGGAGTCATTCGGGACGGCGCCTTCGTCGTCGACGATGGAAGGGTCGTCTGGGTAGGGACCACGAAGGAGCTCCGTCGGAAAGCCATAGGCAAACCCAGGCGATCAATTGACGCCCAACATTGCCTGGTCACTCCGGGATTTGTAGACCCACACACACATGTTGTCTTCGCAGGAAGCAGAGAGGACGAGCTTGAAAGGCAGGTCAAAGGAGAGAGTTACACCAGTATTCTTGCCAGTGGAGGTGGAATCTTACGAACTCTCCGAGATACGAGGAAAGCGTCGGCGCCTAGAATCGCCGAGGAATCCCAGAGGAGGCTCAAACAACTGATGAGGAATGGGGTCACCACCGTCGAGGTCAAGACAGGATACGGCCAAAAGTTGGCCGACGAAATGAAACTCCTGGATGTCATAGGTCGACTCCGTCGGGCGGGCGGGGTCGAGCTGGTCCCAACTTTCCTCGGTCTGCACGCCACTCCACCGGAATTCAAGAAGAGCGGCGAGTATGTAGACTATACCATCCGGGAAATGCTTCCTGCTGTTGCGAGGTCCAAGGTCAGGCCAAAGTTCTCCGACTGCTTCTGCGAGGAGGGGGTGTTCTCGCGGGACCAATGCACGAAATACCTCAGAGCGTCGAGGGAGCTAGGTCTCGCCTGCAAGATCCACGCAGATGAATTCTCAGACTCCGGAGGAGCTTCTCTGGCGGCCGATGCAAGATGTGTTTCGGCAGACCACCTAGGAAAGAGCGACTTGACTGGGATCCAAGCAATGGCAGATCGAGGGGTGATTGCAGTTCTGCTTCCTGGAACCTCTCTAATCTCAGCCATTGGGTACGCGAACGCCCCGAATATCTTAACAGCAGGCTGTTCGGTTGCGCTGGGGACTGACCTCAGTCCGAACTCTTGGGTCGAGTCGCCGCAGTTTGTGATGAGTTTGGCGTGTAGCGGGATGAGGATGACCCCCGCCCAGGCTCTTCTTGGTTTCACACGGAATGCTGCCCAAGCCATCGCGAGAGATGACTTGGGTTTCATTGGCATCGGCTCGGCAGCAGACTTCGTGATCCATTCTTTCCCCGGATTTAGGTCCCTGCCGTACAGAGTAGGGGGTCAGCATGTGAGGAAGGTATTCAGAGGAGGAATGGAGATTCACTCGGCCGAGGATAACTAGGGGAGTCGGCCAGCCAAGATCGCTCCGGACAGAGACTCAATTTCCTCGCCCTGCGAGCGATCTCCTAGAAGGGGGGGAGAGTGTCCCCGGACGCTTTCACAAAGTTTGTTGGTGTGGTCGGATATGCCGCGTTCGTTCGAACCAAGGATGTTCGATGCGCAAATTAGCTCGATTGAAATGATGCGCGAGACGTTGGCCGCAACGGCCAATGCCTTCATGCCCGCGTTCACGCCGTGGCTCGCGTGGTCTTCGATCCCTCCGGAAACACTTGCTGGGTAGGAGGACTCGGGGTAGACATGCCGGGCGTTGTCAGCGGCCAGCGAGGTGGCGGTATACTCGAGAATCATAAGGCCCGATTCGAGTCCCGGTTTGCCTGCCATGTACTTGGTCTCCGGCGGGGTCTTGGCGAGGAGAAAATGAGTCCGGGCCAAGGATATCACCCCGAGATATGTGATTGCGAGCGAGAGTAGGTCGAGGACCATTGCCACAGGCTGGGCGTGGAAGTTGCCCCCGTGGAGGACGGTCCCTTCCTCTAGAAGGACCGGGTTGTCCGAGACTGAGTTCACCTCATTGATCGTAATCCTCTCTGCGAAGTCCAGGGCATTCTTCATGGATCCATGGACCTGTGGTGCGCAACGAATCGAGTAGGGGTCCTGGGGCACCGGCTCGCTCCTAATCCTGCGGCTACCCTTCAGGAGTGTTCGCAGCTGTTTTGCTACGTGCCTCTGCCCGGGGTCCAGCTTTACCCCGACCAACTTTTCGTCGAAGGACTGTGAACATGCGCCGATCACTTCCGAAGTCAGGCTTACCGCCGAGTTGCCGGCATCCAAAAGGAGTCTTCCTCTGTGCACTCCAACGCACCCAAGGGCAGTGGTGAAGGCTGTGCCGTTGATCAATGAAAGTCCCTCTTTTGCGTGTAGGACAAGTGGTTTGAGCTTTGATGCTGATAGCGCCTTGCTGGATTCGACAAGCTTGCTCCTGTGGTAAGCCTTCCCCTCCCCTACCATCGTGAGGGCCATGTGGGCAGAAGGGACGAGGTCTCCAGAGGCCCCGAGAGAACCGAACTCCGGGACCAGAGGGGTGATGCCGTTGTTGAGCATCCCAAGGAACAGCTGGGCAATCTCCGTCCTGACGGCGCTGTTGCCATTCAGGAGACTGTTGAGTCGAATCAGCATCGCAGCCCTGACGACGTCTTGCGGCATAGGGGCCCCGACGCCGGCGGCGTGACTTCGTATCAGGTTGAGCTGGAGTTCCTGCAGATGCCCGGGCCTGACGACCTTGTCTGAAAGCGACCCGAAGCCTGTGTTGACTCCGTAGACCACCTCGCCCCTGGCAAGTTTCTGTTCTAGGAGTGTGCGGAACTTCTCCATCTGTTTCAGACTAGAAGGACTGGCTTTCACCGTGGCGCCATGCTCGGCAACACTAATCGCGTCGTTGAGCGTCAGAGAGCGCCCGTCGAGGGTTACCGCCAACTGGCTGGCCCTCGCAGCGGACCGATAAATATGCTGACATACGTTTAACTCAACTGGGGCGCGACTCGCTTACAATGCGAAGAGCAGCCCGTTACCCCGCTCCGAGTTACCACGACCCCAAAGACAAGCGGCTCGTACAAATAATCAGAGCTGCTCGGAAGAAACAACCAGAAGCAGTGAATATCCTGGGTATCCCTTTCGATGGAGCGGTGCTAGGGAGGAAGGGGTCCAGAGAAGGACCTGCAGCGATCCGGCGGGCCATGATGGGCTTCTCAAACTACAATGTTGAATTGGGAACAAGTCTTGAAGATGCGAGAGTATTCGACCTCGGAGACGTAGTTGTAGATGATGACGTGTACGAAGCCCACAAACAAATCGAGTCCGAAGTGATTCAGGACCTTGAGGGAAGCTCTTTGCTCGTCATACTTGGTGGGGACAACAGTATCTCCCTCCCCTCCCTCAAAGCTTTCGAAAGGAAGTTCGGCGAGATTGGTCTCATCGTTCTCGATTCTCACTTCGACCTCCGGGGGAAGATAAGTGGGAGACCCACCAGCGGGTCGGCGTATGGGCTTGCTATCGAAAACTTACAGGGCATGGACCCGAGAAGAGTTGTCGAGATAGGGATCCATGGATTCCTCAATTCAAGAGAGTACTACGCCAAGTCGGAGAAACTGGGGATCAAACTATTCACTGTCATGGACGTCGATGAATTGGGCCCGGCCGTCATTGCAAGAGAGGCCTTTCACATTGCCTCAAAGGGAGCGCAAGCGGTATACCTTAGCATCGACCTCGACGCGGTAGACCTCTCCTACGTCTCCGGAGTGAGCGCGCCGAGCGCCGGGGGCATTACCTCGCAACAGATGTTCGAGCTCGTCTACTCGATAACGAGGAAGTCAAAGGTCAAATGCGCCGATCTTGTGGAGTTGGCGCCTTCTCTTGACCAATCCGAGAAATCACAGAGAGTTGCAGCAACAACTCTAGCATACATGATTGCAGGTTTCGCCTCAAGAAAGCGTGGTTAGATCGCGCCTCTAGTTTTGGGATGAAATGGTGCGGTGGCCGGGATTTGAATTCTCGAGTCATTTAGCATGACTTCCCGAGTTAGTAGCGTGGCAGGCTACTGTCCTGGACCAGGCTAGACGACCACCGCTCGTTTCAAATCGCGCCTCTGTGGAGGTTAAAAAGTTGCGTGGAGTTCCCTTCAGCGAACAGACGTCCCAGGTGGAAGTTCACGGTCAGGCTTGAGCACCGCAAGCTGATCGCTGTTGAAGGCAGCCAAGAGCATGCATTCGGACGACACCCCGGCCACCGATTTTGGCTGCAGGTTTACGACCGCAATCACTAGCTTCCCAAGGAGTTCATCCGGGGAGTAGTAGTTCTTGATTCCCGCAACGCACTGTTTAGTGACCCCGTCACCCAAATCGACGATGAGTTTGTACATGGGGTTCCGTGCCTGCGGTATATCTTCAACTGAGGTAATCTTGCCAACCTTCATTTCCACCTTGCTGAAATCGGCGATGGAAATAGACAAGACCAATGAATGACGAAACACACCAGATAAGGGTTCGGAGACACTTTCACAGGTCTCCCCCTCCGACAACAATCAAACGTCGACAAACAAAATAGATTCCGAATGCTTAGGCGTTCAAGATGTCGAGAATCGGCGAATCTCCTGGAAGCTGGAGGGTGAAGCATGACAAGATTTCCCCTGAAATGGCAAAGAAGATCTACGATGAAGTCCTGAAACTATCGATAGAAGATCAGAGCCCGGTTAGTCTGGCAAGGCGGCTGTCCGCTTCCCACTCGTTGAGTCTGTCGCCTGGAACTATTCGACATTGGATTGTTGGGGATCGGAACCTGCAACGAAGAAACGTATTCAAGCAAAAGCCCTCCAGCGCTCTGAGCTACATCATCGGGGCAAACATCGGAGACGGCTGCACCATCGCTGAAAATTGGATTGTTAAACTCGAGGTTACAGATCGTGATTTTGCCGAGACGTTCAACTATAGCATGGCGGAGCTATTCCATCGACATCGTCCAAATAGGATTCTTGTCCGGCAATCAGAAGGAAGACTTCCTATGTACATCGTGAAGTACTCAAGTAAGCAGCTAGTGGAACTTCTGCGAATACCGCTGAAGAAGCTACTCGCGATTGCGTTCGCTTTTCCTCGCGATTTCCTGAGGGGATTCTTTGACGCAGAAGGACACGTCGATGTTAGGGCCTCGAGAAATTTCGAGCTTTCTGTTGGGGCGGAGAATTCCGACAAATGGTTGCTTATGCGAGTGGGGACATTGCTCAAACAACTAAACATATCTTCCAGACTCTATCGGAAGCGTAAAGCAGGCTCAATCAAAGTAATCAGAAATCAGAGTTTTGTGATGAAACAAACTTCGTACGCTATAGACATCAGCAGATTAGATGATGTCAGGAGATTCGCAAAGATGGTAGATTTCTCAATTCATCGAAAGGCGAAGAAGCTCGAAGACGCGCTCTCGATTATTGGGTCTTACACAGCGGGAAGTAGGCCAACCGGGTGGAAACGACTCTCGAAGAAGCAAGGAGAGTGGGTTCGCCGGAGTCTTTCGCCCAAGGGCATCAAAGAGTATAAGTGAACACTCAGACGGCCAGTTCCTAAGGGCCGGTAGTCTAGTCTGGTAGGATACAGGGATAAGCCGTCCAGCCCCTTGGCAAAGAAATCCAGACTGGGGGAGGTCGGGGGTTCGAGTCCCCCCCGGTCCACATAATTATTCGTGTGGAACC
>DASYXJ010000071.1:0-68467 GCA_035935095.1 Nitrososphaerales archaeon | reverse complement strand
GGCTGAAGGGCACTTCGGTGATTCTATCTACGACCTATACCCTGTGCCGAGCGATGTGACCATATTGAAGATAGTGAGGATACCAGACTGGAATATCAACTGCTGCAACGAGAGGCACGTGGATAACACCCTGCTGATAGGAAAGGTAAAGATGGAGAAACCAAGGTTCAGGAATGCGAAGAAAGAGTTGGAGATAGGGTTCGACCTGGCGGAGTGAAACGGGAACAGCGGTCCCAGTTTCCATTAGCGGCGAATTTCTCGACGATTTCTCCCGCGGCTCCGAACCTCTGATTTGGTCAGAGGAGCAGAGATGGCAGGTGCTCCCGTCCTCCTCTTCCCCAACTCGTATTCATGGTTGAAGATACTAACTAAGCGATCACCCGTGATTTTTCCTTCAAGGTAATCTAATGCAGCGCGTATCTGTTCTCTCTTCAAGAACGAATAGGGTAGCATGTTTGCGAGGATTGCTTTGACTGCGGAGATCTTGAAGACTCTCAGGGTGTGGCCGTATTTCTGGAGATAGATTTTTGCCGAGTCGATCCCAACAGATCTGAGGAAGCTGTCCAATTGCTCCAATTTGGGTTTCCACTTCTGCCCGATTACTATGCAAATCTGGAGAACTCTACTGTTCGTGGCTCTTCCCAGACGGATAGAGACAGCACCGTCCCCTTCGAAGAATTCTGTGAAACTCTTCCAATCCATCTTTCCCGGAGAGGGTTGCATGTCGTAAAAGGTCGGCAAGCGTTATAATGGCCAATCCATAGCCGGAAATTGGGCCCGTAGCGCAGATCTATGTTCGAGCGAAATACGGACAGCGCGGCAGACTAGTAGAGGCCGAGCCTCCTATCGTGTCGAAGATAGCTGTAGTGAGCCTCAAGCTCGCAGAGGTCGTGCGTTCAAATCGCACCGGGCCCGTGACCAATAAGCTCAGAATGAACCCTGACAGCCTAGCGAGGCTCGATTCAAGCCTATTTGGAACCCCTTTAACTCGGAGCCGTCTCAGACAGCTCGATTGCTTTGGCGGCGCGGACGTCCATTGCGATTGCCTTCTTCATACTAGTGGCCTTCGTCACAGGGTTCTCTGACCCTATGTCTGCCAGCGCGACTTCATCCCCGCAGGTCTGTGTCAAGCAGTCCAGTCCCGTCTTGAATGACACCGGGAGGTACACTACGTTTTACCCATCAATGAATTTCAGCCTGGTCTCCTATTCTACCCACTATGAGTTTCCTTCAGTCCTCAAAACAGGGGGGACCTATCTTATGTGGTTCAGCGGCGCGGTCCACAACATATCAGGCATCTTTACCGCAAGTTCCCCTGACGGAATGACTTGGGCAGTCACGAGCACACCCGTCCTGAAGACAGGAACGAACGGAACGTGGGATTCTGGCGTCGTCTACTCTCCCGATGTGATTTGGAACGGCTCGATGTACCTAATGTACTACACGGCCACAGGGACCGGGGCTTACAGGGAGGTTGGCCTCGCCTATTCAAGAGACAATGTTGCTTGGGTGAAATACGAGCACAATCCAGTCCTCGTCGCCGGTCCTAGCTACTATGATAGCTGGTGGGGTCGCTTCGGGAGCGTAATCAAGGACGGCTCTGCATACAGGATGTGGTACTCAGGCCACACCCTCACCAATAGAAGCTCGCCTTGGTATGTTGCCATCGACTACGCAACTTCAGCTGACGGCGTTCACTGGACGAAATCAGACGCCAATCCGGTATATGGTGGGGGTGCAAACTGGACGAGCTACTACTTCGAGCACCCGTCTGTTGCCATGATTAATGGCATATTGCTCATGGTCAGTGGAGACGGTTACCAAATATCGTACGCAACATCGGTCGATGGAACGCACTGGGTTGGCGGAGGTCAGATCCTAGTTGGCCCCTCCCCGGGAAGATGGGACAATGCGACTGTGCTTTACCCAGCCATCCTCGTGGAGGGTACGAAAGTCATGATATGGTACACTGGCGAGACATCGACTTCTCAACAGGAGTACTTCGACGGGATAGGATTGGCCTCATGTTTTTTGATTACGCTTTCGTCAACAACGACGACGACCTCGACGGCCACTGTCACCACGCACAATGTCTTCACTTCCACTACGACTGTGGTCTCTGAAAGGACCATACAGACCACTATGACGACAGCGCAGTCATCTGGGGTCCCAGCGTACGATATTTCGACGGTCGCCCTCGGAGGCCTGCTTGCTGTTGCGCTCGCGGCATTGTTGCTCTCCAGAAGGAAACAAAGCTAGGGACGTTTTCTTCATCCAACAACGCTAAAAATTGCGCCAGACCAAGTGGCTAGTCTAGCCGCAAATTAGAGTAGGAAAATTCAGTGGCATGAATTCGAGCATGTTCCCCGTCAGGTTACTAGCAGGGACGAAAATCGGCCCCGTCCCAAATACTTCGTAAGACGCTGAAGCGAATATGCCGACCCTTTGGCTTGCGAATTGCAGCCCGGCTGGGGTGGCATAACAGTGGTGAATGGCTGGTATCACCCAGAAAGCGGCTTCGGTTGAAGGTATTGCTGGGGTGAAGAGAACCGCAGCAAAGGTAGTAACGGTGATTATTCCGATCTTGACTAACCTCTTCACAAAGATGAGAATCTCTGAGCGCACTAAGAACCTTTTCCAATTTGATACTTCAGCACGTCCAACACCGTCGAATTGTTAGGTCAAATCCGGCCGACCGTGTCTAATTTCAGAAGCCTCAAGAGATAGCTCGGAAGGAGAAGACAGGTCTGGGTGATGCTACGACCGAGTTTGAGATGGATTCAGGCACTTCCCATCATACTCGTGTTGGTAATCACTTTTCTCGTTTGGCTCTTAGTCTTCTCGCGCTGACATCCATCCTCGTCGGGCCTGAATCCAGTCTTACTGTTTGGGACCGACATGCACACTAAACTGGTCAAGTCGCACCGGGCCCGTGACCAATAAGCTCAGAATGAACTCTGACTTGCTGGCGGAGCTTGATTCGAGCGATTTCAGGTACTTCGATGTCGACAAGAGACTTGTCGCCAAAGGGGACGCAGGATTTCAATCGTTTCGAGCGAACGAAATGAAAATTTGATGCGGAGAGTGCAGCTTGAAGGGCGTTCTGAAAATTAGAGCTATACATTACCACCCCGCTCACGAAAAGCGAGTCGTGTGGGCAAGACAGTGACATCCCGGCGCCAAGCACTAGGAACGGCGTTCGTTGCCATAGTGGCGGTTCTGCTCATCGTCGCGGCTTCGGGCCTGTATCTTCTAGTTTCTACGAGGATGACATCGTCTTCAACAACCTATTCGACTTCCAAAACTACCTCGACCACCAGCCAGCCTTCAACCGGCCAACAGTCAGGCTCTTCGGCTGTCTATCAGACAATCGAAAGGAACCTTACTCTGCGCGGCCAGGCCGCAGTCGTCCCCTGCGTCGGATTCAACGAGGCGAACTGCCCTTCGGCTCCGAATGCCACCCTCCATCCCGTTGACCTCATTACTTATGGAGGAACCTACTACTACCTATACAACAAAACCGAAGAGACTCAATGCTGCGGGGTCTTCTCTAACGCCACAACCACGATCACTATCGCGCCTACTTTCAGTACCTATGCAACGTGGTTCACGAACTCGTCAGTGTTCTGCATCAGTCCCGCGCATCCAATCACGAACACGGAGCATCAGAACCGCACGTGTCCAAACGAACCCTACCATACGAATTCCTTCGATATTCAGATTCCTTCGACCTCGGCCCTGAGCTCTACCACAGGACTCCGGCTTGATCTGTCGCTCTCAATCAACTCCAGCGGAGGCATCATAGTGATAGTTGACGAATTCAACACCCTTGCCCGGGTGAATAACCTCTCCGCATCAGCCCATTGGCCCCTCAATCCGAGCGGCCTTTTCCTCTGGCTTCAGGGTAGCTGCGGCCCGCCAAACTTCCCCGTCGGATACGCGATTCTTCAAGGCAATTACAGCGCGAGCAGCTTCAAGACGGGTGTTCCGCTGACACTCGAGGCGCAGCCTCTGACCACCTGCCCCTACGAAGCCCCAACGCCTTACTTCGCCTTCAGACCCCTCAGTGATGTGGCATTGACGTACCAGTGGGCCAACATCGCGAGCCTTGCAGGAGTGTACAACGTCACAGTCAACACCTCATGCCACTGGACTCCAGGTTCAGGTTGCTTCACAGGCGGCACGGGGACATGGTCTGGGTATTGGACAGGCTCCGGTTCGCAGCGAGGTGCTGGTATTGAAATTGACGGCGGCGCTTGTCCCGGTCAGTCATCATCCCATAGCTGCCCACTCTTGTTCGACGATTTTCCATCAGGGACGTACACCGTCGTCGCGGCGGACGAGTGGGGCCAGGTGGTACTGCTTCACTTCAAAGTGACAGGCGGTACCTCGGCAATGACCACTACGACTTCGACGACTCTCATTTCCCAATGCCCGACCGGAACGGTGCCCATGACCGTGAACGGGTCTGATTACTGTGCTTCCGACGTGTCGAAGGACATTGTGGTTCAACAGCCTGGATACAGCTACCTCCTCAATTCTTCGATAACTTTCATGGGAGTGAAATTCGAAACAATCTGTCCCTCGAACTACAGTGGATGCCCAGGAACGAATGGCAGTTCGATGACTGTTACTGCGGCAGCGATCCAGTTCAACATGACTTTTCCTGATGGAACTCGAGAAGCGGCCGGGGGCGTTATAGGCGATTCGACGTATTTCTTCGCCCTCTCAAATCACCGCAATCCGCGAGGGGGTATTCTAATAGAGTACATCTCAGGCACGTATTCATACAAGGCGTTCCTGCTTGTATCGCCTAGCAAGTAAATTCGCCCAGCAAAAGCACCAAAACGGTTACGTCATGTTCGGACCGGAATGTCAGAACCCTAGTCGGCCAAGTCGGGTGCTTACAATACTTGGATCAAGCTCGGCCTAGGCGCCACGTTGTAATTTGGGTCTGGAGCTGCACACTAAACTGGTCAAGTCGCACCGGGCCCGTGACCAATAAGCTCAGAATGAACTCTGACAGCTCAAAGGAGCCTGATTCAAGCTGTTTCTGCCACTGGGATATTTTCGGATTAAGGCTGAGGGGGTTGCATTGCAATCTGTTGGGCTATGATGAATGAGTTCGGGCTTATGGAAATACACCATGCGTAGAACGGCTGTTTGTATCCTAGGGAGGGCAAGAAAGCACAGTTCGTATTCGGTACGGTCGCATTGTAGCGTGGATACCAAATCGTGATGTCATAATTGTACGCCGTGTTTGTCGGACTAACAACCGTGGTCTTGCAGCCCGAAGAAGTCGCCGCAGACACTGCGCAGTCAAAAATAACGGCGTTGTCGATGTCACGGTCAAAACATGGGGCTCCGGCGAAGGTGCCGTTCACCGTCACAGAGCATCCGCCATATGCGGTCCAGGCCGGAGCCAGGTAATCAGCTCTGGGGAAGGGCGGAGGATTCCGCAGCACAAGGGAGCTTGGGTTGGGAGCTCCGACCTGTGTGAAGTAGACATCACTGTCCATGTAGCTCGTGCAGTACAGGTAATTTCCATTCGAGGCGCACGCCCCCGCTTGCCCCGGATCGGGGAAATTGGTTGTAGCCTCCCAAGGCCCAATGCCACCTGCTGAGACTTGGGCGTAGAAGACCGGTACGGTGAGGACGTAGATGTATGGCCCTGCCGTTAGGTAGGTTGCGAAGCCAGCGGTTGGTAAATCCGTGGTCCTATTCCAAGTCCCAAGACCACTGGACGACATTTTCGATGAATAGGAGGGGCTGTAACAATCGGTGTTAACAATCGGAGCACAGTTTCCACCCCCGAAGCAGTACGCGACGTCACCAATCGCTGAACAGCCGGCGGTTGTCGTCTGGGCAGCCGAGGATTGAACCCAGCTTCCTACTCCATTCGCTGACAGAGGTGCATAGTATGCTTTTGGCAAATTTGTGTAGTTGGTCCCGTTAAGGCCATCTTCGATACAGAAGATGGTCGACGAAAATGTCATGCAGCGCGGGCTGGCAGCAATGTATGGGAATGGGGTCGTCTTGGTCCAAAGTCCGATGCCGGAGGCGGAAAGAGGTGCATAAAACACGTCTGACGTTCGACCATAGGGGTCGGTTGTTTGGCCCGATACGCCTCCAACACAATAAACGTAATTCGAGCTTTCGATGCAATTCTCGTCCTGAATTGCGATTGGATAATCCGTGCCACGGTTCCAGAGCCCGACGCCTTTCGATGAAATCGGGGCAAAGTAGGTTGCGTTGCCGTTCCCGCCCACGCAGTAGATGTATCCCGGCGCCGTGACGCAACTACTGGGTGCTGTATGTCCGGAATAGCTCGTCGTCTTGTTCCATGGGCCCAATTGTCCTGAGGACGATCTAAGTGTCGTCGTATCCATCAATATGACGGTGGAAGTGACGGTGGAAGTGACGGTGGTCGTTTCCGTTGAATCCCTTGCAGACGTCGTGGTCGACGTTGCCGTCGTGGTTGAAGTAAGAGTTGTGGTGTTTGATCTCGCCGGGGAAAGTCCTGCTCCTCTTGCGAAGAAGCCCAAGCTTGCACTCCCAATCACTAGCAGGACTACGATGACAGCAATCGGGACAGGTCTCATCGGAGGTCATGTTCTCATGCTTCCTTTTAGAGCTAGAGTTTGGAACGGCGAGACGGCGAATTGAACCGAGTCCAAACAGGATATGGCATCGGCATAGGACTTCTGGCACTCGGCTTCTTTTTTGGCTTCTTTGCCCTCGGACCGTGTAACGCGCAGAACTGCGTCCTTTGGCCTTCCGACAGTTTGGTGGATTTGGCTGTTAGTTACTTGCTTAGTTGGGGGTTGGTTATTTCGGGAATAATGATTCTGACTGCAAGCCTCCTGATGAGGCGCAAATCCCAGACCGCCGAAGACAGGACAGCGAATTGAAACCATTCATACTCTGAGACTTCGGCATGCGCCTGATCAGATCAGTATGAGCAGACACCGTTGTTTGCAACAGTAACATTGACCGAAGTTCCATGGCCCTCCACATGTACTGTTCCATTTACAATCCCCTGAGGGAAGGTCACTGGGTCCCAAAAGTCAGCCCAAGGTTTGAGCGTGTAGTTGTAAGTCCCGTTTGGGACGTAGAATACGATAACGGTTTCGTTAAAGTACTTCGACTGGAAAGTGGGAGTTATGCTAGTTAGTGCCCTGTTCCCGTCCGTCGGCATTTCTCCGCCCCCCTTCTGGATCGTAGAGTCTCCCAGTGTCACGGCCCACGGAAGAGCGTACTGACTTCCACAGGTTGGGGTCTGAAGGAATGTGACTTTGTATTTGGGCGTCAAGTCACTCGCTATCTGTGGACCAGCAACCGAAGTAACAAGCAATACCAGTACAAGAGCCCCCGTTGCGACCAAAACATACCAGAGCCTATGCGATAGTTCGTCTTTGATTCTCAGGTTCCCGTCGCGACTTCGAGATGCGTCACCGATATTTCAGTCTGGCCATCAGGAGTATTTTCGGTCAGGTCGGGGCGCGGCTCGCTTTTCTTCATCCAATCCTACTTTGACAGCCAGGCCTTCCTGGTAAGTAGGCTGCCTAGATGTTCCAATAGAAGCTGACTATGGGGTCGCATCCCCATGGGCCTCCGTAAAGTAAAACCGATTCAGCACCTTTGCTACATGCCCAGAATGAATAGAAACCCTCAAAGTAATTGACCACAGGAATGAACTGCCCTGATTCATTACGCAAGTCCTTGATGGGATATGCACCAAATGCGCCCATTCCAGACAAGACGTAGGAAGGAGACCCCAATCCAAACCCGAAGAAGCACTTGGCACCGACAGGGCATGGGGAAAGCGCAGGAACAGAAGGGACGAATACGATGACCACAGCCAGGATTACCAGGATGAGAACCACTCTCGATTGCCTCAACCCAAGCCCCCTTAGCGGTCTCTCCCTGACCGACCCTTACGGATTGTTACCCATGTCCAATAACTCCATAGCCGTTCTAGAGAGTAGGCGTATATCCAGCCAAACCACTTGGCTAGCCAATGAAACGCCTTCGAGTCGCCTTCATTTTGGTGGCGATCATTTTATTTGTTTTCCTTGTTCCGATTGTCCCCTTTATCCTCAATCCCTGTCTACCGTATTCCTCATGTCCCATATTTTTGGATAGAATCCCTGCCCACACGTCAATTTCCTACTACGCTGTCGGGGTCGGAGGGAGACTAGTAGGAAACACTTACCAAATCCTCTTCTGGCCCGGTTGGATATGCCATTCGAGCACGACCCAGAATGGAGGATATGACTGCTATCAGATTATTTTGTCATCCTAGCTTTGCAAGAGATGTCCAAAGCATCAAGATCGCTGAATCAAAATCCGGCCGACCCCACCCTGTCGGGATCCGAGCTCCCAATGGACGGATGCGCACACTAAACTGGTATAGTCGCACCGGGCCCGCTTTAACACCCAGTTCGCATGAGTCTTAAATCCAGTCGAGGGCAGGATACACTATTTGCCTCATAAGACGGCTAAGGCGGGCGGAAACTCTGGTGCTCTCCGTCGGGTAATCACCGTTCGCCACGCGGTTGCCATCTACGTCAGCTCAGTCCTCGGCGCCGGGATTCTGGTGATCCCAGGACTGGCAGCGAGGGCTGCGGGGGCGGGTTCGCTGCTGGCTTGGATTTTCCTGTCGTTGGCGAGCTATCCTTTCGCGTTCACCTTCTCCAGCCTATCGGCACGCAGCCCAGAGTCGGGTGGAATCTACTCTTTCGCGAAGGAAGCTTTCGGGCAGCGCGTTAGCACAATGACGGCGTGGCTCTTCGTGGCGTGGGTAGTACTGGGCGCTCCGGCCATCACCCTGGCCGCGGGAACATATCTCGCGTACGCACTACCGATTTCGGGACCAGGGGTCTTTGCCGTCGCAGCAAGCATCATCATACTAGCCTACGCGGTCAATTTGAGGGGCATTAGGCTGAGTGGGAGGGTGCAGGTAGGGCTCGTCGCTGCGATGGTTGGAATCCTTTCCGTAGCGGTCGTTGCTTCAAGTCCCGGGATCAAGGCCGCAAATTACAGCCCAATAATTCCGGCTGACATTGCGACAGTGGGGGTGGCTTCGGCCCTAATCGTTTGGTCGTACCTTGGATACGAGAACGTCTCGAACATCGCAGAGGAGTTCAAGGACCCGAAGAGGGATTTCGGCAGGAGCGTCACATTTAGTGTCCTGCTGGTGAGCGCACTCTACTTGGCCGTCGCGTTCACAGTCGTCGGAACGGGCGCGTACAATTCAGGGGAAGGAGTAACTCCGTTCGCTGAGATGATGTCCAACGTTTTCGGTCCGTACGGAGGCTTTGCTGTGTCACTCTTTGCCGTTGTGATAATCTTCTCCACAGTAAATGCGTACACCGCGGGGATGTCAAGAGTCGTGTACGCGGCCGCCGTGGATGGCAGCCTCCCGACATTCTTGGCGAGAGTAGACCCGAAGACCGGGGTCCCTCGTCGGGCGCTGATCGCCCTGTTTGTTCTAATCATGCTCGGCATGATCACATTCTACTTCGCGCACGTCGACGTCCAGTCCGCCTTCCTTGCGACGAGCGGGGCAGCTGTCCTGACCTACGTTGTTGGCTCAGCGGCAGGAATCAGACTCCTAACTAAGGAAGTAAGGTCGAAGCGGTACTTTCCCTGGTTGTCCCTTGTTGTTTCACTTGCAATCCTTCCCTTCATCGGCCTGTTATTGGCAGTCAGTGCGGTGGTCGCGGCCTTGGGATTCGTCTACGGAAATGTGGTTCGGAAGCACGTTAATTTGAACCCTGCAATTTCAACCATCGAATCCTCTGATAGTCAGGACTAAATAATCCGGGATCCGCCACCCGGGCATGCCTCTATACATGGACGTGCACAAGAAGGTCAAGGGCGTGACTGCCAAGGCAGTCGCTGAAGCGCACGCGAAGGACCTCGAACATCAAGGAAAACACGGCGTAAGATTTCTGAAATACTGGGTTGACGAGAAACAAGAATCTGTGTTTTGCCTGGTTGACGCGCCCAACAGAGAGGCGTCGAACAAGGTCCACAAGGAAGCCCATGGCCTCCTGGCAGACGAGATTCACGAAGTAAGCGAAGGAAAGTAGCGAAGACCGAAGGCGAACTAGAACCCGGCTGGGATGCCGTCTCCTCGTACGTCGCAGACCCCCTTCAGAAATCCCTTTGATACCTCGACGGCCTGGCACACCCCGGTTCTGCCAGGCAATGGGAGCTTCCGGATTTCGTAGCCCGACTCAGGCAGTTCATAGCCGTCTTCGACCAAGAGCGTTTTGCCTCCTCCCCAGAGGAACCTTGGATGGGAGACGTTCTCTTCCGCCGCCATCGAATAGTCTACGGAATTGGTGACGAAGAGGGCATGCTGGAAGGAACGATAGTCGCCGCCGCTTGACCCTATGGCGAGGTATGGGTGACCGTCCCTTTCGAGAATCAGAGAGGACAGGGTGTGAAGAGGACGTTTGCGAGGTTCGACTTTGTTCGGACCTGCCGTGCTGAAGCCGGAGGCCCTGTTGTTGAGCATTATCCCGCATTCTGGAACAAAGACTCTCGACCCGAAACGGTTGAACAGGCTCTGGATCCCCGAGACAATGTTCCCCTCGGAATCGGCGATCGAGAAGGCCGTCGTGTCCCCGGAGCGAATCCTACTCTGAGGAGGGGCGGCGGACTTCGCGCCAGACATGAACGATTCGAGGTCGATTTTGCCGAACCTAGGGTCGCCTAGCATCTCATCACGGCGCGCGTAAGCTTCAAGCGCTGCACTCATGGTTAACTCGATTCTCTCCCTTGAAAGCGCGCCCGTTCGCGAAAGGTCGTGGTCAAGAAGGAGTTTGAGGATTAGGAGGCTGGTCGCTCCCATGCTGTTGGGAGGAACCTCGTAGACAGCCGTTCCCCTGTAATCAAGCGTCAGAGGTTGGACCCACTCGGGCTTGTAGTCCGTGAAGTCGCTAGTCTCGCAGGGGACTCCCAGAGTCGTGAGGGCAGCAGCAATCTTCTCCGCAGGCCACCCCGAGTAAAATGCGTCCGGGCCTCCCCCTGCCACATCGCCGATGACCCGGCCTAGGGCCTCCTGTTTGATCCAATCTCCGGGGGTGGGGGGCTTGCCGTTTGGAGCGAATATCGCCTTGGCCTCACTTGAAAGGTCCTTGTATGCGCCAGCCACGGAGCTGCAGACTCCATCCCCAGCTGGAAAGCCCCTGGATGCGTACTCCACGGAGGCCCCGGGGAGGTCTGCAAACTCCAGACTCCCCAGCTTCCTGTGCATCTCGCAGATACCGGCGACATAACCGGGGATCACACAGGTTAGGGGACCGGCGAGCGGAACCTGTCCTCCGGCACTTCCTTTGACAAGGTCTATGGTGAGGCCTGATGGCGACCAGCCGCTGGCGTTCAGACACAGAACCTTCCCAGTCTTCGCGTGGTAGAACATGCCGAAGAAGTCGCCCCCGATTCCTCCGGCGGGGTGAAAAGTCACGGCCAGCGCGAAGCTTGTGGCCACAGCCGCGTCGAACGCGTTGCCGCCTTTCCGAAGAACATCATAACCTGCAAGCGATGCGAGTGGCTGCTCGCTAGCAACAACGGCGTGCTCCGCCATTATCGTCCTGCTTAGTCCCAAGGCGCACAAGCGGTCCTGTCTTCGTTCTTAAGAAATCAGCGGCGGCCTAGTTCGAGCGCGTATACCCAGGTCGTTTTGCCGAGAGGCCTTATGCGCTTGAAGCCCGCACCCTCGAACAAATGCGGTGTCCCCATCCAAAGATCTTTGGCGGCGCGGTCCCCCTCTACGGGGTAGGCTTCGATTACCTTCACCTTCAGTTTCTCCATTGCCTTCACTGCCTCTTTCACCGCGAATCCTGCGAGCCCTATCCTTCGGTGGCGTGGTGCGATGAAAAGGCAGGTGACCCTCCACAAGTCGTCGGATATAGGGACGTAATTCCTCTTCCCGTCGATCCGCGGAAGCTCCTCCCTCGGGCCGAATTGACACCATGCGGCCGCTTCGCCTCCACAGTAGACTAAGATCCCATGAGCGTCGCCTTGCATCACGAGATCTTTTTTCGCCTTCTTGTTTTCCGAGTAGGCGCCGGCGTCAAAATCTTCGGGTTTATGGTAGAACATGCACCAGCACCCTCCCCAGACCCCGCCGTTGGCTGCGAAGAGCTTCTCGAAGTCCGGCCATGTTTTTGCCGATAATTGAGCCGAGGTGAGCTTTCCGTGCTTATGGGGACCGTCGGATTTCTGCTTCATCGTGGCTCCCTAGTCGGGAATCTATTTATAGAACAAAGGGCCTGTATACAACCATAGGGTGATGAGTAGTGAGTCAATCCGAGCTGGACGCCGTGCTTGGGACCGTGGAGAACCCAATCAGAAGAAGGATCATCGCAAAGCTAAGCGAGGAGCCGAACTATCAGCTCCAGCTTTCGAAGGAGCTTGGGCTCAGCCAGCAGCTCGTGGCCAAGCATCTTGTCAGCATGGAAGACGCGGGTCTGGTCAGCACAGTCTCCCAGGACAGTCCCCGCGGCCCCCAGAGGAAGGAGTACCTGCTGAGGAAGAGCTTCTCAGTCACCATAGATCTCGCGCCAAGCCTGTTCAGGGCGAGAATGTTCTCTTTTGGAGCCGTGCCTGGAATGCAGGAGTCCGATTCAGGTGCGCGCATGATCGCACCCGTGAACGAGGTTCTAAGGTATCCCGAGGGCGCGTCGCGGATAAGGCCCCTGACCAAAGTCGTCGCCGAGGTTGACAAGAAGCTGAAGGACATGGAGGAGGAGAGGGCAGTTCTGCTTTACTTGAGGAGCCTGGCTTTGAGGGAGGCGGCCAGGATCACCACGTCGCTGGACAGCGCGGACAGGAAGAAGGTGCTAAGATACCTGATGAGGGAGGAAGACGGTCTCGGCGGAATCAGCGCATCGCTGGGCCTGCAGAAACAGGTCGTCGGCGAGATAATCGAAGAGATAGAAAAGGAACTAACCGGAGTCGATTAAAAAAGGAAGGAGGAGCGGAGCTCCTCTACAGTCCTATGTTCGGAAAACTTGCCTGAGGAACGCCAAGTTGGCCCTGGAGGGTCTTGATTCGGGTTGCGTATTCCTTCATCCGGGCATTGTCGCCCTGGACTTTCGCAATCCGGTATCCCTTCCATGCCTTGCGTAGGGCTCCCCAGACTTGTCCCTTTTGATATTCTGGCATTGTCTTTGGACCTCTGAGTATTTTTCAGAGTCCGGCGGGTATTTTGCGAGTGGAGTCTATTGAAATTGAGCCAGTTATCAACGCCGACTACCTGCAAATTGAAGGTTAGACGAGGGAACGCAGGAGGAGCCAGATGTTGCTGGGGTGCTCTTTGATCCTCCTCTTGGAGTAGGCGTACCAGCTGTCACCATAGGGGAGGTATTCGTACACCTTGTATCCCGATTTCACGAGCTCGTCCTTCAATTCGTCGCGTATCCCCTTGAGGAGCTCGAAGCGGAAATTTGTGTGGCTGGACTCTGCTAGTTTCTTCGCCTTGTCGACGAGATGAGTGTCGTGGGTGCCTATGGCAAAGCCTTCGCCTCTTTCGAACAATGTGCCCATGAGCCTCGCGAAATTGTCAGTGACCTCTTTCTTTGTGGGGTAGACGATGTCGTGGCTTTCCCTGTAAGCGCCTTTGACAATCCGCACCTTCCCTCCCGCGTCCAAGATCGTCTTGAGGTCAGACTCACTCCGCCTTAGGTAGGCCTGGAGGGCGACTCCCATGCCCTGGTGCTTTTCCCGGGCTGCCAGGTACATCTTGATCGTTGCGTCGGTAAACTTGGAGCCTTCCATGTCCAACCAAAGTAACTGGTTCAGACGGTCCGCGTTGGAGGCGATTTTCTCTAATCGGCGCTCCATCCCCTCTTTGTCAGAACCGAGGCCCAGCTGGGTCAGCTTGACTGACGCGAAACCGTTGACCCCGCCGTCGGACAGGGCCTGCTGCAGCCTGAGATATTCGTTCGCGTGGGCGTCGGCTGTGGCCGGGTCCTTGATCTCCTCGCCCAGGAAGTTCACGACGGCTCCGATGCCCTTCGAGTTCGCCTTCTTGGCGTCCTCAATTGCGGAGTCTAGGGCGACCCCTGATATCCAGCGCTTGGCGAGCGGCAAGACGACCCGCTCCTTCAGCCCCAAGATGAGGCGCGACAAAAACGATGACATATTAACAATGCATCCAAACGAGGAAGCGGGAATGAAGCAAGACTCTGTGTACTCGAAGAGGCTCAAACGGCTCAGGGCCGCGACAGAAGAGGAAGGGCTTCGAGGGGCGATAATGGTTCCAGGGCCGAACATGAGGTACTTCACGGGGATTGATTCCATGTTGCTTGAGAGGCCGTTCATGCTCCTGGTCCCTGTCGAAGGGGAAGCGAACCTTGTCGCACCGGAGCTTGAGTCGGGGCCTTACAGGGAGGGACCTCTGTCGATGAAGGTTCACTCCTGGACCGACTCGGAAGGTCCCAGAGGCGCACTGGGCAAGGCGGTCAAAGGGGCCGACGTGAAGGGTAAGTGGGGGGTGGAGGGGAGGACTCCTTTCCTCTTCCTGGACAAACTGTTGAAGCACGCTTCGCCCAAGCTAAGGAACGGCGAGCCAATCTTGCAGGGGCTGAGGGAGGTTAAGGACGAGACTGAAGTCGAGCTTCTTAGAAAGTCTGCAGCCATTCTCAGCAGGTCATTCGAGAAGTTTCCAGGCCTACTGAAGGAGGGGCTCACTGAATTAGAGGTGGCAAAGGCCGCAACCGAACTGATCTACTCGGAGGGGGCGACCAAGGTGGACGACATGCTCGTCCAGTCGGGGCCGAGGGCTGCGGACCCTCACAGTCTGCCTTCTGCGAGGAAAATTGGAAGAGGGGAGAGCGTTGTCATCGACATAGGGTCGACCTTTGGCGGATACTATGCGGACGTCACAAGGACTTTCAGCATCGGCCCTTCTCCTGAGATGGAGAAGGTGTATGCGAAGGTCTTGGAAGCAGAGGTCAACGGCATACAGATGTCGGCAGAGGGAGTCCGGGTCGGGAGCGTCGATGGAGCGGCGAGGGGGGTGCTAAGACAGGCCGGGATGGGCAAGTACTTCATTCACAGGACTGGTCACGGCCTTGGCCTCGAGGTCCACGAAGCACCATACATAGTCGAGGGAGGCAAGGAGAAGCTGGGGCCCAACATGTGCTTCACTGTGGAGCCCGGAGTGTATATGAGGGGCAAGCTCGGGGTGAGGATTGAAGACGACGTCCTAATCGATGGTAAGAGAGGCATGGCCATCACGAAGACTCCGAAAGAATACGGCTGGTGGAATTAGCCTACTTCGTCCTTGAGAACTGGGACACCATGGTGTTCGTGTCCTGGACGTGCTTGATCTTCTCGATCTTGTTCATCACCAGTCTGTAGACCTTCTCGTCGCTGGGGACGACGATCTCCTTCTGGGAGCTGACCACGGCGAGGATGTCCCATTCGCCGGGGATAACGTGCGCCTCCCGGACCTCGTCGATCTTCATGAGGTCGTCGACCACCTCCTTTTCGTGTCCAGGGACAACCTTGATGAGGACGAAAGCTTTCTGATAGACTGGCAACGCACGGCCGCCGCTTTCGACTGCTTTTAAAACTCTTGCCGCTGGAATGTGTCCAGTTGAGGAACACTGAGGTCGCTGAGCTCCTCGACAGGCTCGGGGAGCTTGTCGAGGCCAACGGAGAAGACAGGTTCAAGGTGATTGCGTACCACAGAGCGGCCACAACAATCAGAAACCTGGACGAAGACATCGAGAAGTATTGGAGGGAGAAGAGGCTCCAGGACATCAAGTATGTGGGCGAGGGAATCGCGAAGAAAATCGACGAATATCTCAGCACAGGGAAGCTCCAGCTCCTGGAAAGGCTGAAGGAGAAGACGCCGCCGGGAGTCCCGCTCCTGATGAAGGTCCAGGGGGTGGGCCCGAGGACGGCTTACAGGCTGTCACACGATCTGGGGATAACAAGCGTCCAGGAGCTCAAGAAAGCCCTCGAAAGCGGAAGGCTCGACAATGAATTCGGGCTGACTGTCCGGCAGGCCTTCCTCGTGGGCATCCAGAAGCTGCAGAGTTTCGAGAAAAGAATGCTACTCCCTGAGGCCGAGGGGGCCTTTCAGAAGATGTCGTCTTACTTCGGAGCTTTGGGGATTCCGGTTGGAATGGCCGGGAGCCTTAGGAGGGGAAAGAACACGGTGGGGGACCTCGACCTCCTGTCGACAGATCGGAGGGTCATCGACGCAATCAAAGGGTGTCCAGGCGTGGCCCAGGTGCTAGAGAGTGGTCCCAAGAGGACGAGTGTGAAGCTAGACGAAGGGGTTCAAGTCGACGTCAGGCTCTTCAGCAAGGACGAATACGGCGCTGCCCTCATCTACTTCACTGGGTCGAAAGACCACAACATTGCTCTGCGAAACCTTGCGATAGACAAGGGGTGGAAACTCAATGAGTACGGCCTCTTTGGCAAGAGAGGGAAAAGACTGGCGGGAAGGACGGAGGAAGTGGTGTACGGCAAACTGGGGATGAAGTACGTCTCTCCGGAGTTGAGGGAGAACAGAGGGGAGATTCAGGCGGCACTCGAAGACAAACTCCCCCAACTGGTGAAATTCAGTGAGATACGGGGGGACCTTCAGATGCACACGACCTGGAGCGACGGGTCGGCGAGCCTCGAGGATATGGCAAGGGGTGCGAAGAAGAGAGGGTACGAGTACATCGCCGTCACGGACCACTCGGAGTCGGTGAGGGTGGCGAACGGGTTGTCGGAGGAGAGATTCAGGAGGCAGTGGGAGGAGATTGAGAAGCTCAACGACAAGCTTTCGCCTTTCAGGATACTCAAAGCTGTTGAGCTTGAGATTAGAAATGATGGGTCTCTTGACTTCGAGAAGAAATTCCTGGACGAGTTTGACCTTGTGGGAGCGTCGCTGCACCAGAATTTCAGACAGGATGCTGAGAAGCTCACGGAGAGAGCTGTGAAGGCCCTTTCAAATCCATCGGTGAACTTTCTTTGTCACCCGACAAACAGGCTAATCGGGGGAAGGGAGGGGAACCCGATCGACCTAGCGAAGGTGATCAGGATTGCAAAGGAGAACGGTAAGATGCTTGAAATCGACGGCGAGCCACGGAGGTTGGACCTTGACGAGATATGGGCGAATCGGGCGATGGAGGAAGGAGTCCCCATAGTGGTCGACTCTGATGCCCACTCGGTGGGAGAGCTGGACAATGTCGGCTACGGCGTGACGGTAGCCAGGAGGGCCTGGCTGGAGCAGAAGGATGTAGCTAATACCAAGAGACTGCGGGCCTTATTGAACTCAATTTCTTGACTCGTATGTTACTTGGGAGTAGCAATAGTTTCGCATAGGACTCCCTGAGTCGACAACCGACACAAGTCTCGAGTGCTACCGCAATTGGCTTTCGAAACGCTTTTGATGAGACGATTAGTCCTCAGACCTGCGGGGGTCGCAGAGCCTGGTCAAATATGCTCTAGGCATTGGATGCATGGGACTTAAGCGGCAGATCCCGAGAGATCCCATCCCTTAGGGGTTCGTGGGTTCGAATCCCACCCCCCGCACTCAACTTCGCATTGCCAGCACAAATGGTGTTGCAGCATGGGTTGGATTCCTCCTCGGTATCTGGACTCGGCTTTCCTTAAATCGACGCTCGACACCGTCTGAATGCTCTTGACAGTTGCCAAGAGGTGTGAGGTCTGTGGGGGAACCGTATCACCCGTCGACGACCAAAGCCCATTCGGTTATTGTGAAGCTTGCGGAATAGTGTATGCCCTCAAGGAAAGGTTGCAAGGACGACAGAGCTACGAACCCCCAAGAGTCGTCGAATCGCAATCCGACGAGAATCCTAGGGAAACGGACAGTCCAAGCTGGGAGGCCTTCGCCGGCACCGATGCGCCCACCAAACAGTCCGGTTCGCACTGGAAGTGTCCCGACTGTGGTGCTGACCTAAGAGCCGAGAATGATTCCGATTTGGAGTTCGTGAAAAGAGAGCACATTCGGGAATATCACCCGAACAGGTCTAACTAGCACGCCCCAAAGTGAGGACGCACTGGCTAGAGAAGGTCGACATATTAGAAACATCAGCCAATCATAAATAATCTACACCTGATTGCGATTCCTAGAAATGAAGGCTGCTGACGAGGGAGAGGTCTCCGAAGCCCATATTGCGGTGCACTGGAAGGAGGAACCTCTCATCAGTCCTCCTGCGAGTTTCATCGCCCAGGCCAACATGAACGACAAGGGGGTCTTTGAGAGGTTCTCGGAGAAGAATTTCCCCGGATGTTTCGATGAGTATGCGGACCTCCTTTCGTGGGACAACCATTGGCACACTACTCTCGACTCGAGCAAGCCCCCCTTTTGGAAGTGGTTCGTAGGAGGGAAGCTTAACGCGGCTTACAATTGCGTCGACAGGCACCTGCCGAAGTATGGGGACAAGGCGGCAATAATCTGGGTGCCCGAGCCGGAAAACGAACCTCACCGTGTAATCACGTACAAGGAGCTCTACGGGAGGGTCAACGAATTCGCGATTCTGCTCCAGGAGTTCGCAGGCCTGAGCACCGGTGACCGAATTACGTTCCACCTGCCGATGATCCCCGAGCTCCCGATTTCGATGCTGGCCAGCGCACGCCTGGGGGTGATTCACAACCAGGTCTTTGGTGGGTTCAGTGCCAAGGCCTGCGCCGAGCGCATGGAGGACTCCGGGAGCCATGTCCTGGTTACTGTCGACGGTTACTACAGGAACGGGCAGCTGATCGATAAGAAGAAGGAGGCGGATGACACGGTTGAGGAAGCAAAGAACCTCGGAGTTGACGTGAAGAAGGTTCTGGTCTGGAGGCGGCACCCGGGCAAGTACCTGTCGCAGTCCCCGATGGTAGAAGGACGTGATTTCTTCGTAGATGACGTGATAAGACCGTTCCGCGGGAAAGTCATTCCTCCGGTGCCGATGGACGCCGAAGCCCCACTCTTCCTCATGTACACGAGCGGGTCGACTGGCCGTCCGAAGGGTGCACAACACAGGACGGGCGGCTACTTGGCCTATGTCGCTGGGACATCGAAGTACGTCCAAGACATTCATCCTGAGGACGTATACTGGTGCTTCGCCGACATCGGTTGGATCACCGGGCACTCATACATCGTCTATGGTCCCCTGGCAATCGCCGCTACTTCGGTGATGTACGAAGGCGTTCCCCTGTATCCAGACGCCGGCAGGCCCTGGAGGATTGCGGAGAAACTGGGAGTGAACATCTTCCACACGGCGCCGACTACGATCAGGATGCTGAGGAAGGCTGGCCCCGACGAGCCTACGAAGTACGATTTTCACTTCAAAGCGATGACGACGGTAGGGGAGCCGATTGAACCGGAGACGTGGCGGTGGTACTACAACACCGTCGGCAAGGGGAAAGCGGTAATCACGGATACTTGGTGGCAGACGGAGAACGGGGGTTTCCTTTGCTCAACTTTGCCGGCTCTAATGCCGATGAAGGCGGGGAGCGCGGGGCCCGGTATGCCCGGCATCTATCCTATAATTTATGACGAGAACGGGGAAGAGGTCCCATCCGGGCAGGGGAAGGCGGGGAACATTTGCATTAGGAACCCGTGGCCGGGAATAATGCAGACCATCTGGGGAGACCCGGAGAGGTTCGTAAAAGGATACTACGCGAAGTACAACAAAAACAAGGAAAGCAAAGACTGGCACGACTGGCCATACTTCGCCGGAGACGGCGCGGTACAAGCATCGGACGGCTACTTGCGCATCCTTGGGAGGGTCGACGATGTGATCAAAGTGGCAGGCCATAGACTCGGGACCAAGGAAATCGAAAACGCGGTCCTGACCACCGAGGAGGTCGCCGAGGCCGCAGCGATACCTATGCTGGACGAATTGAGAGGTCACCTGCCCGTGGTCTACGTGGCTCTGAAACCAGGGAATAGGGCCTCGCCAGAACTCGAGGAGAAAATCAAGGGCAACGTCGTTAAGGAGCTTGGACCCGTCGCCAGACCTAGGTTCGTCTATATTGTTCCGGACCTCCCAAAGACCAGGTCGGGAAAGATAATGAGGCGGGTTCTGACATCGATTTCAGACCGGAAGGACTACGGCGACGTAACAACGCTGGCCAACCCGGACATCGTGGAAACGATTCGAAAACAGGTGCAGACAGGTTAGAGCTCGTCGCCGTGAAGACTTGCAAACTTGGGGTTTCCTTCGGCCGTGAATCTCTGCTGTATTCTTTTCCAGAAGGAAACCCAATGACCTCTTCTAGGCTCGAGCTGTTCTCCCGTTATCTCGGTGAGGTGGCGGAGGAAGGAGACTCGAGCAGGATCCAGCGAATGGACCCTGTGGCAGGCTCTGAAGAAGATCTACTTGCGTTCCATACGAGGGATTTTGTCAACCGTGTCAAGAAAGCGTCAAAGAGCGGCCTGGGACTTCTGGACAGCGGAGACACGCCAGCGTTCAGGGGGATGTACGAGGCCTCGCTATACCCTGTTGGCAACAGTCTCAACGGACTTCGATTGATCATGGAGGGCAATGTCGACCATTTCTTCAACCCCGTCGGGGGCCTCCATCACGCCGTCCCCGATGCAGCAAGGGGGTTCTGCGTTTTCAACGACTGTGTCATTACGATCCTGCGGTCGCTCAACGACTTCGGGATGCTCAGAGTTGCCTACGTCGACATCGACGCGCACCATGGAGACGGAGTGTACTACGAGTTCGAGTCTGACCCCCGTGTGGTCATTGGAGACATTCACGAAGACGGCAGGTATCTGTACCCGGGGACCGGGGCCGAGACTGAGTCGGGGACAGGGTCCGGCCTTGGCACGAAAATGAACATAGCTCTCCCTCCGGGATCGGGAGATGCGGAGTTCTTCAAGGCCTTCGACAGGGTCGAGGAGTTCGTGCGAAGGTCGAAGCCTGAGATAATATTTTTCCAGTGCGGGGCGGACGGACTGCTTGGGGACCCGATTACGGATTTGCGCTACACGGCCGAGGCCCACGCCTATGCGTCGAGGAGGCTTCACCTTCTGGCACACGATATGTGCGATGGGAGGATCCTGGCAATGGGGGGAGGCGGCTACAACCCTTCCAACGTATCAGCCGCTTGGTCCGCGGTGGTCAGGGAGCTGTCGAGTCAATCGGACAAATAACATTGCCATTTGCGGAATGCAGGGATGACCAGTTTCCCTCTGTTTTTCGGAGTTAATCCATCGCCATCAAGTGGCCGCCAAAGGCGAGAGACCAGAGGAGGGCGGGATAGACGATCATTCTTTCCATTCCCCCTGGACCAAGACCGAGGTAGATGCTCCCCACATAGAGGAATAGGGCGCCGAGAGTCACGAACCCGAGGAGAATAGAGAAGTAGAACATCGGCTTCTTCTGAAACCTCGCGGTGACCACGGCGGAGAGACCCGCGAAGAGGAAGACGATGAGGGAGAAAATGCCATGCCAGACCCCCGTGGTCTCGGGGAAAAGGCCGACGCCTAATGCTCCGACCCCAGCTATCGCTATCAATGCCGTGGCTGGCTTCCAGTGGAACGCTCTCTGAAGAAAGAAAGCTCCTACCAAGATTGTGAGACCCAGTAGGACGATGGAAGAATTGAAGATGGTCGAAGTGGGCTGGTTGATCAAGCATGGGGACGGCGTGCAGTTCGCTCCGAGGTCGCTGACATAGTTCGTGGATACGTTGTAGTTTGGATAGTAGATCTCGGCCAGAATCAGGCCGATGCTGAATTGGACGGCACCTACGAAGATAGCAACGCCCGCTTTTGACGCGTTTGAAAGCGCCAACGCATGCTGCAAGCTATCATCATGCTAAAAGTGTGAGCCTTCCTCCACGCTCGGCAGAATTTCTAAGGTCCTCACATGGTCTAGGACGCTGGGAGTATCATAAGTCCCTCTGTCGGGTCTCCGATTGCGCGGTATTTTCCTCTCTTGTACATCAGACCTACTAGGGCTGAGGTCACGGCATCGAGCTCGTCTCCGTTCAGTTCTCCTTCTGGCCTGCCCAGAGCGACGCCGTACTCAGTGAGGGCCCTGGCAAGAAGAGGGAGACCGGCTTGCTTTCGCGGCATGTGGAGCAGGTCCTGAATCGCGCCTGGGAAGCTCTCAATTACCTCCAAGCCGTGACTCTCCAAGGCTGCCCGGAGTCTCATTCCGCGAGTCGTAAGCATGCGCATTGGACCGAGGGAGATTGGGAAGAACCTGATGTGCATCCTAAGAAGCTCCTTGTCGCACTCCCTGAAGTGTGGGGGGCCTCTGTCTTCGATGCTCTTCCTCCCCTTGGGAAGGAAGAGGGGAGCGTCTATGCTGACCACCGAAGGTTTGGCCGCAAGCGTGTGCCCCAAGATCTCGTCGTCGGTGTGCAGCACTTCTGTCCTACAACTCATTCTGCTGTCCATGATGCAAAAGCCAGTGTTCCTCTTCTCACTCCCTGCTAGGTCTATGCCGACGACTCCCTGCGTTCCCTTCTTCATCACCGTAGCTTCGAAGTTGAGAGCTTTTTATGAACGTCCCCTGTGGGACCGGCATGGACTTCCTAGCTGAAGCTACGCGTATCGAGCCTGAGATTATCAAGACGAGGCGGACCGTTCACCAACACCCGGAGCTGGCGTATCACGAAGAAGCGACCGCCAAGCTCGTCGCAGACAGACTGGAATCGTTGGGTATAGAGGTGAAGAGGAAGGTCGGAGGGACGGGTGTCCTTGGGACGTTAAAGGGTTCGAAGAAGGGGCGTGTGGTGGCCCTGCGGGCGGACATGGACGCGCTCCCCGTTCAGGAAATGTCTGACTTAGATTTCAGGTCCAAGTTCGACGGTGTGATGCATGCTTGCGGCCACGACACCCATGTGGCGATGCTCTTGGGGGCTGCACGGATACTCTCTGAGCACAGAGACGAGTTGAGCGGGACGGTGAAGTTCCTATTCCAGCCTGCTGAGGAGCACGGCGGGAGGGGAGGAGCGATGCCCATGATCGAGGACGGGGTGATGAACGACCCGAAAGTGGATTACGTTTTCGGGCTGCACATCGACAGCACGAGAAAGTCCGGCGAAATCGGGTTCAGGGAAGGCGCCATCATGGCGGCGCCCGACAGATTCAAAGTCAAGATAATCGGCCGAGGGGGTCACGGATCGGCGCCCCATGAGACGGTGGACCCGATTTACGTGGCAGCGCATGTAATCCTTGCTCTGCAGGGAGTGTCGTCAAGAATGATAGACCCGGTGCGCCCGTTTGTCATCTCCGTGGGCGCGGTTCACTCGGGGACCAAGGAGAACATAATCCCGGACGAAGCGGTACTCGATGGCACGATCAGGACGCTCGACGAATCGACAAGGAAGCTCGCCAAGAGGAAGGTGGAGGAAGTGGTGAAAGGAGTGTGCAAAACGTTCGGCGCCAGGGCGGAGGTCGATTTCGAGAAGGATGCCTATCCTGTGACCATCAACGACCCGAAGGCGACAGAAATGGCTGTGAGAGTTTTGAAGAAAATTCCAGGCATAAAGGTCAAGAGAGTAGAATGGCTGCTAGGAGGAGAGGACTTCTCCCGGTTCCTCCAAAAAGCCCCTGGGACTTTCTACTTCCTTGGAACAGACAATCCCGCCAAGGGTTGCATCAATCCGAACCATAGCTCAAAGTTCAAAGTGGACGAGGACGTGCTGAAATTCGGGACGGCTTCGCTCGCGATGCTCGCTTTCGAGTTCGGAAGCCCAAAGGGCCCTGTCTAGGTGTCTCCTGATTGTATTCCACCAGGATTTCAGACCGAGTGTACTTGCTGGACACCTATGCTATCGGGCAACCCAGCACGGTGAGCGCCTTTCTGATCAAGGGGCCGAAGCCCACACTAGTCGACTGTGGGTACTCGTCCTCTTACGAAAACGTGCTCTCAGGTCTGGCTGAGGTTGGGGTCATGCCCTCGGATGTAAGATACGTAGTCCCAACGCATGTACACCTGGACCACGCGGGGGCAGCGGGACGATTGCTCAGAGAAATGCCAAACGCAGAGGTGATTGCACATGAGAGAGGCGTCCCGCATCTTATCGACCCGACTAGGCTGATCGAAAGCTCGACCAAGGTCTTCGGAAAAGCCATAATGGAACTGTATGGGATTCCGGAACCTATCCCAGCGGGGCGCATCACGGCTGTCGGGAACGAAGCAAGTCTTGACCTTGGCGACGGAATTACGGCGACTCTGATCTACTCACCGGGACACGCGCCTCATCAGATTTCGATGATGTTGGACAAGTCCAAGGCGCTGCTGACGGCAGACGCGGTGGGAATCGTCTACCCGGGAATGAAGGCGCTCATCCCCACGACCCCACCCCCCAGCTTCGACCCGAAGCTGTTAGTTGCGACCGTAGGCGCCCTCAAACAGACAACTCCGGCCGAGCTTCTGGTTCCCCATTTCGGAGTCAGGAAGGACGTCGAATGGGTTTTTGATCAGACCGCCCTATTGGTGGAACGTTGGGTCGAAACTGTGCGCGGGCTGTGGAAGAAGGGGATGTCACTCGACGAAGCATCGGAAATCATGGAGAAGGAAATTATTGTGGCAGCGGGGGTCCAAGAACTCCCCATCTATGCCAGCATCTCCGTCAGGACCTCGGTGATGGGCATAATCCGTTATTTGGAGAAGAGTGCCTGAGGGGCCTGAAGGAGCGGCCCTTCAAGCCACGAAGAAAACCATACCACCGCAAAGGCCCACGCGACGCAGACAGGAAGCCCATCGAGAATGACTTAGCCTTCAAGATCTACATCGCCAAGCTGAATAGACCAGAAAAGCATCTACCACTCCCTCAATACAATGCGTGCGTAGGCTCGGCTTACCACTTCCTCAGGTCGATGAACTTACCAATCTCAGACCACACGCTCTCCGACTTAGTGAAGCGGAAAGAGGACAACCCGAAGGACATGAGCATAGAGAAAGCTCTAACCGTATTCAAATCGATGCCGAACACCCGAACCAACACGGCGAGAGCCTCCCGCATGTGCGGGCTGTTCAAAGCTAACTTCGCTCCGCTCAACGTCCACATCTGGGTGAAGTCAGGACACTACACCAAGCCCGTGGCGGAGAGCATACTAAGAGCCATACGTCATGACCCAGAACTCCAACAGAGACACTATGACCTACTCGACTTAATGGCTTATTCCGGAGAAAGAATCCAAGCGCTAGCCATGACACCACCAGAAGAGATCTCGTTCGTCGAGGGGACGAACACCGCCCTGATACTCATCACCGCTTCAAGAAGTAAGACGGCAACTGCGCACCCGACAGCCATAACCAAAGAACTAGCCGAAATGTTACTTCAAAGATTGCAAGAAAACGGATACTCCGAAATCGTGCCCAACTACGACAGCCTCTTCAGAACAATAACACATATCTCCGAGCGCAAATATGGTATCCACTTAACAAGTCATTATTTCAGAAAGAGGTTCGAAACAATCTGCGAGACAATACCAGCTAACGAAATGAACCCAAACCACTGGCTCATACTAATGGGGAGCAAACCCAGTTATGGACACAGACCAGACATTTACAGCCTCCGATCAGACGAACAGCTGGCGAAAGAGTGGGAGACATACCTTCAACCTAGACTCAGCCTCGAGAGTGGAGGACTCCAGAACGGCAACAAGGACCTCACTAGAGAGAATGCCGATTTAAGAGACCAACTTCTCAAACTTACTAAACTCTTGGCAGAACTTTCTAGTTGAACTTTGAGAAAACAAAAATACGTGGACAGCCCAAATTCCAATTAACTCTGCCTCCAGCGTGAAGAGATTGCTTCCCTTCAGGCAGACCTCAAGGACAAACTAGAGAACTCATCGAGTCGTTGGTAAGTTCGCTCTAAACCTACCTTCGATATTCCAGACATGGCATAAGTCAAGTACCCGAAACTAACAACTTCAAACAATAATCCAAAGGTCCACAGAACAAAGAACGAAAAAACGTATAGGAATAACATTTGGAGCATGGGAAACACGATTGAAACAGCAGAAGAAACGAACAGCACCTTCATGTCAAAACCCAATGATAGATTGATTCGTTTCAAGTCGCCTATCATTGAGTCGAGAAGGCCTTCAAGTCTCTTTTCAAGCAAAGGCAATCCCTCCTCTGGCAATGCTCCAGTCTTTGCTCGTGCCAGTGTTTCCCGATAGGCGGACTCGACGCGCTCTCGAATCTGACCCAGATTCTTCGTGCCTTCGACGTAGACCAATCCTGAAAAAGACACTAGAAGACTCGTTATTACAAGGACACTTTGCAACAAAGCTAGCGCTGGTGGAGGGCTCAATTGCATTAGGTAAACAATGTATGGACCAAATACTCCCATAAGGAATCCAAAGACACCGCCAACAATCCCGAGCAACAGTTTCTGTTTGTTGGCAGAATTCATGCTAGCTCGATTGCGTTTTCAAGGCCGAATCCCTAACTGATTAGACCTCTCTGAATAGTGTTGCGCTTCGCGCGGTGCTGCGCCCCGCGCGCTGCAACGTGAGACAAACCTGTGTCTCCTCGGTTTTTCTCAGGCACTTTTCCGATTCTGAGCGGTTTCAGACCCTGCCCTATCTTGCAACCAGACACTGTAACAAGTCTGGCGCTTGCCATCGAGCACGTCACGGGCGTACTCCGAGACCGTTAGGAAGCATCCACGCGGAACACCCTCAACAACTGTCTTCAACCGCGTGCCGTCACGAACTAAGCTCCAAATGATGTGTTTGAAGGCGTAATCCGCGTTACTCTCAATCATTCCCAATCTTCATCACCAACCATGGCGGAACGTGAACCACGAATTGCTCTCCACGAGCAATCAGAGAATCTGTTTCCTCAACGACGCCAGGAACCCTCTCCATCCGACAACCACACTTAGGACAATAGACCTTCTTGCGCTCAACGTCATAGGACCGACGGTTGAGCAACTCAAGACCCAGAAACCTCATGAAAGGCGACTTCGGAGACTGACAAACAGGAGCAAGCCAACCGCAGTAATGAACGCGTTGCGCATGGCCACGGCCACGAAGCATCTGCCTCATCCAATCCGCATCATACTCCGATGGAAGCCCATTGGCTTGGACGAACCCGTAAACGTCCCTTACACCGGAGCGTAACATATAATCCAGATGATGCTTGAGTTGGTCCCCACCTTCCTCAAAGCGAATGTAGCAGTCCACGTCTTTTGCCTCAGACTTTCCGAAGCGAGCTTCCAACTTCGACCGCCACAGCGCCCTCAGACGAACAAAGCCCTTGTCATCTGATAGGAACAGTTTCCCAAAGGGAACAACCTTTGCGCCATCAAAACCGAAATCGAAGCAGATGCCATGAACATGCTGGTGAATATTGGTCTGAAACTTACGCCCAAAAGGATCGGACGAGTGCCACCACTGGGGAACCTGAATGATTCCAAGCTGCAAGCTTTTCGGCTTACCAAGATACTCCAGAAGAGTCTCTTTCGCTAGCTTGTCAAGAACAGACAAGCCCTCCATGCCAACCTTTGACCGGAGGTCAACGGGGACGACAAACTCGTACCGATAGAACCTTATTTTTCGGTGAAGCTTGGCACAAATCTCATGAATGCGATAGCGGAGGTAAGAAACAAGCCGCCCGGCGTCAGTGTTAGAACACCACGGACACAGAGGAGAACGACAGCAAAGCGGCTTGTAAGCGTAGGTCCTCTCCTGACCAACGCATTCATACTTGATGGACTGCTTCCCACAAGATACAACCCGTTGATACTCTGAAGGAAAGCACATCCTTAGCATTTCAAGATACTGAGACAACACTGCTCTCCGCCACAGCCGAGTGCCCGGCACCAACGAATACGTCCGCGTGATTTGAGAAGTCATATCTCTGACAATACAGTTATGTTGTCCCTCAATTTCAAAACTTAGGGACAAATGTCGCTTAGCAAGAGGACAGTAAGAGATAGAGACTATTCCGAAATTCTCAAAAAATACGGGCCCCTTTCAAATGCCGACCTTTGCAAGAAAGCAACCGAGCATCCGCATTTCAACAAGGTTACAGCTGCTGCAATTGAGAAAGACATAGATCGATTTGTGAAGCACTATGAGAATCTGGGGATAATTACGCGTAAGAACGGGAGGATAGAGTGGCTACTTCAACCCACTATAGCTCTGAGTCAACCCAAACCAGAAATGACCATCGAGCCAACAGGCTCCCTTCCTTCCGACTCCCAACATGAGACAGTTCAAAGACTGTTACGAGGAATGGCAGACGGGTCCATTACGCTAAGGGACAAATCACCTCACAGAGAACTTAATAGAATCAAGGGCGAAATCTTTGACGAGTTCATGGCAGACATCGACCTCTACAATTACCACAAGCATGAATGGCCGTTTTCAGGGATACTTGAGACGCGCATTTTCAACACCGCCATCAAGCTTAGAGCGTATGGCTTCATTGAAGAAAAGGAAGAACAACCAAGGTCGAAACAGTCGAATATGCCGTAAATGGATACTCAGAACACTTGGCAAGTGGAGCGAGTATGGGCAGACGGTCAGGCTCGCCGATACCCCCAACAAGCTATGAGGAAAAGTTCGGAATATGGGCTGTTCTGAAGTTCGACTTCCCAAAAACTTTCGTTGACGAGCGTAAGAAGAGAAGCATCTCAAGTTGGCTGACCAATCAATGGAGCCGAGTAACTGAAACGACCGGTACCAAAGAATTTCTGACCGGAGCAACGGAGCTTCTATTTGGGATAGGGCTCAGTCATGTATCTGTTGTCGATGTTGGAGACTATGAGAGCTACCTCGAAAAGGAATCTGGATTCAATCGTAATCTCGATGAGGCCTTTTCGACAGCTTCCAAGAGGTCAAAGACCGACGCTGAAGAAGTTTGGATACTTGCGCGAGGGCTCACCAATGACTTCGAGTTTGAACAGGACTTAACGTACCGACCTTCTCATAAGCCTCAAACTCCACCTTTGGTGTTGGAAATACTCGCATGCCCAGCCGAATGGAACACAAAGTCAAAGGAGTTCCTTTCAGGAATATTCCAAGACAAGGCCAAACTAAGCATCGAGGAAGACCATTACAGATTGAAGATCAACGAGTACCTAAAGAAATCCTCCGATTGGGTCATAAGTACAATGAAAGGAGTCAGATTACTCGATAGTGAAGTTCGCTTCAATCTATCGTCTTCCAATCCCTCTGCATTCGAGCAATCTCTGTGATGAGGAACTTAATACCCAGACCTTCGGAGCGTGGGCTGCCTTGGCAGCATCAGGAGAAGCAAATGCTTTCCCTCTACATGATGGCATGAATAATGCACCATTAACGGATTATGGGCATAATCCGTTACCTCGAAAAAAGCTCATGAATGGCGACTAGAATCTGGCGGCCTATGCCTCTCGTCTACGCCTGCATAGCTCCGCATGGCGGCGAAATAATCCCAGCGCTATCGGGGAGAAAGTCTGCTCTGTATTCCCCAACGACGAAGGGGATGAGGACCCTGGCTGTCCAAATGAGGGAGGCCCGGCCTGACACAATCGTAATTGCCAGCCCCCACAACCTCAGGCTTCAGAAGCACATTGGCGTAGTCATATCCGAGTACTCCTCTGGTGAGTTAACCGCAGGGAGGAAACAAATCAAACTGCGCGCAAGATGCGACGTAGCTCTCGCCAAGAACATTGTCGCGGCCGCAGAAAGATTGGCTCTCCCTGTTGTTGCGGCCAACTTTGGGGCCCTCGAAGGCCCTACGTCAGACCTGGCGATGGACTGGGGGACGCTGGTGCCACTCTGGTTCCTCCTCAAGGGAGCTGGCCTGGAGTGCAGATTAGTGATTGTCACCCCCTCAAGGGGGATTCCGCTTAGACAGAACTTCGACTTCGGGAGAGCAGTAGCAGAGGCCGCGGAGAAAGCAGAGAAGCGGGTAGCCTTCGTCGCGAGCGCTGATCAGGCTCATACACATTTGAAGAATGGACCCTATGGGTTCGACCCCAGGGCCAAAGTGTATGACCGAAGGGTGATCAAGGCGATCCAGCAACAGGAGCTGGATTCAATCATGGGCATGGGAGCCGATTTCGTAGAGGCGGCGAAGCCCGACAGCCTATGGCAGTTGGCGATTCTGGCCGGGGCGCTGGAGGTAGTTCCGATGAGGGGGGAGCTAATCTCCTACCAGGTTCCCACGTACTACGGCATGCTCTGCGCCGGCTATCATACGGTCAGGAGAAAGGCGAGGGCGAATCATTCAAGGTAATGGTAGACTTCGTCAAGACACTTCATTCGCGGACAGTCGAGGTTAACCTGCGAGCCTTCTCTGTCGATTAAGAGCCCCTTGATTCCTGCGTTCAGGGCCCCGATTATGTCGGCTTCGTAAAAATCCCCGACATGCAGGGCGTCGACGGGGTTGACCCCGGCTTCCCCGAGGGCGATTCTGAAAATCTCAGGATGAGGTTTCGTATATCCGACGTCGCCAGAGATCACCACACTGCCGAGATACTTGCGTAATCCGAGAGCTTCAACAACTCTGGCAGTGTCGGGAGGCGCGTTGGAGATCAGGCCAAGGAAGTAACCATCTTTGGCGAGTTTCGTCAGCGTGGGCTCTACATCTGGATAAAGCTCCAGAGGGATCTCGCTTTCGAGCTCCGGCCACCTCTTCCTTACGAGTCGGGAGATCCTCACGGCCTCTACATGGTCTTCCTTGGGGTAGAGAGATGTGAAGGTCCTCTCATCTAAGGCCCTGTAGGCCTCGTTTGTCTGCTCAGGGGTCATTATCTTGTCCCCGAAGGCCGACAGCCACCACGACTCGGCGTTCATGTAAGCAGAGTGGATTCTTTCGAGGTTCTCTTCGCGGCCTTCCTCAGAAAGGACCCGGCGAAAGATCCTGTCTCGCCTCATGACGAGCAACGTGCCCCCCAGGTCGAAGAATACAGCCTTGATGCTCAAGGCTTGGTCAGATATTCTCGGAGCCTAAATATCTTTGATACGGCCGCACGCCCTAGGCTTGAAATCCGGGAATGAATGGCGTCACCAGTATGCTGAAAAGGAGAAGGAAGAGTACCACCGCAGTCACCACTACGTAGAGCTTGTCTCCCTCTGCCGCGAAGAGGAAGACAGAGATAAGGACTCTTGAGATGGGTGTCGCGATCAGGACTATCGCCCCTAGTTCAATCAGCGCGTATGGTTGTAGGCCCACGAGTCCGCTCACCAGACCAGAAAGGCTGACGTCGAAGGTCCCGTGAGGTATTTTGTCCGGACTGTAAACAATGCTACCAATGACATCGGAGTTTCCGCTGGCGGCTATCAATTCGATTGTCCCGAAGACGATGATGATGGAGGAAATCAGAACCCCGTACCTCAAGACGTTGCCGACGACGGCAGTCATCGCCTCTGGGTCCTTGAGATTCAAAGTTTGATTCCTGCCGAATTGAGTATCAATTGGACTGCGGTCACGGCCAACACCAAGGCGAAGGCCTTCCTTATCGTGGGATTCCTTGAACGAATCAGAAGGCGTGCCCCTATCGTCGCCCCAATTAGAATGCCCAGAGCTACGGGGGCTATGATGACTGGATTGACATCTCCTCTCGCGAAATAGATTCCTGCGCTCGCAGCCGCAGTCACGCCAATCATGAAATTAGATGTGGTAGTGGATACTTTCATCGGGAGCTTCATGGCGAGGTCCATGGACAGCACTTTGAACGCACCTCCACCGATGCCGAGAAGACCTGACAGAACTCCTGCGACCGCCATCCCGGCAAGTCCTGCTTCGGGCCTTGTGGCGTTGTAATTTGTGACCGTGCCGTCCGATTCAGTATAGGAACCGCTTAGACCCAGCCTTTTGGATAGTCCCTTCAGCTCGGGACTCTTTGGGATGTCCTCACCGATTTTCATTAAGGTCGGAACAAGCATGACGAGGAGGATGCCTCCGAAAATCAACTCGAGTGCCACGGAGTTGACGTAGGCGGCTATGGCGGCCCCGCAAATGGCGCCCGACGCGGTGGCAACCTCAAGGAACATTCCCACCCTCAGGTTGGTGAGCTTGTCCTTGACGTAGGTTGAGGCCGCGCCGCTAGACGTACCTATGATTGCGACGATGCTCGCCCCTATGGCGAAGTGTATGTCCACGCCCAGGAAAAGCGTGAGGACAGGGATGATGACAACCCCCCCTCCGACGCCAACGATTGAGCCTAAGATTCCAGCGAAAATCGAACTGATGAAAAGAATCAGTACGAATTCAATTATGACCAATCGAGAAGCGCCGAATCTTCATCCATACTTAGATGTTCTCGGCAACGTTGTCTTGCAATGAATCTCCATACTAAGATGGGGCTTCCAGAGCGGCTACTATTCTCTCGTGGGTTTCCTCGATCCCAGCCACCCCGGTGTTGAGGATGATGCAGGGGACTCTCCAGGATTCAAACATCATTCTGAAGAAATTGGCCTGCATGGCGTCGTTGGGCTCGAGGAGGTACGGATTGTACCAAGGCTCGTAAGATGTCGTGCCCCACTTTTCCTTTGGACCAGCACCAGGCAGCACCATGTACTCTCCCTTTTGCAAGATTCCAATCGCCTGTTCGGACGTCAACTTCACTTCGGCCGGGCTGTGGTCATCCCTCCGCAGGAGTACGACCAGGTTGACGGGGACTTCGTCCGCGACCTTCTCTGGCCCCAGGATGTCTTCCCTCTTGACCAAGACCCTGGAGTTTCCGAAGGAGTAGTAGCACCATGCTTTGCCGTCGTTGAACACGCATCTATGTTTCGTCACTGAGCAGAGGTCTTTCCCCATCGGGTATTCGCACTCCTCCTTGCGCATGGTCACGTTCTCGCACAGCGACCTGTCGAACACCTCGCGGAGCCACTCCTGCTCCTTCTGGGACTCGGAGCGCATGTAGAGCGCCCTCTCGGGCTGACGGGCCACCAGAGGAGATTCAGGGTTCCTAGGAATTTGATTGGGAAAGGCGACGTACGCCCAATCGTCCCCGCAAATCCTGCCTGCCTCTTTCGTAAAGATCCGGAACGATTGGGTTGTCTTGCCGGTTCCTGTCGGGGCTATGATTACGACTCCCCTTCCCTTGTACAGGGCGGTGGCGCCGTGAATCGAGAGTGTGTTGGAACTCTTCTCCAGAATTGCGGCTGACATGCCCAAGGCCCACGACTTGCACTGACCGTAGTACTCGGTGTTCAGGAAGAGCGAGGAGTGAAGCTCCGGGCAGTAATACGCGGACGGCTCGACACCTTCGACCCGCATGGCCGAATAGATCTTTGCATCAGGAGGGGCCGAGTCGTCGGCCTTCCACCAATTGTTGGACCAGAATTCTGCCTGATGCCCGCTGTTCGTGTTGAGCTCGACGACGACCCCATTAAGGTTGGCTTTCAGGGACTTTGCGCCCCAGGCTGCCAGTGCTTCTTTGGCTCGGTTCAGGAGAGTTAGGAACTCTGCCGTCGAGGTCTTCTTCTTCCCTTTGACCCTCGTCCTACTTTGAGTGATGTAGTTATGTAGCTGAGCTACCACTTTTGAGACCTGTCGCCGGCCGATTTTCCAGTCCTTAAAGCCGTAGCGAGATTGCTCTAAGTTCTTCGAATGTCGAAGGACCCTGCCACAGCCTCTCTGCAACGGGTGAGAGGAGCTGCCTCTAGCCCTGCGCTGCAATCTGGGCAAGGGACCGTTTGGTCCGCGCTGAGAAGTCATAGTCGTTGGCGTCGTATCCGGACTTGCAGTATTCGTCTCTATGCTTTATCAAAAGCCATGCCTCCTTCATGCTTCCGAGGCCTATTGTGCGGACCAAGGCGAACGAACCATGCAACTTCTTGCCATATAGCGTGAACTTCACGTTGCCGTCGCGGAGGCTCGCAATCGCGACCTCCGTCGCCTCTGACAAGTGAGTGACTTTTGTCCGGACACCCTTGTCCACCTCGATTTCAGGGGAATAGGTCCCTTCGTCCCAAATCATTACCGCCCCGGCCCCATAGTTCCCACCTGCGATGACGCCCTCGAAATTCCTGTAATCCATTTCATGGGACCCGGTCGGCAAGGCGAGACGCTTGACGCTGGGGTCGAGTGAAGGGCCCTTTGGAATCGACCAAGACGGCATCCCGCCTTCTATCTCGAGCCTGAAGTCGTAGTGGAGCGCAGTTGCTTTGTGCTTCTGCACGACGAAAGCGAACAGGCCGCGCGACAACTTGGTCTCAGCTTCCCCTTGGGGCCATCCCCCAAAACGATTTCCCTTTTGGAGCGGGATGATTCGTGTCTCTACCTGAAACCCAGGCCGGAAGAGTCCATTCTCCTCACGCAGTCTTCACATCGTAAGCCCCTGGGCGTTCTGTAAAGGCGCACCAGAGTACCACATTCGGGGCAGACTTTGGGGAGCTTTGAGGATAGAGAGGGGGCCTGGCTCATAGGTCTAGCGTCTCCTAGACCTTCTTCGGAGCATTTCTTGGTTCGTCAACTGTGCGCAGACCGGGCAAACAAGGTGGCTGGAATCACCATCGGGCTGAAGCCTAATTTGATGAGTTGCGCACAACTCGTATTGTATTTGATTCATGATTGGTTCCATATCTCGTCCCTATTAAGGGAGTGTCCAAACTCTATTAGTGGGTCTTCTCGGGTAATGACAGAATTGGAGTCGGATGAGAGAGGGCGTGACGCAAGAGTCAGAGAAATCCTCGTTTCTTTCAACAAAGCCTGGGTGAAGTACTGGGAATCCTATGTCACGCTGCAGGACCAGCTCTATGAGAGTCTGAGGGCAGGGAGGGAGGTATCCTGGCTCGCGGCCACCGATGAGAGAAAGATGAGTGAGATAAACCAGGTGCAGCGAGAGCTCTTCTCTGGGATGCCACGTAGGCTGGACTACTCCCCGCTTGGACAAATAACGCGCGACATGAGCAGCGCAACTAGCAAGATTGCGGACCTCGAAGCGGCGCTTGCTCAAGAGGAGAAAGGGTGTAAGAGCTTGGAGGCGGCGATAACGCTCATGAAGGGGAAGGTCGACGAGATGAAGGAAGCCATGCGCACCGCCGGTCCCTGACCCTAGAGTCACGCCGACCTAGGGAGCCATTGCAAGTACTAACTCGGACTTCCTAAGCTTCTCCGCGATGCAGCTTCTAACAAGTTCGCACGCTTCAACAATCCTGGGGTCACTAATGCTATAGTAGATATTGGAACCTTCTCGGCGAGAACGGAGCGACCCGAATTGTCTGAGGAGGGCCAGGTGCTGCGAAAGGTTGGCCTGGCGTATCCCGGTAAGCTTGGTTAGCTCAGTCACTGTCTTCTCTCCGGTCTTCAGCGTCGTCAGCAAGCGAATTCTCTTGGGGTGCGCCATGCCTTTGCAGAACTCGGCCTGCAGCTGGTAGAGCTCATCCTCGGCCCTGGCGCTGCTTGAGCTATGCATGATCCTTGCCGCTCAATTGGGAGGCTGGCACTACTGCCAGAGGTTTCTCTGTTTCCTGTGGTTTGGTGGCCGGGAACTTTGTCTGTCCGAAGAAGATGTCGAAAATGCCTTCCAGGCTGCCGTAGAGTGCGCGCCAGTAGATCCTGGCGAAGGACCTTTTCATGTAGTATTTGACAATCGATGGCGTCTGGTCGGACGGAGGTGAGGTGTACGTTGCCGAGACGAAGATAGCTCTGTGCGGGCCGACCTCCATGGGGCAGTTTATCCTGCCGTTGTACTCCAGGATGTCTGGCGAATTGTTCATCTCGGAGACTATGTTATGGGCTACGACGACCGACTGAAGATGGGCAACCACCCCAGACTTCGAGACAGGGATATTGGTAGCGTCACCGATAGCATACGCCCTGTCTTGGCCTATTACCCTCATCGTTCCCTTGTGTGTGGGGACGTACCCGTCCTCATCGCCGATGCCAGAATTGATTATCACCTCTGCGCCGTGGTGCGGAGGAATCGCTATCAGAAGGTCGTAGTCGAAGGTCTCCCCTTCGAGGGAGTAGATCCTATGGTTGTATGGGTCGACTGATTCGACGTTGAAGAAGGTGGTGACTTCGATCCCCTTCTGCTCGAACATCGGTTCCACCACGCGCGAGATCTTCTCAGCTGGATACGGTCTGGGGTAGGGCGTGAGGAATTTTATCTTCACCCTGTCTCGGATTCCTCGCTTGTGGAAGAACTCATCGAGCATGAACGCTGCCTCGTTCGGGGACGGAGGGCACTTGTGTGGGGTTCCTGCTATCGCCACGACTACAGTCCCTCCGTTGAAACTCTGCAGAGACTCCCAAATGCGCTGAGAGTCCTTTCCACCTGTGTGGAAGTTCAGGGCCCCCTCGGCAAGGCCAGGAATCTTGGAGGGGTCAGCAACTGCTCCAGTGGCTATGACGAGATAGTCGTAGGTGAGTGTCCTTCCGCTCTTCGTGGCCAATGACTTCGTCTTGAACTCAATCTTCACGGCCGGGTCTTGGATGAATTCTACCTCCTTCCTGAGCAGTTCCGTTTCATCTTTCACGAAGTTGTCAGGGGAGGCTCCCTTGAATGCGATGTCCAAGTTCCCGGGCTGGAACGGATGTTTGAGATGCTCCCCTACGAGTTGGACCGACGCTAATCCACCTCGGATTTCGTCTCGCAGTTCTGAAGCGAGGAGGTTTGCAGTAAAAGTCCCTCCGTCCCCTGAGCCGAGGACGACCACTCTTTGCATGGGCGCCTCTAACTCCTCTTCTTGGTGATCTTGACTACGATTCTGATGTAGCCTTGCTCGTCGATTATGTCCAGCAACTCGTTCCCACTTTTTTGCGCCCACGCTGTGACGTCGGCTCTTGCGGCTGGGTCAGTCGCAAGGAGCTCGATTACATCGCCGAGCTGGGAGGTCCTGTAGGCCTTGAACAGGTCGGTGATGGGCCCGGGGCAGAAACTGCCCCGGGAGTCGACCACCTTGTGTTGCTCGATGAGTGACACTATGACCACCTAGATGAAGATGATCTGTCCATCCTCGCCGAGCGACAGCATAGTTGCCGCGCCGACCACGTCGTCGACTTCGTCGATGAGGGTTCCCTTCGGGATCCCCATGACTTCCATCGTCGTGGAGCAGGCGTGGAGCTTGACGCCGAGGTCCTTGGCCATCTTGAACATGTCCGGGACCGACGGCACCTTCGCCTTCGCCATCTTCCCGTTCATCATCCTTGTGGCCATTGCTGTCATCCCTGGTATCATTCCCAGTATGTTGGGCATAGGCATACCTGGGTTGCCTACTGGTGCCACCTTCAGGGAGCCCACCGTCTTCTTGTTGACGGCGTTCAGCCCCCAGAAGGTGAAGAACATGTGGACCTCCTTCCCCATGGTCGCCCCCGTTGTGGCAATCATCAGGGCAGGGTACACCATGTCCATCGTCCCCTTCGACAGTATGATGAGCAGTCGTGATTCCAGCTCACCCTTCTCTTCCGTCCGCAGTTGTGTTGTTTGAGCCAATCTAACTCACGAATATTCGCTAATTCGCATGTGCTAATAAGAGGAGATGACGATTCTCAAGGTTGGGAATCGGGGAGTCATCCCGCGTGAATGAGGTTGCTCCCTCAGGGTGGTTTATCTCTACCCTTCATCGGCGATTTCAGGAGAGTTGGAGTTCTTTCTTGTCGAGCGCAAGTCTTGGTGATGACTTCGACCGCCTTGGGCCACCAGTCCCGCTGGCCGAAGCTTTGGTGCCGCATCCCGCAGAAGCGACCGAGACCGCTGCCCCCCCTCTGCCCATCTTTTCAATCCTCGGTTCCATCGATTTCTCGGACCATTTCGTCATCATCGGCGATGTGGGGACAGGCAAAAGCACGATAACGCCCATTCACGAATTCAGGATGCGTAAAGCCGAGAGGCAAATCATCATTCGTGAGCCTTCGAGGGCCGCCTGTAATGCTTTGTTCTACTCGCTGCAGGCGCTTTACCCGGAACTCCGAGATGAATTGGCAGTAATCACGAAGGACACGAAAATCAATATCGGCGGGAAGATCAGGATAGTCACCGACGGAGTCCTGCTAAGGATGTTGGCCGAGAATTCGGTTTCCGATGCATCGATCTACTTCGACGAGAGCCACCAGATGTCTTCCCAGTTAGAACTGTGCATGTCTCTCGCAAAGAAGGAAGAAGCAACGGCAAAGAACCTGTTTCGGATAATGAGCGCGACGATCGACCCCAAGGAGTTCTTGTCTTTCCTAGGAATTTCAAACCTCTATTCGATGACGGGTCGAAGATTTCCGGTAACCAGAGAAGTGGAGGTGGCGGATGACCTAGACGACATGTTCATGGTCCTGTCGAAGTACCTCTACAATCAGCCCCGCGATGAGTCATGGCTCGTGTTCCTCCCCACGAGGAGACTTGTCGAAAGGTACGCAGACAACTATGGGGGAGTCTACATACATGGAGGCCTTGACGGTTCGGAAGTCAATAAGATTCAGAAGCGGGCCGAGCTCGACAAGAATCTGAGAATCTTCGCCACGAACGTGATCGCTTCCTCGGTGAACATCTATGTGGATAATGTACTGATTTTCAACGAAGTTATCGACAGCAAGGACAGGCTGGGTCAGAAGACGCTGAAGTACAAGAAGCTGGACAACAACTCTCTCCTGCAGATGATGGGCAGGATCGGCAGGTTCAAGCCAGGCCGCGCGGTCATCCTGACCGACACCCCAATTCCAGCCAAGATCGACCCTATACCAGTCCGCAAATCGCTCGAGACGGAGACGCCGTTTGACCTGGTGCTCCTCATGTCCAAGTACGGCCTCAAACTCGCGTCGCTTGAGTTCATGTCAAGGGTGGACCACCGCGAGGTCGCCTTTGCCGAGGACTGGCTCATCGGGATCGGAGCGATTGACCGGGCCAGCCACAAGGCCACCTGGAAGGGGATCCTGATGAGCGAAATCCCGTACGAGCCCGACTTTGCCCACATGATTTCAAACGCTCTGATCAAGAATGACTACGGCATGGCCAGGTTCCTCCTTGCCTGCGGCGCCTTCGGTGATTCCCTCAACCATGCCTACAAGTCTGACGCTGAACGCATGGCACGCCATCTGTTGTACGGCTTTGATAGGACGAGCGAGCTCAACGTCAAGGCACATTTGCTGAAGAGCTACTCAGAGGACAGCGAGGGTAAGTTCCGCTCGAGGATGGCGTCGAGCGGTCTCTTCATCGGTTTCGTCGAAGAAGCCTGGAAGAACTACGAAGCGGCAAGGGAAGCGGTGAACGACCTACTCCGCGCAGAGAAGCTGGAGCCGATTCCCAAAGATGTCGTTGTGGATGCCGACCTGGCGAGGCTGAGGCCCTACCTCGAAGACAGCCTGTCATTCGAAAGGTTCGATTCAGACGAGGTCAATGAGCGCGACCTCACCGACATGGTCGTAGAAGGTCAATTCTACGCAAGAACCTTTACGATCAATTTCAGGCGGATTTTCTTTGACATCGTTTCGGTGCTTCCACAGCGGGGACATCGTCGTCAAAGTGGACGACAGCACAACTATGAGGGCCGGCGTTTCCGAGACACACAACGCAGAAACCCTCGCCTTCGCTGAAACCGTCAGACTAGGGAAGCGCTTGACTGCGGAGCCTGCTTCTTGGGAACCTCGTCTCCCTGATGAAACGGAGGAGCGATCTGTAGTCTTGCTTGATCTTTTTCGTCACAAGAGAAGTCGTGAGATCTGCAGCCAAGACGTCAAGATCCCTTAGGACAGAATCCCTCATCTCTGACACATCTGTGTCTATGATCTCCATGGAATAATGGAACGTACCCAGAGTCTCAAATGCTCTGACGATTCTGGGATCAGTGCTGATAAGATCGTTTAGTTTTCGGGCGTATCCAATCCCACGCACGGTGGTCGATCCAACGTAGGCCTGGGCGCCAAGTCCAAGCTTCGACCAATCAATTTCGATGGATTGCTTCAGCACACCCTCCTTCGATAGCGCTCTGATTCGTTTGGCAACTGTACGTTGGTCGACGTGCAATGCTTGAGCAATCTCCTTGTACTTGATTTCAGGATCTTGGACAAGCGCTTCGAGCAGCAAGAGGTCGAGTTCGTCTGCTTTGAACGTCTTCTCCGAACCTGTCATTGCTGTTTCTGGTTGGAAATTGTCGCGCTTAAGGATGTTCGTTGGGATGGATTGAGGTCGGTGCTCCGGCCAAGACATGTCTTATCGGTGGCTTGCCGATCGTTCAACCTTAAATTAAGACTTCCATTTGCAGAATTTCTTGGCCGGACTCAAGGAGAAACTCAGAGACGTTTCAGAAGGCAAGGCTGACCCACCTCCCATCATGATGACGTTAGGGATGAAGCTTGTTCAGTTCGGGGACGGGAAGGCGACCCTGAAAATGATTGTGGATAGGAAGTACTACAACCCGATGGGAACGCTCCATGGAGGCGTAATGACAGACCTGGCAGACGCTTGTATGGGAATCGCAACAATGGGCACTTTGGGCGAGGATGAGACATTCACAACACTTGAGCTTAAGATGAATTTCATCAGACCGGTCTTCGAAGATGAACTCACGGCAGAGGCCAAGGTACTCCATAGAGGGAGGAAGGTGGTTCTGGTAGAATCAGTGGTGAAAAACCGCGAAGGGAAAGAAGTGGCAAGAGCGACGGCTACACAAATGGTGCTGCAGTCAACGAAATAGGACTAGCGTTTGCGGGATTCTATCTGCACATCAGTTTCACGTAACCCTCCCGGCCAGGGTTAGCGTTCGAGAAGAACCTTATGTAGCAAACCGTCTACGAATCTGCTCATGGCAAGGTTCGTGCTCATTCCCGGCGCATGGCTTGGGGCGTGGGCCTGGAAGGAAGTGACTACACTCCTCGAGAGAGAGGGTCATTCTGCCTGTCCAGTCACCCTGACTGGAATGGGCGAAAGAGTCCACCTTGCGACCAAAGACGTAGGCATGGAGACAGCCATTCAGGACGTCCTGAATGTGATCAAGTACAATAATCTCGACGATTTCGTATTAGTGGGGCACAGCTTTGCGGGCAAAGTGGCCGCCGCCGTGGCGGACCGCGTGGACGAGAAGGTGCAGAAAGTCGTCTATGTTGACGCATTCCGACCAGAGAGGGTAAGAACACCGCAGGGTGCCTTCAATCCTGCCGGTGAGTTCGGGCCCCCGCCTCAGGGCGGTTATGCGATTCCCCTAACCGAGGAGATCATCGGCCGAATCGGAAAGGATGTCGTAGGTTCCAAACGAGACTGGATGATGTCCCTGGCGACACCCTGGCCGGTTAAGCTTGCCACCGACCCGATCACACTGTCAAAGAACTATGACGAGGTGAAGGAGGCATACGTCTTCTGCAGTCTCAGTGGGGACCCTGTCGACGAAATCATCGCCGGAAAGTGGGGAAAGCTGGAAGGCCCCTATAATGTAACTGAAACAGGTCATTGGCCGATGATCACGAAACCTGAAGAGTTGGCCAAGGATTTGGTATCCCTGGCCAAGTGATGGGCTAGTCGACTGGGATAAGCCCGGACCTTAGCTCGCCTGAATCCATACTCTGTACTAGAGAGAACTAGGTGGGGAGGGCCTCGGCTACCCAACGATGAAAGCCGTGCCCCGGCCGGGCTACGTACCAGCTAGCCCAAGAACAAGGTCTTCGGGAGTTACGATACCCTTCGCGTCATCCACCAGAGCACATCCTGAGTCGCTCTCGGAAACTACCTTTAACGCCTCCAATAGACTTGCATCGCGTCGAACTTGGCCGGGTGTATGCATGAAATCTTTGAGCTCCCGGACGTGGGTCTCGAGGAGACGAATGTCACCGACTTTTCTGAGTTTGACCATGACGTCTTCCTCCAACAGCCAATTCACAAGGCTTCTATCTGACATGATCACATCGAGCGACCGGACGTAAAGTCCTCACGGCGTCATCGAAGCGCTCTAATATTTCTCGTTATCGCGGGCCGCACGAATGAGCCTCCCGGCTGGGTTCACGGGTCGCAGTCAAAGGGCATTGGAAAAGGGCTGGAGGGGCGTTCCGATTTGACCACACCGGTATGGCTTCGGGCGTATGTTTTTCGAAAGAGTGTGCCCGAAACTATATCTCGGGAGAAAAGATGCGCCGCCTACGGACCCTGTTAATCTGGCGCTGAATGCCTACGCATTCCATTGGTCTTTCCCGGAGATTGTCGCAGACGAAGTTGGGCTGTTCAAGGAGAAAGGTATCGAAGTCGAATGGCATGATGTGACACCTCCCCGGGTGACCAACAAGACGCAACTCTACACCGACCTCCTACGGAAGGGGAAGACCGATGTCTATCACGCCGGTGAATGGGCCTGCATCAACAGGGTGTCCAAGGGAAAGGACGCGTGGATAGTCGCGAAGTCCCCACCGGGATCGGGAACGCTCAATTCGACTTTCTCAATCTTCGTGAGGCGCGATTCGGATATCGAAAAGCCCTCTCACCTGGCGGGGAGAGGTGTTGCCATCGAGGATGGGACGGGTTCCTTCTACACAGCGATGGACGACCTCGAACGGTTCATGCCTCGAACCGCCATCAAACTCATACAGGCAGGAGAGCCGCACAGAAGGTTGCTGGCGCTTCAGAGGGGCGAAGTGGCGGCTGCATCTTTGGTTGGGCCCTGGCCAGCAATCGGCGAGGTGGTGGGTCTCAAATTGCTGCTCAGAACCAAACGGACCAATCCAACCAACATGGTCACCCGGACAGACTTGGACAGGGACCTGTTGAGGAGGTTCCTTATGGCCACAAACCGGGCGATCGAAATAATCAACCGTTCTCCGGAGAAATACAAGGACTCCTACTTCCGAAGGGTGAAGATGATACTCGAAGAAATGCCCGCTGAATTCAGTCTCCGGGAGAGGGAAATCAGAGCGGTTCTGAAGGTCCCCAGGTGGAAACCGTGGCGAAAGTACACGAAGACAGAATTCTTGAGGACATCGGAATGGATGAAAGAGAGAGGAATACTTAGCGCAGAGGAGGACCCTGATTCCGGAGTCGCTCCTTACCCAGCCTCGTTCTACTCCTAGACAGAAGCTCCTCTGATTGACGACCGCGCCTCGGCCCTGAAAACAGAGAACAGGTCAATCTTGAACACTGCTGTCACCACCAGGAGCACGAGAGACATGGAAATGACGAAGATGAACCCTCCGGCGACTGCAATCAAAGGCTCTTCCGAGTAGACGTTGAAGAGAGACGCAGCAAAGACAGAACTGGTTCCGGTGGAAAGCATTATTGCAGCCCCCAGGTCTTTCGCGCTGACAATCAGCACATAGACCAATGCGGCAAGCAGAGCGGGCCTAAGTAGCGGAACGATAATCCGCCAGATCGTTCTTGTGGCTGTCGCACCGCATATCCTCGACATCTCCTCCAGCTCTCTACCAATCTGAAGGATGGGGGAGGAAAGAAAGCGCGTCACAACAGGGACGTAACGGGTGGTATACGCAAGCGTGAGGGCCCAGATCGTACCGTACAATGGGAGAGGTGAGCGGACAAGGGCCCAGAGGAGCCCTACGCCCAGCACGATGGTTGGAAAGGCGAGAGGAAGGGAAGATGCGAGTTCCGCTACTCTACCCAGCCTCCCCTTCTGCCTTGTGGTCGAGTATGCAACTCCCAAGGCAAGGACCAAGGTCGATACTGCGGAGGACGCAGCGACCATGGCTGTGTTTCCTGCCGACGGTACCATCCCTGGGTATTGAAGGAAGGAGGCGTAGTTGTTCAGGGTGAGCGTGGGGGCCGTCGGGGCCCAGACTGGAAACTGCAAGGAGGCAAAGAGGAGGGCTCCTACCACGGAAGCTGGGTAGACAAGGACGAATGCAAGTAGCCCAAGGGCGACGAGAGGCCTGTAGCGGCCCAGGGCGAACACACGGCGACGACCAGCTCCGGCGCCCACCGTCACGTACCTCTGAGATACTCTGACAGATCTTGCATACATGGCTATGGCCACTACCGTCAGGACTACCATGATCAAAGAATAGGCGGCAGCGAGACCGTCGTTGGGAATCAACTGACCTCCTACGTACCTGTAAACCGTGCTGGCAAGAACATACACCCCACCGGGGACGCCTATGATTTCGGCGACGTCGAAAGACTCGATTGCAAGGACTAGGCAGAGGAGCGCCGCCGAAAGCACTGCGGGAGAAGCGAGGGGAAGGTCGATGCGAAGGAAGGTCTTGCGCAAGTTTGCCCCGGAGACCATGGAGGCCTCTTCCAGAGTCGGGTCCATCAAGGACAAAGAGGGCGAAATCACCAAGTAGGCAAGGGGGGTCAGCCCGAGACCCATTACCCACATCATCCCCCAGAGCGAGTTTATGTTAACGAATGTACCTCCGAGTGGATTCACCCCGGAGTGGAGGAGCGAATTGGCTTCCGAGAAAACAACGTTGTAAAGTCCCGTCCTCGATTGCATCAGGTAGTTCCAACCCATGTCCTCCACGAACCACGGGAGGCCGAGAACCAGAAGGAGGGAGTAGCTGGTCAGCTTCTTGAATGGGGTGTCGGTCCGCTGTATGGCCACAGAGAGGAGTACCCCGAGGGAGACGGCAATCAGTGCTGCGCCGACTGCGTATGCCATGGTGTTGATGAGAACTGCTCGAAGGGATGGGTCGGAAGCCACTGCCTGGTAATTGTCCAGGGTGTAATGCCCCGGGTATCCGGGGTCTGAGCTCCACAAGGAGCCAAAGACCAAGTAAGCAGCGGGATAGATTCCCAAGACGGCGGCCACAATCACGGGAATGTACGTGGTGAGCCGTCGTGAGCTCATTGTCGGCCTAGTAGCCCCACTGCTTGAAGATGTTACCCCACTTTGATGCCACTGCGGACACCTGCGGAGTGGGGAAGTAAATCACCTTCGCCCCGGGTGCGATTGTTCCAAGGGAGTATGGTGTGTTGAGCCCTGGCATGGCTGGGACCCGGACGGCGCTGTTCCCGATTGTCTCCTGACCCGCCCTTGAAAGTATGAAGTCGACGAAGTCCTTGGCTGCCTGCGTGTGCGGGGTCCCCTTCACGATAGCCACCGACGAAAAGGCAGTGTACAGGGGGAGAGATGAACCGTTGGCCAGCTTGGGGAGGAACCAACCTATGTGAGCGCCGCCGTTCTCCAGCCTCACCGCGTCATGAAGATATGTGAACACACCAATCTCGAACTGGCCTGAAGCCACGTTCTGTGCTAGGGCAGTCGTGTCGGACGTTGGAGACGGGGCGTCTACCGTCTCAAGGTTCTGAACCCAAGAAGTCCAAGTTTGATTACCCAAGGCGGGAACCATGGAAAGGAGATACTGCGTGCCGGTGCTGCCAAGGGTAGGGTCCAGGATTGTGACTTTTCCCTTCCAGCTCGGGTCGACGATCCCAGCAAGTGTTGGGAGCGTGCTCGAACTGAGAGCCTGGGTGTTGTAGGAGAAGGCAACAGGTAACAGTATCGCCGTTGCCCAGTAACCCGACTTATCGTAGAAGTTCGGCGGGTAGTTAGAAAGCTGCGTAGAATTGTACGGCGTCAGGAAACCCTTTGACTTCATCACGTTGACCACCGAGTTCGTCTCGAACACCACGTCTGCGGTAGACTTGTTCCCACCGAGCTCGCTGGTTAGCCTCGTGAGGGCGGCCGGCGGGGTGAGCTCGACATAATTTACGGTGATCCAGCTGTAGTTGCCGTGGAAGTCCTTGAGGACGGTCTGCAGGTCAGTGGTGTGAACGCTCCCGTAAACCGTAAGGGTGACAGGGGAGTTCGTCGTGGTGCTCGGGCCTGAAATGGTGGCCAACAGGAAGTAATAGGCCGCCGCTACGACGATTGCGACTACGACGACTACTGCGATTACCTTTAATGGAGTGCCCATGGCTCGCCTTTGCAAGTCGCTCGAAAAGTAATTCGAAGTTGGTTTAATAGTGTTGCGTGGGGATTATTCGAGGATTTCAAACGGTGGCCGCCATGTTCCTCAATCCCAGGGGATGCAGGGCCCTATGACGGGAGCACGAGGCACCTTCTGGCATCGATGGCGATGTGGACCCTATCACCAAGAATGAAGGTGGGACCATCAGGTTCTAGCCTAACTTCCACGGTTCCAGAACTTGTTGTGACCCTGCTTGCAGTGTATCCCGAAGGAAACCTCGAAATCCCGGTGACCGTACCAGGAATCGTCCCGGCGCCTTCTGGAGCGAGCCTGCAGGCCGAAGGCGGTACGCAGAGTTTGACAGCCCCGGAAGGGCCAACAGCGGGCACTTCGAAGGTTGCCAACGATGAGGTGACTCTAAGGATATCTCTCGAAATTGGAGAGGCCTCGGCGTCCAGAATCAGCATCCCGCCGAGGAACTTCGCGGCGAAAGAGTTGGGTGGTGAACGCAGAAGAGTCTCTGGGGGATCGTAAGCGAGCAGTCTCCCTTCGGAAACCAGTGCAATGATGTCTCCGAGGGAAAGGGCGTCGACCCTATCATGCGTCACATAGATCATGGTCGTTCCGAGTTTCAATTGGAGCTGTCGTATGTCATCCCTCAGAGATTCCCGGAGCAGCACGTCAAGGCTGCTGAAAGGCTCGTCGAGGAGGACCAGCGATGGTCTGTAGACTATGGCGCGTGCGATGGCCACCCTTTGCTGTTCTCCCCCGCTTATCTCGCTCGGGTAGCGGCTAGCGAGATGGTCCATTTTCAGAAGGGCAAGAACTTCGTCAACCCTCTGGGCGATGTTGCTCTCGCCCCTTACCTCAAGTGGGTACGCGACGTTCTTCTGCACCGTCATGTGGGGCCAGAGTGCATTGGACTGGAACACCATTCCGATGCCCCTTTCCTCCGGGGGAAGGTTGAGCTTCTTCGAAGCGTCGAACACAACCCTTGCTCCAATCTTGATGGTGCCCTCCTCTGGCTCCTCAACACCAGAGATGCAACGGAGGAGTGTCGTCTTGCCTGAGCCGCTCGGTCCAAGTATCGATAGGAGTTTCCCATCTGGCACGTCGAAGCTTATCCTGTTGATGCCTGAAGAGTTGGCGAAACGCTTCGAAAGCCCTTGGATGGACACTCCCAAATCTCTGAAGCCGTCAAGGGGGCGCCGCTACCTGCTGATTAACCTCCCCGTATGACCGGGGGTCGGAATCCACTCGTGTGTGGTATCATGACAGAGGAATCGCTTGTGATTGGGTCTTACGCACTGGCCGCCGCCTTTGGGATAATTGGCTGGTGGACCCTCGAATGGGCGAGCCATGGAGGACCCTGGAGATTGACTGGGCCAAGGCATACGCGAAGTCGTTGGCAGACTTCGGAGTCTCACGCGTAGAATTGCTTGAAGATTCGAGAGATAGCCAAAGAGATCCATGCGCTTGGCTCTTCTTCCCTGGCCATTGCCCGAAGGCGAAGCTCCCACCGCCCATCCTTCTTCTGACGGGCGACGAACCATCGCAACGACTCCTGAATCCTTGGACGGTTGGCGGACAAGCCTAACAAAGAGAGCGAATCGAGCGACGAAATTAGGTCGGTGAACCAGAAAGGATACGAAAAGCTAGTCCAGAAGTTGGAGGTCCGCCGGTCGGGATACTTGTCCGCTTGGAAAAATCGACTTGCCAGGAGCGCAGCTGCGGCCCTGGCGACTTCAGACTTCCTATAAGACGAGTGCGCGGCGAAAGCCCGAAGGACCATCCCCGTAATCAGATGGGAGAAGGGCTTTGTCTTGTCAGGCCTTATTGTCTCCATACCGAACGTCTCTGAGCCCAGCCTCCGGCCGACCGTCCTCATCGGAAAGGCCCATCCCCCGTCGTTCTGGCGACTAGAAGTTAGCCAGCGAAATCCTCGTTCGATTCTGCGGTCTGTCGAGTATCCTCCCTTGATGAGGAGCTCCATCATCGCTGCAGAGTAGTAAGGCACATATTGGTTGCCACAGATTCCCCTGAAGTCTCCCTCTTCCGTCTGATGCCCGAAGAGAAATTCTGCGGCTTCATTGAAGGCCGGAAGGTTCTTGTTGACACCGAACTCTTCCACTAGAATCCTCAGGACACGATATGTTTCGATTTGGTCGTAGTCTTCCCTTGACCTGATATGTGCCCTTCCTCGGTGATACTCCCATGAGCCATTTGGCTGTTGTACTTCGATGATCTTTCTGCACCTAGGCAATGCCCAAAGTTTCGATATTGGCTCCGGGACGGTATCCATCAAGTCCTTTGCTGTAAAGTAGCGGAGTGGTTCGTTCTTCGAAGCCATCAAAGAAGGCACAGGGTCGTACTTCAGTTCTTCCTTCCATGACATGCACTGCGCCACCTGACTGGGATTCTTACAGATTCCTCTCTCATGGATTGCAGAAGGAAATTTGAATCCAGAATGCCGCGTCCAATTGCCGGCGGCAGCAAAAGAGACGCAGGTTGTCCTCTCAAGAGGGGCACCGAAAACAAGCCCTGCAAACGGTTATCTGTTCAAAGATCACGTGGTGAATTGCCCCGGTCGGGAATGTTAGTCCTCGGGTCCGAATCCCCGCCGCATGGCCTGCCTAACTGGAACCCCGGTGGAAGTCCCCTGGATTCCCGGTTTCTGCCGGATTCTTCCCAACGAGTCCATAGTGTCGTCGTTACCCTCTAACGTCAGTCCTAGCAATCGTACCCTAGCTCCCCGTCTTGCCAGCGAGCCTACACGAGCGTCTGCCGGACGACTGCGGCCAGGGCCTTGATTAAGAGGGGTGACGTGTTCAACGACTCTATTCTGGCGAACACTACTCCGGCCAGCTCGGCCTGCTGGCGAGCGCCAATCTCAATGTCGTAGAGGACTTCCAAGTGATCCGCGAGGAATTGCACCGGCGCTATCAACACGTGATTGTATCCGGCTTTACGAAGCTCCGGCATCGCGTCAGCGAAGTCCGGCTTCAACCATTCTTCAGGTGTGTGGCCTGCACTCTGGTAGCAGAAGAGCCACCGGCCTTCTTTCAATCCAACCAACTCGGCGACCGCCGCTGCCGTACCCTTCAGCTGCTCGATGTAGTCTGGTTCCTTCTCGACGACTCGCTTGGGCATGCTGTGGGCAGTAAATAGGACGGGGACCTCCTCTCTGACATCCGGAGGGAACCGCGCGAGCGCCTCTCTGACCCTCTCCGCCAGAGCTTCGAGGAAGAAGGGTTGGAGGTGCCAGTCCTCAGCGATTCTAAGTCCCAATCCGTCGCGGTGGAGGCTTGCGACTGCCTCTTGCAAAGAGCGGACATATCCGCCCATTATGATTGGAGAGAACTGAGGCGACATGACAATGCCGACCACACATCCTTGCTCGGGCGCCGCCTGCTTTACTACATCAGCGATGAACGGTGGAGAGAACCGCATCCCGGATACGACGTTGTAGGAACTCCCATCTTCGAGCCCATTCAACTCTAACTGCAAGCGTTCGGCTTGCTCGCTAGTTATTCGCAGCAACGGGGACCCGCCTATCAGGCGATAGCGGCGGCGGAACTCCGAGATGAGTGCACCGTCCGGTTCGCGTCCGCCCCGAACGTTCCGCAGGTAGCCTGGCACATCGTCGAGGGTCGCCGGAGACCCGTAAGTCATCAGAACCACGCAGGTGTGCTCATTCGAGGTCACTTTCGCACATCGTCCGCTTTAGGACCGAAGCCTCGTCGTGTCGTGCACAATCTTAACGATCCTTCTTAGGTTCTCTGGAGCTGTCTCCTTCAGGACACCGTGCCCCAAGTTGAATATGTGCCCCTTATGATTCTGTGCCTGTCGGAGAATCTCGACCGTCCCTCTTTTCATCGCTTCTCCGCCGACCGCTGCTACTACGGGATCGAGGTTCCCCTGGACTGCGACCCTGTCTTCGCACCTCCTCCAGACTTCGCCGATGTCCATCCGCCAGTCCACGCTCAATACTTCCGCATTCGTAGACCTGAACTTCTCAATCAATGATCCTGAATTGGCGCAGAAGTGAATGGTTGGGACCCTTCCGCCCACGGATTCGACTACCTCTCTGGTGTAGGGGAATACATAGCGTGTGTAGTCCGCCGCGGACAGGGACCCGACCCAGCTGTCGAAGAGCTGCACTGCGTCAACCCCATGCTCGATTTGCCCAGCCAGGTACGTCTTCACCATCGACGTTAACTTCTTCATCAAAGACTTCCAGGAATCAGGGTCGCCGTACATCATCGCCTTGGTCTTCTGAAGTTCCCTGTCAGGAACGCCCTCGACGAGATAGCCAGCAAGTGTGAAGGGAGCGCCTGAAAAGCCGATTAGAGGTATACCGTCGAGTTTGCTGACACTTTCCTCTATCCCATCGTAGACTTCGTTCGCATCGCGTTCGGAATCGAAGGTTCTGAGTTCGGAAACGTCCTCAAGCGAGCGGATGGGACTCGAGACTACAGGGCCAACGTTCTCTTCGATTCTGAACTTGACTCCCATGCCTACTAGGGGGAGCATGATGTCTGCGAAGATTATCCCCGCGTCGACACCAAGCTCGCGGACTGCGCCGACCACGGCCTCAGAAGCAAGCTCGGGATCCTTGGCGATGTCCAGCACGTTGCGTGTTCCCTTGAGGCGACGGTAACTCGGGAGGTATCTGCCCGCCTGGCGCATGAACCAGATTGGAGTGTACTCTGTCTCCTTGCGACGACAGGCGTCTGTGAAGACGCTCATACTCAGGCACACTCCTTGAACGCGATTGAAGCCGCCCTGACCGTCTGACTGACGTCAGACTCGGTGTGCGCCATTGAGAGGAAAATGGTCTCAAAGGGTGATGGAGGAAGATAGTGGCCCTGTGCGAGCATGGACCTGTGGAACTTTGCGTAGGACGCGATGTTGCTTCGCTTCGAGTCTTGGAAGTTCCGAACTGGGCCGTCCGTGAAGAAGAGGCCTACCATTGAGCCGACCCGGTTGAGCGACACCTGAACCGAGTTATTAGAAGCGGCGCTAGTGAAACCCTCTTCCAGACTTTGGGAAGTCTCCTCTAATGTAGAATATGCCCGGCTTGTCAGCTTGTCCAGCGTTGCAAGCCCCGCGACCATAGCCACGGGATTGCCGGAGAGCGTCCCTGCCTGATACACCGGCCCTTCAGGGGCAACGAGGCGCATGATTTCCTTTCTTCCGCCGTACGCCCCGACGGGGAACCCCCCGCCGATGACCTTCCCGAGGCAGGTTATGTCGGGCGAGACACCGAAGAGCTCCTGAGCCCCACCTCTCGAGACTCTGAAGCCTGTAATCACTTCGTCGAAGATCAATAGTGACCCGTTGTCATTCGCCAGTCTCCTCAGGCCAGACAGGAAACCCTTCTCAGGATGGACGACGCCCATGTTACCCGCGACTGGTTCCACGATTATCGCAGCAACGTCAGCGCCATCATTCGCCAGGACCTTCTCCGCCGCCGCGATGTCGTTGAAGGGGAGGGTGATACTGCTTGAAATCACACTGTCAGGGACTCCCGAAGAGCTCGCGAGGTCGAAGGTTGCAAGGCCCGAACCTGCCTTAGTCAGGAATTGATCGGCATGGCCGTGGTAGCATCCCTCGAATTTCACCACCCTGGTTCTAGATGTGAAGGCCCTCGCCAGGCGCAGTGCAGACATCGTTGCCTCGGTTCCCGAGTTGACGAACCTGACATTCTCGATAGATGACACGGAGCGGCTGATCTCTTCAGCGAGCATGAGCTCAGATTCCGTCGGCGCCCCGAAGCTCGTCCCTTTCCTAATTTGATTGGCCACCGCCGAGGTCACCTCAGGATGCGCATGGCCGAGGATTAGAGGCCCCCACGAGAGGACGTAGTCGATGTAGACGTTTCCGTCAACGTCCCACATCTTGGGTCCGCTCCCCCGCTCGATGAACAAAGGCTCGCCGCCGACCGCTTTGAAAGCCCGGACGGGGCTGCTCACTCCGCCCACCATGACTCTCTGGGCGCGCCGGAACATATCAGCGGATTTCGTTGCGTCCAACGGCTCACCTACGCGATGAGGTCTAACATCCGCGCCTCACTAACCCTCGAGCAGGTGAATACTGGGACCTCCAGCTGCGTGTACCTGCTTACGTCGGAACTCCGTAATTCTTCGACTAGCGCCAGGAACTCGCTTGGATCGTCCCCCTCGAAGGCGAGCACGAATTCCTGGTCGTCGAGGCCGAAGGAATACCCCGTGTTGATCTTGATCTTCGGGTATTTGTGTCCAATCTTGAAGTGGTCGGCCATCATCCTTTGTCTCTCTCTGAACGGGATGCTATACCATTCCCTCTTCTTCACGAAAGGATAGACGAACAGGTATTTCGAGCCCGACTCGGCTTGGTGCCCCGCCCCCTCCTGGCCTGGGTGTGTGTGGCTCCCGAGATAGGTCGAGCGGCGGGTCATCGCCAGGTAGGAGTAAGGAGTCTCAAGATACCGGCCCAACGAGGTCGACACTAGTTCGGAGAACAAGTCCTGGAAGCGCTGGACGTCAGGGGAGCCCGCCATCACCATGAAGTCGACATCCCGTCTGTAACCCACCAATGAGAAGTACTGGAGTTCGACAACGGATACTTGTCTTTTGAGGACTTTGAGGAACTCCTTCTTTGCGGTTGCCTTCTCGTCGGGGCCGAGGAAGCGCCAATCTCTCGCTACCTTGAAGAAGTTGTACTTGATGAAGCGCTTGACAACAACGGTCTCCGGGGGCGTCTGGGTACCTTGCTTTGTCAATCTTCACTCTGCCAGCCAGTTTGCAGCCTGTTCGGCCGAATAGGTGATTATGATATCGGCTCCGGCTCGCTTTATCGAAGTGAGGATTTCCAGGGTCGCCTTCTTTTCGTCAATCCAGCCCTGGGCCGCGGCCGCTTTCACCATGGAATACTCTCCACTGACGTTGTATGCAGCAATTGGAAGGTCGAATCGCGAACGGGCCTTCGAAAGGACGTCTAGGTAGGCCAGGGCTGGTTTCACCATCAGGATGTCCGCTCCTTCTCTTGAGTCGCTTGAAAGCTCCCTCATGGCCTCCCGGGAGTTCGGCGGGTCCATTTGATAGGAGCGCCTGTCTCCGAAAGAAGGTGAGGACCCAGCCGCTTCTCTGAACGGCCCATAGAACGACGAAGCGTACTTTGCAGAATAGCCCATTATGGCCGTGCTCTCTAGTCCTTCCGAGTCCAGGGCGATTCTAATCCCTCCGACCTGCCCGTCCATCATCGCGCTTGGCGCCACGACGTCGGCACCAGCTCTCGCGTACTCCACTGCCGCGCGGGCCAAAAGAGGAAGAGTCCGGTCGTTGTCGATTGTGCCGCCGCGCAGGATGCCGCAATGCCCGTGGTTGGTGTACTCGCACAGACAGACATCCGCCATGACCACTTCGTCGGGGAAGATGCGTTTGATCTCAGCGACCGCCCGAGGGACGATGCCGGTCGGTGAATAGGCCATGGAGCCCTCCTCGTCTTTCGAACTGGCTATTCCGAACAGCATTACGGAGTTGACGCCCACGTCGCGGAGTCTGGCAAGGTAGCTGCCCAACCTGTCGACTGCGTATCTGTGGACACCAGGCATGGACTTGATGGGCTCGACTATCCCCGAGCCTTCTGTCACGAAGACCGGTGCGACGAATTTGGATGGGTCCAAGGAGGTCTCCCGCACTAGCGCCCTAATCTGCTCAGACTGCCTCAAGCGCCGAAGGCGAGCCTCTGCCCTCATCTTTTCTTCAAGCAACCCTTGCCATCCTCCCGATTGAACCGACAAGAGCATCGAAGGTTTGAGATTCGGGCTGTACCACATGGAGGAATCCCCGTTTCCGTGCCGCCTCCGCAGTGACAGGACCAATGCAGGCTGCTGGTTTGGAGATAATTTTGAGGAGGTCCTCGGGCGACAATTGAGCACAAAGAGATTCCACCGCCGAGGGACTCCCGAGGACGACCAAGTCAACAGTCAGCAAGGGTGCGGTGTCTCCGATGGATTTCCGTTTCGTCCGGTAAATCGTTAGGTCTTCGGCCGCGAATCCCCGATCCTTGAGAATGTCGGCTATCTCCCTGTCTGCTACATCCGCCCGGAGCAAGAGGACCCGGCCCTGCGGGCCGGGGAGTTCCTTTGCAAGCTCGACGGTGAGGAATCTTGGCGGCGTGAAGTCTACCCGGACACCTTGTCTTCTCAAAGCGGCCGCTGTCCGTTCACCGACGGCGCCGACTCTTGGCGGGCCGTCCCACACCAGGGCGCGCCCGAGGAAGCCCATTCTTCGGACGAAGAAGCGCACGCCTGTCGGCGAGGTGAATAGTATCCAGTCGTATGACTGAAGCCGCGAGAGGCTATCGTCGACTTGAGCCCAGTCTTCGGGAGGGAAGAATTCAAGAAGGTCGAGCGAGACGGTCTCGATTCCGAGAGCCTTCAACTTCGGAATCAATTCCGCGTTGCCTTCGTGTGAACGGGTGACCAGGACTTTCAATCAGCCGCGGCCTCCAAAATCTGTTTTCCTCCGAGCCGTAGAAGTTCCTCGGCGAAGTCTTCCCCTGCTGTCGTCGGGTTGGACGCTAAGGCCTTCGCAGCGTGCCTGACAATGCGGCCCCCATCCGGGCTCAGAACCGAACCGACGAGCTCCAGTGTCGGCCCTTTGAGCGAGGCGTGGAAGCCGACCGGGATGTCGCAGTCACCGCCTAGGCGGGTAGCGAACGAACGCTCGCACTTGGAAACGGTGTTAACCTCTTTGTTGTCCAAGACCCTCAAGAGTCCTAGGGTCACCTGGTCGTCTTCTCTTGCTTCCAAGGCGATGGTGCCCTGGCACGGGGCCGGGACAATCTCGTCGATATCAAAATATTGCGTGATCCTGTCGGCCCTGCCGAGCCTTTCGAGCCCCGCGGCTGCGAGCACGATGCCGTCGATTCCAAGTTCATCCATCCTTCGCAGCCTCGTGTCAACGTTTCCATGCAAATCAGAAACTTTCAGGTCCTTCCTCAGGGCCCGCAACTGGGCCTTCCTCCTCAGACTGCTTGTCCCCAGGATGGCTCCATGCTTCAATGAGGCAAGCGTGCCTCCCTCCCGTGAGACGAGCGCGTCCCTGGGGTCTGCCCTGACCGGGGTCGCGCCTATCGTTAGGCCCGCGCCGAGTTCCATGGGTAGGTCCTTCATACTGTGAACGCCGATGTCCACAGTCCCGTTGGCAATCACGTCCTCCAAGTCTTCGGTGAAGGCTCCCTTACCTTCGACCTCGGCCCGCTTCTCCAATGGTAATCGGTCGCCGAAGGTCGTAATCGGAATCACTTCGACGTCGACAGTGGGGTGAATCGCGCGGATGAGGCCGACCACTGTTTCGGTCTGGACCATAGCGAGTCGGCTCGTGCGGGTGCCAATGCGAATCTTGGTCAGGAAGATTCCTCCAAGAAGACGGCACGAAGGACACGCATTCTCTCTTCCTGCGGAAGCTCTGGCGACGACTGCTTTGCGAATGCAGCGGGCCGCGCAAGAATCTTGCTTGTTATGCGCCTCCCCATTGCTTCTATGAGTCTGATTTCCCGAGACGAAAGGGCCGGGAAGCTGCGGAGAACGGCTTCGGTCTCCTCCGTGCGGACCTGTTCGGCCCATCTGAATAGCTGGGGGACCTCGGGGGAGAGTTTGCTGGCCTTTAGCCACTTCTCGAACCTTGATGCCTCTGATTGGATTATCCTCTCGGCCCGTGTTGTTCCGGGGTGGCTTCGGGTCTTGGCCATGTCGGCTAGGTCGTCGAGGTCTAGGAGGCGGATTCCGGGCATGCTTCGGACAGAGGGCTCGATGTTCCTCGGGAAACCGAGGTCTACCAAAACCCTCCTCTTCCGGCCAGACAGGTCTCTGGCCCTGATTGAAAAGCCCGGATGATTCGTGGCGGATACGACCAACTCTGATTTTCGGAGCACTTCAGGAATCGCAGCCCAGCTGACGAGGGAGGCATCTGTTAGAGCTGGGGGAAGGCTCGATCTGTGGCTAACCACGTGAATCCTGCTGTCTTCAAGGAGCGTCGCGACAATCCTCGACATCTTGCCCGTGCCTATCAGGAGGACGTCATGGGGCGCATGCCCGAGCTCCTTCAGGGCCTGCTCCACAGCGAACTCGGCCACTGATGTTGAAGCTCCTTTCAGGGCGGGCCGGGCTCTACTCCCGGCGTTGACAGCCGAGTCGAACAGTGGCGAGAGCACTGCTCGAGAGGAGCCTGTCTTCCTCGCCTGCCTTCCTGCGGCCCTGAGCTGGTCGAGAATCTGTCCATCTTTGACCATCATGGAATCCAGTCCGGCGGCAACGCGAAATAGGTGAGCGATGGCGCGTCTGCCTTCAAGGACGTAGAAAGAGGCCTCTCCGAGGTTAGTTTCCGCCCATTGGCAAACCCGCTCTGTCGCAGTTCCAGGGTCATCGGTAACAAACACGAATTCGATGCGGTTGCAAGTCTTGAGGATCGCCCATTCCTTCACCGGAATGCTCCTCGGCGCTGAGCCTTTTTCCAGGAATGCCGCCAGCTTCTCCCTATAGCTGATTGAGGAGTTCTTGTGTGAAGTCCCGACGATGAGCGGGGTTGCTAGAACCGCTTCAGTCGGCCGGTTGATTGGAAGTGGAATAGATTTCACTTCAGACTTTCGCGCGCGGGCCGTTCCGTTTATTTAACGCTTGTTAGGTTTCCTGAATAACCCAGGACCGCTCCTAAATCCTTCTTCTGGCCTTGTGCGGCTTGGATGCATGTTCTGCTGCGACAACACCGCCCGGCATTCCACCTTAAAGCTCAAAGACCCACGGAACTGAGCTCCGAATTCGTCACCGATTTGAACCCGAAGGGCCTTGTTCCCGCCGACTCCACGAAACCACTGGAGTACGGAGCAGCGGAACCGAACCCATCATGAGTCTAAGCTCCTCCGAACCCGTGATTTTTGGTTTGAATCCACTCTCACTTGGGTTGGGCGCCCTTGTCCGCAAGTGACCTAATCGGCGCATCGGCTTATTGCCATCGAGTTAGAGCGCGCGGCATTGGTGAGCTCAAGATCCCGTCATTCCAAAACGGGAACAAGATTCTTGATACTTATCGGTGCTCGATACCGGTAAAATAGCCTCGTTAGAAAAAGTAGAATGGAGTGGATGGCGGCAACAGGTGCAAGCGATGCAATCACGATTAGGTAAAGGAACACTGTTAAGCGTTGGAAAAATGGCAGAGAAACAAAATCACAAATTCAGGACTTTCACGATCGTCGTTTTCCTGCTCATGGCAGGAGCATTGCCCCTATCAGTTTCCCCTTCGGTCTCCGCCAGCTCGCCTATCACAAAGAACATGACGTTCTACATGCACTACACCTCCAACCCCCCTCAGGTAGGCGGCGTAGTCACCAACTACGTCATCGACACGAGGAACAACTTCCAGTCGGCCAAAAACAGCGACTTCAAGGGTTCAGGCCAGCCCAAGCTTACCCTGGACTGGTACATTGCGCCAAGCTTCGCAGGGCCCGTGGGTCTCAACGGGGTGTGGCAGACCATCATCTTCGCCAATTCGACTGCTCTGCACCCAGCAACGTGGGGGGTGGAGTTCTGGGAGAAGAGCCCTACTGGTGCTGTGGTCTGGGATTCTGGTGCGCTTTCCCCGACTGTCCTCGGAGGCCCCAGCGGCAACAACGGGTACCTTGACTCACCCGTCTACGCCTACTCGTTGGACGTCAACCTAAACCATAGCTTTGCAACGGGCAACACTCTGCAGGTGGAGATTAACATCAACAGCGGCGCGACCGTTCCCATCCGGGTCTGGTACGACTCGTCATCTCACTCGAGCCGACTGGTACTCCCGTCGAACGACTACGCAAGGGTCACGAGCCTAATCACCCATGATGCGAACGGGACAGCGCGCAACACCTTCTTCTCATTCTGGCCTCAGAGTCAGAGGATAGTAACCGTAGTCGCCTCGATAACCGACCCGTTCGGGGGGTACGACATCGCAAAGGTCTTGGTCCAGATAACGGGGCCAGGAGGGTTCCTGGCAGTGAACAACGCGAGCATGGTGCTGTCTTCGGGGACTCCGACATCGTATACGAGCTTCTACCAATACGCGTACTCCTACACCAGCTCCCAGGCTGAGGGCACCTACTCGGTTCTCGGATCGGTCGTTGACAACAACGGGGAGATACAATTCGAGAAGACTGGATCGTATTCCCCTTTCATTGAATACGGGACGACTAACTTCTCCATCGGGGTCCAGTTTCCGGTCACAATCAAGGTGCTCGACTCGCACAACAGACCACTCCCGTCTGCTTTCGTCCAATTTACGCAGGGGGGGCTCGATTACGTTTCGGGAAGAACAGCCTCGAACGGGATCCTGAATATCACAATCTTCACCGGGACCTTCGTAGTTCTCGTCACCTGGGAGGGGGTCGTGGTCGCTCGGCAGACGGTCGACGTTGCCCACCAGACGACTATTACAATCGCGACGAAGGTCTACTACCCTGCCTTTGTCTTTCAGAGTTCGGACGGCGCAAAGATCCAGGGAATCCTCGCGTTCGTCACGTATCCGAACGGTACGACGGGACGGCTTCCGTTCGTGACTGACGGTGCGGGTTCGTTCCTCCCGTCCCAGCAGCCAGCGGGGAACTATTCGTTACTCGGCTTCCTCGAGGGGGTGAAAGTAGCAGATGCGACCACAAACGTGACGTCGGATGGGCCCTTCACGGTGAGGGCTTCGGTCTTCAACCTGACAGTCAACGTGACCGACGGCTCACACCATGCTTTGTCCAACGCCACGGTGTTTCTTCAAGGGACCGGAACGTCAAATGCACTGGTATATCGTTACGGAAGGACGGCGACCAGTGGCATTGTGTCCTTCGAGCTACCTGTCGGGGACTACAGAGTCACGGCGGAATATTACGATGTCTTCTGGCTGACGCTCGCCAGGAACTCTACGACAGTAACGATTCATCTAAGCTCCGATGCAACGGTGCCGATAACCATGAAGAACATCCCGCCCCCGATCTGGAGCACACTGGGATTCCAGTTGATTGTGGCTATTCTGGCAGTAATTGTGGCTGCCGCTTTCCTCTTCCTGAGAGCGAAGAGAGGACGGACGCGATAGGCCAATCGCAGATTACGCCCGGATAGCAAAAGGCTTAGACTGTGCTTCGCACTCGACGGCAACGACCTGTAGTGACATGTGGCTCTGCCCCTCCAATCCGTTCAACCTCGGCAAACGGCCCCACGTGCCCATGTTCAAAATGTGTGGTTCAAATTTGGCTGACCTCGCAAGTGCCAATGCGAGGCTCTGACGAGATGGTCCGGCAATGAGCATAGTAGTGATCCTTTTCCTCAGCCTACTTGTTGTTGCGCTTGTCAGGATCTTCAGCCTCTGGATCCTTTCCATCACCTACAATTTCCGACGAGCAGCCCCCATCGCGCGCGATTTGAAAATCTCTGTCATCGTGCCGGCATTCAACGAAGAGAAGAGCATCGCGTCGACCATCGTATCGCTCCTCGCCTTGGACTACGGCAATTACGAAATTGTCCTCGTGGACGATGGCTCGACAGACAGGACGCTGGAAATATCTCGCGTCTACGAGGGCCCAATCCTAAAGGTAATCCACCAGGAGAACAAAGGGAAGGCAGAGGCGCTCAATACCGGCATTAGGGCAGCTTCTGGAAGCGTGGTGCTGACCGTCGACGCGGACACCCGCTTGAATTCTGGCTCGTTGGGAGTCCTTGCTGACCGTTTTTCCTCGAACCCGGCGCTCGGAGGCCTGGCAGGCAACGTCAAGGTGGACAAGGCCAAGGGGCTCCTACAGAGGCTTCAGGAGGTCGAGTATACTACGAGCATCGGTCTGACGAGGAAGGGCCAGTCGATGCTGGCGTCTGTGATGATAGTCCCAGGGCCCATCGCAGCATTCAGGAGGGACGCAGTTGAGAAAGTGCGATACTTTTCGCCCGACACGTTCGCCGAGGACTTCGACATCACACTCGCGATTCTCAAGGAAAGATACAGGGTGGAATACGAGGACCGTGCCATCGCATACACGATTGCTCCCCGGGGTGTTGAGGATTTGCTAAAGCAAAGAAGGCGTTGGTACAGGGGAATGATCCAGGTCTTGGCGAAGTATCAAGGGATGCTGTTCAGAAGCAGATATGGTGTTGCTGGGCTCTACGGCCTCCCATACATGTGGTACGACACTGTTTCGCCCATAGTCAACCTCTTCCTAGCCCTCTTCGCAGTCCTAGCAGGGTTCGTATCCGGCGACTGGACGCCCATACTGTATGGTTTATCCTCCTACTGGCTTCTCCAGACCCTGGTGGCAGTGACCGCCATTGTATTCGACAAGGAGAGGCACCTCTGGCAAATTGTCGTAAGCCCCCTTCTGATATTCTACAGCACATTCCTCGACGGAATCCGAACAGCCGCCTTCACTGAGGAGATGCTGAGTCTCCGAATGAAATGGGAGAAGCCGGCTAGGTGAAAATCGTGGCGGGAGTTCCTTCTGACTACACAATCATCGGCCTCGTGCTAGCCATTTCGGTCGCGATAATTCTGCTTTCCGGACTGGCACTTTACATTTCGTTCAGGGTTAGGGAGACGTTGCGCGAGGAGAAAGGAAGAGGCGCCAGGGCAGCGAAGGTAGGATTCCTGATAGGCCTTCTCTTTCTCTCTGGCGGCGTGTTTTACTTCTTTGCTTCAGGATTTAATGCGAACGCCGGGAGCACGTCGACAGTGTCGCTGACGACTCAATCCAGCATCTCTACTTCCAGCCAAAGCACTACTTCCCAGTCAACATCGAGCACTTCGAAGACCTCGACCAGCTCTTCTGGTGGGCAAAGTGTGAGCATGAATGTCCAGTGCCCGACCTCGGGAGGCTCAGTCATAGCCGGCGCGACCTTCAATTGCACGGTAACAATCTACAATCTCGGGAGCCCTACCTACCAAAGCGCCACCCTTGTGTCATCAGGTGACTTTGCGCAGTTCGCATTTCAGAGCTGCTCCAAGACGATTAACGGGAACCCAGCCTCCTGCACAGCGTCGTCAAGCACTCAGATTGCCGTCGGTGACATAGCCCCGGGAACGACAGTCCTGACGCTTGGGGTCGTGGCGCCGTCGAGCAATGGCCAGAAGAGCTGCACCCTTACACTTGCGTCTCCTGGAATGGCCCAAACCATCATGCAAACATTCACTATTCAAGTCATCAGATGATCGCGAGGTAGAGACCAGCACCACCATGCAGGATTTTTCTTCTAGCAAAGAATCAAGAAACCGACCTAGAGTTTGGCAATCGTCCGTGGTCAGTCTGGTTCATGCCTCGGTGGCAGCCTCATAAATCCACAACTTCATGCACAACGTTGAATCTATGCAACGCCGTGAATTCGAGTCTCATTCGGTCGCCTTACCACCGGCTAGGAAAGAAGATTGCAAATAGTCGCAAACCCCTCTGGGCCCGCACCTTTCGGTCTCTCCCAGATGGAGTCTAATCATGGCGGGATGAATTGATCCCATCATTCTTGGTGCCTCTCTAACTCCTTCGAGAGTGTCGTCCGTCTTCCATTTAAGACCTGGGGAACTAGGTCGCAGGTTCAATCCTAGGTGCCCGACACCGCGACTTTGCCCATCGAAGTCTCGAGGGAAATGAGCTGTAGTATGAATGCCCTGACAAGGTTTATCATCCTTCGGGTTCAAATCCCCATCGACTTTTCAAAATCTGGTCCGTCTTATGTGAAATTCGTGCCCCGGCCGGGATTAGCACAACCTTGTAGATTGCCCCTCGCGTAGTCCTGCGACCCGCAGAGAAGGGAAAAGGGAATGGAAAGACGAGGAGAAAAGAGGGAGCTTTGGTAAGCATCCGCTTGCAGGGGCGGTCGCGGCTTGCTAAAACCTCTCCCTCAACCGTCGGACTACGTCTGGGAGTTTGAAGCTGAATCCCATCTCTCCTTCTTTCGATTCAATCCATGCATTCATGTGCTCCTTGTTCGGGAAGAGGTGGAGGTGATCGCACATTGGATTCCCGGGAGCGCCCTCGGGACCTGCACCCCACAGGAACATCATCCCCTTGGGATAGAAATCCTTCAGTTTGCCTCCGCGAATTCGCACCGTCATTGCTTCGCCGCAGTGAGGGCAAGACGAACCGATTTCTGAGTCACGTTGGAGGACGGCCGTCATCAGGGTGTCATAGGAGCAGAACGTAAAGACCTCTTCAGCCCCATATCTGACAATCCAGTCCTTGGTCGGGACACCGCTTCGGCCTATCACTGCCTTCCCTGACCTCACGCGCCCGAGGAACTCCTTGGTCCCTGCGTGCTTCTCGCTTTCGTCTCTAAGCAGTCTGAAGAAATCATCGGGATTTCTCGGTTTCCTGTCCAGACCGTAGATTCGCCGCAGTCTATCGCTCAACTCAGCGGTAAAACGCTGGTCAATCAATTTGCTTCCGCCTTGGTAGGCGGGTTCCTTGCGCCCGTCAAGGTCGTGAGTCTCCTCAGTTCATCTACGCCTATTCGGTACAGCAACTCAGTTTCCCAACATCTTTGTAGAATGACTGCGCAGCTAGTTTGATAGACTCTGAGAGGGTCGGAAAGACATGCACCGTATCGATAATGTCGTCGACTGTCATCTTGTACTTCACGGCAAGGACACCCTCATGAATCAGGTCTGCGGCGTGAGGAGCTAGGATGTGCACCCCAACGATTCGCTTGGTTTTGCTGTCAGCTACTAGTTTGACCAATCCGCGGGTGTCGCCAATGATGCGCGCCTTTGGAACCAACTCGAGAGGCAAGATCCCGCAGGTACACCTGATCCCCTGGCCGTTAGCTTCGGAGTCGGTCAGCCCCACACTCGCGACTTCTGGATAGGTGAACACCGCCTTCGGTACCTCGTTGAAGTTTATCCGCTTCTTGTCGTCGTTGAACGCGTTATTCACGGCAATCGAGCCTTCCTTAGCCGCAATTGTTTCCAGCATCGGCTCCCCAATCACGTCGCCGGCCGCCCAGACATTAGGCGCAGAAGTTCGCATCTCGAAGTTGACCTTCACGAACCCTCCCTTGTCCAGCCCGACTCCGGCTTTCTGAAGATCCAGTCGGTCTGTGTTCGGGGTCCTCCCCGTCGCCAGGAGGAGTTGTTCTGCCTCGAATCTTTTCGCAGCCCCGTTGATGGTCGTATTGATGGTCTTCACCTCGCCCCTTTGAGACACTTCCTTCAGCTGGACCCCCGTACGAATCCGTATACCTTCGTCCTCAAGGTAACGCCTCAGTTCGGTCGAAATCTCGGGCTCATGGTCTGGCAATATTCTGTCGCTTCGCTGAAGGAGAGTTACCTTCGTCCCGAAGTTAGCGTACATCTGGGCGAACTCCAGCCCGAGGGCCCTCCCCCCTATGACAATCACGGACCTCGGAAGTTTCCGGAGGCTCAGTGCTTCCTCATTTGTCAGGTAGTCTACTGTTTCGATGCCTTCGATTCTTGGGATAGAGGCTCTCGCCCCTGTGGCGATCAGAAACTTTCTTCCCTGAATCGTCCTCCGCCCCGCACTTACTTCGTTGGTTGAAGTGAAGCTCCCTTCGGCGGAGATGAATTCGACGTGTTGAAGCCCCTTCAGCACATCCGAGTACTTTTCCTTCCTGAACTTGGCGACAAGGGCGTCCTTTTCTGCCATTGCTTTCTCGAATTCCAGGTGCGTCCTGCCGTATCTGATGCCGCCGAAACGCTCTCCTAAAGACTCGTGGTAGGACGCCCCAACAGTGAGCAAGTTCTTGCTGGGAACACATCCCACGTTCACGCACGTACCACCGAGCAAGGTTCCCCCGGTCTCGTTTGTTCCGATCAACGCGGTCCTAACACCAAGCTCGTCGGCTTTAATCGAGGCGGCGAACGCCGCTGAACCTTGTCCTATGATCACCAGGTCATACTTCTCCGTCAGCAATCACCTCTCCAATACGTCGCAACTGAACAGGTTGCCGGCGTACTTCCTGAGATGGTTATCTACGATCTTCATCAAGGGAGGTACTGTCTGTTCGTTGATGGCGTAGATCCTCGACTTTCCTTCACGGCTGGATGTGACCAATCCGCAGAAAGTCAGGCATCTGAGGTTGTGAGAGACGAGAGTCTGCTCCAAACCCAGTTCGTCACAAATCTCCGAGACGCTCATGGTTCCCTTGTCCGTCAGAAGACCAATCACTTGCATTCTGGTTTGGTTCGCGAGCGACTGGAAGAATAGCGCGTAGGGCTTGATTGATGTTGTCTTGGTTGACATGGAGGTCATATGACATGGCAGTCATTTAAACCCTTCGAGGGCGAGGTCATTCTATGAGAGGCTACTGCACTTAACCAGGTCTGTAGGTGTCCCGGCCGATTAGCGCAACCTTGTAGATTGCCCCTCCTCCCACAGTGGAAGAAGGCATCCAGTTGTGATAACCCTGCCTGATTCAGGCGTGGGCCCTGACCACGAGGACCGAGCGACTACTGTTATGGAGTCTAGAGGCAGGATTCCAGTTAGCTCGCCAGCACCTTGCCGAACATCCCTGCTTGAGCGTGTCCGGGGTACGTGCAGAGGTACCAAAGGCTTCCTTGATTGCCAAGGGTAACCGTGTATGAATATTCGTGCACCAACCCTTGTCTGTAATTGGCCGGCGGCAGGAAGGGTGCCATCGCCATCCATGGCCTCTGCTGCCAGTACATCATTCCCTGCATGGCCATGTACGGGTACGGAGGGCTCAGGGAGGCCATCGCGAAGTTGTGGTACATGTCGCTGTCCAGATTAACGAAGGTAACTTGCAACGTGGCCCCGCGTGGGACCACGAGCGTGGGGTTTACCAGGCCGTAAATCACAAAGACGTTGTCGGTAGCATAGCTCGGGGGCGCGTTTGTAGTAAGGTTCGCGGCGCCCTCGAGGTCGGTCGCAAGCACGACGAGCTTGATGTCTTTGGAGTTGAAGACTATGGTGTCGTTGACGGGCATCACGTTTGCGTATCCCGGAATGCTCTTCATCATCTGAACGGCTTGAGTTTCAGTGATTGTCTGGCCCTGGGTCGCCATCATGCTCATCATCCCTCCGAATAACTGGCCGCCCTGGACAATAGTGCCGCCAGAGTATCCACTCAGAATCATCGGCGCCGACAGAGCCACCGCGAATGTTATCCCAAGTCCAACCGCGATTATCACCTTGGACGAATCTTTCATGAACTCTTTCATCTCTATCTTCCTTGGGGTCTCCAAGTCAAACCAAGGATGCTTCCGACGAGCATCAGAAGGGATCCTATCATGAAGCCAAACATCGTTGGGAACGCGATTATCGAAGCCACCAGGACCAGCGTTGATCCCGTGCGGACTCTGCTCAGATTCGCAGTATTCATCCACAGGACGCCCAGCACCCCAAGAACTATCACTGCAGCCGCGAAGGCCACAAACAGAGGGAACCAGTAGGCATCGGACCCGAACATCCAGGGTCCTCCAAACATCATCCAAGGCCCCATCATCCCGGGCCCGAAGGAACCATGAGACGGCCAATAGGAGGCCGCGTACGCAACCATTAGGCCTCCAAGGGCCTGGAAGACCAGGCCCACGAGAGAGAGGGTAAAGGCGGTTGTTGGTCTGTCTTCTGTCAGTGCCATGGTATTACTTCGACCCGGGCCTCTCAGCCAGAATGGTCAGTTTGCGCGTCTCCTTAAGCTGGTCAAGCAGGACCTCCCTCATAAGGCGGCACGCCTGGATGATCTTGGGGTTCGACACCCCGTAGAAGACGCTTGTGCCTTCCTTCCGAGTCGTCACCACCCGCCTCTGCCTGAGCACCGCAAGGTGCTGAGAGACGTTGGCCTGGTTCAGCCCTAGCTCCTGCGAAATTTGGCTGACTGTCTTCTCCCCGTTGCGCAGCGAGTTGAGAATCTCTATCCTGACAGGACTACCCAGCGTCTTGCAGATCTCCGCATGCATCTCGGAAATCCTGTCCTGCATCGCAGCAGGTGGCAGCTATATGCATATATATGAATGTATTCTGGGATGCCTGCACGAAGCGAGCGAAAGTTGAAAATCGGGCTTGTCATTTCAACGAACGAGCCGGAGCTAGTCTGGAACGCCTTCAGATACGGGGTCAAGGCAATTGAGAACAAACATTCTGTCAAGGTCTTCTTGCTTGGACGAGGGGTTGAGAGTGAGGAAGTCGACGATGTCAAGTTCGACGTGAAGAAGATGATGAATGAGTATGTGGACAAAGGCGGCGAGATCCTCACATGCGGGACCTGCCTCAAAATCAGGAAGAAGGGTGGCACCGACCTCTGCCCCATCTCCACGATGCAGGACTTGGTGAACCTTACCGTAGAATCTGACAGAGTTCTCACCTTCGGGTAAACTGAGAACTTGAGCGATGACCTACGGAGAAAATCTGGACCTAGACTTGTGATTTCCGACCGGCTCTGGTTCGTTTCCCAGCGACCGCAGTAGTTCGAATCCCCTCCATCCTAGAAGTCTTAGAAGCCTCATGAACGTGGCCGGATAAGCTCGTTTTGGGCTCCAATTCGGGAAAAGAGCTTGTTTCAAGGTGCCCCGGCCGGGAATATTAAGCCTCGGGTACAAATCCCTAACTAGAAACCACCATATGGATAGGCATAAATGTTACATCGCGCTATTAATCAAATTCTTGGACCCAATGAAGTTGAGACCGTTAGATTTGGCAGTAGTCCTAGTGATCGCCTCGGGTGTCACCTTAGTGTGGCTCTTGGTGCCCTACACCCCGCAAACTGGGGTTGTAAGTCTGACGAGCAAACTTGGAACGAAATACTTTGCAGCTTCGCTTGTTGCGTTCTTCGGCCTGTTAGCCTATGGCGCCTCCAGGAAATCTCGCCGAATTTTCCTTCTGGGAATAGCCAGTGGGATAGTCGGAATCATAACGCTTTTTGGATTCTAAATCCAGTCTGAAAATAATGTGATTCGCACTAAAAGGGCAATGTTACAGTTGATTCACGAAGTGCCTTTATTCAACACGATGTAAGCGGTAAAAAAGGGAGGAGAACGATGCTATCTCTAGCAAACGTTCTCGTCAGGCGATTCTTGGCATTCATTGACGTGGTAGCCACCGGTGTCCGGATTGGTCACGTAGGTCAGGTTGCTCGTTTCGGACGTATAGCTGGCCTGTCCGTTTGGGTTCGAGAAGCTGTAGGTGCACCCGGAGTATGCGCAGTTCAATTCGAAGTCCTCGGAGTAAAGGACAGTTCCGGTGAAGGATGCTTTCGAAGAGGTTTGGAGACCTAGAGCTCCGGTTTGCATGCTTTGGAAACCTGTGTCAAAATTTGTGGGGAAAGACTGGGTGCTGTGCCAGACTAGGAAGCAGTTGGAAAGTTGCAGTATGCCAGCGTACATTGACGATGACGGGACGGTGATTGAAGTGTTACACGAAGAAACAATCACCGTTTGGGATGTCGAACCGGCGTTTACGCCCTGGAAGATTTCGTACCCAGTCAGCTGTGAGGTGGTGATGATGGGCGACCGAACTCCTGCTCCATGCCAAACTTGCTGGCCATACGCGATGAATGTCGACCAGATCTGTGGGTAGAAGAGGAAATTGTTTCCCTCATATCCCAGGGAAGGTTGGAAATTGGTGATGACCCAAGAACTCGGATGGCAGCCTCCGCACCAGGTAGTGTAGTATCCGTTGAGTTGGAGGCTGAATTGATCCTGTCCGTACTGGTTGTCGCTCTCGGTACCATACTTGGTGAACACAGTCCCCGAGAAAATCAAGGGGTGCGAGCCGCCGGAAGTGATCGTCGCAAGAGGGGCTTCTTGAGTAATTGTGAAGGCGTAGGTCGCTTGCATTCCAGCGACGAAGAAGAGAAGGAGGATGGAAAAGAATGCCAATGACTTGCTTCGCGTTTTCATGATTGAACTTACTGCATGCGACTTCGGATTAGAATTCAGGCACCGTGTGCGGCAGGTCGCTCAACTCGGCCGAAGGCGACTTGCACGGTACAGCACTGGGCACTTTTCCCGATTCAAGGTCCAGAGGCGCGCTAGGCCGTCCCCCTTCGATGGTACCGCGAGCCCAGCCAATTCGAGCCTGGACAGGGCCCTGTATAGAGTCGATTCGTTGAATCGCAGGCTGGACCTGAGATCGTTGATTGTCGCGTCTCTTTTGAGCAGGAACATCGCAACGTCGATTACGGACCCCCAGACACCGTTCCTCCCCTTAACGGCCCTGAACATGATGTCGAGTTCGTCGATTAGGTGCGCAAGTTCCACTATGGAGATGGATTTGTAGTGAACGCGTTCGAGGAGGATATCCAATATTCCATCCCACAGAAGGCGAATCTCGTCCTCGTTTGCCTTCGCTGGTAGAAGATCCTCTGCGCTAAGCGCGCTGTTCAGAATTGGCATTACCCATCAGTTTCCATCTACTATCTCCCGCCGCTTGAAGTTGCCCGGAATCCAGGAGGTGTTTGACGTGAATAGCAATTAGCTTGCTCGAATAGCCTGTCCTTTCGGCGATCTGACCTATTCGGGCGACTCCACCGTTCCTAAGGATGGCGAGACAGATTCGTCCACACTGATAACAATCGAGCCTAGATTTCACATTGTCTCGATGTGTCTCCACCCATAAAATCTCTCGTGACATTTGCGGATGGGAGAGAGGATTGCGAAAGTAGTCTGTCTACCCGTTCCCGAGGCTCGAAGTCGCCGAGTTATCTCACTGTCTTGTCAAACATATTAACAATCGTGAATAAGTCGGTTAATGCCCCGACAGTGTACATCACCCCTCGGGTTCAAAACCCTACTAGCTTTTTCAAAATCTCCTCTGTCTCACGTGAAAGTCGTGCCCCGGCCGGG
>DASYXJ010000070.1:0-10974 GCA_035935095.1 Nitrososphaerales archaeon | reverse complement strand
ATAGGTGGAGACCTGACAATCTGCATCTGTCCCAGATGTCGCCGGAGAACCAGTGCCTCCCGCAAAGTCACACCAGCCCCAGAAGCCGAAGCCTCCGGAGCCAGGGACAGTTATGGTGCCCGCAAACCCAACTTGCCAGTTGGCTTTCCCATAGGCATGAGTGACTGGCACGAGGGAAAGGGACATGAATGTAATTAGGGCGAGTGGAAGGATTGCTGTGAGTTTTCTCGAATTTCGGAAGAGATTCACTTTTCCGCGGGCTGCCCAACAGGTTCGGGTCGGTTTAACGCTTGCTATATCACTTCGACAAAAGGTGGAACATTGGTTGCCTCAAGTATGGTCTCCATAAAGCTCATCCTCAACTTATTGCCAAGTCCTGGGCGACAGAACCAGGTGTTTATCGAGTAATGCTCTATCAACGGTTTGGCTGGTATTATTTGGGCTCAAACCAACATTTCAACCGAATCTGGGCTTGTGATCAGTGCCCAGCTGAGTCTGCCGGCCGGATTTGACCTAGCAGTTTTGGTGGGGTTGGACGAAGAGCTGTCCCGAACAGTTGGTAACCAGGGTTCAAATCCCCACCGACTTTTCAAAATCTGGTCTGTCGCATGTGAGAACCGTGCCCCGGCCGGGAATATTAGTCCTCGGGCGGAAATCCCGGCGGTACCAATGCCCAAACGCATGGCGGGTACAATTCCCGCCGGTCCCGCTCATGATTCGCTTAGAAGACTAAGCGAATGCCTTCCGGCCCCTTTTTACCCTTCACCTTAGAACAAGATTGGTCACTTTACCACGAAGTAAAGAATTGCCATATCTCCCCATTCATCCCCGGCCAGAATTGTGTAAATCCCCGGATTAAAGTAATGAAAGACCCCGCTGTTGTGGACTGAGGGCTTCCCAGTCCAATACCCGCTTAGTCGAATCGTCCCGCTCATCGGAATAGGCCCCATACTCGGACCTGGTTCTGCGATTTGGGTTGAAGGGCTGAAACGGTAGTAGTCAATCTGAGACGGCACATTGGGACAATGGGATGGAAGACTCGGGTTCGACAGATAGAGCGAGTTCGACGAAGATATGTTGCCAGATGAATAATGGCCCGACACTATCGCTATCCCCATGGGGTAGTATAGAGTGCCACAGCCGAGTGTTGTAGTTAGATTTCGGCTCGCTGTCGGCCAATTAGATCCCGCCGAAACCTGATTGTACTGAGTTATCAGATTGACCATCGACACGCTAACTTGGATTCCCTCACCAGACCGGATCGCGGTGGAATTGGCCAAAAGATCCAAGCGGAGCCGAGAGCTCGTCACTACGCTTGCGTTCGCACCACCCGTATTCGTCCTAGTGGTACTACTGAGGAACGTGCTTTTCGAGGTCGTGATTGTCGAACTGGACGTCAATTCGGTGGAATGTTGTGTGTTCGAGCTAGTTTGGGATGACGGGCCACCCAAACCCGTCAAGCTCATCAAACTCAATGAGCCCAGAAGTATGACGGCCAAGATTGCAATGTATCCATATCTCATCAAGGTAGAGTCTCCTCAGGCGCAATTGCTATTATCGTAGGTCTGGGTGAAGGTATTTGTTGATGTCACCGCCCCGGTTGTAATATTTGGGGGAGTAGAATGGCAGGCCTCCATTACATACAAAGTATACCACCCATTAGAATAGGGTCCATAGATGCCTCTTGTCGCTCCACTGTAATACATGTTTCCAGTTATGGAGAACTGATTGAACTGAAGCAGATTCGAATACGCCCCACCGATTTTAGGCCTCTCTGTTAAGAACTCGGCTAAAAGCGGCACCCCGATGTTGAATGAGTAACCTGTAACAGTGCACGATTGGCTTATTGTATTATCAGTAATCTGCAGGTTCCATAGTGATGTGCTCCCTCCGTTCCATCCTTGGTTGAGAACGTAGGCTTGGACAGAATCACCTGGAGAGGCATAGTCGTTGCAGTCAACTTCTGTTGATTGCTGAGGAAAGAATTCATACCATAGGTTCGCTGATGGAAGGCCGCAGACCGAGGTGCAAAATAGCTTTGAATCGCTTCCCGTCTGGGCAATTCCTGAGGTTCCTCCTGCTTTGCGAACCAAACCTGGCCATACTGAAAGATCGCAATATGCCGGGGTCTGACATGCTGTGCCATATGGTTGGCTTACGGTTGGTATTGACCAAGATGCTATGCTTTCGTAAACCGCGACCGTCCCGTCCGCGTTCCCAGTCATTTCGTATCCCGACCAGCTGTCGCTTCCAGTTGAAGCGCTTGGGTTATGTTGCTGGAGCGTTACCTTAAAGATACTGTCAGTAAGGGGACTCTCTTCTACGATTGCATAGCCGGCGGAACCAGTGGCATTCTTGAGCTGAAAGACAATGTTGACACTTGTAAGGGTGACATTACAGCTGGAGTCGAAACTCCAGCTGTCGAAGACGCTATCGAATGACGCCTTGTACGAGAAGGTGGCCTGCTCAAACTGCTGGGAAGTCTCAGCCAACGAAATTGCGGCGCCTTGTTGGAATGTTGCCGCCTCAGCAATTGCATTTTTTTCGATTTGAGGAGAACAGCCCGAGCCAAGGTAAGGTCCTTGTTGCGCTGCTACGACGGGGAATGTCTGAAACGATGTTAACGATAGGACAACAAGAAGAGTAATGCCTCCTATCATTGATTTCCTGCTCACTGCAGCATCGCTCTGTTATGGTCCGAAGTCATACTTAAGCCATTGGGAGACCCACAAATCTCCAAGGTCTTTTACGTGGTAGTGCAAAAGTTGCATAAAACGGCCACCGCCGGCTCAATTACTCCATTGCGCATTTTCTGAAGGTCGAAAAAGGCCGTTACAGGAGTATTTCGGGAAAATACCCCTGCGCCTGCCTGAGCTGCGCAGATTGCAAGAGATAAGAAGTTTATTCTAGTTTCGACTGATTCCTGTCAGGTCCAACTCTCCCAAAATCCGACTCGGTCGTACCCCTATTGCAGCATGAATCCCGCTTCGCCCCTGCCCTGGATTCACTTGGAAGATCAAGCGCGTCTATCTGGCTTGCACCTTGCTTTCTGTCCCCTAATGGGGTTGAATGCGGCGACGAGTCAATCCCTATATTCTTGGCGACCCCGGACATACTTCAAGAATATTGCCCGACTTCTCAATACCCTGACGGAGCACGGCTTTCACGTGAGCTGACCAGATGATGTCAAGGTGGTCGACCGCGAGTAAGAGAGCCTAAGGATTCACTGATCCTGGTGGGGGGCGGGTGCACGGGCTGTCGCGAAACGAGTATCGGTCAAAGGGGGGTTGCTTAATAGAATAGGGTGCGTCACGGTGTAGCAAAGAGCACTGTCGCGCAGCCGAAACTGTCGTGACAGCGCCATGACAATGGCAAGAATGTCCCTTTCAAAGCAGTTGGAGGGCCATCTCCAGCGTCTCCTTGCACGTCTTCTCCGCCCTAGGGTCGTTCTCTATGAGCATAAGGGGGGTGGTCAACCCGGTGAACGCCTTCAACTCCTCCACCGCCAGGACCTTTGCCCATATCCTCCCGTTCAGCAGGTTCCGGACGAAGAGAATCAGGGGGACTCCCAGTTTCAGCGCAAGCCTCTGTTCGGCGAGCATCTTCCTCCTTGGTATCCACCTCTGCTTCGTTCCGCCCTCCGACAACGTCAGGGCTTTGAAGGCGCCGACCGCTTTCGCTATGCGGGTGTCGGGGACATAGAAGACGAAGTCCGCGGCCCCCTCCTTGAAGCTGGTATCGTGAGCCTTGTTCGCCTTGCGGAGCACTTCCTCTGAGAACTGGAGTTGGGCCCTGTTGCCCTTCTCCCGGTTTGCCATTCCCTTCTCCTTCGTCAATTTGCCGCCTGTCAGAGAAAGGATCGCGCCCCCTAGCGGCGGGTTCTGGGGAGTCTGGTCCCCACCCTGTTCCGGTTGAACACCCGCTCCTCCTTCCGTTAATGGTTCACGACTCTCCATCCCGAGAGAATCGATAACCTCCTCGACCTGGTCGGAGAACAATGAGAACTTTTCCAGCATGGTTTCGGCGCCGTTAATCAGAGAGTCCAGCTTCCTGCTAGCTTCACCGCGCTGTTCGTACCACTTGTTGTACTGTGCCATCACCTCCCTGTACTGTTGCTCCCTCCAGCCGTGGGCATTGTTGATGGTCACCATGGTCTTGGTCTGATATCTGATCGCCTTGGCCTGGTCTTGCACAGCGGGCGGCAGTTTACGGATCTCCTCGCTAAGGTTGGCGAACCTGTTCGAAAGGTCGACTACCGCGCCCTCCAAGGGCCTCATTCGGCCCGCGACCTGCTGGTCGATGTAGTCGGCCACCTTCACCTGAGCTTGGGCTTCAGACTTCGACCGAGCACGGACCTTGCGATAGAGCGACCACGAAAGAGCGATGAGAACTATGAGCGTTAGCGCCCATAATCCAGACATGATGGGTCCTTCGAACACAGGCGAGGGGCTGGAGGTCGAGGACTGGGAGATGACCAAGGATACAGCGGCCGAGGAGAACACAACGATGGCTAGGATGCTGGCTATCCTCCTCCCTGGCTCCTTCGAATCTTCTTTCTTACGACTCAAGGACGCGCCGGCATCCAGAGCGAGGTATGCCAGGAGCACGAGTCCGGTCAGCCAGGATAGGAACAGGTCGACCATGGTTAGCTCTCCGCATCCTCCCTGAGAATGGCGAGCCAGGTGCCAAGCTTCCCCACGATATCAGCAGCGGGAACTAGGTCAGGCTCCAACACGATCACCTTCCTGAGAAGCGAATGTGGCGCGAACTTGGCTGCGACGAACCCCTTGAGAGGACGGATGTCGATCGCCTTCTGCGTCAGCGGTGTGCTTTGTAGCATACCTACTACCTAGGTAGGTTCACGCCCGTTACACTTATAAGCCTACCTACATTATCGGTAGGTTGTGAGCCGAGAGGTCCCGGTCAAGGCATCCGTCCTGGAACTCCTCGCCAAGGAGCCCAGACGCTATTCCGAAATCGTTAGGGAATTAGGGCGGCCCGACAAGACGGTGTACGTTACGCTGACAGCCCTTTCAAAGGCGAAACTGGTCGCAAAGGACGACGAGGGAAGGTATGTGCTGACGGACACGGGCATACGCGAACTCGAGCGCATCAGGTTCGTGAGAGTGGCGGAAGAAGAGGACGACATTGAGATCATAGCCAACACGCGCTTGGCCATAGCCCTGGGCCGGTGTTACGGCCTCCTCTTCGACCTCCGTTACCTTCTTTCGAGGACGTTCAAGAAGTGGGCTGATGAAGACAGACGAAGGGTCGGGGAACGGCTCATCATGGTCAGGAATCTCCTGTTAAAGTACAACCCTTCTCTGAAGAAGGAAGAGCTCGAAAGCGAGGAAAAGAAGACGCTGGCGATATCCTTGACGGATCTGCTCAGCGGCGGCGTCTGGTGGGGGAAGAGGTTCGTCAAGTGGGGGCTGAAGGAGAGATACCTGCATCTTCTCAGCCTGACCGAAGAGCTTCCTGAAGGCCCAGCGAGGGACGAGATATTCGCCGCCTTGTCGCTCTTCGGCGAAGTTGCGGCAAAGCTTGACGAGAGGTTGAAGGGCTTGGTGTCGCTTGGCCCCACCCATTGAATCCCGAAGTGAAAGCGCGCCTTGACCGATGGTAGATCGTCCATTTTGGTAGTCTCAGACATACACTACGAACATTGGAATAAATTCCAAAGTCTTAAGTAGTACCCCTAGGGCTTGGGTAGGTAGGTGATTGAGGAATGAAGGTCAAGTACGAAACAGCCGGGCCGCTGTCCTCAGTCTTCAGCAGCCCAGAAGCGCGGGTCCTGGACCAGGCCTTCCTAGTTGGCAACATGAAGCAGACGGTTTCGATGCTCGAGGAATCGACCGGCTTGAGTTTCAAGACAGTCCAGAAGGTTCTCCAGAGACTCTCTGGAAAGGGCTTCGTCACTCCCGCGGGGAAGATTGGGAACGCCCAGGCCTACCAGTTCAGGGTCGAGAACGAGCTACGTGAGTTAATCGAATGGGCGACGAAGTACAAGTTCACTAGGACTAACTAAGCCCCAAGTCGTCGAATTTACATATATTGAGCGCACGTTGCGGTTCTCACCGTTTTATCGCGGACGTTGCCGCCTCTGGAGGTCCCGTGACCCGCCCGGCTGTTATTGAACCCTAATCATCCTACCGTTACGAGTCATTTATTCCAATATCTGGTAACAAGTTCCATAGGGCCTTGCAATATCTGGAGGATAACGAAGTCGTAGCCATCGATGAGGAAGGCAGAATCTGCTAGGCCGAGGTCAACAACGAAAAGCTGCGCCTTCTTTTCGAGGAGAACGTCCCGGTCAAGAAGTTGGGCGACAAAGCTTCTTGTCGCGCTTCGTAGGTTAGAGACGTTTCAGTGCTTCCGAGACCGACAAAATCTTAGTCCTCTTGAACTCCTTCAATTCGAGAAGGTACCTGTCGCCTGTCACAAGGATGTCTGCACCTCCATCGAAGGCCGTGTTGAGAATCGCGTCGTCCGCCGGGTCTTCTTCGACCACCTTGAAGTCAGATGTTACAGTCGTCACGTCGCCCGACTGCATCAGCGTGAGAATTGTGTTGCTGATTTCGTCGTCGCTGGCCTTGAACTTTGGCCTTCGGAGGACGGTTCCGACCTCCTTCAAGATGAACTCGGACACTACAATCTGGAATCGGCCGTCGATCCCCCTGTCCAGGAGCTGACGCGGTTTCCCACCGGAAACCACAGCGCTGACTATGACGTTGGTGTCGAGGATGACTCGAAGCATCCCTCGTCCTATCTGCTTCGGTGCCTCTCCCTTCTGACCGCCGCGACTTCATCAAGGACCTCCTTCTCTGAGATCTTCAGCTTCTTCGCGTCCATCGCCCTGAATATCTCATCCCACTCCTTTCTCAGGTCAGGGAGCTCCAGTTTCTTCATTATGACTGTGTCCCCCCTTCCATAGACGAGGAGTTTGGTCCTAGGCTTTATCCCGAGCTCCTTCCTCAGGGACTGGGGTATGACCACCTGTCCCTTCTCGCTTACTGTGGTAACTTCTGGCTCCTGCGCCATGTTCTACCAGTAGGAAAGTAAAACATTCCTACTATATATGGATTCTCGCCAAAACTGTGCAACCTGCCGGTCCAGTCATCAGTTCGGAAGTTTCAGCACGGCCTTCCCTGTCGGCAGGGCCGCGACGTACTCCCATCCCTTCGTCAGGTAGGTTTCGACCTCGTTAATCGGTATGACCCTTTGGTGGTTCCCGTTGTTCGCCATCACCCCGAGGAGCCTCTCCCTGACCATCTTCTGGATCTCCTCGTCCTGCATGCCCGCCAGGTCGAGCTTGTCCACCTCCTCCTTGCTGTAGCCCCCCACCTTCAGCAGGATCTCCCGCTTGAACTCTGTCTTCCTGTCGGTCCTCTCCTCCCGCTTTCCGATGATCGTCAGATTGTCGATGGCCTTGACGTACTCCCCAATCATCTCTTCCTGGGTGGGTTTCATGTAGCTGTTTGACACGCCTACCGCATGCCCCATCAGCATCTCCGTCATAATCGGTTTTGCTCCTGACAGTTCCATCCTTGTCTTGAAGAACTTCCTGAACCCGTGCCCCTGCTTGAACTCGAACCTCCTGGCGTTCTTCCCCTCGCTCAGCACCTCGCGGAGACCAAGCTGCTTCTGCAGGCGCGCCAGCAGGTTCTTCACTGTGTCGGTGGCGAGCGCCCTGATCCGTTCCGGCCTGAAGTCGTCCACGTTGGACGCCGTGACGAAGACCGGAGACTGAAGCGTCACTTTCTCCCCGACGTTCTCTCTGTAGCGCCTGTATTCCAGCAGGTTCTCGCAGGCCTCGGGCGTGATGAAGGCGTCGTACTGCTCCCTCTCCCCCCTGTATATCGTCACCCTGGCTAACTTGACGCCGTCGGACTCGACCTCTGCGACGTCCCTCCACTTCAGCTGGTTGATCGCCCCGATTCTGGCCCCGCTCGAGCAGAGGAACAGGACGATGCACTTCACCCTGAGGTCGGCGGCGTTGACCATCCTCCTGATCTCGTCCATCGTCGGCGCCCTGTCCTGGCCGAATCTCTTCTTCTCGGTTATGTGGTCGTCGATGTACGGCCAGTCTATCCCCGCGACCCCGTTGACGTCCAGGAACTTCTTCACAGAATTCCTTATCAGGGCAGCGGTAGAAGGGCTGGTCTCCGCTTCCTTCTTGCCAAGGAAGTCGATGAGTCGCTTTTCGAACGCTTTGTGATGAGTCCTTGCGCTCGTGACGAGGGCATCTGGGTCCTGTTTCGAATAGACGAGGAATTGTCTGAGGCTGTTCAGGTACTGCTCCTTGCTTACGTCGGCCAGCTTCTTGAGGGAGAGCAGTCTATCGATTGACCTCCCTTCGAGGCCATATGTGTTCAAGGAGACTCATCCCCTGACGACGTCCCTTTGGCGAGCCTGTCAACTGATTTACTCTTCAGGTCAGAGTTCTGCACAAGGAGGCGGCATCGCCCCCTTATATACAGGTGTCGGTTTGGGCACAAATAGTAGTGCTCTATCAACGGTTTGGCTCTTCATCGGATGTCTCAGACGGCTCTTCCCGAAACCCCTTCATCTAGAGCAGACACACGCCGGCGATTTCTGATTTAGGCTTTTGCCTCAGGCCTTCGGCACGAGCCTTGCCTTTGAAATCTGGAGGTACCCAGAGTCCCCGCGCCAGTGTTTGGTGGATTCTCGGACCTCGACTCTTTTCGTGAAGAGGGGACAGTCGAGCACGAAGGTCTCCCCCTCGCCCCCTTCGAGGCCTACGTTGAACCTGAACCTCGCACCGAGTGCCACCAACTCGTCGACGGCCTGCCCGTCCAAGATCCGTCCGAGCCAGCTCTCGCCTAGGCCAAGCGCCGACACGCTTACCACCATTGCGACGAAGCCGTCTTTGACAAGCCGCCGCAGATGAGCTTCGGGGTCGACCCTCCAGAGCGGGGAGAGGCATTCCAGTCCAAGGTTCTTGCAGACCCTCTCGACCCTGGTCTTCTGGTACACGCTGGCGAGGGCCCCAGTGTAGATGCCTTCCAATCCGAACCCGGACTTCGCTCTCGCGAGCGTACTCTCCAGGTCAGCAAGCTCTTCTTCCTTGACCCCTTCTGTATCCCCGGTCAACTGAGGGACCCCGATTGCCTCAGCCTGCAAGCTGGTCCATTCCAAATCAGGGTAGTGAAACATGAACGACATGTCTGACTTCGGAAAGAGCGTGACCAAGCAGGCGAGCTCGTCCTTCTTTGACGCGAGCCATGCTGCATAGGTCGAGTCCTTTCCGCCGCTAAATAATGCCGCGACTTTCAAAACAAAGGGGGTTTCGGTCTTGGGCCTCTTTTAGGCATCCGTTTCCTGCGAGTCATGTATTCTTCATATTGTAGCCTCTTGTTGTCAGTCATTATGAATGGTAGTGTCCGTTTGATGATCAAGTCGATATCCGAAACCGACGTTACCTGTAGTGAATGCGTTCCATTCACCTCGCTAATCACTTTTGCCTTGATTCCATCGCGTTCTAGAAATGAACGAATTGACTCCAATGGTGCACGTTCCTTTTGCGATATGTCAAGACAATAGTCCCTTTGGATCTTGTTAGAGCCTCTTTCTCTGGTGGTAAGATTTCCTTCGCCGTCGATCCACGCAGCCACTACCTTCCAGTCTATCCACTTAGACGGAACTTCACTCTCGCCTTCCGCGCGCACGAATTTGATTAGGTTTGGAGCTTCTCGCCTTCGCTCGCTGTACCTTTGATACTGGTTCTTCCTGATGGGGACCATCAAGAAAGGCCTTGTTTTTGCGACTACAGCGTCCAGCTCCTCGAGTGCTTTCAGCTTCAATACGTATGTCCCTCCCGTGGTATAATGAGAATCGTTAACCCATTTTACTGAACAGTGCCTGATACCCTGTTCGTGAAGGAATCTCTGTATCTCTGTGAGAGGTTCCGGCTCCGATTGACTTATGACTAACTCGTACCTCCTCCGGCGACCTTCTCTGGTGTATAGGTAACCTTCCGTGTCGATCCACGCGGCAACGACTTTCCAATCAATCCATTTAGTTTGACGAGCTCGTCCCCAAAGTTCAAGCATTGCGTCTGGAGACTTGGTTTCTCCTGGACTTCTGACCGTCTCATTGTACGTTATTTTCGTTCGTGCAGCTTCAGGTTCAGGAGTTTCGATTGACAGCCGGGACCACTTTCCTCCGTGCCGAACGAGACTGAAAATTCCCCCCGGGTTCTTGGGGACTTTGCTTTCGGTGATGGATTCAATCACGATCTTGTAGGTTTCACCTGGAATCACCCTATCGTGGTATTCTTTTGGCAAATAGATTCTCAACTTGAGATGTGGAGTCACAAATCGGAAGACATCGAACTTCCATGCTGTCTGCTCGTTTGCGAATTGGCTCTCAATTCTCCCCCTAATCAGGTAGAGCTTTCCTTTCACTAATTTCATTCCTGACAGCTCTTCGAGGTATTTGTTGGGTATCTCGAACCTTATTGCGCGACCCGAAGCGACTGGTCTCTCACAAGCTCTTGAGAGTATGCTCACGGAATTGCCTTTGATGCTTCCAGAGTAGATCTGTGAGTAGTAGTCTCTGAGGTACCTGGGTAGTTTGCTACGCCTGCCCTCATTGTCGCGACCCGTGCTAATGCCCAACCCCGCACCACTCCCTCACCACCGTCGACAGCTCTTCCATCGAGTAACAAACAGCGTCCGCGTGCTCCATCACAGGCCCCACGTACTCCTTGACAAGGCTGGGTTCAGCCTGCCCCACTTCCACCAGGGCTACGCACTTCACCGTCGGGCTAACTCCCTTGATCCGACGGAACTTCCAATCGATGTAGCACGTGTTCTTCTCGACCCAAGTGAGCGCCACCCCCCTCCTGCTGGTGCTCTGCCAACATTCAATGACAATCGAAGGTCCTGGAAGATAGAAGTCGCAGACATACAGCCTGCCATTGACGGGGAAGGCCGCATGTGTCAGCCGAGT
>DASYXJ010000069.1:0-1557 GCA_035935095.1 Nitrososphaerales archaeon | reverse complement strand
CTTCATGAGCTTCGCTCTCCACCGTGGATGAAAATTGCGTTATCTTGCGTACGTCCATGTTGGGCGGGCCGAGGTCGTTTTGTTAGGTGGCACCTGTGAGTCTGCACAGAAGTCTGACCCGGACACCTGTTTGAACCACCGATTGTCGCCGAAGGGCGCCTGCGAAGGTGCCTGGGAGCACGCAGAGAAGAATGATTGTTCTTCAAGGTGTCTGTCCGTCCAGCTTGTCACTTAAGGAGAAATGTTATGCAAGTAATGTATGAGAGATGCGCCGGATTGGACGTGCACAAGAACAGCGTCGTGGCCTGGATAATGATTACCAGTGCAAACGGCAAAGTGGAGTCCTTCAGCCAGACCTTTGGCACGATGACCGTCGATGTCCTGGCGTTGAGCGACTGGCTTAAGGGCCACAAGGTGACCCACGTTGCAATGGAATCGACGGGGGTCTATTGGAAAGCAATCTACAACCTTTTGGAGGGAGTCTTTGAACTGTTGGTGGTCAACGCGCAACATGTCAAAGCGTTGCCCGGTCGTAAGACCGATGTCAAAGATGCCGAATGGATCTGCGATCTGCTGAGGCACGGGTTGTTACGGGGCAGTTTCATTCCTCCACGACCGCAGCGGCAACTCCGGGAGTTGACCCGTCATCGCACCAACCTGGTGCAACGCCGGGCCCAAGGCATCAATGAGCTGCAAAAGTGCCTGGAGAGCACCAACATCAAGCTAGCCAGTGTGGCCACCGACATCACGGGGGTTAGTGCCAGCGAAATGCTCCGTGCGCTCGTGGCTGGTCAGTCCGACCCTGCGGCGATGGCGGAGTTGGCGCGTGGCCGCATGAAGAGCAAAAAGCCGTTGCTGGAGAAAGCCCTGCAAGGCAAAGTCGAATCGCACCACCGGCTGATCTTGAGCCAACTGCTGGCCGATGCCTCCTGGCTGGAAGAGCAAATCCAGGAGGTCAGCGTCGAAATAACCAATCGGCTCAAAGAGCAACAGGAGTGGCTGGAACGACTGGACGAAATTCCCGGGGTCAACCGACGGGTTGCAGAAATCATCGCGGCAGAAGTAGGTTCTAAAATGGATCCCTTCCCCAGTGCGCCACACCTGACCAGTTGGGCCGGGCTGTGTCCTGGCAATAATCAAAGCGGCGGCAAGCGCCGCAGCACGCATATCCGACCAGGCAACCTGCACCTAAAGAGCGCATTGGTGGAAGCGGCCAATGCGGCTAGTCACAAGCAAAACTGCTATCTGCGAGCCAAGTATCGGCGTTTGGCTGGACGCAAGGGTAAAAAGAGGGCGTTGGTAGCAGTGGCCCGCACAATCTTGCAGAGCATCTACTACATGGCCAAGACGGCCGAGAAATATAAGGATCTCGGAGAAAACTACTACGATCTGCGCCATCCCGAACAGGTCGCTCGCCGTCTGTGTAAACGGATCGAGAAACTTGGTTTCAAGGTGACCTTCGAGCCCAGTCAACAACAAGTACCCGCCGCACCATGAAGTGCTTACACTATTGCTACTACCAAATCCATCCTTCCTGAATTTCCATTTTCAGAGAAG
>DASYXJ010000068.1:0-7149 GCA_035935095.1 Nitrososphaerales archaeon | reverse complement strand
GCTCGATTGGGAACCTCTTCGTTGGATGGACGCTCAAGAGAAGAGGGTGGCCCATGAAGGAGAAATCAAGGTTGTCGAAGCTGGCTAACTGCAGTGCAGCGACATCCTCTACGACTTCGAGGCGAGCCTCTTGTCAATCAGCTCGATTTGTTGCATGAGGAAAGCCCTGTATGCCCTGAGGAGCTCGACCTGTTCCCGGCTCGTCTTGCGATCCACGAATCCCAGAGTTTCCGCCAGACCCTTTGAGGCGCTCTCAAATGACCGGTCCAAAGCATTCTTTGCCTTTGGAACAGTTTTCGACAGTTCCGAATGAGCCGCCTCCTTAGTCGTCTTCAGTAACTCCTTGACGCTGTTCAGCGTCTCGTCTGCCTTCGCTTTGACCTCTTCTTTTCTGGTCATACGGATAGATACCAAACCCACTTCCACTTGTAAGCGTTACTCTTGCTGGTGGTTTCTCATGAATGGAACCTATCACTCGAGTGAATGCGGGCCTGATGGGATGCGCTTAGAGAATCAAGCGAATCCTTTTGCGATGGTGGGAATCCAACTTTAGTTTAGAATCCAACTTTATTTTAGAATCTCACACCAAAAAGCAGGAACTAGCGGCTCATGGTTCGAATCTGGTGGGGCACGGGACGGAGCTGTATCCGGAACCGGCTCAAAAAGGGGCTCTTCAATCTCATGGCAGGGAAACAATTTTGTCACAGTTGCGGGACATCACTTGGCCTGGAGCAATTTGCCCGGCAAAGGAATAAGCGAGCCCCCGAGGTATTGTCCCACGTGTCTGAAATCAGTCATCAAGACTATTGTGGAGCGCCATGACGATACGCCGCTGAACTATTGCACCTTCCACTATTGGCTGATGAGGGGAAGGGTGGGAGGGTACTATTCCTTGGAGGATTATGTCGAAGCGTCTGAGCTCCATGGGTTCAAGACTTCTCTCCCTTCGCCAGAGGAAATGGCGAGGATGAGCGAAGATTGACAAGATCACTATCTTTGCGGTGTTCGTTTTTCGCTTAGGGAATTTGCTTTGAGGGCCAAGGGAAAGAGGGTGCTCTCCTCCTCCTTGTGGTGCTTCCTGAGTTCCTTCACGAATATTCCAACTTCCCTGCGTGCAACATGGTCAGGGAGTTTCACCAAGTTCGGGAGTTTATGGTCTAGGAAATCAACAAGCTCTCTGTGGTATCGTAAGATGATGATGGAGTCCTCGGACTTGTCCTCCATCTCCCACATAATGGGCCGCATGAGCCTGGCCTCCTCCTCAACAGCGTGCCTGAGGACCAGCGGCTTGACGACCGTAAGTTCCGTGACAACGACATTCAGGTCCCCACTCTCTGCCAATCTCTCGATTCTGAGCAGTTTCGCGGCGAGCTCACGATGCTCGTTCTTCAGCCTATCAATCACCTTGGGCAAAGGCTCGTTGTAGTCTAACGACATGGTCATTTGGAGAAGCCGGAGGCGAGTACGCGTGTCTTAAATTTGCCCCCTGAGCCTTTGACATTAACATGGCAGGGTTGATCTAGACCCGCTTATTTTCCAATCGAATCCGAACGCCTTCCAAATGAATCCCAAGGCGGACCCGACGGGGCCCGGACCCATAATGGGTTCTAATCCTATTTGGAACTCGCCGATCCTGACAAACCTAGCGGGGTCTCTACCCTTCCATTGTAAAAGACATACTAATACCATCATTTTGAATCGGACTCAAGAGTATCCCTGAAAGCCCTTTGAGCTTGTTTCGCCCACGTTCCTCAACTGCTTCTCGCCAGCAATCGCTGCAACCGCCGAACTTCATTAGCCTCAATCGCGCCTACACCGAATGCGTCTTTGAAAAATTTGACCATCTGAGGACGGTGCCAAGCCTCATATTTGATTGCCCAAATTAATGGAAGTAGATTCATCCAAAATCAATCGCCAAGGTGTATTACATGCTTTCTGGCGAACAGGTCTGAATAGGACGGTCCATTGCCTCTCCTTTCCGGAAAGAGCCTCTCATGGTTGCCTCCACCGTTGGCGGGGGCCAATAGCAGTCCAATTCTAGTTCTTCAAATCCAATCAGTGAAACGTCCAATTCTCACCCGGGCATTACGTTGAACTGCGAACCCCAGGCAGCTAGGTTGTAGTCAGTTGACCAAGAATTCGTTCGGCCATATGCGATTTTGACATATTGGCCAGGAGTAAGTCCAGTGAAGGTGTACGATATGTAGTACCAAACGCCGTTTGATTGCGTGCAATTGATTGCCATGTAAGAAGCGAGGGGAGGTCCCGTCGACCCATAAGCGAGAATGTATAGGTCGAGGTAGCTTCGGCTGTCCCCGGAACCTGTGCATGCCAAGCTACCCAACGAGTCCTGCTTCAAAAAATAGCCGGTAGTCGTAATCCTCCCATTTGCTGGAACAGCCATCATATCCGAATCAGAAGAAGGAGGATAGGCGTAGAATGTGTAGCCGTAATGACCGCCACAGCCAGAAGTGGTTATGCCCCAGGATGGCCCATAGGTGCCATATTGGCCAAATAATGGAGCAAGGCAGTTGCCCGACGGAGAAGTTGCCCTCCCCACGGAACCTACGGAGTTCGGCTGATCCATCCAGTAATCAGAGGGTGGATTGGAGGTGGTGTCTGTCCAAGCTGCGAGCCCTACGTACATGGAACTCCCCCAAGTTAGATAAACATAGAAATCCGTCTCCCCAATCCAACTATCAGTGTTGTAATTGTAATCGTAAAAGTACGCATGCAGACCACCCGTTTCCAACTGAAGGACTATCTGCATCGAGTGGGTTTCTGACGTATATCCTGATCCTATTGTGACCCAGCTAAATGTTCCATGACTCGGGTCACTATATCCGAGCTTTAGTCCATTATCATCGAATTCCGCTATGGCGATTCGTTGAGTTATGTCAGTTGGATTGGTGCTTCCCCAAAAGCCGATTGCTCCTCGATAAAGGTTAGCGCTATTGATCTCGTAACGAAGGATGACCGTATTAAGCGGGGTAATGGGGGCTGCCGCCGTGGCATAGGCAAAAGCCCAAGTGGATGGCCCCGGATTGTTCACGCGGACTTCGTTGATGTCACCGGAAACCCCTGCAGGCTGGTTTACGGTCCCGCTGTAGGAGAATGGTTGGACTGTATTGTACTGTAATGGATATCGTGTAAAGTATCCGTACATCGACACCATGGCGTTGATGTCATCCCTCATTGGACCGACCACGTGATGTAAGTTCCAGTTTTGTATCGAAGAGTTCATGACGGTCCATGAGTCTGATACGTGGGCTAAACCTAGAGCGTGACCCATTTCATGTGTAATGACCGAAGCTATCTCGCCGTCAGGGTCTCCATTCAAGTAATTGTCGTGCAAGTAGATTGTGAAATGGCCCGAAAATGAGCCGTTCGAACAAGTGACAGCATTGTAAGTCGTCTCCGCTAGGACTCCGTCTATACCGGAAGTATCGCTATACAAAACGATTTGCGCGTTAGCAACATTGGTTGTCGCAATGAGCTGTAGATTTGCGTCGATGGTGCTCCATTGCCCTGCAGAGGCGCCTACCAATGGTGCGTCATTAATGGATGCCCCATTGTAATAATACACTGTTGGACCCCAGTGACATGGGCCGGTCCAAGGGAAGCCATTTGAAGTCGACGAATACTGGAAGGCATCTGTTGGACTGACGAATGCGAAGAAGAAAAATGCGAATGCTAAGAGCACAACGGCGATGTTCTTTCGCACGATCTGATCCATCCCAGCCTATCTCGTGGAAGTCGACCTTATCACGGATACAGTCGTGGATGTCTGTTGTGAAATGGCGTCCCATTGTTGGACAAAATTGTTTAGAGAAACTCCCGAGAGGTTCCAATCGGGCGAAATCGAGTAAATCAGACCGTTCCGTACAATGAAAACGGCGTCTGGTCCCAAGATTCCCCCATTCTGATCCAAGGCGAGCACGTACTGTTTGTGAATCTGGAGGAGTTGAAACCCATCGTAAGTTTGATTCAAGAATGTCTGAGGACCAGTTTGAGCCAAGCCTCCAAGTTGTGATACCACGATTATCTGGCCCGCGTGAACATTACCAATCATAGAAGAGTTGACAACGAATGCAAAATTGGTCATTATTCGCAAATTGTCTGGGCTTCCGGTTGTTGTTGTGTTAATGATACCAAGAGTAATTCCATAAACCAAGAATTTGGCATGCGAAACCACTTGAGGAGTCCCGAAAAATTGAGCGTCTATTGTTTCTTGTTTGACCTCAGCCCCCTTGGGAACCTGAATTGGTTGGACGGAATATCCTGCACTTGGCTTCATGATTCCAAGGTTCGATCCTGTGCTTGACTGCTGGAAATAAAAGAGAATCGACCCTAACGAAATCAAAACTACAGCCACTACAGCCATTACGACCAATTGATTGGATTTCATATACGACTCTTCCGCAAATTGTCGAAATGGGACCTTCGGAATCCCGTTGACATATCTACGAACCTTCTCTATTTGAAATAGTGAAAAGGTATTTAGGGACTTGGTAAGTTGATTAGTTATGATTCTTCTAGCAAAATCTTGGAGTAACGATCGATCATTAGGCACCCCAAGTTGTTTTGCAAGACCTCAACGTTCGGTCGAGTGTAAAAATACCATCCGACCTACTGATAGTCAATGACCAAGGACGAGTTAGAGTGCCATTGAATGGAAAGAGTGCTTTGATGTATACGAAACTGCCATTGCCATTGGGACCCGATGTAGCCTCGTGAGAGAAGGTTGCCTCAAGGAATGCCATGTGCTCCGTCAGATTTTCGTATTTGCCGCTTTGATTGTAGATGTCGTAAGAAACGAACTGGAAAGGTTCGCCCTTGGTTACCTGAACGAACCATTTGTCTTCTTCAATGGACGTAATGGCAGACCTGACAACCTGTGGAACCGGTCCCGGCGGGGGGCAGGAAAACCGCACGTTTGACGCATAGTTTATGATTGGGGGATACGTCACCTGAGAAAACGGGTTGTGCTCTGTTGTTAAAGTGCTCCCGCACGCATAAGTCTCATCAACGAAGCTCATCAACAGCGGGGGAGATATCGTAACCAAGATTACTTTTTCCGTGTCTGCGGTATGAAGCGAATATGGAACCATCGTAACTAGAAGAGCAACGTTCGGTTCCTTCGCGAGAAAATTGATTTGGCCGGTGGAATTCGTGTTTTCGACAATGAACGGATTGTTCTGCTCGTATGAATGCGAAGTACCATTTGCAATTATTGAAGCATTGGAAAACGAGTACTCTTCACCTCGAGCAGCATCATTGAACAATGCATTGCCTTCAATCAAATTGACTGTCGATACTAGTTTTTTTCAGGTAGTTGATGTGGACGAGGAAAGTTAGGACAGGAATCGCTTCCGAAGCCGTGCCAATTCGACTCCCATAACGAAATAAATCCCGCCCCCAAAATCAAAGGAACAAAAAGGGAAAGAACGATAGACGCGTAGCTGTGACTCCTAACCAGCATCGATTCTCGATTACGTGTTCCCCAGGGTCTAGAAGTTAGTTTCCCATATTCCTCTGGGAAAGGCTCTTATCATTCTTCGGAAATCTTCTCAGGTTATTGAACTTCAGAGCGGGAATATTTTGGATTTTGTTGGGCTTTACTATAGTGGAGTCCGCTGTCGCTCTTTGGGCTGTCTTCTCCAGTTATGGAAATTCCAACGCGCAGATGAATTACTACTCGCCCTACTCTTTGGTAGGATCATCCCAACCACTCGCCTTGGCGGGATGGCTAGCCGTCTCATTGATGGCAATTCAAGGGCGAGTCAACCGACGTTCGAAAGTGAAGAAATTCTTCCTTCAGAATGGGCTTAGCTCAGACGTTTACGAATTAGTGATGGATATGCGCGGAGGAAACTCGAGACTCGCACTTTTGCAACACATGGAAACTCCTAGACACAGGATGGAACTTTCTGGTCTAACCGGAATTGATTGGAAAGAGGTAGATAGGGAACTTGGAGTATTAGAGAAATTCGGCCTCGTCAGGCTCCAGGCACAGTCTGGTTCCGTAAAGCTGTACCAGAATACGGAACAGGGAAAAATCCTTGCCAGATTAATCGCTGAACTCAGTCCAAGAGGCTCTAACTCAAATAGAGACTCAATACAAAATACCGGGATATGAGCCCAAGCCACAGACATGGGCGCTGCGTCTCATCGAAGGAGATCTCGCTTAGGCAATGGCAGCAACGAGACTTGGCGTTCATGATAGTAGGTTTGGCCGTCTCGGTCTTGGGTTTGATCTCTTTCTTCTTGCCGTACTATTTCTATTTGGCATGCATTAACAGTCCAAACTCTCAATGCATGGCCCTTCATTTAGAATGGTGGTTCATGGTGGTCGTGGCGATTGGACTGGCGCTCTTTTCCTATTCTCTGAGGAGTCACTTGCCTCGCCGGAGTTTAATCCGAATGTGCGTAACCCGCATAGGGTTATCTTTCGACACCACCGAGTGGGTTCCCTGATGGTGTCCATACTCGGTTCAAGCCGTTCCAACCCACAATTCCTTGGGACGTCCCAGATGGCCGTCTCGGACCGTTGTCTCATCAACACAAGACCTGCCAGTACCAGCGAGCGACATCCTTGTCGCGTAGCATTCTCCAGGCTGCTTGCCTTGGCCTTCCACAACTCTTCAGGCCACCTTTGATAGCTGGAGAGTACAGAAGCGTATGACGAGCGGGGAGAAACCAGACACTAGAGGGTATAGGCCGGAAGGGGCCAGCGATCTAACGGGTTCAAATGCCATCAGAATGGTTTGCTGGGCTACATGTTTGCGCGATTCCCGCCAAAAGGGATCGCGCGCCACTTCTCTCCGGACTGAGAATCGGCATGGGTGAAGAAGGAAATCCTGTGGAATTCTGGTAAGAAATGCTGCAAGGTCCACTGTCCCGTCTGATTAATCGTCTCGGAATTTTCTAAGTTTCTGGCATCGTTCGTATATAGTAAGCCTCCAAATATTTCATGGGAAATTGACCAGAATTTCCATGGAATCTTAGGTTGCTGGAGCTTCTTTCCAGGGGACGAGGCAATCGAGAACGCAATCGTATCTAATAGTTGCGGCAACGATTGAAGAAGCCGGAACCAGGCTCAGGGCAGCACTGGCAGTTGGACCCGAAGTAAAGACGATCAGACTCCTG
>DASYXJ010000067.1:0-1808 GCA_035935095.1 Nitrososphaerales archaeon | reverse complement strand
GATGGACTAGGTAACTGTGCGCAAGGTGCAATCTACCGGTCATCCCATATCCATCGCGGCCAGATTTCGCGCAACGGCTGAGTTGGTCTTCTTGAGTTCTTCCTTCGGGCTGACTTCAATCCATTCCGTTCCCGCGTCAGTAACCGTCGTATGTCCCGGAGCCATGTAATATGCGTCGCCGCCGTACAGTACCTCCTCATGGTCCCCATACTTCACGACCTTCTTTCCTTTCAGTATCATCCCCCAATGAGGACATTGACACTTGTTGTCTGGTAACCCCTTGAGCAAAGAGGTGATATCCAAAGTCTTATGGCATGCGGTGATGTTCACGTGCATGTCCCCCCAATCAGTTTCCCATACCGTCAGCTCTTCGACGTCGACGGTCTTGGGTAGATCGGATTTGGAGCCTCGCATCTAATATACCACAAAAACCCCAGCGGCTCGATTTAAAGACGCCAGTTCCCTTCTGTCAACCGAAGACTTCCCAGAACTCCTAGATACCAAGGTTATTATCGGGAAAAGATACCGCTCGAATAGTGGCGCCTCGTTCGACCATAACATGCTGGCAAGTTCCCTTGGCAGGAGGGACGAGGGCCCCAACGTAGAACTCGCTCAACGCATAGTGAAAACGGAAGACAAGGCTGCGGTCAAGGAACTGGTGGAAAATCTGTCGAACAACAAAAGCGACGTGCAGGCTGACTGCATTAATGTCCTGTATGAGATAGGTGAAAAGAAGCCAAAGCTGATTTCGGGATTCGTCAAACAATTCCTGACCCTCCTTGGAAGTAAGAACAATCGGCTTGTTTGGGGATCGATGACGGCCCTAGACTCTATTACGCTTGAGGAGCCGGCAGCAATCGTCGATAATCTGGCGAGAATTACTGAAATCGCGGACGAGGGTTCGGTGATTACAAGAGATCATGCAGTGAGCATCTGGACCAAGCTCGCTTCAATCAAGAAGTGCGAAGTCAAGGCAGTGCCATTGCTGGTACAGCAATTGGAAAAATGCCCGGACAATCAGCTCCCCATGTATGCCGAGGGGCTCCCACCGATCGTAAACGATGGAAACAGGGGCATTTTCATGAAGACCCTTGGTTCTCGGATCGGCGGCATCGAAAAGGAATCGAAGCGAAAACGGGTCGAGAAAGTCGTGAAACTGATTTCGGAATGACGATCTGGCTTTCGGACATGTAAAAACGGCTGTAGGGGATTTAGCCCCTACTTCTTCTCGTAGATCTTTCCCCAGGACTCGCCCTTGGCGTTGTCCCCTGAGCCTTCGACCCAACCCGTCACGCTATTGAGCCAGGAAAGTTTCGGAGATTGGGACATGAAGTGAACCTCACCGGTCCATTCCGCGGTCGTTGGTCCAGTTTGCTTTCCGGTTCCGTTGCCCCAGACAGCGAGGAAGTCTCCTTCCTTGGTGCTCATTATGCCCTTCAATTCCCAGTCGTTGGTGCCATCAGTCTTTGTCGTGAAGCTGACGGTGTTCATTCCCTGGGCATTGAACCTGCCTTTCGCTTGGGTAACACTGTTCTGCTCCAGTCTTATGCCGGACCGGGAGATGTCTCGCACAGTTGTGGTCGTCGACTTGTCGTGGACCTCTAGGATTAGTTCGCCCTTTGTCTTTTCTGTTGTTTGCATTTCAAAGATGATGCATCCCGCGAGCGTATATAGGTGTTCGACGGGCCGACCCGATTTTGTTCTCTTGGCTAATGAGTTTATGAGAGGCCGAGAGGTTGGCATTTGACATGCCGGAGGCGGATCGTAGGCTCTCGTCAATCATGTTCACTGACATGGTCGGCTACACC
>DASYXJ010000066.1:0-1861 GCA_035935095.1 Nitrososphaerales archaeon | reverse complement strand
TCGCTGGCCCTAGCCGCCGTGGAAGAAGAAGAACTCGCGCCTGAAACCGCAGCCGCGCTAGAGCGTGCCCGCGCCTCGCTCGCCCGCGGTGAAGGCGTTCCTCACGAAGAGATTCTGCGCGAACTCGGTTTAAAGAAGTGAGTTCGCCGTTAAGAAGCGGGTTTCATGGATGTAGGCGGGATAGCTCTGGGCATTGAAGAGCGGGTCGCAGGCTTGTTGTGACTCTAAGGAAGCGCGCAGCGCGAGGGCGGCGCAGGCGGCGAGCAGTGGCTGTAGAAATGAGCGCAAAAAAAACTTCCTGTGTTTCAGGAAGCGGAGAAGTTGCCGAAGGTTAAAGCCGACGGCGGCCAACAACGCGTTCGAGCGATCCCCCGCGCGGCCACCCAGCCAGTTGCGTCCCAATAAACCGTCGTTTTTGGCGTGACCAATAACCGGTTCCACCACGGCGCGCCGTTTCAACCATCGTTTGATTTGTTCCGTCACACCACGTTTCTGTCCGGTGATGTAAACCGCCGTGTGTGGCAGCGTGAGGCGATGCCCCTTGTATCCTTGATCGACGGCCACACGTTGCGGCACACGCCCCACGATCCTGCGAATATCTTCCAGTGCGGCCGCCAGGGTATGGCCGTCGTACGGATTTCCGTGCAGCGCCTGGGCATGCAAAATAAAGTGCCCGCCCTTGGACGGATGCAGATTGGTGGCCAGGGAAACTTTGCAGCCGAACTCGTACGGCGCGCGTGCTTTGCCTTTGCTGATGCATTCCACTTCCGTGGCATGCCAGGAATAGAGATAACCCGGATCGCCGCGCCGCTGCTGCGCGATGCGCCAGGCCTTGGCCAGCGCCACCTCCAGCCGTTTCCTTTGCCGCTCTGCTATCGCCGCTGCCAACGCCATTTTGCGGCGTATGTCGCGCTGCAAACGACGCAGCCGTACGCGCAGAAATTTCACCTGCTTCTTCGCGCGCTTTCTTTGCTGCGCGTGCAGGTAACGTCCTGTTTTCATCGCCGCCCGCCGCGCCACCCGCACGTAAGACTGCCGCAAACGCAATCCGCTTTTCTTCGCTTGCGCGCCCAACTGCTCGATGGCCGTCAGGAGCAACCCGTGCTCGGTGGGATGGGCGATCGCTTTCTCCTGCACCGTGGTGTCCACCGCCACTGCTTCTGTCGCTTTCACGCTCAGCGCCCCACCGCGGTGCGCTGCTGCCAACGTTTCCTGCAGCAAAGTTTCCAGTGCCTGCTCGCCCACCCGATGGCGAAAGTGCGTCATCCCCGAACGTTCCAGCGGAAACGAATGCTGGAAATATTCCTCACCGCAAAAATATTGCATGTACGGATCGCGCTCCCAGCGCTCGCACACCGCTTCATCCGACAACCCCTCGATATGCTTCAGCAGATGCAACCCCACCACCAGTCGAATCGGCAACGCTGGCCGCCCCGCCGTGCTGTAGTACGGCGCAAAATGCGCTTCCAGCCGCGCCCAATCGATCAACTCACCGAGCCGCACCAGTTCGTGGCGCAAGTTGATTATGTTTTTCAGCTTCGCTCGAAACAGTTCCTCCACCCCACTGTCCTGCGGTTTCACTCTCGGTTTCATCCGTTCCCCCAAAAATAAAATTGCAAGATTTCAGCGCTCCTCACGCTAAAACCTTGCAATTTCCTTCCTGGAAATTCAAATGAATTGACTGTCAACTATTCACTGCTTCGCGTTTTTAACGGGAGACTTTTGAACTTCCGTCTCTCAGCCCGGTCAGTTCTCCGCTGCCCGCCGGCTCACAAAAAAGTTGTCATCCTGAGGTGCGCGCTGTTTGCGCACCGAAGGATCTCAACCGATGAATTACGCACGAGTAATGGTTGAGATCCTT
>DASYXJ010000065.1:0-38451 GCA_035935095.1 Nitrososphaerales archaeon | reverse complement strand
AACTGGCAAGTTGGGTTTGCGGGCACCATAACTGTCCCTGGCTCCGGAGGCTTCGGCTTCTGGGGCTGGTGTGACTTTGCGGGAGGCACTGGTTCTCCGGCGACATCTGGGACAGATGCAGATTGTCAGGTCTCCACCTATTTCCATTCCAGTTCTGGCAACTTTCAGGTAAAAGAGTCAATCATGGGAACAGCCTGGGGTGAAGGGCCATGTACCTTGCCTCCTTGTCTGACCTCAACCGACTTCTACATAACTGATGGGACGATGACCTTGACCGGCCCCGCAGCAGGGCAAATCATTGCCATAGCAGGCCCGCTACTCGTCTCCGCCGGTTGCACAATCACGGGAAGCACAATCACCTGCCCACTTTCAGTGTGGGAAGTGGTGCCACCCGGCTGCATCCCTGGAGGCTCGCCTACCCTCCCTGCCTGCATTTACGCCCCGGACACCGGCATACCCACCACGCCTGGCCACTATAACGCGAACTCATTGGTCTCGTTCTTCGGCGCCAAAGGCGAATTCCAAGTCCAAGTAAATCAGCTCTCGTAGCGACAGAAGGGATGAAGGCCCTTCTGTCTCCCCTTTTGTGTCCGAAATCTCTAGTTTGAGCAAAAAACATCACACAAACCATCGATAGAGCACTATTTTTCTCATCAAACGCGGTGGATAAAAAAATCAAACACGAAGCTGGAAGGACAAAACGGGGCGGAGAGCCCCACAGGCTCTCCTCAGACTGCTAGTGTGTTTACCGGGGATGCCGCAGTTCTTGCCTTGGCTCTCGACCTGAGAGCTAGGTAGCCCACTGCGATTCCTGCAACGATGATTGCTGCCGCTGCTTCCCAGATTGCGAGTGAAAGGTATGCTGGCGTAGGCCCGATGGTGATCGAGTCGCCGGACGCGTTGGCGTATCCCTGAACTGCTACTTCTCCGGATGGGTCAGAGACCGCAGAAAGCGAGTACTTCTGGCCGTTGTAGTTGATCGACGCACTGAAAGTTGTTTGACCAGAAATCGTCTTGGAGAAAGTGGTAGTGTTGGTCAGAGAGTTGTAGTTCTTTGTCCATGAGCTAAGAGGAGAGTTTAGGGCAGAGAAGTTGAGCGTTGGCCTGCTCCAGACGTCGCCTCCTCCGAAGGAGTTAGAGAGGAACCCGAGGGCTATTTGGTGTGAACCCAAAGAGTCCGCCATGGCTGAACCGACAAGGTTGATATCGACCGGGTGGTTCTCGAGGTAAACGTCCATCGCGCCCCGGACTACGAATGACCTCCACCCTAGGTCGGCTTTCACCGTGTGGTTGACCACGCTGAAGACTCCGGACACCCATGCCGTGATATGGGTCATCTTGTTGACGACCAACGCCGTTGTATTGCCCTTTGTCGAGTAATCTAGGGAGACTGTCATGTTCTTTACGGAGATGTGACCGTCATGGTAGGGGAAGCTGCTCTGCAACTCGTTCACACCTGACGTGCCGCCTGCGAAGGTTCCGTTCAGTTTCAACGAAGAACTGACGCTTTTGAGGTAGGTGGCCATCTCAGACGTGGCGGGGTAGGTGAATACGATCTTGGTGGTGCTCACGCTGTCGACCTTGGCCAACTTGGTGCTAGGGTTCAGGGTCACTGTGAGCGTCGAAGCGTAGGCCAGCGGGGCCATTGAAATCAGGAGAATTGCAAGTGCTGTGAGAGGAACGATTCTCTTTGTCGCTGTTTTCATCGTAGAGCCTAACCTTCGGATTCGGGGTTAAACCAACGCTTTTGAACGCAAATTAAAAACAGTGCAATTGGGCACTAGCTTCCGCCTTTCACGCGCATGATTCGGTTCCGGCCCATCATAGCCCAGTACTCGACCTCGGCCCCGGGCGTCAGAGGTCCGTTCAACTCTGCCATCTCCTCAGCCGAAGGCTTCGGGGTCTCCAGGACCTCGAAGGTAGCTAGGTCCATGATCTGGACGGTGCCATCCATGATCGATGTCACCTGACCGGACCTCTTGTCGATCATAGGGATGTCGATTCTGGATTCAGCCGGCGAAACATAGCTCTTCTTCGCTCCGGTGAACAGTGAGATGGCGACGAGCCTGATTTTCGCGCTTCCGTGCTTCCCGGGCTTGAAGTGGTCTCGACTTACAACCTTGCAGGGCTCGCCGTCAATGATGATGTAGCTCCCTTCTTTGACGCTCCCTAGTTCAGCAGGCCGACTGCTCAATGTTAGTGAGCGAGCCTCCTCAAATAAAGTAGATAAGAACTACTCTTATCTCATTTCGTTTCTTAACCATCGTCAGAAACGCACCCTAATCGGTTCATTCAAACTACTGCACACGAATTCAACCGATTTTCGTCAGGGGGCGTTATAGGCGATTCACATTTGACATGAAGAGTGACTCTTGTGCTGTGAGCAGGAAAAGAATGCCCATGGATGCAAAGGACAGAGCCCTCTGGGAAGACGCAGAAGGGAGCCTCTTTGTACCGCGTGGAGTAGGAAAAGGGAATAGAATGCCAGTGCTGCTTACCTCACAGTTAGACAAGGATATCCAACTCGATTACTGCTCGGGGGCACGAAAGGATGGTGTGAAGTGTTACGTAGTCAAGGCGAACGTTAGGAAGACCAAGAAGACTCCGGGGGCCTTCACTTTCTACATCACCCAAGTTCGAGACCAAGTCAGTCTTGCGAAAGAGTTGCGGTTGACTGCACCTTATCGCAGGAATAAGAAGATTCGTGCAAGAATCCGAAAACTCAAGGCTTGGTTGAAGCTTCCGAGAACGTATCTCAGAAAGCCAATCATGGAGGCGCGAAACGAAATGGCGTTATTTTAATAAACGCCTCAGCGGCAGACCAACCGCACTGATTGATGACACCACTGGCGCGGACGGAATCTAGTTTCTGCTCAGGTTAGATTGAAGGCACCACTATTTGTCTGAGCCAGCATACGTCCTCGACTCCACCGCATTCTACGCAGGGATTCCCTACCAGGGCAGCGGCCGCTATTACACGACCTACCTCGTGCTCGAGGAGGTCAAGCACCACAACGTAGGTTCCTCCCTGATCCATACACGGGTGCAGGTGACCGAGCCTTCCCCCGAGTCCGTGGACAAGGTGAGAAGCACCGCGATCAAGACGGGGGACATTGGGGCCCTCTCGCAGACCGACATGTCTCTACTGGCGCTGGGGCTGGACCTCAAGAACGGGGAGGGCGGGGTCAACCTAGTGTCGGACGACTTCGCCGTCCGCAACGTCGCCGAGGTCCTCGCTATCCCTCTGGCACCCACGGCGATGAAAGGAGGGGAGTGGAAGAACATAACATGGAAGATCTACTGCCGGGGATGCGGGAAGAGTTACACCAACCCGAAGCTGACGGTGTGCCCCGTGTGCGGGACCAAGCTTGAACGGAAGGCTACGACCAGCTGAAGCGTCAGCTTGTCCTAATTCAGAAGCCTCTAACGTATTCTAGAATCATACCTTGAAAGTTAACTACACTATACCAACCAACTCAAGAATTACTACTAGGTTTAAATAGCCGGGATGCCACCAATAGGTTGTATAGTGAGAACATGAGATACCCTAGAACATCCGCACTACAGGTTTCGGACAAATGCCCCCAGTGTGGCAAGCGGACACTGGTCGAAGACGCCAATACGGGCGAGCTTTCATGCAGTAACTGTGGTTACGTGGTCACCGAGCACTCAGTCGACCAGGGCCCCGAGTGGCGCTCTTTCAGCGATGAGAAGGGAGAGGACAAGGCGAGGGGAGGTGCACCCATATCGATTACATACAGGGACATGGGACTCTCGACGATGATCGGCAAGTCGAACAGGGACGCTTCAGGCAGGGCCTTTGACTCCCCCATGCGCAGCTCCATCGACAGGCTAAGGAAGTGGGACAACAGGTCGCCGGCCTTCGGCAACCAGGAGAAGAACCTCAGCATAGCATTGCGCGAGCTGGATAAGATGACCGACAAACTCGGCGTCTCGCAGGCGGTCAAGGAAAGGGCGGCATACATCTACAGAAAGGCGCTCGAAAGAGGTCTCCTGAGAGGACGTTCCATCATCGGGATTTCGGCCGCATCACTCTACGCCGCGATGCGCGACACAGAGACACCCAGGACACTCAAGGACATCGCCCTGGCCAACAATCTGGAGAAGAAGGCAGTGGCAAGGGACTACAGAATTCTCCTGCGGGAGATGGACATGACGATGCCAGTTGCAGATGCAGCGAGGAACGTGAACAGGATCGCGTCTGCCGTAGGGCTTTCGGAGAAGGTAGCACGAAAGGCAATCGAAATCGTAAGGCTGACCGAGGAGAAGGAGATCTCGGCGGGCAAGTCCCCGATGGGACTCGCCGCGGCTTCTCTCTACCTGGCCGGAGTCATCGAAGGCGAGATCAAGACCCAGAAGGAAATCGCCGAGGCAGCGGGCGTCACTGAAGTGACGGTCCGCAACAGGTACAAGGGCCTCAGGGCAGACCTCGGCAAGCAGCTGGGCCTCGAGCAAGCAGAAACCCCATTAGTTTCAAGCTAGGCCAAGCGGACCCGCTTGAGGTTCTACATAGTCGACGTCTTCGCAGAAACAAAATATTCCGGCAATCAACTCGCCGTTTTCAGGGATTCAGGGAAGCTGACCAGTGCACAGATGCAACGGATAGCCCAGGAGATGCACTACTCTGAAACTACATTCATTACTTCGGAGAAGGAGCGCGAGGGAGGATACGACGTCAGAATCTTCACCCCAGATCAAGAGCTACCCTTCGCAGGACACCCAACGCTTGGGACCGCGTACATCTTGCAGTCCGAAATAATCAAAAAGCCTGTGCCGCAAGTCAGGCTGAACCTGAAGGTCGGACAAATCCCCGTGACATTGTCCTACAAGAGGGACAGAGCGGGCATCCTCTGGATGAAGCAGAAGGAGCCTTCGTTCAGCGGGGAACTCGACCCCAGACCCGTCGCCGAGTTCCTAGGCCTAACTGCATCTGACCTCGACGAACGCTTCCCCGTGATGGACGTCTCTACCGGCCTCCCTTTCTTGGTCGTACCTCTGAAGAACCTGAAAGCCGTCAAGCGCATCCAGTTCGACCGAACGAAATATGTCAAGTTCGCAGAGAATACCTCGTCGAAGATAGTGCTGGTCTTCAGTCCCGAAACTTACAAGAAGGAAAATGACCTGAACGTCCGCGTCATCGGTCCTTCGCTTGGAGTACCGGAGGACCCAGCAACAGGGTCTGGCAACGGTTGCCTTGCCGCCTACCTTGTCAAGCAACAATACTTCGGGAGGGGCGAGATAGATGTCAGGGTCGAGCAAGGGTACGAAATCAATCGCAAGTCGCTACTTCTCCTACGCGCGAAGATAACCTCGGGCGCCATCGAGGTCAACGTCGGCGGCAGAGTCCAATTCATTGCAAGGGGAGAGCTCCCCGAGTAGATCCATCTCTCGAGCCCCCGACGAATCTTCATAATCATACTTACAGGTAGGTGAAACGGTAAGTTGCTCACTGAGAAGTTCTACGAGCTCGCCTTGACCAGCCCCGGACTCTTCAAGAGGGTAGTGCGCCCCCTCATCTACCGGAGGTGTGGTGGCGATCCCGAGCGGGTTCACGAGTTCGCCATCACAATGCTGAAACAAAACGAAAAAGTACTCGAGGACGTCTCTTCGAGATTCGATTTTCCAGACCTCATCCTCCCGGTCGCCGGAAGTAGGAGGATGCCGTTCGGGACAGCGGCCGGTTTCGACAAAGACGGCGAGGTTCTCTATCCACTCAGCCTAATCTTTGGTTTTGAGGAGCCTGGCACCATCGTTCTGCACAGGCGCGAGGGCAATCCAAGGCCCCGCATCGCGGTCGACGCGGAGAAGATGGAACTCTACAACGCCCAGGGTTTCCCCAGCCAGGGCGCCGAACATTTTATTGCGAATGCCAAGAGATACAGGGAACGAGGCGGCAAGGCGCCGCTCCTGGCAAGCATCTGTGGCATACCCCCTTCTCCCGACAAGATGGAGGTAGCGTACGCCGAGATGGAATCGATCATTGACTTGGTTGGACCCTACGTGGACGGCTTCGTCTGGAACCCGTTCTCGCCGAACACGGCAGCTCTGGGATTGCTGCGCACTCCGGACTGCTTCCACCAGACAGCCGAGCTTCTGAGGAAGATGGCAGGACAAAAACTCAATCTTGCGAAGATGGGTCCCTTCGACGATACCGAGGAGAAGAGGTCGGACTGGGCGACACTTCTGAGGAGCTGGATGGAAGGAGGCGGAGACGGTCTGGTAGCGACCAATGCCTACATGGTGCCAAGGTCTCAAGTGCCTTCCTCTCGCTGGGGATACGACTGGGCGGGAAGAAGTGGAAGGTTCCTCCACGAATACAGGGACAGGGCGGTCAGGGAGGCGAGGAAGGAGTTCCCCTCCGCTGTCATAATCGCCACCGGAGGCATCGATTCCGGCGAGGAGGCCTGGAGGGCCTTTGAAGCGGGGGCGGACTTGCTTGAGGGGTATACTCCATACACTTTCGAGAGCTTTGGCCTTCTAATCAGAATATCAAAAGAGCTAGGTGCTCTACTGAAGAGCAAAGGATATTCAAGTTTGGAAGAATTCGTAAAGCGACGTTGACGCCTCTCTCCGAGGAGCGCGTTCAGCCTGCGGGCGTGGCCTTCAGGAGCCGAAGCTGTTAATACTCTATCTCGCCATTCTTTTCTGTCGTGCCCAAGGAGGTAATACGTCCCTCAGGCCTCTACGACCCTTCCCCGCTAGCCTATTCGCATGCAGTCAAAGTTGGAGACGTGGTCTACCTGGCCGGGCAGTTGGCAGTGGAAGGGTCGGGTCAGAAGATCGTGGGTGCAGGAGACGTAGTTGTTCAGGCGAGACAAATCTTCGCGAACATGGCAAAGATTGTGGAATCAGCGGGGGGCGGGTTGGCGGAAATCGTCCAGATGACTGTCTTCCTGAAGAACATCAAGGACCTACCAAGTTTCCTAGAAGTGAGGAAAGAGGTTTTCAAGAAGGACTTTCCGGCGAGTACAGCTGTTCAGGTTGTCGGCTTCGCAGCGCCCGAAGCCCTTGTGGAGGTCAACGCAGTGGCCGTGATCGACAGCCGCCGTTGAAGGCTGCCTCTCGTTTCGCATCCGAGGCTGTCAGGCAGGATAGTAGGCCACACCGTTCATCAATCGTCTGGCCGTCCTTCCGAGCGTAACACTTCCGACTTCCAGCGATTCGCTTGAAACTCTCGAGCGCACCTGAAGGTCGATGAGCCCCTTCGGGTGCCCGATTACAACGGTCTCGCCCGAGTCCCTTGACACTCGATTCACGATGCTCCCCGGCACCTTGGAAGCGACAGCTGTGCAAATGGCGCCCGTGGCAGCGTAGGCATGATGCATCTTCTGCATGGAGAAAAGGCGCGCCAAGACCCCGTAGTCCTTCTCGGCGACCTTCCTTCCCTCGGATGAAACGTAGTCCTGCGAAGCCGTAACAGCGGCTATGAATGGCATGTGAGGCGTCATTTCTGTGGCCTCCGCCGGGTCGTCCACCAAGCCCATCATACAGGCGGCCTCCGACCTTACTGCTTCCAGCAGATCGAGTATGACACGGCTGACCTGACCGGGGAGTTCGGCTCCTGTCAGGCCCACATCACCCGCGTCGACGAAAGCCACAGGGTTGCCCGCGTCAATGATGGAGCAGTTGACTGTCCTTCCGTCGACCAAGATTCTGTCGACTACATTGCCCGTCGGGAGTAGTTTCCCAGACATTGCGCCAGCAGGGTCGTGCCAGGTCACATCAATCCTAGCTCCTGGCCTGGGAACACCATCTATCATGTAGTCGCCATCGTACTTGGTCTTCCCCCGCTCAAGGGGGACGGCTGCGTCGACCATTTTCTTCGTGTTGACGTTGTAGAGCCTCACCAGCGCCTTGGAGCCTCTGACTCTGACCAATCCTTCATCGATGCCGAATGGTGCTATGGCCGATGTGAGGTTGCCGCAATTCCCAGCGTAGTCGACGAACCAACCATCGACGCTGACCTGGCCGAAGAGGTAATCGAGGTCGACGCCCGATCTTTCACTCCTGGAGACAATCATAGTCTTGCTGCTCTGGACCTGGGCCCCGCCAAGGCCGTCAAGCTGCATTGGGTCTCCACTCCCGAAAATTTTGAGGAGGGTGTCGTCCCTCTTCTTGCCCGGAGGAGGGAGAAGCTCCTTCCTGAAGAAGACGCCCTTGCTAGTCCCCCCGCGCATGAGTGTGCATGGGATTGTGCGGAGGGCCACGACCCTCCGAGCCTCGGGGATGATAAAAAGTTGAAAGATTCCGTTTATTAGTCCGGCAAGCCACGCGAATCAAATGCACGTCTGGGATGGCGTTGTGCCGGAAGCCGACATCCAAGTCTATGGAAAGGCCGGCTACGGAGGGATTGTAGGGCCTGGGAAGAAGCCGGCGCTCATGGTGGTGGACGTCACTACTGCGTTCCTCGGGGACAGGCCCGAGCCGGCACTGAAATCAATCGAAAGGTTCCCAAACTCCTGCGGAGAGGCAGGGTGGAAGGCGCTCGAGGAGATACGCAAGCTGGTCGAAGCGGCGCGGGGAGGGGGGATTCCCATAATCTATTCGGCCGGCGCTGCAAAGGGAACCTGGCAGGCCGGGAGATGGGCCGAGAAACACCGGCGGACCCTAGAGTCTCAAAACAGGGAACTGAGCACGAAGGAGAACATACCCAGTCAGATAGCCCCCCGGCAGGAGGATTTCGTGGTGGAGAAGATGAAGCCGAGTGCCTTCTTCGGGACAGCCTTGGCGAGCCACCTAGTCTCTCTGGGGGTCGACACGCTGGTAGTCACCGGATGCGCAACCAGCGGCTGCGTGAGGGCCACAGTTACCGATGCCTTCTCCTACAACTTCAGGGTACTCGTGGTTGAGGAAGGGACATTCGACAGAGGGGAGGTCTCGCACAGGGTCAACCTGTTCGACCTTAACCAGAAGTACGCCGACGTGGTGTCCACCGAAACGGCGCTCCGGTACCTGAAGTCAGCATCGGCCATGCGAGAGACTGCCGGACCTACGAGCGAACCCCCAGCCTTTTCGTATGACTCCATGTGAAACCGTTTGCGTAAGATTTCGTTTTACAGCGGACTGAAGTACAAGTTAGCTGGGAACCTCTACTCCCCCCATGGGAACCCTACGAAGAAACGTCCTGGGCTGGTCGTCGTGTACGGTTATGCCTCATGGAAGGAGAGGTACTCGACCAAGGTGGCGAAGCGCCTTTCAGAATACGGGTATCCCTCCCTCGCCTTCGACTTCAGAGGGTTCGGATCCAGCGAGGGACCACGCTGGAGGTTGATTGTATCTGAGCAGCTGGAGGACATAGCCAACGCGGTCACATACCTGCAGGGATCCAATGGGGTCGACCCATCCAATGTCTGTCTCCTCGGCGTGAGCCTCGGCGGGGCCGAGGTAGTGCAGGTAGGGGCCCTGGACGACAGAGTGGCTGGGGTGGTCTCGATCGCCCCGTTCGGCGACGGAGAGAGGTTCCTGAAGAACAACAGGACATACTACAACTGGAAGAAGTTCGAAGAGGTGCTGGAGGAGGACGCGCAAAATTTTGTGCGGAAAGGGAAATCAGAGAAGATGCATCCAATCGACATCCAGGAACCTCCGCCCAACTGGCGGAAAGAATGGGAGCGCACCTTCAACCTCTATCCGGAAAGGAAGAAGATGATGTTTCCTCTGGAGTCGGCGAGGAGCCTCGTCGGGTTCAAGCCCGAGCTTGTCGCAGGACGCATTTCGCCAAGGCCCCTTCTTGTCGTCTCCGACCGGGAAGACATGCTGGTCGCCGAGGATGAACAACTAAGCGTGTATAGGTGCGCCGCAGAGCCGAAGCGCTTCTCCAGCGTCTACTTCGGAGGACACCATCTACATGACCCGAAGGGGTTTGAGGTTGTCATGGGTACGGTACAGAAGTGGTTGACTGAATACTTCCCCGTCTAAGGCTTCGTGGGCCTGGTGTCAGGTCACCGACGGGAGTATGTCCTTGGCCCAGATGTCTATGGACCTGCCCACGTCAGGGCCAAGTGGGCCGCTGATTATGACGTGTTCGAAGCCGGTCCGGTCCGCGAGAGCGAGGAACTCCGCGATCTTTTCGACACACTCCCCCGGCGTTCCAGCAATGTAGAACCGGTCTACCATGCTGTCTGGGATAAGGTCCCCCAGCCCCTCCTCGCCGTGCTGCTCGATATGGGCGCGAATCTTCGACATCTGCTCCGCAGTGAAGCCGAACTTCGCGGGCGCATCAGGCCGATCCAGGAAGTGGCTGATGTTCCCCTTGAGGAGTCTCCTGGCGGCCGAGCCGTCATCTCCAATGGAAGTGGTCATCTGAATCGTCTTCTTTAGGGGCGCGCCCCCGCCAACCACTCTTCGGATGGAATCCATCTCTTCCGCGTCGACTTTCAGTTCTTCATAGGTCAATGTTGAACGGACCCTCCCGAGGATTGCCCCGTCGCACAGACTCGAGACTACCTTGCGGACCAGGGTCTCCCTCCCCTGGTGGACCGCCCCATAGAGCTTCGTCGTTCCTGCAGGTTTAAACTTCAACTTCGCCCCCCAGGCTTCCTTCATTCCGAAGTAGGTTGCGACAGTGGGCATCCCCCGGAGGTCTACGGCCTGTCCGTCGAGGAGCTTTCGCAGAATCTTGAATGTCTCGCCAAGGAACTTCGCAGGGCTCGGCATCCCGAGCTTGTCCTCGACCAGGACCCGCGACCCTGGACCGACCCCAAGAATAAACTCCCTTTCGGATGTGAGCTCGGAGAGGGTCGCCGCCGATGCAGCCAGTTCGACCGGGTTCCGGGCGTAGGCTACTGAAATCGCAGTCCCCAACCGGAGCCTAGTTTGCGTGGCCAGGGCCGCCAAGGTCACGAAGGTGCTCCGGTACCCGAGGTTATCGTTGACCCACGCGGTGCCGACCCCGAATGGTCCCAACTTGTCTTCAATTGTTCTGGCGACGGATACTATCTCCCCTGCGGCCAGCGGGACCCCCCACTTGTGGAGGTTCAGGTGTATTCCGAGCTCGCCGTTGAACACTGTCGTTTCGACTCCCCGATGCGATTTAAGAATTCGAGGGACGATTGTTCTCCCTAAATGGCGCTGGCCCTGGGAACGAGCTCCGCTCCGACCTTCTCCATCATGTACGCCCGCTCCCTGACCTTGTCAATCGAATATTTGCTCGAGGGTGTGAACTCAGGGTACCACAGGTAGATCTCGTCCAAGCCCATTCGTTTCAGGTCCTTGAGTTGCGTAACACAGTCGTCGACTGTTCCGCAGACGGAGAACTGCTTCACCTGTTCCGGAGCGAGCCTCGAAGGGTCTGACTTGAACTTGGCAATCTCCTCCATGGTAAGGTTGAGTGCTTTTAGGGCTGGGGGGGTAAGATGAGACATGGATTCCGCGACGAAGGGCCTGAGGAACTCCACCGCCTCCCCGGGAGTTTCTCCCACCGCAACGTTGCACTCCATCACGGTGTCCACCTGCCATCTCTTCCTGCCAGAGGCGGCGACGGAGGTGAGAAACTTGTCGAGTATCTCCCTCGTAAAATCGTCGGGCCCCTTGGGGGCAATCAGCCCGTCTCCCACTTCTCCCGCGACTTTCAGCATCCTTGGACCCTCGGCGGCAACCAGGACCCTAATGTCGCGGCTTGGCCTAGCCTGGAGAACTGCTGATTCGATTTTGAAATGGCTGCCCTGGAAGTCGACCGTCTCGCCTGAAAGCAACGCCTTGATTATTCTGACGCTCTCCCTGGTTATACCGACCGGGTCGTCCATCTGGAAGCCGAGTTTTTCGTAGGTCGCCCTTCCGCTTCCCCCGCCACCGGGGGACACGCCGAGGTCCGCCCTGCCACCGGAGAGTTCGTAGAGACTCGCAATCGAGCCTGCGAGGACGGCCGGGTGGCGTGAGCGGACGTCCACGACAGCAGTCCCAAGGCGGATCCGCGAGGTCGAGCGAGCGATGGCCGCTAATGTGACGAACGGGTCCCTGGAGGACGGAAGAGAGTTCACCCAGACGCTCGAGTAACCGAGAGCTTCTGCTCTCTTGGCGTATTCGACCGCAGCTTCAATGGGCCAGGTGTTCCTGACTATGACGCCAATCCGAAACACATTGTGCCACCGCCAACACAGGTGATTTAAGATTGGGGCAGGCTCAGAGCCTAATAGTCCCGACAAACACTTTTATCGCGTTGGAGAACGCGGCCGAATTGTTTGGCGGATGCGACTCTGATTGGAATCGCACTCGCTCTGTTTTCAGCTGTCTGCTTCGCAGGCAACAGGGCGTTCGGAAGCGGGCCCCTCAGCGCCCGCGATTCGGACCCAATCTTCGTCAATTACATGAGTCTGCTCGTGGGGGTTCCCATTGCACTGGCAGCCACGGTTGGGAGTCTGCAGGTCATTGACCTCCCGACCATTAGCATCTTCGCCGCGTGATGTTCATCACCGCGGGCCTATTCCACTTCGCGCTTGGGAGGACGCTAAGCTACACGTCCATCAAACATATCGGCGCAAACCCTACGTCGGCCCTGCTCACCACCCAGGCCTTGTATTCACTCGCCCTCGCCTCCCTCCTTCTTAACGAGAGCCTGAACTTGGGGATAATCCTTGGAACGGCGATGATTTTGTTTGGAGTCATTTTCATGGAGGGTAGGCTGAGTGCTGAGAGGCGTGGAGGTGTAGCAACTGTGGGGTACGTCGCAGCTCTGGCGGCCGGACTTATTTTCGGGATTACCCCGGTGATCGTGAAGGCGGGGCTGTCTTCGTTCCACTACTTCGCGGCAGCGACACTCTTCTCCTTTTCTGCGGCCTTCGCGGCCTACACTCTGAAGGTCACGCCAAGCTACTTCTCTCGCTCATTCAGAAATTTGCCGAGGAGTTCGTTGTTATCCTTCCTCATCATGGGGGTCTTCGGCATAACTGCGCAGCTCTTCCGCTACGCTTCGCTCACCCTGGTCCCGGTAGTCATCGTGGCCCCCATTTTAGCTACTCATCCCATCTTCACCCTCATCCTAACAAGCAGGATTTCGAAAGAGCACGAAGTCTTCTCCCCAAGGACGATTTCAAGCATAGTCCTGGCGGCGCTCGGGGCAGTTGTAATCGGATACTCGGCTGGAGCCTGATGAACCTGCATGGCCGCCAACGGTTATAGAGCAGAACGTCCTCCATCCGGCCATGAAACTCAGGGCAGACCTCAGCCGGGTGGTCATAGAAGACATGAAGAAACGCGAGGCCGAGAACGACATTGCATACCTCCATGGGGCGGAGAGAGTGGAAGTGGCTCACGTCGAGCAGCTCCGGTTCAGTGCCCGGAAGCGTGAATATGAATTCATAGTGGACGAGCCCCCCGAGAGAGGAGGAACTGGAAAGGGGCCCAACCCACTGGCCTACTTCATAGGCGGTGCAGCGGCCTGCCTCGCAACCCAGTTCCTCAGGGTGATAGTTGCTAGGTCCCTGAAGGTCGACACATTCAACCTGACTGCAATTGGCAGGTTTGAGAGAAAGCTGGGCGGGGGCTTCAGTGAGATAATCTACGAAGTTAATCTGACCGGAGAGGAGGATCAGGGGACAATTGTAGCCCTCTCGAAGAGGGCACAACTCCAGTGCTACGCCCACAACACCCTGAGCAAGGCCGGGGTCAACCTGGTTACCAACGTGGTGTGGAACGGCGGTAGGCTGGGCCCAGGGGCCTAGCGCCTACTCCCTGATTGGCTTTATCGCACCCGGAGGGATGTAGATGAACTTCTTCCCACCAGTGGGAGAGTGCTCCGACGTACTACAGAACTTGTGAGTGGTGATCACGAGCTCGGCCTCCCCCACCCGCACAATATGGTCTGTCACCGAACCTCTGTACTCCCTTGAAACAAGGGTCCCTTCAAGGACGTTCTCAGGCTTCTCTATGGGTCTGCTGCTTAGCGATATTTCGTTGAACCGGATGGCCGCAAGTGAAGGCCTGTCCGGCATCGATTCGTATTCGCAGATTAGTTCGGCCGCCAGCTCCGGGAACCTCAGTCGGGCTCGGCGTTCTTTTTCGATCACCTCGACCACTTCGGCCTTCAGGACGTTGGTCCTGCCTATGAACTGGGCGGTGAAAAGGTCGAGGGGCCTTGAATAGAGTTCGTTTGGCGAGCCCTCCTGAACGATTACTCCTTTGTTGAGGAGGACGACTCGATCCGAGACGACGAAAGCTTCCTCCTGGTCGTGGGTTACGAAGATAGAGGTGATTCCAATCTTCTTGAGAAGCCTCCGAAGCTCCCCCCTGACTCTTTCCCTTTCCCTCAGGTCGAGATTGCTCATGGGTTCGTCCAGCAGAATCAGGGATGGCTGATAGCAAAGGCTCCTGGCGAGGGCAACGCGCTGCTGCATTCCACCACTTAGTTGGGCAGGATACTTCTCTTGGGAGCTGCCTAGACCTACCAGGTCAAGCGATTCCTTGATTCTTTTGCTCTTGTCTTCTGGCGACATTCCATGAAGCGTGTAGGCGAGGTTCTGGCGAACACTCATGTGCGGCCATAGGGCGTAGCTTTGGAAGACGAAGCCGAGCCTCCTGCGCTCTGGCGGAACGTTAATGCCTTTCTTAGGCGAACTCATGATCTGACCGTCGACCAATATCTCGCCCTCATCTATGTCCTCAAGACCGGAGATGCCGCGCAGAATCGTTGTCTTCCCGCTGCCGCTGGGACCCAGCAGGCCGAGAACCTCTCCCTCTTGGACTTCGAATGACACATCATTGATAACTTTGTGTTTGCCGAAGCGCTTGGCTATGTGTCGAGCCTCGACCTTCGGTCCGTCTCCACCTGCCAAGAAGCTTGGTTTGAAGTGTTGTCCGGTATTTACCCCTAGCGGTTTTCCGGTGCTGCTTCCGACCTTTTTCGCTGCCTTCTGCCGCCGATTCCCAGAATGGCTTCGGCCACCTTGAGGCCAACGAGCAGGACGACAATAAGTCCCACGAGCATTACCGAGCCTGCTGCCAGGACATTTCCCACCGTGTTGTGTGAGTAGTAGTAGTCGAGTAGTAATGCGGTGAAGGCCATGGCCCCTGGGGCACTGAGGATGATTACACCACCAAGCTCCCTCAGTGAATCTACTAGACCATAGACGAAGCTGTTGATCAAGCCACCTTTAACGAGGGGGAGGGTGACCCGAGCGAAAGTCCGCCAGAACCCCTTGCCCGAGATCTGGGAAGCTTCTTCCAACTCATTCGAAACCTGAACCATGTTCGCCGACACTATTCTAGTCGTGTAAGGGAGTCTAATCACCACCAGCGAGAAGATCAGCGGCAGAAGGGTGCCGTAGAACCTGCCCAGTCCAGGTACGACAAGGAACATCCACGTGAGCGCGATGCCGTAGACAACACCAGGGAAGGCTAGTGGGATGCTCGTTACGAATTCGGTGAGGCGCGCACCCCGTGTCTTGACCTTGAGGGTGGCAAAGGAGAGCAGGGCACTGATTACCGTGAGTAGCGCTGCTGAGGCGATTCCGAACTGGAAAGTAGCAGAAAGCGAAGTCCAGAAATTAGGGATGTTCATCGCCTGTATGTACGCCTGAGGGAAGTCAAACTTAATGCTGTTCAAGTTACCTGTTAGATAGATGTTGGAAGAAGACTCCAGAAGCAGGGCGACGAATGGCAGGATGAATTCGAAGAAGATAATCAGGAAGCACGCCAGCAAGGCAAGCGGCTTCCAGCGCCTAAGTTTGTGGAAAGCCTGTCTGCCGCTGGCTCCGGTCACCACAGCAAACCTGTACGTCTTCCTTGTTGACCAGATATACAGGCCAACGGCCACTGCCGTCATGATCACGTAAACTACGCTGATTATTCCTGCGCTGCCGAAGGACGGAGGCGAACGCTCCTCTGCCCAGTAGTACACCTCGGTGGAAAGCGTGTGGACGCCGCCCGGCTGACCTATGAGGTAAGGGTAATCGAAGTTGGCCAGCCCTGATATCGTAGACAGCATGAAAGCGGACGCAATCGCAGGAAGGAGAAGCCTGAAAGTGACGGAGTAAAACGTCCTGAAAGTTCCCCTGCCTGCCGACTTGGACGCTTCCTCCAGCGACGGGTCCAGGGACTTCATAGCCGGCAGTATTATCAGATAGGCAAGGGGGACTGCGCCAATCGTCGCCACCCAGATCATACCCGCCATGCCGTAGATGTCAAAGGTCGGAGCGCCTCGGCCGAAAATTGAAATGGACAGCAGGTTCAGCATGCCCACGTGCGGATCGAGCAGAAAGATCCAAGAAAACGCCTTCACTTCGAGCGGGAGTGTCAGGCCTAGGATCGGGAGAATCTCGAAGAACCTCTTTCCAGGAAGGTCGGTCTTGGCTATCATCCAGGCGTAGAAGAGAGCAAGGGCGACCCCCAGAGCCGCATGGGTCAAGGTGAATTCGAGCGAAGTTGCTATTAGGCTCAGAGCATACCAAGATTCCACGAAGTCAAGGAAAGAGAAAGTCGGCGCTCCTATGATTTTGAAGGAGGTGATGCCTATCACAAGTGCGACTATCGGTAATAGGACTGCTACGAGGGTGACTAGCGCTACTGCGATTAGTCCTCTGACCTTGTACACGCTACAGCCCGCTTATTCGAGACATGAGTTCAGCTCAGGTCGCCGGTTTTCACTGTCAGAAGGGAATGGCCCAAGACGCTCGGCTCTTGTACAAAAAGAAGGAAAGGTGGCTTGCCATGGAGACCACCTTTAGCTTCCGTAGATATTCTTGAAGAGGGCCGTCCACTTGCTCGGGTTCTGCAGAATTGCCGGGTTGGTATAGGAGTTGACTAGAGTAGTTCCCGGAGGATGCAAGCCAAAGATGTCCCCCACAGCTGGGTTGGAAGGAAGGCGCGCCGTCTCGGCGTAGGCCTGCGCACCCATGTTGGACATGAGCCAGTCCTCCATCAGCTTAGCCATCGCCTGGTGATTACCCTTGGTCAGAACCGAGACGCCTGGATTGTAGACGTTCGGGGGAGGAGAGACGTAACCCATGGTGCTGGGACTCGTGGCGTGTGCTGAGAGGTAGTCGTTGTAGAGCCCTATGCCCAGAGCGACTTTGCCTGTGACTATGTTATCAGTGGTCGCGCTGGCGGACGAAGTTATCACGGGCTGGTTGGCCGCGATAGCCTTCATCAGGGACGTCCAGCTGGAGTTGCCCATCTGCTGGAATAGATAGTAGAATATCCCGGTGCTGGCCGAGAGGGACACCGCGGTCTGGAATCCTATGTGTCCCTTGTATACTGGGTTGCCGAGGTCGGACCACGACTTGGGGGTTGGAAGGCTCAGAGATTGCAACTGCTGAGGGTTGTACTGAATCACTGGGACGCTGATGAAGCTCAGGTACCAGGCCCCGTGCGGGTCTGCCCCGCCGGTTGCGACGGTGGCGTTTACCAGAGGCCCCATCGGGCTTGTGTAGTTCTGGACTGCTCCTGCAAGAATCACTGGGTAGGCAATGCCTAGTGTGACAACCAGCAGGTCACCCACCACGTTCCCAGCCTGGTGTTCGGAAATCGCCATCGAAGTCACCTTCGCCGCACCCGTGCTTATCCAGTTGACCTTGCCATTCGCCCAGGGGAACGCTTGGTAGAAATTGGGAGCCATGTCCGCGGTAAAGTCTGAGCCGTCTACAGTTGAGTATACAGTCAGACATGTTGCCTGCGACCCGCACTCTGCCCTTGCCGCTGCGGCATCTGTAGCCAGTACGGCAAGCTGTGGCGCATCTGTTCCCGCTGTTCCACCACCTGTCGTTGTTTGATTGATTGTTTTCGTCACGGTTGATCCGGGCGCGCTGGTGCCGTAGAAGTACCCACCAACTGCTCCGACTACTAATGCTAGAATGATTCCAATAGTAAGGATTGTCGAACTTACAGCCGCTCGACTAGTTTTCACGGCCGTTCCTTCAGTATTTGTTATTTAAGCTCGTTTCCCCGTCGTCAGCATCTGCTCCCCGCCCAAGTCACGATGGTCGGCTGCGAAGCACCACCGGGTCGACGCCCTTGTCGTACCCTTTGTGTTCATAATACGCCATGGAAACAATCCATGTCATGACGAAGGTGGCCACAATCCACAATCCGATGGTCCCGAAGTCGAGGCTGTCGAGCCAGACCCAATATGCCCCGTCTAGACCGACCTGTCGGGAGACAACTTGAAGCAGCTCTATCCCTCCGACAAGGAAGGCAACCAGAACTGAGATTATCGTCACTGTTAGGTTGTAGTATATTTTCCTGATGGGCTTGAGGAATGCCCACCCGTAGGCGAGGCGCATGGAGATGCCGTCGGTTGTGTCGACCAAGACCATCCCAGCCGCGAACATCAGAGGCAGGACGAGAATCATCCACACAGAGACTCCCGATGCCGACCCCGCGCCGACAGCCAGGGCGATCAGCGCGACCTCGCTGGCGGTATCGAACCCCAGCCCAAAGAGCACTCCGATAGGGTATATTTTCCAGGGAGAACTGACTGCGCCGAAGGCCTTCCCGAAGTACCTGTTCATGAAGCCGCGTTTGTTCAATGATTCTTCAAGTCCCGGCTCGTCGAGTGTTCCGTCTCTCAGCCTGCAGAAGATGCCATAGATTTCAATTACAATGACCAAGTTGACAAGGCCGATGATGAAGAGAAATACTCCTGAGACAGTGGTCCCCACCAGCCCGCCCGCACTCCGCAGCAAGGGGATGTTCCCCGCCACTGCCTTCGTGGCCAACGTCAAGGCGAGGACGAGGGCCAATACCACAGTAGAATGGCCGAGAGAAAACCACGTGCCGACGGCTAGAGGGCGCTTACCTTCTTGGAGTAGCTTCCTGGTTGTGTTGTCAATTGCAGCTATGTGGTCTGCGTCGAACCCGTGGCGGAGCCCGAGGACGTAGGCGGCAATCGCAAGGCCCCCAAAGACGATGTAGCTCTGGCCAAGTGCGAATGTAGCCGCAAAGCCCGCAAGGGTCACAGAAAATAGGATGGCGTAGACCGTGATTACAACGACCTTCTCCCTTCCGGAGAGTCCGAAGTTCGTGGATATTCGAAATACGTTAGGAGGTGGGGCATTCTAAAGTGTTACTGGAATTGATTCGAGTATTACGAAATAAGAGATATAACGAAGCCAGTAATACTAGACATCAGGATGCCGAAGGAATATTCCACGAGGACCAGCTTCTCGCTCCCTCCGGGGCTCCTCAGGGAGCTTGACGATGTCACCGAGAGCATGGGCTATCAGCAGAGGTCAAGAACACTCCAGACCGCCGTACGCAACCTCATAGGCGAGACAAAGGTATCGAGAGAAGCGAATGCCCTTGCAACCGGGGCGGTAGTCATCCTTTACGACCATTCGAAGAGAGGCATTGATGCCATGATTACAGATGTAGGCCATCACTTCGGTAGACTCATCATGTCCACGCTGCACATACATCTCGAAGGTCCCAACTGCATGAACACCATAGTGGTGCAGGGGAAAATTGGGAATATATTGGAGCTGGAGAGGCACCTGAGGAGGCTCCCCGGGGTCGTCCAGATCAAGGTCGCCTACGTCTTGACCGGTCCCAACAATCATCTTCGTCCTCCTGATAATTCTGGTTAGATTCGGGTGGACATGTCCGAGGTAGAGCCTTCGGGGGCTCAGACTACAGAGGTCTGCCTTCCTCGAAATACAGGTATGGGAACGTGTCTTTGACTATAGGTTGAAAGAACTTCCTGATAACAAAGTGGGTCCTGAGCTGCTGGCTCTCCACATCCCCGGTGTTGAAATGCTGGTGGACGGTCTGTGGCCCCTGCACGTGAAGGACTGTCCCAGGTCGCCACGGATACTTTATTTCGTCGATAATGCTGTACCCGCTTCCTGCGAGGATGTAGAGAATAGCCTCCATGTGGGCATGCTTCTCGGACGCGGTGTGCGGCTTGTCGAAGAATATGTCGGTTATCTCCACCTCGTCCCCGACGAAGTCCGGATAACCCCCCATCAACTTGACAATCTTGCCATGCTGCACCTTGTGCATCTGGTGCGGATGCGTGTCAGAGAATCCGTCCTTTATGCGCGTTCTCTCCTCGCCATGATGCCCCACCTCTGCTTCGTTCTGCCTCATGACGATCCGCCGCCCGGCGGAATCATGCCCGTCTTTCGACTGCGGAGCACGGGGCTCTCCTGAGTACTCCCCACAATCTTCAATGTGCTCGAACTTCGCGAGGCCGCAGTAATTCTCTAGATGAGGAGAGGTCGCGGAGAAGTACTGGACTGGAGCTTCGCCGACGTTGAAGTGCTGATGCTCGACGCCGTAGGGAATCCTGACGCAGGAGCCCTCCTCCCAATCATACTTCTGTCCGCCAATGACGCTGAAGCCCTTCCCTTTCATTATGTACATCGCCTCCTCGCCATGGACGTGCCTACCTGTCTTCCAGCCGGCTGGGATCTCGGCCTGAAGGGTCACGCCGCCGAGGGTTCTGAAGCCTGTCTCCGGGGACACGAGCAGGGCGGACTTGTAGTCCTGTCTCGTCCTCACCCATTTGAGATCTTCCGGATAGATGACCTTCCTTGCTTCCGAGGCTCTGGCCCGGTCCCCGCTCCAGAAGCCAAGCCACTCTTCGTAGTAGTTAGACAAGTCCCCACCACTTGCGTTAGTCTGGACTATCTCTTTACCTCCACGAATTTCTGCTTCGTGGAAAGCATAGAGATGAGTTCTTCGGCGCCGTTCCTGACCGCCGCCTCGGCGTCGACTTTCTCGAACACAGCCCTTGGTGCCATGGCCCGGGGAGCGAATTCGAATGGCGGCATTGGAATCGTTGCGTCGAGTATCAGCTTGGTCTCCATCACTCCGTGCTTCGTTCTGTCAAGGGCATAGGCCGAAGGGTTGAGGTGCCCTCCGAGGGCATTTGGAATAACGGAGAGTCCGACATCGGCCTGGAACCGTGTCGCTATGGCCCAAAGGACTTCTTCTTCATTGAAAACGTCGATATCTTCGTCTACCACTACTACCATCTTGATGTTGGGGTCCGTCGCGAAAGCTGCGAAGGCCGCCTGCTTGGGCTCACCATCGACGAACTTCTTCATCGAGATGTAGCAGTGGCACCTGGCCGCACCCGAAACCGGGAGGTTGACTGCGATTGTACTCGGCACGACCCCTTTGACCCTCCTGAGGATGCTCCCCATCCGCGGCAGTGCTCCCAGTATTGTGTGCTCGTTGTGCGCCGCGATTATGTCTTGGTATATCGCGTCCTTCCTCATCGTGATCGCTGTAACCTCGGCGACGGGGACCATCTTCTTGCCGCTATAGTACCTAGGCCACTCGCCAAACGGCCCCTCATCAACCAGCTTCGTCGGGTCCTTGACGACTCCTTCTATTACAATCTCGGCCCGGGCCGGCACAACCATGTCTATTGTCTCGGCGTTCACGACCTCCAGGGCTTCGCCCATCAGACCCCCTGCCACGTCCAACTCTCCGCCTATCTGCGGAAGGCGGGCGACTGCGGCCATGTAGTAGGCCGGATGGTGTCCCACCACGAGCGCCACCTGCATCGGCTTGCCAAGGTCGCGGTACTTCCTCCACACATAGTTGGCGTGGTTGTTCGGGTTGGTCATGATTCCGAAGTGACCATCGTCCCAGATTTGATGCCTGTAGATCCCGCAGTTGATCCAGCCACTTTCAGGGTCCTTCACTTGCATCACGGCCGAATCGATGTACTTCCCCCCGTCAAGCTCGTTATGATAGAGCAGGGGGAGGAGTGATAGCTTGGCGTCACTCCCCTTTAGTACAACCTCCTTCACCGGAGCCTGCGACTTCTCCACCCCCTTCATGGGGATCGGTCTGCTCTCTCTGCGTGCGTACTCCTCCACCATGTCCTTCTCGGTGGTGTCCAAAGAGTAGGAGAGGCGCTTGTATGTGGCCATGGCGTTGGCCACCGTTGGGAGTTTCGAGCCTTTTACCTTCTTGAATACGGCGACGGGGTCTTCGCGCTTGGTTTCTAGCTTCTCTACGTAGGCGGTGATTTCGAACTTGGGATCAACTTCGTCGGGAAAAACCCTGACCTCATCAGGAAAAATCGTCGCGACTTCATGCAGATAGGTTCTTAGATCTTTGGGCATTCCTTTTGGCGGAGCCTCGGAGCGGTTATAAACGTTAATTCGGATTTTCGCGATACAGCCGTCGACAGCACCAGTTGAATCAGGGGATCACTGCTACAGCGTCGACCACGATGAGCCGTCCCTCTCCGTAGAGGACAGCCTGGATTGTCGTCCTGGCAGGTTTGCTTTGGCCGAAGAATTTCGCATAGGCAGCGTCCATTCTCTTGAAATCATTCATGTCCCTCAGATAGACTGTCACCTTGACCACGTGGTCTGCGGAACTCCCAGCCGCCTGGAGGATTGAGGACACATTCTCGAGAGTCCTTACGGTCTGTTCTTCGATGGTCGAACCTGATATCTTATGGGTTGACGGGTCGAAAGGGCCCGACCCGGCGACGTAGATGATGTTCCCCGCGACAACCGCCTGCGAGTAATGGCCGCCTGGCTCCGGTGCCTCCTTGGTGTGCACAGGTCTGGCCCCACCCTTCACCCGCGTCGAGGAACCGGGCATCAGGCCGCACTACCATTCGGCACGATGTCGTGGCCTGATGGAACCGCAGAAACCATGCTCGAGCCGGATGACCTGACAACAGGCTTAAAAATCTCACAAGCCTTCTAAGCCATCATTCGATGGCAACAGAGATGGCGAGCCGGAAGATCCGACTCCTTGTAAACGGGTCGGAATATGATACGGAGGTCGAGCCCTACGACCTCCTCTCCGAGGTACTGCGGGACAAGCTTGGCTTGACGGGGACCAAGAGGGGATGCGACTACGGTGGGTGCGGATGCTGCAGTGTGCTGGTCGACGGCGAGCTAAGGTACTCGTGCATGACGCCGGTGATGCGGGTGGCAGGAAAAGCAATCACGACAGTGGAGGGGCTTGCAGGGAAGAACGGGCTCCACCCCGTTCAGCAGGCGTTCATAGAACACTTCGGCTTCCAGTGCGGGTACTGCACGCCCGGAATGATCATGGCTTCGGTGGCTCTGATCAACCGCAACAATGACCCAAGCGACTTGGAGATCAGGGAAGCCCTTGGCGGGGTGCTCTGCCGGTGCACAGGCTACATGAAGATTATTGAATCAGTGAAGGCCGCCGCCGAGGCCTCGAGACAGCACGGGTAGAATCCCAGGCTAGGCCGTGGCGGAATGCCCAGCGTTTTCGCGATGATGAAGACCCTCTGTTCCTTCGCAAACAGGAACCCTGATGTGAAATCGTACATCACGGGCCTAGAGTCGAAGGTCTCTATGGAGATAAAGGGGGAGGAGCCGTTCTACCTCGAGTTTTCAAACGACGAAATATCAGTCCACAAAGGGGTCCCAGATCAGGCAGATGCAACCATCAATAGCGAGAAGGAGACCATGGACGACATAATCGCGGGCAAGCTCTCCCAGGAGGACGCTTTCAACAGGAAACTCATCGAGACTTCAGGGTCCATAGCCGACGCCATGCGCGTGAGGTACGTAATCAACCAGACACTCCAGAAGAGCAAGACCCTCGGGCTTATGCAGAGGCTCCTAGGGGCCTTCAGGTAACTAGCTTTTCACCGACTTTATTCCTTTGAGGACGCGCTCGGACGTGATCGGCAGGTCGAGGATGCGAGCCCCCACCGCGTCGAATATCGCATTCGCTATCGCAGACCCTATGCCGATTATGCCGGCCTCGCCGAGGGGTTTCGCACCATAGGGGCCGTCAGTGCTCGGCAAACCGATGAATTTCACCTCGATAGGAGTTGCGTTGTACATGTTCAGAAGCTTGTAGTCCTTGAAGTCAGGGTTGACTGGCTTCCCCTTCTCGAGTACAAGCTCCTCGTACATTGACGTGCTGATGCCCTGGCTGACCGCTCCTTCCATCTGACCTTCCGCGAGCTTTGGGTTGACTATTCTTCCTGCGTCTGCGACCACCACCGTTCGTACGACTCTTGTCTCGCCAGTCTCAGTGTTGACCGCGACTTCCGCACCCCAGGCGCAGCTAGTGTAGGCCGTGTTGAGCCTCGGAAGGGTGGCCTGGCCGGTCTCCGGGTCGATCTCTCCTGTGTCGACTATCCATGTCCCGTACCCCCAGAATTCGTCCCCCTTGTCAAGGAAGACTCCGTACCTGGATTTCCCGCGGATGAACAGGTCTGTAATCTTGACTTTGTTCCCGCCGGGCCCGAGCACGTAGCCATCGGATATTTCGAGCTTCTCAGCAGGAATCCCTGTCTTCCTGGCCGCAGTCTCGAAGATGTTCTTCTTCAGGTCCTCGCAGGCCGCGATGACAGCGTTCCCTATGTTGAAAGTCTGTCTGCTGGAGATGGCCCCCGAGTCATAGGGGGTGAGGAAAGTATCGGCCTGGACTATCTTCACGGTTTCAATCGGGACTTTGAGCGATTCTGCGGCAATCTGTGATATGCCAGTCTTGGTACCCTGTCCAATCTCCTGGACTGAAGCAAAGACGTCCACCATCCCATCCGACCTGTATCTGACTCCCGCGCTGGCCCCTGGCTCTCCAGAATACTTCTCTGAGACTGCGACCCCTTTGCCCGTCCTCCACGGTGGCTGCATTTCTGTCCTGCTCTCCAGACCGATCATCCTCGCGGCTTCCTGGATGACCCCAGCATGATTTGTCCCGTGGACGACTTCCCCCAGGCCGCTGGTCCCTCCTTCCCGGAGCAGGTTGGCGAGCCTCAGTTTTACCGGGCCGATGCCAAGCGTCCGGGAGATCATGTCCATCTGAGATTCGACCGCCCACACCATCTGGGTGGTCCCGAACCCCCTGAACGCGCCACTGGGGACCTTGTTCGTGTAGACCCTGTAGGTGTCTATCCAGAGGTTTGGGATGTCATAGGTGGTGGCGGCAGAGAATATGGTGTTTCTGGCGACCGCCGTCCCGGAGCCTGCCGCGTACCCCCCGCCGTCCAATATGGCCTTGATCTGGCGTGCGATCACCCTTCCCTCTTTCGTCACCCCGTCCTTGACATAAATCACAAACGGGTGCCTAGTCGTCGTTGCACCGAAGACCTCTTCCCTGGTGAGCTGAAACTTCACAGGCTTCCCAGTGGCCTTCGAGAGAAGTACCGCCATGGCCTCGAGGCTGACCGAGTTCAGCTTGTTCCCAAACCCTCCACCGACCTCCGTCGCGATCACCCTCACCCTACTGGGTGGAAGCTGGAGGGCTTCCGAGAGCATGAACCTCACCCTGTAGATAGACTGGGTCGACGTCCAGATGGTCACGCTGCCGTCATTCTCTGCCCTGCCCAACGCGGCATTGGGTTCGGTGTGGACGTGGTGGACGAGGTTGGTGGTGAACCTGTTTTCGATTACCTTATCGGCCTTCCGGAATCCCTCTTCCACATTACCCTTCCTCACTTTGACATGGTTGCATACGTTGGGGAGGGCGGGGTCTCTCACCGGAGGCCACTTCGGGCTCACCTTGTAGGTCATCAGGTCGGGGTGTATCACCACGGCAGGCTTCGCCTTCATCGCCTCTTCGGGGTCGAAGAGTGTCGGGAGCTCTCTGTACTGAACTTCGATTAGATCTACGGCAGCGGCCGCAGCATCAAGGGTGTCGGCAGCGACTGCGGCCAGCGGTTCGCCGACATATCTCACTCTCCCCCTAGCCAAGACCGGTGTATCGTTCAGGCCGGCTCCGAAGAGTGTCTTCGGAATGTCTTCTCCCGTCAAGATGGCCCTGACGCCCGGGACTTGGGATGCCTTTGCCGTATCGATTTTGATTATCTCTGCGTGGGGAACTTCACTCCGCTTCATCTTGCCGAAGAGCATGTGGGGGAGCGAGAAATCTACGCCGTAGACCGCCTTGCCGGTGACCTTCTCCTCGGCGTCTACTTTGGATAGCCCCTTACCGACGTACCTGTATTTTTCCTCGGACTCCGGTTCGACGACTTCGACCGTTTGGGTTTCCAAATTCTTGGTTTTTGGTTTCGTTGCATTCGTTATAAAAGTCGTCTTTCGACTTGAGTGCTCGTATCAACCTGGCAAAGATTCGACGCCAGACTTAAGTAGCATACGGGAACCGCGAAGAAATCTTGCCGGTTGACCTAGTGGTGAAGGATGGAACAATCGTCACCACTTTGGGTTCATTCGTGGGGGGTGTGGCCATTGACGAAGGAAAGATAGTTGGGGTCGGATTGTCTACCGCCATGCCCCAGGCGGACAGGACCCTCGACGCCTCGGGGATGCATGTTCTGCCCGGAATAATCGACGGCCACGTGCATTTCAGGGAACCCGGATTCGAGTACAAGGAGGACCTCCACTCTGGGTCCATGGCCGCCGCGGCGGGCGGGGTCACCACATTCCTCGACATGCCGAACGTAAACCCGCCGACTGCCGACGCTGCGAGCTTCGAGCTGAAACTCGGGAAGGCAAGGGAGAAGTCGATTGTAGATTTTGGGATTTTCGGCGTCGTGATGCCGACCAACGTGGACAAGATCAGGGAACTGGCGGACCATGGCGCAATCGGCTACAAGATTTTCATGGGGGAGACTGTCGGGAACCTCCCGAGCCCCGACGACTGGGAACTGGTCCTCGCGTTCCAAGAAATTGCAAAGACGGGGCTTAGGGTCGGAGTGCACGCGGAGAACCGCGCCATAACGACTCATCTAGTCAACGAGTTCAAGAAAGAGGGGCGATTGGACCCCCTGGCCCACCTCGAGTCGAGGCCGAGCATATCCGAGGCAGAAGCGATGGCCAGGGCGATAACCTTCACCAAGCCATACGGCACCAAACTCCACATCTTCCACCTGAGTTCTGCGGAAGGGGTCCAGATTCTAGGAGAGGCGAAAAGGCAGGGCCTCCCCATAACGGCGGAGACCTGCCCCCACTACCTGCTCATCGACGGGAGGACCATAGAGAAGCTAGGCCCCTTGCTGAAGATGAACCCGCCCGTCAGAGGACCCGGCCATTCGAAGGCACTCTGGGAGGGGCTGAAAAGCGGTGCGGTTGACATGATAGCCACCGACCACTCCCCCCACGCGAAGGAGGAGAAGTTCAGGGCGAGCATTTGGGAGGCGATTGCTGGCTGGCCCGGGGTCGAGACCATGCTCCCGCTCATCCTGAACGAAGTCAACAAGGGGACGCTGACGCTCAATGAACTAACAAAATACATGAGCGAGAACCCGGCCAGGGTCTGGGGGATGTACCCCCGGAAAGGTGTACTAGCAGTAGGTTCGGACGCAGACCTCTCACTTGTAGACATGGGAGCCCAGGAGACGATAAAGGCGGAAAGGCTCCACAGCAAGAGCAAGCTCACCCCCTTCGACGGTTGGACCGTGAAGGGAATACCGACTTACACGATTGTTGGGGGGAGAGTGGTTATGGAGAAGGGCGAGGTCCACGAAGACGCCGGAAGGGGAAAGTTTGTTACGCCTAACGCCGTCAAGATAGCACAGTGAGAATATGAGGGTTCTGCTGGAAGGGGGGCCCTACGAAAGGGGAATGCAGCTCGGGAAGAGGGCCGGGGGCGCCGTTCGCTACAACGTGACCGAGTTCTGGAGGATGGCTGAGGCGCAGGGCTTCGGGCGGGGCTTTTTGCTTTCCAACGGCCTAGCGGAGGTGCGCGACCCAGACGCCGGCGATTACCTGAGGGGACTCGCCTTGGGGTCGGGGGTCGGGTACGAGGACCTAACGGTCTTCAACACCTTCAGACACGAGATCAATCCCGACGAGTGCACAGTGATGATTGCCATGAAGGACAGCACGGCAACGGGGAAGACAACTATCCTGAAGAACAGCGACAAGGTAGGCTCGGAGAAGCTGGTCGGAAACAACTTCCATCGCAACAAGGAAATCAACATTATCGTCGTTGAGAAGCCGGACAATGGAAACAAGTTCGCGGCAGTGGCGGCGGCCGGGGAGGTTTCAATAAAGATGGGGATGAACGACAAGGGAGTGGCAACCGGAAGCAACATCTCTAGGACAACCGAGCTCCGCGAAAGGAAGGTCGGCATAGGGCAAGTGAGGGCTCTGGACAGGGGATGGCTGATGAGGGAAGGGATCATTCGTGGTTCTACGGCCGAGGAGGCGTCAAAATTCGTGACAGGTGAGCTGGTGAGGAACCCCATGTCGACCCCCGGGAACATAGAGTTCGTCGATTCTGGGACCGCTGTGGTGATCGAGGGGTCCTACGACAGACTTGCCGTCCAGAGAATGAGCTCCGGGGTGGCTGCCAGGTCCAACAGATTCGTGGTCCTTCACGAGCTGAACGATCCACTAGACCTATCGAGCTATGCAAGGTATGTGCGTGCTTCGAAGCTCCTCGAGGAGAACAGGGGGAAGCTCGACCCGCGCAAGATGATCGAATTCTCCCAGGACCACGAGAATGGGCCGGGACCAAACTCAATCTGCAGGCACCACCCGGACTTCAGGTCGGAGACTTCACTGGCCGCCGCGGTCATGGAAATCGATGGTGATTCGCCGGGGAAGTCGAGATTCTACGCGGCCCTAGGGAAGCCCTGCCAAGCTTGGCCCTCAGCGGAAGCCCACACGGTCGTTTCCCTTGACGGAGACTCCGCGGCGGTTCCCTCGGGGTTCTTCACAGGTTCGGTGTGGAAGCAATTTTACACAGAAGAGCCGAAGGCCGCGGCTTCCACACAATGACGGCTAGGCCGGCGGAAAACCTGCCTTCTCAGCACAGCTGAAGAGAGCGTCTCTTACCAGGACCTTGGCTATCTCACGCTTGTACCAGGGAGAACCATGGACCGATGGACTTGGGTTGAGGTCGTCGAGGGCCCCCACCGCCTTGGACACCGCCTGTTTCCCGGCCCTCTGCCCTAAGAGTGCCGACTCGACTTTCGGTTGCCTGACCGGGGTGTTGGCCACCCCACCCAGGGCGATTACGACCTTCTCATATCTGCCGTCCTTCGCGAAGGTCGCTTTGGCGCAGACGTTGACAAGGGCGAAGTCTCCCTCTGTCCTCCCCAGCTTTGTGAAGGTGCTGGTCGTATTGTGGTCGTCGAGGGGAATCTGAACCTCAGTGAGCAGCTCCCCCTTCCTGAGGTCCGGAAGAAGATAATCCAGCCAGAAATTCGATACGGGGAGGATCCTCTGTTTTCCCTCGGAGCCGGACAAGACCACCCTCCCCTCCATTCCCAGTACAGCGGGGGGGAAGTCGAGGAACGGGATGGAAAGGCTCAGCGCGCCTCCCGCAGTCGCAACATTCCTCACTTGTACGGGCTTGACGTTCGAGACTGCCTCGGTCAACCCAGCAAGGTCCTTCCTCTTCATCGGTTCCTGCTGCAGAAGCCAGACGAACCTGCTTCCGGCGCCTATCTTTAGGGTCCCCGCCTCCACTTTCACGTACTCCAGGTTCAGACCCTGCAGGTCGACAAGGACGTCCGTGTCCGGGAGCATCCCCCTCTTTGCTAGTTCGTAAAGTCCGGTTCCGCCAGCGACGAGTCGGGCTCGTTTCTCCTTCAGAATCTTGGTCGCTTCTTCGATGGTCTTGGGAGACGCCCACTCCACAGGACGGAAACGCCCCATGATGAAATGGGCTCTCACTTAGATTTTAAAGGGTTGGGAGTGGCGGCGGAGTTTACCAGTGCACCTCGTCGGCGCCTGGGACCTTCACCTTCTCGAACTTCTTCCTGTCTGCTCCCAATGGGATAGTGCAGTTGAACCCCATCTTGGACGTGTGTCGGGGCATCGGCGCCGATGGGTCGAGAGGAGCTCCCACCATGACAGGGAAGACATGTGCGTCCCTGTGAGGTTGCATCCTCGTTTCGGTCGCCCACTGTACGTCCGACGGCTCGAATACATTGATATCGTCGTCGAAAACGTAACAATACTTCGTCTGATAGATGCTACCGAGGACGGCGCTTATCACGTTCCACGGCTCCCCTTCGTGCCTCTTCTTGATCGAAAGGAGGGCAGTATAGTAAGAGTTGCCAGTGACGTTGACGGCCACTACTTCGGGGCAGGCCTGCTTGGCCACCCTGTGAATCGCCTCCAGCATCGCCGGGACAACCATGTTACCGTTCTCCGAAGGGGCTATTCCTGCAAGGACGGTGTGCATTATGGGCTTGCTCCTCATGGTTATCGCTGTCACCTTGATGGACGGGGCCATGGTTGTCCCGCTGTAGACCCCGGTGACCTCCCCAAACGGCCCTTCCACCTTCTGTGAGTTGGGCATCATCTTGCCTTCGATGACGACCTCGGCCCCACGGGGGACCTCAAGTGAGACAGTCTTGCATGAGACAAGTTGAATCGGCTCTCCCCTGATTCTCCCCGCGATGGCCATTTTGTCTATGTCGTGCGGGACCTTCGCCTGAGAAGCAAGGTCTACTGCAGGCTCATTCCCCAGAACGACTGCCACCTCGAGGGGCCTGCCCAGCTCCTGGCTCCTCAGAAAAGCCCGCCCTATCCTCTTCTCCGCTGGCCCCCAGAAAGCAAGCTCACCCTTCCCACGGAGCTGAAGCCTGTGAATCCCGAGGAGCCTGTCCCCACTGTCCGGGTGTTTGGCTACCTCGACGGCAGACGTTACGAAGGGTCCGGGGTCTCTCTCGCTGTGGGTCGCGAGGGGGATTTTCGTAAGGTCCACCCGGTCCCCGGTGAGGACCACGTCCTGGCAGGGACCGTCCCCGACGACCTTGGGCTGAAGCGGGTGGAGGACCGCGTCGGAGTACTTGGCTAAGACCTCCCTGTCATCTTTGCATCCCATCCCTATGGCCACCCTCCTCCTTGCGGCGTACAGGGCCGCGCCGTACCTCCAACCCCCGAATCCCTTCACCTTCTCGAATAAGAACGCGGGTCCTTCAACATCACAGGACTTCCTGATGTAGGCCGCGACCTCGAAGCGCGGGTCGACTTCCTTGTCGGGTCTTACGAGCTCCTTCCTGTCCTCTAGGAATTCAAGGAAGTCCCGAAAATCATCCCACACGAATATTCTGCGCCCCGGTCGGCTTTTTAGCGTTTCCCGAATCCGGACTTAGCCTTGGGCACGGGGATTCTTTGGGTTCAGGCCAACATAGGTCATTCCAGGGCCGAGGACATCATGGTTTCACGGATGTGAGCGATGTGCCTCGCCGGATTGGGGTCGACGGCCCTGCGCCCAGGAGACTGGGAGTATTCCTGATCCGCCTTCCTGAAGCTCCCAGGGGGACCGGCCCAGCCGAGAATCCAGATGAACTTGTTCTCCTCGTGACTGAACCAGGCACCCACAACGCTGAACCCGAACTTGGTTCGAAGAGGAACGATCTTAGCCTTCCATTCTTGGACGAAGACGTCGAGCTCTCCGGGGTTCATGTCATACTCTCTTAGCTGGTACTCCATGGAGGAGCTGAGCCGTTGGGGTCGTTTTAAGAGGTAGTGGAGGACGTCTTCGAGCGAGAACGGTTTTTAGCCCCTTTACTGGCCTGCGCTGCATATGAATGGGATTCCCCTCAGCTTCACAATCCGAGAGTACGAAAGGACACTATCACTCGTCAGGGGGGAGGTACGTGTGGAAGGGGTGAGCCCCACCTTCGTCCCCTTCGAGATTGATAACTTCAGACGGATGCTTGCCTTCGACGAATACGACGTGTCCGAGATGTCCATGTCTTCCTATCTCATCGCCAGAGAGAAGGGGACCCAGGTCGTTGCCATCCCTGTCTTCCCCCACAGGCGCTTCCGACACTCCTACATCTTTGTCAGCTCAGGCGGGCAGATCAGGGAGCCGAGAGACCTCGTAGGGAAAAAAGTGGGGATCCCGGAGTACCAAATCACCGCTCTGGTGTGGATCAGGGGGTTCCTCCAACACGACTTCGATGTCAGGCCCGAGCAGATCAAATGGTTCTCGGACAGGGAAGACAGGCTGGCCGTCTCCTTCCCGGAGAAAGTGGCCATCGAGAAGATCCCAGCCAAGTCGAAGGAGCGCCTCTTCCTGGAGGGGAAGCTCGATTCGATAATCGATGGAAAGGTACCAGGGATTTTCCTCGACGGAAATGAGAAGATAAGGAGACTCTTCGAGAACTACAAGGAAGTGGAGACCGACTATTACAGGCGGACAGGCATCTTCCCCATCATGCACACGGTGGTGGTTAGGAAGAAAGTCCTGGAGGAAAACCCTTGGGTCGCAGTCAGCGTCTGGAAGGCATTCGCCGAGGCGAAGATACGGAGCTATGAGAGAATGAGAGACCCCCGCCTCTCCAACCTGGTCTGGCCTCTGAAATACGCCGACGAGGAGGGGGCGATTCTGGGGGAGGACCCTTGGAGGTACAACGTCAGGGACAACATGAAGGCGCTCGAAGCCCTGGTCCAGTATGAGCAGGAACAGGGGCTCATTACGAAGGCCCAGAAGGTGGAGGACCTGTTCGCCACCAACACCTATGACCTTACCGAAGAGAAACTCGTGCCCTACGACCTCTGATGTCGGCAATGCATGAATACCGGTCCGGCGAGGTGACAGTCTTCAAAAAAGCTCCGGGAAGTCTAACGGATCTTCTCAACCTCATCTGCTTCAGCCAATCCTTAAATCAGAAATTCCAAGGTCTCGTCCCTAGCGATTCACGTGCGTCTTGTGGTCGGCATTTCTGGGGGAAGTGGGGTAATTTACGGTGTCAGGATGCTCGAGGTGCTGAAGAGGACCAATGTCGAGGCGGATCTGATAATGACCCAGGCTGCGAAGGAGACATTGGTGCTGGAGACCGACTACTCGGTGAGGCATGTCGAAGGCTTACCCTCCCACAACTATAGAATCAACGACATAGCGGCCCCTCCCTCGAGCGGCTCCTACCTCAACGACGGAATGATAGTCATGCCTTGCAGCATGAAGAGCCTTGCGGGGATTGCGATGGGATACGAAGATAATCTTTTGATCAGGGCTGCGGCCGTCACACTGAAGGAAAACAGGAAACTAGTGTTGGTTCCTAGGGAGACGCCACTGACGACAATCCACTTGGAGAACATGCTCAAGGTTGCCAACGCAGGAGCTGTCATCGTTCCTGCCATGCCCGGTTTCTACCATAAGCCAAAGTCCGTGGACGACATAGTAGACTACATGGTGGGAAAGGTGTTGGACATCTTCGGAGTAGAGCACGAACTATATCGAAGATGGAATGGTCCGCCTGGTCCGAGGAGCCACGGACGCTAGCCCCTGCCTCTATATTGTGTTTCGACCAGTTCTTTACGAAGTATCTTGTGACCTTCCACATCGGGGCGGCTAAGGAAGCTGATTCCTTTAATCTTGACCCCAGGAATCGAATCTTCCAGGACGGACTTCACCTTGAAGTTGAAGAGGGAGTTCGAAGGGTCGGACTTCATTTGACGTCTAACGAGGACTGCTGACCCCTCGACATAGTAGGTCTTTCCTGAGTCGAACAGTATAATGGTCGCGAGTGTTCTTCGTTCAAGATTCGAAGTGGTGGCGGTGCCGACGTAGGTGGCAAGCCTGACATTCTTGTTGTCTGGAGCGAAGACCTCCCATGAGCTCAGTAGAGCTGCATGAGGCCATCCTTCTTTGTCGAGTGTGACCATTAGAATCGCCCTCCCTTCGTTATTCTTCGGGTTGCCCTTCAGATAATCGAGGATGGAGCCGGGCAGCTCTCCTCCAAGAAGCTTGGACATCTCCCTCTTAGTGATCTCCTTGGCCTTATTTCTCTTTGACATACCAACATGATCCGATACGCGACTCTTGGCTAGGCGATTCCCGTCCCGTCGTCAGCAAAAATGGCAGACAGTAGGGCCTGAAATAGAAGTGGACCGGAGGGATTAGCCGCGTATGGGGGGCGGAACACAGAGTGCGGCAGCATGGGTTCGAAACTTGCGGGGCCAACCCCCAAACAGGTTCTCAAAGTGGATTTCCAAGCAGACTTATGTGAAGGTTTTCCGTTCAAATTATCAAGAGTGGCGTGGTGGACTTGACAGAGTGGGAGTGCACAAAATGCCGGCTGCGAACGAGCGAGCCCCGAAGACCACGACCGAGGCCACCTGAAGCAGCCCTGTCAACGCAGTCAGAAGCAGCAAAACGACAAAGAGGATCCCGAACGTCCTTGAGGCCCTCAACTGGCCCAGACGTCGAACCCTTATGACATGTGGGCGACCCGACTATTTCTTTCTCTCTGTCACTTCTTCGTGCTCTATTGCTATCACGGAGCCGATGACTATCCTATGGTCGACATTTCCTGTGATGGACAACCCAAAGGTGTCCCTCATGGCCACCCACTTCTTGTGTACCTGAGCGACCTGTTGACCGTTGACAGCAAACAAGTAATCGTGCTCGACAAAGTTGCCGTAAATCCTCAGGAACTCATTTCCGTTTTGTTCGACCCAGTATTCGGACCCGAATAGTTTCACTATCTTCTTCTTGATTGCGCCGAGTACTGACCCTTGGGGATCGTGGAATGTAAACTGCCTTCTGATCGAGATAAGTTTGGCCTCCAGGTTCATCACCTGTGCTCCGGAACTTTCGAGCACCTGGAATTTTGCCGGAAACTGAAAGAAGTTCCCATCGCCTTCGCCTAGCTTGTTTCCCTGGACATCTTCAAAGTCGTAGTGCTCTCTTACGGATAGAATCTTCTTTTTCATCACGATATCGTTTGCTCCGAGAAGAGAGCCTGTCATCCCTGCGACCGTGGAGGCAGAACTGACGAGAGCGACGTTCTCGGTGGCCAGCCCTGTTTTTGCGCCACAGTAGGGGCAAAACGCAGCATTAGCGTTGATTTCTTTTCCGCATGACTGACAATAGGGCATTACTCCTTGCTGTTCAGCGGCACATTATAACAACGTGCGGTTCCCCAATCTAGATAGTATATCAAGTGGACCGGGGGGGAATCGAACCCCCGACCTTCCGCGTGCGAGGCGGACGTTCGTACCGCTGAACTACCGGCCCTAGATTCCGCTTCAAGCCATTCCTTGTTTAAGGGTTCGCAGACTCATAACTCCTCATCTCGGGGAAACCCTTTTGCCGGACTCGTGGCGGCCAAATCATGATGCCTCGCACCGACCTGACTGACAGACTCTTCTGGCTGGCGACAGAGAAGGAAATCAGGAACGCCGAGACCACAGACGCCTACTTCCTGCACACCAAGAAAGTCCTGCGACGGAACAATATCGATTCGAGGGTCGTCATGGAGGTCTATGCTAGGGACGTCCCCTACGCGGACAACTGGGGAATCCTGAGCGGCGTCTACGAGGCGGCGAAATTACTCGAGGGCCTCCCCGTCGATGTCTGGTCATTCGACGAAGGGTCGGTCTTCGTGGCCGATCGGAACACTACCATCTACGAACCATTGATGGTCATCGAGGGGAAGTACGTCGACTTCGTCGAGTACGAGAACCCCCTGCTCGGCCTCCTTTCGTCTTCGACCAGCGTGTCGACTCGCGCCGCGAAGCTCAGGATGGCCGCCGGTGAGAAGCTCCTGCTGAGCTTCGGAACCCGACGCGTGCATCCGGCCCTGGCCCCCATGGTCGAAAGGGCCTGCTACCTCGCTGGATTCGACGGTGTCTCGAACGTCCTCGGTGCCAAACTACTCGAGCTCGAGCCGTCGGGGACCATGCCCCACTCTCTGATCCAGATACTCGGGAGCCAGGAGAAGGCTTGGCGCCTCTACGACGAAACCATCCCAAAAGGCATACCCAGGGTCGCCCTGGTGGACACCTTCTGGGACGAAAAGGCGGAGTCGATCAAGGCATTCGAAGTGCTCGGCCCCAAACTCTGGGGGGTGAGGCTCGACACTCCTGCCTCCAGGCGTGGCGACTTCGTCAAGATCGCAGAAGAGGTTCGGTGGGAGCTCGACATTCGAGGAGGAAAGAAAGTGAAGATCATAGTTTCAGGAAGACTCGACGAGGAAGAAATGGCGAAGCTGAATCCAGTGGTGGACGGTTATGGAGTCGGCACTGCGGTCGCCTACCCGCCGGTGATAGACCTAAGCGCGAAGATCGTCGAGGTGCAGGAAGGTTCCAGGAAGGAGTTCAGGGGGAAGCGTGGGGGCCTCGGTGGGCGCAAAGCAGTCTACAGGTATGCAGGATTCAAGGACTTCGTAGCGCTCGAGGGCTCTAAGAAGCCAAACAACTCTGCAGGCCTGTTGAAACCACTTCTCAAGATGGGCAAGTTGGTGAGAAGTTTCAAAACAATAGAAGAACTTAGGGCCGGAGTTGTCGGCAGCCTAGGCGAGCTGAAGACCACGACCCCTTCACTGAACTGGAGGTGACGGTCTATGCCCGTTGGCTTGCTGGTCGTGGACGTCCAAAACGACTTTTGTCCGGGGGGAGCGCTCGCAGTGAAAAACGGGGACAAGGTGGTCCCCCGGCTCAACAAAACCATCACCGCGTTCGCCAGGGCTGGTCTCCCGATTTTCTTTACGAGAGACTGGCATCCATACAATCACATTTCATTCAGGAATCAGGGTGGGATTTGGCCTCCTCATTGCGTCGAGGGCACCACCGGCGCGGGTTTCCACCCGGACTTGTTCATTCCCCGCGGAGCGACAATAATTAGCAAGGGAGACAAACCCAACGCCGAGGCCTACTCGGGCTTTCAGGAGACGGACCTAGAGAGCCGCCTGAAGAAGGCTGGCGTGGGGGAAATCTTCCTCGGGGGGCTTGCCACTGACTACTGCGTCAAGGAGAGCTGTCTTGATGCCCTTCGAGCTGGCTTCAACGTGAACGTGCTCAAGGATTGTGTCAAGGCAGTCAATGTAAAGTCGGGCGACGGTACAAGAGCGCTCAAAGTAATGGGGGGAGCCGGGGCTAAACTTACAACATCGCAAAATGCAATCAAACGAATGGGCGGACCACCCCGGAAGAGTCATCACTGCGCCGACTAAGAAAAATCGGGACGAGCAGTCTGCTCTGTGTTTTAGGGAAGTTCGCCGATTAGCTTTGCAGCCGACTCTTCGTTCCAGGCTCTCATGGTCGTCGTGCGCACATTGCCCAGGCTGCCAAGCCAGTAGAGGAATTTCTGCGCCGATTCGTCGTCAGGAAATTCGCTGATGGCTACCAGGTCGTACTTCCCCATGGTGTACCAGAGCCACATCTTTCCGTTCATCTTCTCGGCGGCTTTCCTAGCCGCTTCGGCCCTCTTCGGTGACTCCTTGATTCCCCCGATTCCTTTGTCAGTCCATTTTACGAGGGAGACATAGTGAGGCATAAACCATCTAGTCTTTCTCTCCTTATATGAGTCTTCGACCTTCAACAAGGGAGACTGAGGGGCGACTGCCGAATCGGCCACAGAAAAAGAGGGAAAGAGGGCTTACTTCTTTGAAGGTTCGTAGATTATTTTTACGTCGCTATACTTTCGCAGGAGAACGCTCTTGATAGGTCGAAACTCGGAGTACTTGTACGAAATCTCGAATAGCTTGGCCATTGCTGGGGAGTTCCTTGTCTTGTCTAGGGCGGCATGGCTCGGAAGTTCCCACATATCGTAGGCGTCGTAGTCACCCTGCTCTCCGGAGGATGGAATGATGGTTCCGTAGGTCTCGATGTATTTTATTCCAGTTTCCCGCTCGATGTCCGCGCATGCCTTCTTGAAGGCCCTAGATTTTATGAACGCTTGATAGTCCTTCGCTCTGCCCTCCTTCAGGTTATAGCCCACCATCCAGTAAATTCTGGGCATCTTCGCGATGTGAGGCAATCCGCCTCATATAGGCGTTCCTTGGAGGCAAGGCAACTCTTTCTGATCTCGTTTATCTGACCAAACGGCCATTCACATTCGAAGATTCCGGGCAGCCTCAGGGTCGAAGAGACTCGATGTTAATGGCTCTAGGCAATCGGTCAGAATTTGGAGTAACCAATTATTATGGCCTAGCACGCAGCAATAGAGTCATCATCCTGGCCTTTAGAGCCAGTCCTGATCGCCCGTCGTAGCACGCGGCGTGCTAGTCCGTCGATTTGAATGGTTTTTGCTATTTATCCGTTATTGGCTTGCGTTTCGTTCACTCGATTTTATTAACGACGAAAGAATCAAGACCATGTCTTGAGTGAAGAGAGCGAGTTCGCCAGTTGGTGGCTGGCGCTGGCCAGGGACCCCGACTACTACACCAACACGGAGCAGGGGCAGAAGGAGCTGGCCGACATGATTCGAAAGGAGTCTGAGAGGCTCCTGGAGGAGATAGGAAAATCAGTCAAAAGGACAAAGGAAATCATCTGGCTGTCGAATTTCTGCACCGCCTGCCATTACTTCAAAGCCGAAGGCCGGAAGATGTCCTGCAACAAGTGGCAGGTCCGCGTAGTCAAGCCCTTCTACGGCCGCGCTCTGTGGAAACAGGTCCCCTCCAAGTTGGGAGCCGATGGGAAGGAACTCGCGGTGGAGGGCATCGACTGGGACCAGAGGTGGAAGGAGGTGTCGGAAAAGATCGTCGATGTTGCCGTGGGGATGGTCAACGGAGGCTACCCCTACTTTTGCTACAAGAGCAAGTAGCCGCTCGAAAACGCAAATAGATGGATTTTACATCGGGCTCGGCGCAGACGCTGTCTTCGGCTTCTGCATAGACAGCAAACCTCCGACCACCAGCAGGACTATCCCGAGCCCCACTCC
>DASYXJ010000064.1:0-27250 GCA_035935095.1 Nitrososphaerales archaeon | reverse complement strand
GTCATACTCTTTTCCGACTTCAACTGGCTTTGGCTTAAAGGACCTGAAGCCGCCGCCGCTTCCGCCGCCGCTGCTTCTCCCGTAGCCTCCTCCTCGTCCGAAACTCGTTCTTTCACATCCTAGCGTTTCTTCGGTTCCGCTAAATTATCGCCCTTGGTTCCGGGTTATTAAGGTTGACTATGATGAAACGAGAATTTCCGTCACCGGTAGGCGGTTCTAGTTCGTAGCTCTGGAGCGTTCATAAGGGCCTGGGAATAGGGTATCTTCATGCCCAGGGAGATCAGAAGCAAGGAACAGTTCGAGAAGCTTATCGAAACCGCAACCGAGGTCAGGGTCGTTCACAACGGGGACGATGCAAAGGTCAAGCTAAGGACAAAGTCTGCCTTGTACACTTTCAAGACGACATCGGAGGAGGCCGACTCTCTTGTCAAGGGAACAAAGGCTCCGGTCGTAGAAATTAGTTAGAGCAGATAGAACCCCAGCACCAGTATCCCAAGAAACATAGGGATCGGGAGCCCGGGAAGTAGCCTCTTCTTCGACAGCAGGTAGAGTGTTAGGACCATTCCAGTATCGATCGCGATGATCGTGTAGATCGAAGGGACGAGCCCCAGTTTGGGTGTGAAGAGAGCCAGGGATGGGAGCATCGTGTAGAAGACGATGTCCCCAAGGCCCAACGTGAACTCTCCTGCTTTGATTGACATCCCCGCAAGAGCAATGTTCGGGTTGGTCCCGATCAAAGCCTTCAGTGGGCCTCGGAAGACGGCATAGATGTCATAGAGCGAAAAGGCAATGGGCAGGATAAGCGCCGTCGTCGGAGGAAGGGTTTCCGCGAAGAAACTTCCAACCTGAGCTCCCACGAATGCGAGTATGGCGCTAGACAGCCAGACATTGTTCTTGACGAAAATGGTGTACCCGATGAGGACCACGACAAAACTGGCCGCCCCGAAGGCTATCGGCAGCTCAAATGCCTGAGGCAGGTAGTTGGCTGCGAAAATGTCGGAAGTTACTAGGGTAAGCACGAAGGCGGCAAACGCCGTCGACCCAAAGATTACGACCTTGAACGACATGATCATCTTCCTACGAAGGAGCCAGACAAGGCCCAGGGTAAGTACGAAGGCAAAGCCGACGAGCAGCACAGCGTTGCCCGCGGATCCAGGGGTGGAGGTCCCGAGGGGGGCGTAGCTGGGCCCTGTCTCGTTCACGATTATTCGATAGGTAGGAAGGTTCTGGCTTGTTATCAGAAGGGCGACTAACTGGATAATGACTACCACTCCTGCCGCCTTTAACAGGTTCTCAGGTGTAACGCGTTTCTTCTGTAATTGTTCTAGCTTCTCTGGTTGCCCTGCTTTCTCTGGTGCCTTTTCGCTCAAGCCGCGAATTCTTGACCGGCTATCGCAGCAGTGGCTTCCACCCCATAATCGGTGTGGAGCTGTTGGGCTAGCGCGATGCAGGACTCCTCTTCCCCGTGCACCGTGAGGAACTTCGGACTCCCCCCTATTCCCTTAAGGTCAGACAGAAGCATCGACTTCCCGCTGTGGGACGAAAAGTCGAAACGTCTCACCTCAGCCTTCACCTTCGTAGGCTTCCCTCTGTAGATTGTTAGCCCCTTGTCGATGAGGGTCCTCCCGGGAGTACCCGGGACCTGGAAACTGACGATGGAGATACCGTTCTTCTCGTCCATCGAAAGGTGCTCGTTGTAGAAAATCGACGCTCCGCCGACGAGCATCCCTGCGGGGGATATGATCACACCGGGTTTCTTGATCAGACGTCTTCGTTGCGTCCAGCTCGTCACTTCCTCCATGGTTTCTAGGGTCCTTCGGAGTGCAGTCGGGTCACGAAGGTATTCCTGGTATCTCAGCAAAATCCCGTTGACTTTGAGCGCCATCCCGTCCATGGCGATGGGGTGCCTGAACCCTGCCTTGACAAGTGTCATCGCTATCTCCTGGGCCCTCCCGACGGAGAACGCAGGGACAAGCAGGACGCCTCCGCGCTCCACTACCTCTTTTGCGAAGTCAACAAACTCCGCCTCGGCCTTGGACCGGTGTGGGTGGTCGGCAGTCGCATAGGTACTCTCTGTTATCACCATGTCCGCCTCACCCAGGTTCTTCCAGGACCCGGCAAGCAGGTTCGTCTCGTCGCCGTTGATGTCCCCCGTGTAAAGCAGCCGCTTGTTGCCTGCCTCGACGGCGATAACTGCCGACCCTGGTATGTGCCCGGCGTCGTAGAAAGTTATGTTGAAGTCGCCTATCTGAAACGGCTCCATGTAACCGTGGTTCACGGTGCTTGAGTTCATGGCCATCAGGTCGAGGAACTCGAAGGGAAGGTACTGTCCCGAAATCTTGATGAAATCCTGAATCAGAAGGTTCGACAGCTCCGAAGTCACCGGCGTCGCATGGAGCTTCATGTTCCCGCTGAGGAAATTGATCGGCGCGGCTCCGGAGTGGTCGAGGTGTGCGTGGCTCAAGACTAGTCCTTTGATGTCCTTCGGTGGGACGTGCATGGGGAAACCAGGGACCTTGGTCGTCATCGCACCATAGTCGAGCAGGATCTTGCTGTCTCTGTGCGTTACTAGAAACGCGGAGCGGCCGACCTGCCTGGCGGCTCCCAGAACCTTAACTTCCATCTAAGCGTAAACTCTTTGAAATGCGCGCTTCATGTCTGTAGTTAAGCCTTTCTGACTACTTTTCGCAAAATCGGTAATCAAACTGACTTCTGCCCTCGCAAGCCATAAATTGCTCGCGCCTATCTTGCCTCCAGTTGTTCTATCGGGTATCTGGGAAACCGAAACTCGCCAAAAAGAGAGCCTTCGCTACCGTCCTCGCATTCCTCCTGGTCTTCCCAGTGATTTCGTCACTACCTGTCATGGTTGTCGCTTCGCCTTCGCCCTACGTTGCTCCCTCCATCCACGGGTACAAACTCTTGGGCGCAGCTCCTAGTGACCTCCCAATCCTCGTCACGTTTGCCATTCCCCTCAGGAACATTAACACGCTTGACTCACTAGTTATGCAGATATCGAATCCCGCCTCACCAATGTACCGGCATTTCATCACCCCCCAGCAGGTGAAGGCCGGATTCCTCCCGACTGAGGCCTACGACTCTCTGCTTTCTTCCCTGCAGGCCAGAGGTATTCAAATACAAATGACGGCCTTAGACTCTCAGATAGTCGCGGAAGGGACCGTAGCACAGTTCGAGTCTGCCATCGGCCTCGGCGTCAATACCTACACGAACGGCACGCTCTCATACTACTCCTCAGCAAGCTCAACGACATTCGAAGGGGCCTTCGTCTATGCGTCCAACGCCACCCTCATCCTCACCCATCCGGCCTCGACTTCGACTCACCGGCCGAACTCCAACGTGACCTTCACCCAAGGAACGTTCTCGGCTAAGCAGCTCCAGCCTGTCTACAATGCCACGTCTCTCTTGTCCCGCGGCTTCGACGGTACGGGCCAGACCATCGGCCTCCTTGATTTCTTCGGCTCCCCCACCATTGCAAGCGATCTGAGGCTCTTCGACAAGACCTTCGGCTTCCCGGATGCCAAGTTGAACGTGATCCCCGTAGGGCCCTACGACCCGAACCTAGGGGTCAACGTTGGCTGGAGCACTGAGGTATCTCTCGATGTCGAAGTGTCCCATGCCATGGCTCCGGGGGCAGCCATCGACCTATACATCGCGAACGGGGCCCTCCCCCTCTCGACCCCGCTAGCTAAGATTGTGCAGGACGATAAGGTGACCACCCTCTCCCAGAGCTTCGGCAATTTCGAGTGGATGTACTCCCTTACTTCGTACCTCGGCGGACCCGCCTACTTCGCGTTGAATGTGATCATGCCTGACCAATACTACGCACTGGGGTCGGCCGAGGGGATCACTTTCCTTTCCTCATCCGGAGACGCCGGGGGGAGCGGCTACAGCTCAGGCCCTGAAGGTGACCTGGAATACCCATCGACCTCTCCGTTCGTTACCTCTGTGGGCGGTACCCAGACCTACTTCTCGACAACCGCCTCCGGACATCAAAGTTTTGTTCAGACGGCCTGGTCCAACATCGGATACGTTCCCAACCTAGTCAATGCAGGCGGTGGGGGTGGAGGGGTCAGCATACTCGAGCCGAAGCCGTGGTACCAAACAAGCCAGCCTACCCCGCCGTCCTATCCCAACGGCAGGTTGAACCCTGACCTTTCATTGCAGGCCGGGGTCGACCCGGCGACCCTGATCGTGGATTCAGGAAAGGTGATAGGGGAAGGTGGAACTTCCGAATCGTCACCGCTCCTGGCGGGCCTGCTGTCTCTGGTCGCACAGTCGGTCAAGAGCGACCTCGGGCTCATCAACCCGTTCATCTACAAAGTAGGCAACAACCCGAGCCAATATGCGAAGGGCTTCAACCCCATAACTTTCGGCTACATCGTCCCTTGGACTTCTTCACCGGGGTTCAACCTGGCCACTGGTTGGGGTGCCCCTAACATAGGAGAACTGGCATTGCTGATGAACTCCTCCGCTAGCAAGGCCGACCTCACGATTCGGGGCAATATCGTCAACGCCACCGGAAAAGGCCAGTTGGGTTACAAACCCGGGGACAAGTTGACCCTGAACGTAAGAATCACCTCGGCTGGCGTCGGGGTCACTGCTGGAACGTTCACGATGAATCTACAAACGCTCAAGGGGACCTTCCTGCCGACTCCCATGACATTTAGTCCCTCGACCGGAAACTGGACGGGGACCCTCACGCTGGGCCAGCAATCTGGACTCACCTACGTTGACCTGAGCGGTTCATCTTCAGCGGGCGTCCACGGGGAGGGGATCGGCGTAATCTTCACCGGCTATCTTGGCTCCATCACCGCGACTGGGTCGATCTACAGCCTAGCCGTAGACCCCTGGACCTGGGGGCCTTCGTATCATCTGAGCCTAACGATCTACACCAGCGACATGCTTGGCAAGCCGCAGCCAGCTGAGCCAGTGACGCTGAGCGTACAACCATATTCCATCCTGACCAACCGTTACTCAAGTTCGGGCTCTGCCACTTTCGTGGGCCTTGGTACAGGCGGGGTGACGGGCACTCTAACATCATCAGCCCCAGACGGCCCTGTATCGCTAGTCACCCAAGGAGACGTCTACGGATACGCGCCTTTGTTCTACGGGATCTACCTTCAAACAAGTTACATCTACCCGGACGTCGCTGCGGAGCCCGGGTCGGTTGCGCCCGGCCAATCTCTGACGATAATTTCTACTCCCATTGCCCCAGTTAACGTCTACTTCGAGACATCATTTGAGACCGGGAGGCTTTTCGCCTTTGATGTTTCGGTGGGCTCAAACGTGACAGCGAGTCTGGTCAGTCCTTCAGGTGGAATAGTTTCGACTGCCAACCTGTACTACCAGGCGTGTGCTCAAGCTCTTCGCGTCTGCAACGGCGGGGCAAACATCATCTACGGGCAGCTCCAGGTGCCAGCGAACGCCACCCAGGGTCTTTACACCGTCCAACTTCATGCAAAATACGGGTCCTTTACTCCAGGCGGAAACATATCTGGGAGTTTCTACGGACAGGTGTGGGTGTCTGGGAAGGCATTAGTTCCTCAAGTCTCGCTGCTGTCCGAGGATTCATGGCCAATCACGTCCCAGCCTTTGCCGCCTGGAAGTTCCTTCAGCATCAACAATAGTGGAGGGCTTTTCGGAGGCGAGCGAATGCGCGTGATTGCAAAGATAGCATACCCCAACGCCACTTCTGTGAAGTACGGCGTGTTCTCCGCTGCGATCTATCCGGATTCGATGGCAGACCAGTACACGGCCCTGATACATACGGTGTACGTCCAAGGGAGTCTAATTCAGCTTCTGTTCGACCCTAACATTCAAGAATGGGTCGGAAACCTGACGCTCCCGAGTCCGTCCAGCCAAGGGGACCTCGCGCCTCTAGGGGTCAATTCCCTCGGCTACTCTGGAAAGTACGACGTCTTTGTATCAGGCTTGTCCTCGGACGGCACCCCCACCACCACGGAATTGAAAGCACAACAGCCATTCTTCGTCCAACCGTATGTCTACGTAGGCCCTGGCACTCTGTTCTCCTCGACTGCCCAAGGGCTCCAGTCACAGCTAGCCTTCTCAGGAACGACGATAACCGCGTCTGGTGCGCTCAGCGGTGACCTCTTTCTAGGTACGGCCATAGTCAAGGGTGGGAACCTGGTCATCACGAGTTCTCGGATCGATGGTAAGCTATTGCTGGACCACGCGAACGTAACCCTGATCGGCGTTTCGGGTGGCACCATAGTAGCGAACGACAGCAACCTTACTCTGAAAGACTCTAGCGTCGATTCCTTGGAGCTAACCGGCTCCAGGGTCTCCTTGATTGACTCGTCTTACCGAAGTGTGACTCCAACCCTCCCGGTGATTACAGCAGGAGGACTCTCGAAGACGATTGGTGGCACATCAAACTTCAATGTGACAGTCGCCGGTGAGGGCCTCTCTCCAAACTCACTGTCGGCCTGGGTTGACGGTGCAAAGGAGATCCTGAGAGCGAACTCATCTTCTTCCGGGCTCAATGCCGTTGGCTCAATCGACGCGACCAAACTGAACGACGGAGTCCATACTCTGCTACTTACAGCGACGCAATCTGACGGGCTGTCCACAACGTTCTCAACGACATTCAGCACCGACGCCCAGATATCTTCGTTGAGGGGGATTGTCCTTCTGACTTCGGTTGCCCTTGGTGTAGTCGCCGTTGTCGCGCTGGTCCTAGGGGTCCTCGCTCTAAGGCGAAGAAAGGCGCCCCAGGGAGCCCCCTCCGCAGCCGGGTGGCACGTTTAAGACCGTTCTAAACCCGGGGCTGTAGTCGCATGAAGATAGTTCCTGAAGGCTCCAGGCTCGAGGGCTCGTCCCTGATAGCGGGCTTTCACGGTATCGGAGCCACTGGCTACTGGACTGTAAAGTTCCTCATAACGGAATTGAAGGCCCGGCGTAAGTGTTTCATCGACTACGAATATTCTCCTGCGGTGGCCTCGCAGATCGACGGAAGGGTATCGACTCCGTACGAGGTTTTCGTAACCGGCAACCTTTCTCTCTTCAAAGCCGAGGTTTCTCCTGCGAGGGAAAGGGAGAACGAATTCTACAGGCAGCTGGCGGATTGGATCATGAGCTCTGGGGTCAAGGAGGTCGCGCTGGTAGGAGGCCTGGACGAAGGGCTGAGGAACGACGGGAACAGGTACAAGGTGGCGATGACCAGCGCCTTCAACTCGCTTGGCGGGCTCCCATCTGAACCTCTGTTCGAAGAAGACAGGATGATAGTGGGCCCAGTGGCCGCGCTGCTCAACACCTTCGAGATGAACTCCTTCCCCGCGTTCGCAGTCCTCGCTTACTCGAATACAGAGAGAGTCGACCCAAGGGCCGCAGCTTCCGCAGTGGAATTTCTTTCGAAGAGGTATGGATTCACAGCGAACACTGCCCCCCTCATCAAAGGCGCAGAAGTCATCGAGGGCGAGCTGAAGATGATCGAGGAGAAAGAGAAGCGACCCGCCGGCTCCGTCTACTCCTGACTTTTACGAATTCCCCCTTCGACGCACCTGCTGTCTGAACTTTCTTGTATCCCCATCTCTTCAAGATCTTCTTCGCGTTATCGAGGGAAACGGAGTGTTCCAGGCCCCCGAGTTCTGTCTGGCTGAACGGATAGACGAACTCAAGCTCAATTGGGTAGGGCCCAAAAACCGGATGGACAATGTAGGTGTCGTGGGGCCCGCGGTACTTCGAACTCCTTCGGCTTCCAATGCGGGTTCTCTCATCATGAGTCTTTACCTCCGCGCTGTTAGAGCCCCTTCTGATTACATCCTCCAGCCTTGTGGCCGCCCCTAACAGTTCGGGCCTTCGAAGGTCTTCGGAGCTCCTGATGAAGAGCCCCTTGTCTTTCATTGCGGGGGTCCCTGCCGACAAGACTTTTGAGAATTTTGAGAGCTCGACGAAGGCCTCTCTCAACATAGGGTGGGCCATCGACCTCTCCTCGACCAGGTCCCAGAGTCGCCCCTCAACAATTGCTTCCTTGCATGCATCGAGCTCTGCCTTCAAAGTGAAGAGATTGTGAATTGAGAGTAACCTTGTCCTTTCTTTTTGTTCGAGCTTGAGAAGGGTAGTCACGTCAGTTTTCGCGCAGACCTGGCAGCTGCAAGGCAGGTGCTTCATCGATTGGAGCGTCATCACACCTCCCCTTGTCATGTATCTCCCCGTCCTTGCGAACATGACGTAGCTCGCGGAGTCGAACGTATCGCACCCCAGGGCCACGGCCAACGCCATGGTAAGGGGGTGACCTGCCCCAAAGAGGTGGAGTGGCACTGAGTATGGGACCGCACCCCTGGCCGCCACTATCATCTTCACCAGGTCAGCGAACATGTAGTTCTCCATGATTTGCACAGGGCTCCCGAGCGCCAAGAACTGGAATCCTCCGTCGAACAAGGCCTTGGCGGACTTGCGAACCAGGTCGAGGTGCAGCCCGCCCTGAATTGGCCCCACCCAGACCGTCTTGCTATCTCCGAATTCCTTCATGGTAGCCTTCGCATTCTTCAAGCTGTATTCTACAGTCTCCTTCGCCAGGAGCCTCGTCTGGGGATACCCCGTGGGCTTATCGAGCGTTACTGCAATGTCGGAGCCGATCCCTGACTGAAATGAGGCAATGGCAGCGTAGTCGATGTCGAGGTTCCCATATTCGAGGACCTGATAGCCCCCTGAGTCCGTCATGAAGACTCCGTCGAAGCCGAGAAGCTTGTGAATCCCGTCTTGAAGGGCTTCCTCTTTTCGCCTCGAATGTAAGATGTACGAGTTGGTCATCAGGCCTGCAAACCCCATCGCCTTGAGCTCCTCAGTCGATACCTGTTGGCTCACCGGGTGGATCACGGGGAATAGGTATGGAGTCTCGAGAGTCTTGCCATCGACCTTCAGGGAGCCTATTCTACCGAGCAGGTCCGATTCTTTGACCTCGAAAGAGAATCCCATCTTGGTGCTCGCCCCAGTCGGTTCAATCTTAAACTAAATGTCGGAGGGCTATTCCAGAACGAATGCCTGTCAAAATCTACGATTCGGGGATACACTAATTTAGAGCTCCCTGTGAAGTCGGCAGGAGGGAATTCTTTGAGCAGGGTGGCGGAAGTCAAAACCCGGATCTCCTCCGTTGAGCTCTTGGCCACGCTGAAGAAGAGCTACAGCTATCGGGAGCTTTCGGCCGTCCTAGGACTGTCGGCTCCGATCCTCAGCAGGTATGTCCGAGGCCACGTCCTTCCCAGCGCTGCCCGGTCCGAGAAATTCATCGCGACGTTCAGAGAGAAGCTGCTCAGGAAGATGATAATGGACGAAGTCAGGGTAAGTCAAGATGGTTCGTACAACATCAGCAGCGTAGTTTCGAACGTGGGCCTTCTGAGGCAGATCGCAAAGGTCGTCTACAGCGAATTCGGGCTAGTCGGCGTCGACAGGGTTGTCACAATGGAAGTCGACGGGGTCCCATTGGCGGCCGAGGTGGCCGGTGAGTTCAACGCTAACCTCGCAGTGGTGCGAGCAGAAAAGGACCTTGGGGTCGAGGAGTTCATCGAGCAGAAGGCGGTCTATTCTCCTTCAACAGTGAAATATCTGTATCTCTCAAAGACAGCGATCAAAAAGGGAGAGCACGTCCTGATAGTCGACGACTTGGTTAGGTCAGGTACTACCATCGAGGCCCTTGCCCGAATCGCCGAGAAGGCGAAGGCCCGTATCGTTGGGGTATTCGCCATTGCCTCAGTAGATCAGTCAATGCCCAAGCTGAGGAGCAGGCTCGGGTTGACGTGCCCCATCGAATCGCTGGTGACCCTTGAGCAGAAGCAGAGGCGTTTCAGCTACTAGGGAGGGAAGAATGATTCCGATACTAATCGACGCCGAGTACGTCGCGAAAGTCATACCCCCCCGAAGGAAAGACTCTCATAAGCGCATGAACGGGACTGTCTGCGTAGTCGGGGGGAGCAGGCTGTATCACGGGGCTCCCTTCCTTTGCGCGATGGGAGCGATGAGGACGGGAGTCGACTTGGTGTTTCTCGCGGTCCCCGCGTCCATTGCCACTCCGATCAGGGCGCTTTCCCCGGATTTCATCGTCGTCCCCCTACCTGACTCCAAGCTTACACGTGGCAACGTCTTCAAACTCATGTCATGGGTCCCCCACGTCGATACTTTCGCCATCGGGCCAGGCCTCGGCCCTCAAAAGCCCGAATCCCTCGCGCAGTCCCTGAACGAGATGAAGGGAGAAGGGAGGTCCATGGTGGTCGACGCCGATGCCCTCCGTCCGCAAGTACTTCCATCGATCAGGAAGACCAAGACAGTGGTGACGCCCCATGCCAAAGAATTCGAAAGGCTCTTCGGCCAAACCCTCCCCGACGAGCTTGAAGCGAGGACCAAGATCGTTTCGGCCCAGGCCGAGAGGTCAGGGTTGACAGTCTTGGTGAAAGGTCCAGTCGATATTATCTCGGATGGAGTTAGGGTCGCACACAACGAAACTCATTCTCCTGCCATGACTGTAGGCGGGACCGGAGACGTGCTCACAGGGATTACGGCCGGGCTGCTTGCCAAGAAGGTCCAACCCTTTGAGGCGGCTTGCGCCGCTGCGTTCATCAACGGCTCTGCTGGGCTCGAGGCCTCAAAGGAGTTCGGGTTGCACATTACGGCCTCAGATGTTGCAAACCAAATTGCAAACGTGATGAAAAGATTCGACAAGCTGGTATGAAGCGAAGGAGGCCGGGCCTGCAGCGGAAGTGGGCTCATGTTGTAAACTCGCTGCAAGAAATCGTTCCATCCTACGAACGGGCATCAAGCAGAATCTCTCTATTCGGGGACAGACGAATGCGCTTTGAGGCGGTCACTTTCGCTGCAACCCGGGGAGGAATTGTGCTCGACCTCGGTGCAGGGCCTGGAACAATGTCTCGGCTCGTTGACTCCGTGGGGGCGGAGCCAGTTCTCCTTGACGCCTCTCGAGTCATGCTGAAGGGATCTGGATTCCCAAACAAGGTGACCGGGGTGTTCGAGTGCCTTCCATTCAGGGATGGTGTCTTCGATGGGGCCGTGGCAGGTTTCGCATTGCGGGATGCCCACGACTTGATGACTGCGCTGGGAGAGCTCTCGAGAGTTCTGAAGAATGGGGGAAGATTCGGTCTGTGTGACCTCGGGAAGCCGAACGATTCTTTGAGGGCAATTGGGGTCGCTTTCTATCTGCGAGTTGTCCCAAGTATCATAGGGCTTGCATCTGCAGGGAGGTCAGGTCTCCGCTATGGATCGCTCTTCGACACCTACGTGTTGACCCTTCACAATTCTGAGCTCCAGGCCCTGCTCGCTCGTTACCTGGGGGAGGCCTCTACGCATGAGACTCAGATGGGCGGGGCAATAGTCGTCCGATGCGTGAAGAAGTTCTAGACATTCTTTGCAAGGCCGTCGATTAATTCGTCTAATTTCGTAACCGGAATCCTGCACCCTGCGGCTTTCCTGTGACCTCCTCCGCTCCCGCCCATATTCGCAGCAATCTTGGCCACTGTCCTCCCGAGATGCACCTTGCATTCAGATGTTCCCCGAAGGCTGACCTCGTACCAACCTTTCGTCTTCTCTTTCATGGCCACTCCCACCGGGACTTCGAAGGCTCCAATGAGCAACTTCGCGATGCTCCCGGTCGAATACTGGCTGGTGACCATGTAGGCCAGTCGTCCCTTCCTCGTCCCGTGTGTCTTGACAAACTCTCCAAGTTGGGCGACTTTCTCGAGCTCTTTGACGGCGGCTTGTGGGACGCCCTGAATTTCGTGGGGGTGCTTCATCTTGGAGAGCTCCATCACCACCAATTCAGGGAAGCCTCCCTTCCCTTCCATCTCACCGAGGGCGTACGAGAGCATAGAAGCCTCCAGCAGGACGAACTGCCTGTCCGACTGCTCCATCATTTTCTTCGCCATCGGGGAATCGTCCATGTAGTCCGTTACGGCACCGCAGAGGGCGATCAGTCTGGCTCTTTCCGGAAGCTTGTCCTTGAATGTCTTGTAGGTGAGCATGCTCGCGCACTCCTTGGTATCGTGGACCACCTCCACCCCTGCCTTCCTCAATTTCCGCTTGGCGCCTTCCGACATGAAATGGTGGTCAATGTAGGTGACCTTGGCGTTTGCCGCGAGCCTCTCCATCTGTTCGAGGAACTCCGGAAAGTCTGCGCTGTCTGCGCCGAGGTCGCTCAACACCACACGTTCCACATCGTCGGGGATTCGTCTCAGGTTCTTGACCAGGTCGTCGTAGTCCGAGAGGATGACCTCACCCCCGGTGGCGGCCACCGAGAGCGATGCTGCTCCCAGACCGTCGACGTCCTTCCTGTGGGAAAGACAGTAGGCTTTCAATTGAGGTCCCGACCCGTGCCGGTGATTTAAGCAGGAGCGGGACTACCTGGGACTTCAGCTTGCATGTTTCTTCTGTGGACGATGTAGGATAACGGGGCCCTTACGGCCGCCCAGAGAGAAGGCACGATCAGCAGGTACACAAGCAGCTGAAAACCCAGGACTAGGGTACTCCCTTGAGCGGAGACTGCAAGGTTCCCACCGTTTGTGATCATCCAGAGATACAGCGCGCTGACCAGCGCGGCGGCAGAAATGAACGGGACCGATACGGCCATCCCCTGGGTCAGGGCTGCGGCGACCTCGAGTATGGTCAGGACGATGCCAAATTCGTAGACGAAGGTGGGGATTGTAATCGGAGACGATGGGACCAACTTGGCAAGGTAGATCCCGGCGTAGTAAGGGACAACGATCCACAGTAGGACGTTAACAACCAATACCCAGGAGGCCTTGAGTATCCTTCTCCTCGTCGAGATCTTCTGACCGAACAATTCTAAGGACCTCCTTGGTGGACGAAGCCGCCGAGATCAACTCCGATCCCGAGGCTGGCGAATGGGACCATCTGAACAGCTACAGTCCCGTCAATCCTGTGGTTGCTCGAACTTGTAAACTGAGCTATGTCGACGACTGTCATCCGGAACCGGAGCATCCCCTGCTCGCCGGCGGGGACGTTGACCTGGGCGGGTGAGCACACAATGTTTGTTTGTTGAGCGCAACTAACGGTTACGTTCAGTGAGTACAGTCCTCTGTTTGGGACTGTGATGTTAATGGAGACAATCTCGGACTGGCCTTGCATCACCGCCTTCCCCGTGGCCTGCGGGGATGGCCCTGAAAGCTCCGACTTTACAGCATTCCAGTCCTGATAAGCGGAGTAGAAGACTGTTCCAAGCACAATGACAAGGATCAGAGTTATGGAAATCGATATCCCCCTGATGACCTTCAGTCCTGTAGGGGTCTTACCTTTCATCGCGTCCCCTCGGAGATGTAGTTCATCATGCCCGGAATTCCGGCTGAATATTTACGATGTATGGATTCAGGCTCCGTTTCCTACGGGCCTGCCCCTGGATTGGTCGTACCAGGCCCAGGGCATGGCTTCGGTGTTGAATGAGGCGCCAACCCTCCCTTTCAAGTCGACTGTAATGATGCCGGCGGTGCCCTTGCCTCGCGACCTTGTAATGAACCTGATTGCCATTTTCGCGGCCTCGGGCGCTCCATTTTCCCCCATGAATTCGCAGGCCTTGAATGACAGGGCGCACTTGATGATGTCTTCTCCCGTCCCGGTTGCACACGCGGCTCCCGTCTTCGAATCTGCGAAAATGCCTGACCCCAGAATCGCGGAATCGCCCACCCTCCCCGGGAGCTTGAGCCATCTTCCTCCGGTGCTAACTGCTGCCGCTGGAATTCCGTCCGACCCGACTGCTACGGCGCCAACCGTTTCCCCAGCTTTGAGCTTCCTGACCATCTCCAGAACCTTCGCGTGGCTTTTCTCCTCCTTCAGGACTGCGAACTTCGCCGCGGCAGCAGAGGACGGCCTGAGCCTCTCGATTCGCAAACCTGCGAGGCGAGCGTAGTCGACGCATCTTTCTCCGGCTATCAAGACGTGCTCGGTGTTCTCCATGACCCACCTCGCGAGCGAAACGGGGTTGTAGGTGCAGGTGACGTATCCGACCCCTGCTCCTGCAAGTCCTTTCCCCCACATCACCGCGCCGTCGAGCTCGACCTTCCCCTCAGCGGTGAGGCAAGCTCCCCTCCCACAGTTGAACAACCCAGACTCCTCCAAATGGTTCACTGCAGACTGGGCCCCGTCTAGACTTGAGCCCTTCTTCATCGTGGCAATTCCCACATCGACTGCCTTCAGGAGTTGGCCGAACCTTTTGTCGTCTTTGCCAAACCGACTGCCTCCCGCACCACCGTGTACGATGATGGACGGTTTCAAGATCGGACCCTGAGCTTTTCGACGACCGAGTGATGTATTTAGACCGTCTCAACAAGCCCGTGGACTCATGATTAGTGCTCCTAAAGGAGCCCTCAGACTTGCAGCCCTGAAAATGCTCTCGGAATCGTCACTCTCAGGAAGCGGCCTGGCTGAGCAGATCAGGCGAATTTCAGGAGGCGAATGGAACCCAGGACCGGGCTCCATCTATCTTATCCTCGGGGAGTTGCTCAAGAAGGGTCTGATAACTGAGCTCCCCAAAAGGGGAGGCAACGTCAGGCGATACATAATCTCAGGGAAGGGAAAGGAGGAGCTGGCGAGGATAACGAAGCTGACCGAATCAGATGTCTCCAGACAGCTCAGACTCTTGGCGGTGTACTCCGCTCTGGCTGGGAGACAGGAGCTGAAGGCGAAGGTTACGGCCCTGGCGGACAACCTCAGCCCGAGTTCAGACGCCGCAAAGTCTTAGAACGCCTCAAAGACCGCCCCGCCCAGATGCCAGACAGGCCGGTTGAGGTCGAGCAGGCAGGAATCGAGCATATCCCCGACGACAAAAGACACGGTGCCCCTGGCCGCGTCTTCACACTCTGGCTCGCAGCGAATCTGACAGTGGCCGACTACGTGATAGGGGTCTTGACAGTCCGCGTGTTCGGGCTGACAATCATCCAGGCTCTTCCCGTCTTAGCTATCGGGAATCTGCTAGGAGGCGTTGTGCTTGGGCTCTCAGCTGCGATGGGCCCGAAGCTCGGTTTCCCGCAGATGCTTTCCTCTCGCAGTTCATTTGGGAGGAGGGGCAATTACTTGTTCGGGGGCCTCAACTGGATTAGCACCGTCGGATGGTTCACAGTCAACACGATACTAGGAGTGGAAGCAGCTCAGACTGTCTTTCCCGGGCTCAACTTCTACGCAGCAGCCACGGCCCTCGTCGCTATGCAGATTGTCGTAGCAGTCTATGGCCACGACTTCATCCAACTATTCGAAAAGGCGATGTCCGTTGTTCTCGCCCTCCTCTTCTTCGGCATCTTCGTCCTTACGATCCCGCGTTTGAATGAAGCGCTCTCTTTCGTCCCGAGTGGAGGTTCGGCAGCGGCCGCATCTTGGGGAACATTGGGCGTTGTGCTCGCCGTTTCGTTCTCGTATCTGATGAGCTGGTCGCCATATGCCTCTGACTACACAAGATACCTCCCGTCGTCCACGTCGGGCCGCAAGGTCGCTCTCTACGCCCTTGCCGGGGGAGCTGGGGCCTCATTCGCCGTCGAGTTAATCGGGGCGTTAGTGGGGAGCCTGACTTCCGGGCTGGGGTTTGGAGGCCTCTACGGCCTCGCCGGCCAGTTCGGTCCGATGGCGATACTCGCTATCATACTGGGGGCAATGGCTGCCAACGCCCTGAACATCTACACAAATTCCCTTTCCGCGCTCGTCCTCGATGTCAGGGCGAAGCGCTGGGTCGCAGTGGTGGTCGGTGGGTTAGCAGGCTTGGCCCTATCCTTCGCCGGCCAGGTCAACTTCGAGCTGAACTTCGAGAACTTCCTTCTCGTGCTTGATTATTGGATCATGCCCTGGCTCGGAATCGTCCTCGTGGACTACTACGAGTCGCGAAGGACATCGGTCAAGAGCTCAGCAGAAGCACCGAGCTTCGACCTTAGGGCCATGGTTGCCTACTTGGCTGCAGTGCTTGTTTCCGTGCCATTCATGGTGCCTGCTCTCCACCTGGCGTACCCCGTCGGGGCGCTTGCCTCTCTCTTTGGAGGAGCTGACTTCAGCTATTTCATTTCTTTCCTTGTCGCTGCGGGTCTGACCTACTTGCTTAGGCGTCGCCCCTAGCCCAAAAACCGCGCGGCAACGGACACCACATGCTTTTATCCGAACTTGTTGCAAGCGTCTCCCGTGTCGCTGGAGACAAAGTTCAAGGTTGACATCTTCCCGGCCGAGAAGCCGAAGAAGGTACCAAAGGTGGTCGGAGACAGCCTGAAAGGAGCTGCCAGCGGAAAAGCAATTTCAAGGATGAAGAAGGAGAGCGTAAACTGTCCAGTCGTCAAGAAGGAAGTAGCGTTTCTCGTCTGTTTCGCCTGTCCATCATTTTTGCGAAGAGTGATGGGGGTGGTAGACTGTGCCGGAGGCCAGGGACCGCCGCAAGAATGGCTTCTCGGCTAGCCTTTCCAAAATCCTACGGCCAATCCGATGATAAACGTCAGCGAAGAATAGGGCAGGTACCCTGCAACCCGTTGGGCGTAGGGCCCAAGTGAGCTTCCGGACTTCAAGAGAGACAGCAACGGCTTTAGTACCTGGTCGGGGGTGATTATCCCCAAGGCCATCAAGATTAGCACTAGGACTGCGATCGCTATCCCGATCTTGAGGGCACTCTTGATAACTACGCCTACAATGAACCCAATGATGAGCGGGAGTATCGCTGCCACGAGGAAGGTCGTGGACAAATCCGGCGGGAGAAAACTGACCATAATTCCCAATCTGTATTACGCCTTAAGAATGTATCCGGAAGCGATTTTACAGCCGCTTGGGCGGCACTGATTGTGTTCGACAGGCGCCTTCTTGCGGCCTGCATTTCCTCATCAGCGGCAGGGATGCTTCTCAGTGTGGTTCTGCATTCCTCTTGGTCTACCCCCAACATATACAGCGACATCGCCTCTTTCTGGGGAAGGTCATGGGTGAGCGGAGGGCAAATTCCCAACTCGTCCCCTGACACCTTCTTTGAGTATCCGCCCGTTTCTGGCTTGATACTTTACGCCGCCCGCATCATCGGCGGCACCTATACTGGGTACTATCTGACATTCAGCGCCTTCGCTGTGATTGCGGTCGCATTGCTGGCCTGGTCGTCTTGGCGCCTGGCCTCGGCGCTCGGAGTCAAGGTAAACCCTCTCTATTTCCTCCTTCCGAGCATGATCGTCTACGGGGTGTACAACTTCGACCCCTTCAACGCGCTTTTCATCGTCTTGAGCCTTCAGCTATTTGTCGAGAAGAAGAAGGGTTGGTCTGCCGCCTTCCTCGGCCTGGCGGTCGCCACAAAGCTGGTCGCGGGCGTCCTGCTTCCAGTCTTCCTCATCGAGCTGACGGAGTGGAAGGAAAGGTCTCGGTTCTTGGCAACGGCGGCCTTGGTGGGCGGAGCATTCTTCGTTCCAATAGCATTTGTCAACCCAGGTTTCTTCAATCAGCTATACTCCTTCCTTTCCAACTGGGGGCTTGAAGACGCGTGGTACATTTTCATCTTTGGGGACCAGTTCTCACGGACCGCGAAGGATTTCGGTCTTGTCCTCATGGTGGTGCTATTGGCTAGGGTCTATACGCTGAGGAGGATACCAATGGTGCAGCGAGCGTTCTTGGTGCTCACTGCCTACCTGCTATCGACCTACATCTATTCTCCGCAATTCAATGTCATGATGATCCCCATCGTCGCTGTTCTCGCCCTAAGCTCTCCTGCAGTCTTCTTCTGGGAGGCCTTCAACGCCATGATAATCCTGACCTGGTTCGCCTTCCCCGACCCCACTCATGCCTGGACAGTGCCGCAGACGATGGCCCTGTTGCGGTCGGCCGCCCTAGCGGTTATGGGCATTTCCGTGGCTCTACACTTTGGGCACTCACCAATTGCTTGGTTCAAGAGGATAACCGGCATTGAGAAATCGGTTCAGACCCGCCTCCCCAACTAGTTTCTGGCAATCACGTGGCCTAATAGGCGTGGACGCTTGACTGAACCCAGTATCATGAGCCCTCCTAGCCTTCAGGCAAATGAAGTCGTCATTCCTTCCTGGTTGCCCTTGCCCCTGAAATGAATCCAAAATTGCACGAGGAAGCCTGTTCGATTTCGAACCCCAGTTCCCTCAGCATCTGCGAGAGGTCATGGTGGCCGCTCCCCCCTGATAGACTCAGTTCGCTGACGTGGGGGCTTGTTTCCCACCTTTTGCCGGGGCCCAACTTTGTCCATCCCCACCAAATGAACCGCCAGAAGACCCCTGGAACAGGGGTAGTCAGCACGAGAGAGCCGCCTACTTTGAGAACCCTCCTGAGCTCAGCGAGAGCCTCGCCGGGCCTCTCGAGGTGCTCAATGACCTCAACGCAGGTAACAATTTCGAATGACTCATCGGGGAATGGAATCGAGTAAGCGGAACCGCTCCGGAAGTCCACCCCTTTGGCCGTCGCAATCTCTTTCATCGACGGGTCTATGTCGATGCCGCACACCGGGCCCTCTGGCTTCACGAGCCTGATCGTGTAACCGTCCCCGACTCCGACATCCAAGAGCCTGGCGTTTTCCCAGTCGGGGGGAAGGAGGTTCCTCAGCATTTTCGCGAGACCCTTCCTCCACCTTCTCGAAAGGAAGTTCGACTCGTAGTAACTCGACGGGGCCTGCCCTATCTCCACTCTCCAGACCCACCTCCTTGTGCCTCAGCCCACCCCAAGCCTAATTCCCGATGAGGACTCTCAGCCAGCCTGGAAGGAACTCCTTCGCCGCCTGGAGAAAAATACTCCGATCAGAAATAGAATCCCCAGTCCGGTGAAAACGATTCCATGCGTGATGTGACGACCGAAATCATCGGCGAGGAAGTTGGTATCCACCGTGAAGTAAAAAATGCCGATGCCTAGGCATATGACCCCGACGACAAGCAACAGGGCAGAAAGAGCGGCAGGGCCATTGCCTTTAGAGGACGACACGGCAGATTGCCGATTTGAAGAAATATAGGTCTTAAGGATTCTTGCCCGAGACCAACACATCCTCGAAATTGTCGGGGACAGGGCTAGAGGGCGCAAGCCTCGGCCATTTCGTCGAAGAAGGAAGACGAGATTTCTGGATTAGAGCCTATAATGGCCTTGAAACCTCGGGAATCTCGATACTGGCGCCAAGGCATTCTACACGGACAGCACTTCCGAGCAACTCAAGGTGGCGGCTGACGGGAAACCAATGGTGCCCATCCAGTTCAACATCTTGAAGGACGGCTCGACCGACCTGACAATAGACATCCAGCCGAACTTGATACACATAAGCAATGGAGATGTCCTTACCGCCGTCGTCCACGTCACTTCCGTGGAGCACGGACAGGGCGCGACCTCGACTCACACAGGCGCAGTGGACGAAAGTCAAACTAGCAGCACCACGACTACGAGCACGTCTACCTCGCACGGCCCTTAGCCTGCGAGGTTACCCCGTTTTCTGGGCCATTTGCGATATCAGTGACCGATGATGACTCTTAGCCAGTCAGGGAGGAATCCCTTCGCGGGGAAATAGACGAAGAAGAAGATGAATGCCATCGCCAGGTAGACGTACATCAATTTGGGCGGGAACCAATCCCTCGTCAGCCAGTAGCTTGCTCCCAAGGCCACGGCAGGGATGGCGGGGATGAAGTAGAACGGATACGTCACCCTTTGAGTCAGGAAGATGAATATGTAGGGGACATAGGTCCACAGGAACATTGTCAATGCCAGGCCGGCGAACTTGGTTATCCCGGGAGCCCTTGATGGTGGAGTTCCTCCTTCTGCAAATCCGAACTGCTCCAATCTTGGCTGAGGCCTTCTGAAATGCCGGTAGACGGCAAAAGCAGCAAGTGGAACCCAGACAAATACGGTCCAAGTCTCGATTAGATTTGTCACCCCGTAATATGCCAAGGATACATAGGAGTACTGCCCGCCCTGACAGACTCCGTTCACAGTGTTGGGGCAGACGCTTACCGATGTTGCGAAATAGGCCACTGGAGAGTAGTATAGTAGCCAGTCAAAGGGGAGGATTGGAGCTCCGCCCGGGGCATTGGCGAACTTGCACCAGTAACCGGTCGTGGGCTGGCAGGCAAGCTTGTCGGCTTTCAGGGACGAACCGTAGCTCAAGACATATCCCACGTGCTGGACGAAAGTAGGCATCGCGGGGGAACCCAGTGTGGAGTCGTAGGCTTGCAGGCCGACAGCGAACACAAGGGCCAGAACCAAGGCCACCTTGAACACTGAGTAGAGCCTAGTTCCCCGAGATCCCTCGCCGAAAAGCAGGAGGTAAGTTAGGAATGCGAGGGCGATGAATACCGCAGTCTCCTTGGCCAGCCCCGCGACGCCGAGGAAGATCCCCGCGATGATGTACTTGTCCAGCTTCCACAGTCTGAGGCCGGCAAAATATGCGAAGAAGGCTGCCAGACCAAAGAAGACTTCAGGGACGTCTAGAAGCGCACCGCTGGACTGCGAGAAGAACATGACGTCCAGGCTGAGAAGCAGGGCTGAAAGATAGGCGACCTTTTTGTCTCCAGACACCTTCCAGGCTATGCCGAACAGGAGCGGGATACTGAAAGTCCCGAGGAGGGCCGGGATGATACGCCATCCAACGGCATTGTAAGTGCCGAAGACCGCCATGCCACCTGCAATGAGAGCGGGCACAAGGTACGGGTGCTCCATATGACAGTAGGAGATGGTAGTGGCACAGTGCTGCCCTGACAAGAGACCAACGGCTTCGGGGACGTAGAAGACTTCATCCATTATGCAACCGTAGTTCCTCGACTCCGTGTTGTAGCAATTCAGGGACTGGTAGGTTATGTTGAGCTGGGTCTGTTGTGTAGGGAGGGTCCACGTTCCAACTGCGGAACTCCCAGGCCCAAGCGGGTCAGAATATGAGGGCGGCTTTGTGAAGCCCGCGCCCGTCAGATGAGTAGGGGCGTTCAGCTGAACGTTCGTTATGGCGTCAGATCCAGAGGCCCTGATAGTCACGTTCAAGAGTTGGCCGGTCAGGGACGAGGTGACTGTCAGTATCGGATTCCCATTGCCGTCTTTGTCCCCGGACACGACTTGGGTTCCAATTGTGCCGGACAATGCTCGCGTGTCGCTCGCCGGCGGGAACCCGATGATGTACATGTGCGCCAACAGCACCACAAGAGTAAGTCCGACGACGAATGCCATCGCTCTTCTGTGAACAGGGAAGGCCTTCCAGGCGTAGGTGACCCCGACCACGAGACTGGCGAGGGAGAAGGCAACCAGGCCCACTCCAAGGACTGCGGCAGGGATCAACAGACCCTGGGTGGATGTTGCAACGTGAGCGAAAATTACAACAATCAGAAGAGCAAGATCGACAAAGACGGCAAGAAGTAAGAGGCGGAGGGCCCTGGGCAGGCTGCCCACTCCCTGAGGAGCGTCAGACACCTTCATGTCAGGACTCTCACCTGATGCCTACAAAAGCAATAAGAATCGTCGGTCGGTCTTTGTCGGTCCGGCCTACAGCGGCTTGAACAAGGAGGGCAGACCGAGGCCTCTGATGAACCCGAACGCCTCGCGCAGCGACGCCCTTTGGACCAGGTCAGTTTCGTGGACCGCGATCTTCCTGTCGAGGAACTCCTCTAGAATGGCCCGCTTGACGACCATCCACCCGACCTCGCCAAGAAGGTTGGTCAGGGCCTTTTCCAATTTGTTGGGGTCAGCGCTTGCCTGTTGGAGGCTTAGGTTGAACTTGTTGGTCATATAGTAGAGCACCGTCCTCTTCCCGTCCTCATTGAAAATGGTTGTCAGGGCAGTATCGAGCCTTGAAGTTACCTCATCCGGGCCCTGATTCTTGTTAGGTCCGGGGTCCACTGCTTTGTCTCCCCCAAACAGATTCAAGATTTGAATTTCCATGATGCGGGATAATAAGAGGTTGTGGATTCGTGATACGTATGTGAAATTCGACACTTGTCGGCCCCCTCCTCCAGCCCCCGGTTTTCGTCAGTTTTCCCGCTTTTTTCGCTTGTACTCGGCAGCGCTCTTCCGCCTAAGGTAGTCCTGCACCGCCTCGTTCAGGAGCTCCTGGAGGGTCATCTCCTCGTCCACTGCCCTCTTCTTTGCCCTCTTCCAAAGGTCCTCGTCTACCTTCAGGGAGGTGACCCTGAATGGCTTGGCCATGGCCCGTATCATTGATACGGTAGTATTTATGTGGTGTAGTATTCATAGAAAGATAGATTCAGAATCAGTAATGCATATATAGAAAGACGGGGCTGGTTCGCCTAAGATGTCAATAACCGAGTCCTACGTCTCCGTTCAGGTCGAGAACTCATCGGGGTCGAAGAAGGCTCCGGCTCGAAGGTCTGAACTCGAGATCAAGATGGACGTTCTTGAGGTAGTGTCGCGGGGCATCGACAGGCCGACCCAGATCATGTACAAGGCGAACCTCTCGTGGATCGCACTCCAAGAGAACCTGAAGTCTCTTGTGGCGAAGGCCTTCCTCCGAGAAGAGAACCTTGGACCAAGGAGGAGATACGAGCTCACTCAATCAGGGTTCGACATCCTGCGCACCTTCCAGAAGGTCATCGATTCGATGGGTTCAACGCCCATAGTGCAGAAGCAAGTATCATTCTGAGCCATTTCTTGGATTTTCTTTCCAAGCTCAGTGAATCTTCTGCACCATTTTTGAACTTCCATGAAACCAAGTTTGGTAGTTTCATGTCTCCAAAGCTTAAGTAAACTTCTACCAAGTTGCGCCGCAAATGACGGAGGACGACCGGAACAAGGACGTGATGATTTATCGGTATGACCCGAAGAAGAAATATTTCCTCGTATCTCTGCATCTGGAGAACAAGCCTGGGGCCCTAGGTAACCTAGCAAACTTGCTTGGGATCCGCGGCATAAACATACTCGAGGGACATTTCGGGGGTATCACCTATGGGACAAAGGGGAATGCCGGTTTCTTCGTTGAGAGCACGAACCAAAGGATGGATGCGGAATGGATCAAGGACTTCCTGGAGTCTTCGGTATACGTTTCAGACGTAGAAGTGAAGGAAGGGGTCGAAGGGTTCCTCGCCGATTCGTTGAACTTCCCTCTCACTTGGAACAGCGGGGAGAGAGCAGTCCTAATGAGGATGGAGGGGCTGAGGGTCATGCTCCGCGCGGTTCTGGAAGCGGACCCGGAAAGGGGAGAGCAAGATATCTACAACCAGGGGTTCAATTTCGGCAAAGCATCATGGCAGGAACTCTTGAAGGTCTTCCGACCAAAGACGAAGGAAGGACTTGGGGAGCTCCTCTCGATTTACACCGCTGCCGGCTGGGGGAGGGCGGAACTGCTCGAATTGGACATCCCGCGCAGGAGGGCGAAGCTGAGACTCACAGAGGGCTTCGAATGCGTGGATGTGTCAACCGGAAGGCCCGAGAGTCACTTCACCAGGGGACATTTGGCAGGGACGTTGTCAGCATTCTTTGGAGCCGATGTCAAAGCCGTTGAAACGAAGTGCACCTCTGCCGGGCACGCTCATTGCGAGTTCGAGGTCTCTCCGTAAGTCCTAGGTTGCTGCTGATGCCTTGCCTTTCAGCAAGACGAGCTGTCCGCCGGCCGAGGCAACGATGTTGCTGAAAAGACTCTTGACAACGTTAACTTCCCTGTCGGAATGAGCACCGCCCGTCAAAAGGAAGACAGCGGTTATCTTGCTGCTGTTCAGCATCTCATTGGCCTGTTTGAGGAACTTGTAGGTTACTTCGAGCCCTGAAGTGAGTATCAGGTCGGACACGCTGTCGAAAACCACACCGAACTTCAGGTCGGGGTTGGACGTGATGGCCTTGTCAAGTACGTTGAGGAGAACGGACTGGTCCGCTGAAGGGACGAGCACTTCTTCGGGAATGTCACCGGGCTTGGGATAGGACACTTTCCTCGTCATGGTGAAAAAACGGACGTTTGGCAACCCCAACAGTGCATTGTAGACCGGACTCCCCGAGGCAGTAAACGCGAACAGGATGCGCTGCGTCGACCCAAGTTCATTGGCGAAGTCTTTGATTGGTTCCTCAAACTTGGACGATGAATCGACTTCGACAAGGAACACCCTCCGCAATGTTTCTTCGGTCTGCAACCCTAGCCTCCCCGAGAAGGTCGTTGAAGGTGTGGCGATGCCTGCAGGAGCTATCCCAGGTTGGAAGAACGCCGAGAGAAGGGTCGCGCGCCTGAAGGTCGCCGCGGTAGCTGAGAAGGCGGCGGCTGCAAACAGGTACCCCGCCGAGCTCGCGTCAATCCCCTGATTGAGCAAGTATCCGTTGAACACTAGAAGGTCGATGCCTATCCCAACCCAGGCAATTGGTAGGATTGCAAATGCTCTTCTCACCTGGGTGTCGCCGGTCCTGCGCCTTGCATAGATCAGGAGCCCGGACGGGTAGACGAGGAAGACCAGGAGGATTCCGAGCAGCATGTCAAGATAGAGCGGGTCGAAGGATGTGGCCACCTCGGTCGCCCCGATTAGGTTCGGGAGGACCTGTGCCTGGAATGAAGAGGGAACTGCTAGTATCCAGCCCTCCGCGATGATGATGTACGTTGCATAGACAATAAGCAGCGTCGAACCCATCTGGTGCTTCCCAACTTCTCTGAGAATATCCGTCATCCTTCTCCCGTTCGGCCTGTAGAATATCGCCACCGCCACAAGAGTGAGTAGGAAGACGTCCGCGAGGACGAACGAAGTATTCGAAATCGTGTATGTGGTAAGGAATGCGTCGGTCAGGGAGGGCAGGCACGAGGCCGAGACGCAGCTTGGAGGCACCACAACAAAAGTCCGCGCGAACTCGAGGGAGACGACCCCCATGTAGAAAATGTGCACCATGACCAGGAGATTCCTGACCTGAGGGTACTCCGTGGTCTTCTGCCTGTAAACATAGATTGCAGAAGTGGCCGTGATTAGGAGGGTCACTAGGTGGACTACTGGGATTAGGAGGTCGGTCGGTTCCAAAGGCAATTCTATTTCCTCCTGGCCTCAAGCCACTCGGTGATTCTCTCCAGGGTTTCCTTGGCCCCGCTCCTTGGCAGGGACTTTAGCCTTGCCCTGGCGATGGCCGCGTGCTTCCTGCTCAAGTCGGAAGCAAACTTCACTGACCCGAGGTCGTCGAAGATACCAAGGAGTTCGGCGACGTCCGTCAGGCCGTAGGCGCTCCTTCTCATCGTTGACATCAGGTGGCCCCCGGTCCTAGCGTCCGCGTGAGCAAGGGCGTGAATGACGACGATATTGGACGCGTTGTTTTGCAGGTCCTTCAGCATCGGTTTACCCATCTCTGGGCTGCTACCGGTCAGGTCCAGAATGTCGTCCACCATCTGGAACTCTATGCCAAGGTTCCGGCCAAATTCGTACATGTCTTTCACAACCCTCGGCTTTGCCCCACCGACGATCGCCCCTGACGCTGCTGCGGCCCCGAACAAGGCCCCGGTCTTTAGTCCGGCGAGCCTGACGTAGTCGTCCACGGACGAGTCGACCTTCTTTGAAAGCTCCGACTCGAGGAACTCCCCCTCTGCCGCCTCCTTGGCTGCCTTTGCGATGTACGCCACCAGGGTCCCAAGCTGTTCCTTGGTGACATCGAACTCAGCGTACTCTGAGAGTCTTTGGAATATCTCGAAAATCATCATGTCGGAGAGCAGGATTGCTGCGGTGACGCCATACAGGACGTGAGCCGTCGGCTGGTTGTGCCTGGTCGCAGAATTGTCTATGATGTCATCTTGGGTGAGAGACGCCGTGTGTGCCAGTTCGTAGGCCACCGCGACCGGAAGCGCTTCCCTGTAAGACCCTTTCAGGGCCTCGCAGACGAGGAGCGTAATGGATGGCCTGAGTCTCTTGCCCCCGCTATCGACGAAGTCGTAGGCGAGGCTCATGATCTTGCTGTTGGGGTCTCGATGCCTCCGAAGCTCATCGCCTATCGCTCGCACGTAGGGGGCCAGGGCCTGGTCCATCGCCGCTTCGTCTAGGGGGTCCTTCTCGCTCTCAAAGGTGGCCAATGTATGTTACTACCCCCCAGAGGAGGTACTCCCCGTCAGCAGCAAGGTCTCTGAGCGAATCCCTGTGCTTCCCCGACTTCGCGTACGATCGGTATGCGAAGGAGTATGGCACGAAGACCAGCAGGGCCAAAGCGAAGAATGGGGCGATCCCGAAAGCGACCAATCCGACGATGTAGGCCCCCGAAGCAAGGTCCAGGACGTCCATCACCCTCGAGGAGCCCGCCATGCCCAGTTTCACCGGGAGCGTCTTCACCCCGAACTTGGCATCGGCGTCGAGGTCCCTCTGGTCGAAGAAGATGGTGTTTACCATCAACCTGAGGAATATGAACGGCGCCAGGCCTAGTACTGCCGCAGGCAAGTCAAGGTAGTAGAGGCCAACCAGCACTGGGACGAGGGACCAGCCGAAGGAGATCGTCACATTCTTCACAAGTGTGATTTCCTTGAGTCTTGGGACGCCGAGGGCGCTCCTCAACCTCCCCGAGCTGACACTGTATGCGACCGCCAAAACTAGAGGGACCAGAAGCGAGGAGAAAAAAATCAGGTTTCGCATAAGCGCAAGAACGTAGCCCAGGGCGAAAGCCCCGGCTGCGATTCCCTTCAACGCTCCCCTCCGACTTTTCAGGTATGCCGTTCTATCGGGGTGGGAAAGTGCGTCTTGTTCGAAGTCAGATATCCTGTTAATGGAATACGCCCCGAAAGAGAAGAGGTAGGCCATGAGGAGCAGGTCCCAGGACGGAACCCTGCCGAGGACTATCGCCACGGTCGCGGCCATGCTTGAAGTGCCGAGGGCGAGCAAGTGCCCTCCGTAGACCAGCTCTTTGTATGCCCGCGTCGCAAGGCTCATTCTTCATTCCCCGACCGAACCTCCGCACTTTGATGAGTCCTCGACTCGCCCGGCGAGTAGAGCCTCCACCCTCTCTTGGGCTCAAACATCTCTTCCGGGATAGCCAGGGGCCTCGTCTTGGTCGTGTCGAGCATTGTGACCTCGTAGGAGTCTCCGGCCCCCTGCAAATGCATCTCAATCTGCTGGACACAGGTCTGAAAATCGGACATCGGTATGTCTACTATCGCCATATAGGTCCTGTCCTCGGTCCCAGCTTCGAGCCAGGTGAACGGGAGGGCATTGCAGAACTTCCTCACCTTTGTCATTCCGGCCTCGTCAAGCCTCTTTGACAGAATTACGGCCTGCATGACCCCGCTCGGATTGCCCTCCTGGAACGGCTTGACCCACCTGATGTTGTTCCCAAGGATGAACCCGTTTTTCATCACATGCTCGGCGTGGTGATATCTGACAGTTCTCGGGTTGAC
>DASYXJ010000063.1:0-1514 GCA_035935095.1 Nitrososphaerales archaeon | reverse complement strand
CCGATGACCGTGGAGACGCCGAGAGCGTCGTCGAGTGCGCTTTGTTTTTCTAAAATATTACGCGATTCATTTAGACCGACGGCCTGTGCTATTTCGGAGAAGGCTTGCGAAGGCGCTGTCGAGACTGCACCGCACGAGGTGCAGATCCTTTCTCCGCTCTCCTGGTCCCACAGCAACTCGCCCATGCAGAACCCGCACAGGCTCTGCTGAAAGGCACTGGTCTGACTGCCTCTTTGCACGGACGAAGTTTGTTCTTCCCCATTTAAAGCGCTCCGCATGATTGTCACCTAAGATTGTTCTATTGCGTTCCAGATAAGTTGCAAATCTACTACGATTTCGGGAACTCCAATCCTGCTGTGATGATTATCTCGGATGCGGTGGTGCTCTTGACTTACGCTATTTCGGGACCCTTGTCCCCGTTTACGCTGATCAGGTTACTGATTCCTTCGTAGGTCTGGAGGAGCTTCATCCCGTTGGGGGTGAGCTTGTAGAGGCCAGTACCCTCCTCATAGGAAATGAGGTTCTTTTCCAGGAGGAAGCTGAGATACTCTTTCACTTGAGCATATGACAGATAGGCGCCGTACATTATCCTGGTCTTGGTGGTCCCGGTCGTGGTGACACGAAGAATCATCGCAATGATGTCGGTCCTGCTTCTGTATTTCATCGTTCGAGTGTTGAATATCTTTGGAATATATAAGTGCCTAGGAACAATGTTCTATATCCTCCTTAGATGCCAATCTTAGGCTCCCGTTATGAGGAGGCGTGAGACTTCATCCCGAAGATGACGAATGGAGCCATAATCAGGATAGCGAAGGCTACGGGTCTCTTGGGGGATGTGCTAAGGGCCGACGGGGAGCGCGCCGGCTGGGAGCTGGATTTCATGGGCGTGCCACTGATCGTCTACAATGTCAGAAAGATACTGGAACTCCTCGGAGGCCTGGAAGGTGTCGAGCTCCCGTCAGAGCTCGAGGGTTCAGCTGAAGTCCTAAAGAGTGAATTCGGGGATTCGAAGGTGAAGGTGCTTCGCGAAGCGGTGGGACCGCCCAGTGGCGAGGCGATGGAACTCCCTTCCAACAGTCTGGTGGTCCCGGACGGTGGGAAGGGGTGGACCAGCGAAACCTTGGCAGAACCGTGGAGCCTGCTGGAGGCCATGTGCAGGGCGCTGAAGAGGGAGGTCAAGGAGACGGTCATCGCAGGTTCGGCTGAAATCGCCCCCACGGCCGTAATCTCTGGTCCCTGCGTGATATCGGACGGCGTGAAGATCGACGACTTCTGCAAGGTCAAAGGGCCCGCATACATCGGGCCCGGGACCAAAGTCTGGACCGGGAGCCTAGTCAGGGAGAGCATGATAGGCCCGGACTGCGAGGTTGGGTTCGGCTGCGAGGTGGCGAGGACGTACATGCTAGGGAGAGACAGGACCGCCCACCACGACGTGATCCTTGACAGCGTCCTTGGCCTGGACGTGTGGATGGGAGCGTTCATTGGGACGACAAACAAGCTCCTGAATAATGCCA
>DASYXJ010000062.1:0-53551 GCA_035935095.1 Nitrososphaerales archaeon | reverse complement strand
AGCATGTATCCCGCCTGGGCTATGCTCGAATAGGCGAGCAGCCTTGTCATGCTCTTCTGCGTAAGGGCTGAGATGTTACCCACCGTCATGGTGAGCAGGGCTAGCACCGCGAACACGTTGGCCAGAGTGAAGAACGGGCTCTTCGTGAGGGTGTAGAGAGTAGTGATCGCGAGGAGGACCCTTATCGCGGCTATGAAGCCCGCCTTCTTGGTCGCGGCAGCCAGGAGGGTGCTGATGGTGGTCGGGGCCCCTTCGTAGGCGTCCGGTATCCACATGTGGAAGGGGACGATGGACATCTTGAAGCCGAAACCAGCCACGAAAAGTAGGACTGCCACGCTCGCCAGTGCAGTGGACGGTGACGGCGTCGACAGGAGCTTGGCGAACCCCTGGGCCACGACGGAGATTTGCGTCGACCCTGTCAGGCCGTAGGCGAGGCTGATGGCATAGAGGATGACTGCCGACGACATCGCGCCGATAACCGCGTATTTCACCGAGGCCTCGTTCGACCGGAGCTTCTTGTCGAACCCCGCCAAGACGTAGGTGGGGAGGCTCATCAGCTCCCATGCAACGAAAAGCATCAGAAGGTCTTGCGAGTAGGCGAGGAGCACCATCCCGAGGGCGGTGAACGCCAGCAGGCTGTAGTAGACTGGATTGCTTGCCCCCTTTTGGAAGTCGAAGGAAGCCACAGTAACTGCGAGGGTGACACCCACGGTGACGATAGCGAACACTCCCCCGAGCTGGTCGGGGATAAGCAGAGTGCCGCCCCACGAGACGGGCGAGGGGGAGAGGGTGAAGAGCCCAATCAGAATCAGCGCGGCGGCAAGGACCAACGCGAGGACGTAGCCCGAAATGTTCGCACCCCTGCTCCTGAGGAGCTGCAGGAGAGGAAGGAAGAGGGCGGACGCCCCCAGCAGGACTACGATGGCAGTGAGGTATTCGACCATCTTAGTTCAACCCCTTGAGGAATTGCGCCACGGGCAGCGCTGGAGTAAGTATCAGGTAGGAAGCGATGATCAGGACGACCAGGGGGATGAGGTAGACGGCGAAGGAAGCGACATCTGACCAGCCCATGTCGTGGGCCTCATGCGCGCCATCGGCCTGGGATAGGACCGTCCGCTTGATCATCCACAGGAAGTAACCCGCGGTGATGACAGGCACGAGGACAGAAATCGCCGTGTAGGCCGAAGCAGAGATGCCAGCCACGATGACCATGAACTCGGCCAGGAAACTCGAGAATGGTGGAAGGCCCATGGCAGCGGCAGACGCCAGTACGAGTATGACCGCGGTCCTGGGCATTGTCGTCCCCAATCCTTTGAGGAGCGGGATCTCCCTCGTCCCTGCTTGGTGCTGGATGTAGCCGGAGAGCATGAAGAGGCTCCCGACGGCAAGCGCGTGGGTGAACATCTGGAAGATCGCTCCCTGAATCCCAAGGTACGCCACCGTCGGGTTGGCTATGACGAGGGAGGCGTAGGCTCCGAAGAGAACGAAGCCCATGTGATTGATGCTTGTGAACGCAATCATCTTCTTCAGGTCTTTTTGAAGGACGGCGGCCGCAGCCCCGTAGAACATGGAGAACAGGCCGAGGACGAGTATGACCCAGGCGTACTGGGTCGACGCCGTCGGAAAGAGGCCGATGCTGATCCTCAGGAACCCGTAGCCTCCCATCTTCAGAAGTACTCCGGCCAATAGGACAGAGATCGGTGAGGGGGCCTCGACGTGTGCGTCAGGGAGCCAGGTGTGGAAGGGAACGAGCGGGAGCTTCACCGCGAAGCCGATGAACGAGGCGAGGAGGGGGAGGTATTGTAGAGCCGCTGGGATTTTTCCTGCCAAGTCCGGGATGTCGAAGGATGGGGTCGGCATCATCCCCAGGTAGACGTAGAGGAAGCCGAGGAGCATTATGGTGCTCCCGGCGTAGGTGAAGATGATGAACTTCAGCGCGGCGTATTTCCTTCTCGGGCCTCCCCAGACCCCGATGAAGAAGAACATGGGGATGAGGACGACTTCCCAGAAGATGTAGAAGAGAATCAGGTTGAGAGAAGTGAAGACACCCATGATCGCTCCTTCAAAGAGGAAGATCAGCGCGTAGTACTCGGCCTCATGATGATCAATCAGTTTCCTTGAACCGAAGATGGCCAGGACGGTAAGGAGGGCGGAGACGAAAAGAAGGGGAGAGCTAAGGCCGTCTGCCCCGAGAAAATAATTGAGGCCGAAGTTGCTGAAGCTAATCCAGCTGTACTTCTCCTGGAATAGGTACTGGCCCGGCGCGAGAGAACCTGTGGCGGCAGAGACATAGACTTGCCAAAACACTCCAGCGGCGATTGCAAAGACTACGGCAGAGATGGCCAGTGATGCATAGACGCCCATCCGCTTGTTCATCTTGATGACAGCGTATACGAGGGGAGAGGCAAGCAGGGGAAGTATGACCAGAACAGAAAGGACGAAGGTCATGGCAGAGCGACCCCCTGACCGGACTGCCACAACGCGATGAGCAGGAGAACGATCAGCAGAATCATTCCGACGGCGAAGACCTGGATGTACTGCTCGACTATCCCTGTCTGAATCCTCCTTACGGCCCTTGACAGCGCCTGGCCCACAGCCGAGAACCCGTTGGCCGTCCCGTCGACGATGTTGACATCGACCCAGTTGCCCGCGCTGGAAACATAAACTCCGAGGACGGATGCCGCGCTGTTGACCCTGAACAGGCCGCGGTAGTCGAAGGTGTCGCTCAGCCACCTAGAGGCAGCGAGTGGCGCATCTACAAAGACCTTGTAGTACAGAGCGTTGATGTACCATCTATTCTCAAGAAATGTGTAGAGGGCGTGCATTGGTCCGGTCTCTCCCACGAACCTGGTCGGGCTCATACGTCGCAGAATGTAGAAGACTGAGGCTGCCAGGAAGCCGAGGGCCACGAAGAGACCAGTGAGGGCGGAGGGGGCCAGGTCAAGTGCACCCGAGGGAGCAGCAAATGTTAGTCCTGGGAAGAATGTGCCGAGATAGCTCGATGCGGCCGACTGCAGTCCTGCCTCCACATTGAGTGTCGGGACAGCCTCGCCAACTAAGGCGGTCAGGCCAATTATCACAGTCATCACAGCAAGGATCGAGTAAGGGACCCACATTATCGGGCTGGGTTCATGGACGTGGTGTCCCTGGCCTTCGACCTGCTCCAGCCGCTTGCTCCTGTCGCCCAGGAACACAAGACCCAGCATCCTGAAAGAATAGAATGCTGTGAGGCCTGCTGTCAGTGCGCCGACAGCGAAAAGAGCGTACTGGCCGGCTTCCCAGGCTGCCCCAAGAACGGCGTCCTTGCTCCAGAACCCACTGAACGGGGGAATGCCGGAAAGCGAAGCGACCGCAATCAGGAAGGCTGCGAACGTGATTTTCATTTTGTTCCTCATCCCGCCCATTTCGTTGATGTACTTCGAGTCCGACGCGTGGATCAGGGTGCCGGCGGCAAGGAACAGACACGCCTTGAAGATGGCATGGCTCGTAAGGTGGTAGAGGGCCGAAGAAAGCCCCTGGGAAAAGTCGAAGGAAAGTCCTGCCACGCCGACCGCGAGCATCATGTACCCGATCTGAGAGATGGTCGAATAGGCGAGGATCTTCTTCAGCTCGAACCCGACCAGGGCTTGGCTCGCTGCGAGTATTGCGGTGAAAGCTCCGATCCAGGCCACGGTCATGAAGAAAGGCTGGACTGAGGTGGGCCCCAAAGAATTGCTGCTCAGGGCAATGAAATAGAAGATCGGAGCGATCCTGGCGACCAGGACCACCCCCGCCTTGACCATGGTCGCGGCGTGAATCAGCGCGGAGACCGGGGCCGGGCCTGCCATGGCGTCGGGGAGCCATTCGTGCAGGGGGAACTGAGCAGACTTGCCTACCGCGCCTCCGAAAATCAGCAGGGCGACGGGGACTAGGAGGCCGGCACTGTTCAGGTGCTGGAACCACGAGTTCTGGTTGTTCGCGAGCTGATAGTAGTTGAAGGTCCCAGAATAGTAGAACAGAATCAGAATCCCTGCGAGCATGGCGACGTCACCGACCCTCGTCATGACGAAGGCCTTCATCCCTGCGTGCGAGGGCGAGTACGCCTGCTCCTCCCCCAGGGCCTTCTCCCCCGGCGTCCCGACCCAGTCCTTGGTTTCGTCTCTCCAATAGTGTCCGATCAAGGCGTAGCTGCAGAGCCCGACCATCTCCCAGCCGACGAAGAGGGAGAGGAGGTTGTCGGACAGGACGATAAGCTGCATGCTCCCGATGAACAGGGCTATGAAGAAGAAGTACCGATTGTGCCCGTCGTTCTCCTTCATGTATTCGAGGCTGTAGAATACTATGAGGAAGCTCACCCAAGCGACCACGTTGGCGAGGATGGCCGTGAATGGGTCGGCGAGGACTCCGACGGTCAGGCCTAGGCTCGAAATCCAGGGGACGTTCGTGCTTAGCGGAGGAACGCTGACCACCCTCAGGGACTGCCCCTCCAGCAGAGGAAGGAGCATTGTGAATGCGAAAGATGCAGAGAGAAGAGAAAAGAGCGCAGCTACGTAGTCGCCGAGCCTCCCGGCCTTCCGAAGGGCTACGGTAACAAGCGCCCCGATGTACGGGAGGATGAACACGAGCCAGACGAAGTACGATGGGATTTCGAATGCCATGTCAGTGAACGACTCCTGTGAAAGCGTTCGCAAAACCGATCAGAAACTTGGTGACAAGGTCAGGGTAGATCCCGATCAGAATCGATGCGACTACGAGTGCGAGCAGGGGCAGGGTCATCGTCAATGGTGCCTCCTTCACATCTTCCAAGCCCGAGTTCAGTGAGCCGAAGAAAATTCTCTTGACCGGCCAGAAAGTGTAGGCCACGGTCAACAGGGTGGCGATGATTCCCAAAATCGCGACAAGCAGATAGGTCTGCGAACCTTGGGCCCCCTGCGAAAAGATGCCGGCGAACATTATCCATTCCGCCTGGAACCCGCTGGTCGGAGGGACGGCCGAGAGGATTAGCGCCCCCAGGACGAAGAGTGAAGCAGTCAGGGGCATCTTGCCCGCGAGGCCCCCCATCTTCTTGACGTCGCGGAACCCTGTCTGGGTGAGAAGTATCCCTGCGACGGCGAACATGACGAACTTTCCGAGTATGTGACTCCCAAAGTAGAGGACTCCGCCCGTCGCACCGAGGGCTGATGCGCTCGCAAGGCCGAGGACCGAATACGCGTTCTGGCTCATCGTCGACCAGGCGAAGAGGTACTTGACATCGTTCTGAGTCAAGGTTACCGCGCCTCCGTAGAACATCGTTAGGACAGCCCAGGCCATTATCGGGAGGCTGAAGGCGTGGAAGGTGTTGGGCATCCCGAAGAACAACAGGCGGGCTATGACATAGGCCCCAATCCCTGACACAACGGCCATGGTCGGCGCGAAAGAGGTAGGTGGCTCAGCCTCTGTGATCGGGAGCCACATGTGAAGGCCGAACACAGCCATCTTAAGGAGCCATCCGACGAGAATCAGGCCCGCAACCCAGTAGGCCAGGCTGCTGGCCTGGGCACCCCCCATCGATGATATGTCGAAGCTTCCTGTCGCCACGTAGGATAGGGCGATGCCGGCGAGGAAGAAGAAGGCGCCGAGCTGGTTCCAGATGATGTAGATGGTCCCGACTCTTTCTTTCTCGACGTAGCCGAAGAGCGTGATGATTACGAAAGTTGGGATGAGCACGAGCTCGAGGAAAAGATAGAGCTCGATCAGGTTCGTCGAAAGGACTATGCCGACGAGGCCCGCGGAGACGAGAAGGAAGTTCATGTAGTAGATACCATACCTTCCTGGCCTGTCCGCGCCGTACAAACCCTTGACCCTGTTCTGCATGTACGGCATCGAGTACACGGCCGTTGCTGCGAGGACAAGGTTGACCAAGATCGCGACGGGGAAGCTAAGCCCGTCGGCGAGGAACCCGAACGTCAGGCCGGCGCTCGGGGCCCAGGTGTAACTCTCTGAGATGGAAGGCCCACCCGAGAAGAGCTGGGACCAACTAGTTCCAACGAGGACCAGAGTGGTGAAGACCAGGGAAGCGAAGGCAAGCCAACCGACGTGTTTGCCGACCCTTGGTGCGGCGAGGTAGCAGAGTGCAGCTGCGACGATGGGGACGACTACGGACTGCAGAAGAAAATATTGGACCAATTATGGTTACACCGAAGTGCGGGAGGATTCGTGGAACGGAGATGTTCGATTTGCCAACTCTATCCCTCCAGGGACTTCAGCTCGCTTACGTCCACGTCATGGTGCAGCCTGTAGGCGACGACCACTATAGCAAGAATCACGGCCGCCTCTGCGGCCGCAAGGGCAATCGAGAAGAGGACGAAGGTCTGTCCCAGGGCGTTGGGGCCCGAGGCCGTCCCTGCGGCGAAGGGGAGATACTGGCCGAAGGCGACGAAGTTCAGGTTGGCGGCGTTGATCATTATTTCGACCGCGAAGAGAAGACGGAGAGCGTTCCTCTTCGTCACCAGGCCGTAGATTCCGATCCCGAATAGCATCGCGGAGACGATGACGAAGTCAGCGAGGGAGTTCACTGGGCCTTGTCCTCCCTTTCTACCTTGGAGAGAGTCAGGGCCCCGACGACCGCGGAGGCGAGGACGAGAGCGAGCACCTCGAGGACCGGGGAGTCTCCCGTGGAGATCAGCCGGCCTATGTCGACGAATGTCGCGCTGTTTGTCAGGTCGGTGAACTGGGTTAGGTTGGTGGCTAGGACGGCGAGACTCAGGGCCAGGGCTACGGCAAGACCAGTCGCGACCCCGGCGACTCTTGTGAACGACGTAGAGCGGACCTCCTTGGCCCACTTCTCCTGCCTCACGAGCATCACTGTGAATAGTATCAGGACTGCGACTGCGCCGATGTAGACTGCGATCTGGAATACCGCGACGTAGGGGGCGTTGAGCAGGAAGAACAGGGTGGCGACACCGAAGAGGGAGCCGGCCAGTCCAATGGCCCCGTAGATGATTTCCTTAGCCTCCAGCGCGACGATGGCGCTTCCCACAGTGACGACCATCATTGCGAGGAATACGATGTCAGCCGTGTTTGGCTATCCCCTTCTCTGTGTCGAATTCCACCTTGTACTTCTTCCCCTCAAGCTTGGGTGGGATTGCGAGCATGTCGGGCGTGTACTTCAGGCTCATCCTGTCATAGGCCGAAAGCTCGTATTCGTTGGTCATGAACAAGGCATCAAAGGGACAAGCGTCGACACAGTTACTCGTCGCAAGTCCAAGTGGCGCGAAAGTGTGGTCGTCCTCCACAGTCACGTCCATCACGCGGTGATCACTGACTTGTTCGACCTCGATCTTTCGAATTGGGAGGTAGACGTATCGGTCGTCAATTTGGAACTTGTCGGCGTGCTTGGTCGGCTTGTAGTCGAAATCTATGTTCCACATGTGTGCGAGTTTGATCGCCCATCGGCCGAAGACGTTGACGTGATAACATCGGAGCCTGTTAAGGGGGTGCTCGCTGTCGATGGTGGCGACAATTCCCAGCCTCGCGTATACCGATTGCAGTTGGAAGGCAAGGGTTTTCGAAGTCGTCGTTATGTTCAGGTACTCCTGACGAACCTGGCGCATCCTGCAGCCGTCGCCCTGCCACTCGCCTCTCATTAGTTCAAGTTGTTTCTCAGGCTCGGCGAAGAAGACCCAGTCAGGCATCTTCTTGTTAGGTGCTCCATTCCCGAATTGGGAGAAGAAGTCCTCCGCCAAGGCCGAGTCGAGAGCCAGTCTTATTCCATGTTCGCCGTTCTTCTTGACCTTGCACTCTTTTTCAAAGAAGCGCAGTAAAAGATCGCCACAATCTCTCACATATGTCTCCCTCTCTGTCTCGTTGAAATCGAAGTTCACCCTTCTTCCACCTTCACAGGACCCTTCGGCATAGTAGTACCCAATCAGACGGAAGAGCTCAGGCGAGGCTACGAGCGAAAGTCTGCGAGTTGTGTGGCCGCCTCGGTACATCGGAACATCTTTCTCGTACCTGTCTGTGTGCAAAACCTTCCTCACAATCGGACTTGCAAGATAGTCACCCGGCTTCAACTCGCCCGGCTTATAGAACAGAAGAGGGCTCGTCACCCTAAGCAAACGTTTGTCCTTCCGATTTGACAACGGTCTCGAGACCGCAAGTATTGGGTGGTCAGCGGTGCAGGCTAGGGGTTCAGGTTTCCCAAAGACAGCAATCCAATACATTGGCCCGGAGTATTGCATATCCCAAACTTTGGTGACGGGTTTGTAGTCGCCGCTGTGCGTTAGGACCATGTCGCCGATTGCAATCTGATTGATTTGTTTCAATCCCGGATTAGTTGCTATTTCGGTTTCGGGATCTATGCAAAGGCCGCAGAAGACGCAGTTGTGCACGCTCTGGCTCGCCGCGACATAGCTGTTGTCCTCCTCCACCTCCAGATTCCGTACAAGGAAGTCGCTTACCTCGGTCGTTTCCGTTCTGATGACCTGAGAGACCACGATGCCTTGCTCGGGATTCACGTCGTAAGATGTTCCAGATTTCATATGGGAAATCAGACCCATCCGTCCGGCGTGGGAACCTTGACCGATGGACGCCCCGTTGAGTTCTGGGCTCAATTGTATTCCGTTGGGGAGTAGCTCTAGGATTGATGGCCGGGTCAGAAACATCCCGCATTTGATATCATTAGCGAAGGACCAAGACACTTCTCCTTTATTGAACACCAGAATAGGATGATCCTCGGTCGTTGTCAAGGGCTGGGGATTTCCCGAAGTCCAAAATGTGTAGAGTCTTCCGGTGTAATTGCGACTGAAGAGTTTCGTCACTTTCCTGAATTTCCCAGTATGCGTGAGGACCCTGTCCCCGACTTGGATTTGGGAGATGGGTTTCACTCCGTCGATCGTGATTATCGGTGTGGAAGGTGGGACGCATCTTCCGTAGTCAACTGCCGGCCAGATGTCCTTCTTGTTCTGCGCCTTTCCTTTCTGGACCTTCTGCATGTCGATGGCGACGGCCACGCCGTCGCAGGCGATGGCGCAGAGCTGGCACCCAGTGCACTTCTCGAAATATAGGATGTGCCTTCCTTTGAACCCCGGGAGTCCCACTCCCTTCTTCGCGTCGTACTGGTAGCCGGGCCCCTCGAGGTCGAGCTTCTGTTCAGGATAGCGAAGGGTCATCCTGGGTCGGAAGAGGTGCCTTAGGCCGCTCCAGGTGGCGATGAACACTCCTTTGATGTACGCCCAGGTCCCCAACTACTTCACCACTCCAAGCGCGACGATCACCATTGTGAGGAATATGTTGGCGAAGGAGAGAGCCAGGAGTTTCACCCAGCCCGTCCTGAGGAGCATGTCGATCCTCAGCCGCGGCATTATGCTGCGCGGGAGCATCATCACGAGCATCACGATCGTCACCTTCAGGATGAACCAAACCTCTGGGGGGAGCGGGGGAGGCCCAAGCCATCCACCCAGGAAAAATGTGGTGAAGAGTCCCGCCATTATGTACATCCTAGAAAAGTTGGCTAGCTGGAAGGTCCCGAAGAGCATGCTGGTGTATTCAGTCTGCCACCCTGCGACGATCTCGCTGTCAGCCTCGGGGATGTCGAAGGGGATGCGCTCGAGCTCAGCCAACGCCCCGATGAAGAAGACGATCGCCCCCAGGGGCTGAAGAACGATGTACCAGAGCCCGCTCTGAGCCTGGACCACTCCAATAAGGTTGAGGGAGCCGGAGAGAACGACAGCTCCGACCAAGGACAGGATAAGAGGAATCTCGTAGGCCACGAGCTGGTGAAGGGCCCTTAGCCCTCCGAGGAATGGGTATTTGCTGTTGCTCGCCCACCCAGCCAGGAGCACCACCAGGGGAGTGAATCCGAGGATCGCGAAGACCATCACCGCTCCTACTGAGGGGTTGGCGATGAAGGTGGTCGGGGAAAGCGGGACCAGTGCGATCAGGGCCCCCGCGACTGCCATCAGGGCGAAGGGGATGGCGATGAAGGTCACCCGGTCGACGCCGTTCGGTATCACTATCTCCTTGAAGGCGAGCTTGAAGAAGTCAGCTATGTTCTGCAGGATCCCCTCGTACTTTCCAGCATACATGGGGCCTGTCCTGAGCTGGATCTTCGCCGTGAACTTCCTCTCGACCCACCCCATCAGGATGGTCGAATAGACTGCAACAAAGGTGAAGCCCGGGAAGACCGTCAAGGCGAAGAGGGTCCTGAACGGCTCTGTGGATATCAGGTTAAGCTGGAAGGCGAGGAACTCGAACGGTTTGACTGTGGCGAGGGCGAAGATGTCGATGGGGAAGTGGAATATGGAGTCGAGGAGGTAGTAGACCGGGACGATGACGACGACAGAAAGGAGGGTGACCCAGAAGATGACTATCAGTATCCGTCGGACGAAGTCCTCGAAGGTGATTATCGGCTTCGACATGATGACTTCTCTTACTGCTTGCGCCTCGTTTTACCCTTTAAAAGTTTGAAGCGGAAGCGGGCCTTGAGACGAGACGAGGGGAAAATCAGATTACTTCGATTGCGCTCTCTGAGAAGCCGCTCTCCTTGAGCATCCTGGCAGCGTTTTCCCTGTGGTCCCCCTGAAGTATCATTATCCCGTCCTTCACCGTGCCTCCCGTGGCTAAAGCACGCTTCATCTTTGAGTTGAGCTCGTGCATGTCCTTGTCGCTCATCTTAATCCCCTCGATGACCGTGGTCGGCTTTCCAAAACGCCGCATCTCCATTCTAATTTTGACACGTGCTTCCTCGCGATCCAGCTCAGCTAGGATGTCTTCAAAACCCTCGTCTTGGTCCTTGCTCACTGTTACTGAGTTTGTTGTGGGTTTGGAGGGTTATTTAGGTTTGGGTCGCTTCGCTTAAAGGCGGGAATTTGGGAGCCAGCGAAAGGTGGGCCCGTAGCTCAGAGTCCGTAGGACGGGAAGTTCGGTTAGAGCGACCAACCTTAGCGACCGGCTCATACCCTTAGGAGGAGACACCGGTCGGTCGAGCGTTCAAATCGCTCCGGGCCCACTCAATATCAATGTGATTGGAGCCTTCATGCTTAAGTGAGGAAGGTGACTCGAGGAGTCGACTTTGGGAAGGTGCGCCGTCTGTTGAGCGGAGAGCAAGAGGCTGAGTCGGCGCAGACGGAGGCCCCACCCAACTGGTTCAGGGCGTTGGAGGTGGTGCTCGGGCTCGCCACGGTGGTCGTCTCTGTGGTGATTCTTGCCAACCCCAATTACCAGACAGAGGACCTAGTCGTCCTCCTTTCGGTCGCGCTCCTCTTCAGCGCAGTCAGAATCATAGCCACTGGAGGGCTGAAGAAGAGACTGGCAGGTCTCGAACGTCTGGGGCTACTTGGGGCCGGGCTATTGGCAACTGTTGTACTGCTCCTTGTGATATTCCTGCCTGGGCTGAGCTATCAGACATTCGTGTTTCTGTTCGCGATTAGCCTTACTGCCCAAGGGTTGGGGAGGATCATTCCTTCGACCAGGCGCATAGAACCAAGATGGCTGCGGGGCTCTGCGTTTGCCACCGGGGCCTTGGCCATAGTGTTGGCTGCAGTGGCTGTGTTGGTCCCGAACATTGCAGCCTTGACCCTGGTGCCCCTGTTTTCCGTGGTGGTACTCATGAGCGGCATAGAGATGATCGTTTGGGGACTGAGGCCCACGGATCCCAGACAGCTTACTCTGCTTAAGCTGATACTATTCTCCGCATTCTACGGTTTGGTGCTTGTAAATTGGATTGACTTGTTCGCGACAAGTGCGCCTGCATACCACATATGGTTGATTTTGACATACATGGCGCCATTCGGAGTCCTTATCGTCTTTCAGGGATTGAAGGACTGGCAGCTCGCATTAAGCCTTGGACTACTTGTCTCGCTCATGAACGATGTTGGGTACTATTTCATCGGAGACCTGCTCTTTGGATTCCACCAAGCCTTGGTCCCTTGGGTTGAGGGTCAACTGGGGTTATTGGGTCCGCAGCTCCTGTTCACATTCCAAGGAGGGGCCTTTACAATCCCAGTCACCTCGACTTTGATGGGAATCTCCATTTATGCCAGAGTGGTTGTTGTTGCTTTGATTCTCTACCACTGGTGGAGGCATCCAACAAAGATCACGCAACTATCCTAAAGTCTAGGATGGTAGGCCTCCTACGATGGCACGTCCAAGCACACCTTCATGTTTGAGCAACTCCGAGCCGTATTCATTCTCTACTGTTTTCTTGATCATTTGACAATTCATGCAGAGAATTTGGTAGCCACTTGGGAAAGCTTCCACAACGAGCCCCTTGTAAATGCTCCAATACCTCAAATTCCTTCTGTGCTTAGAGCCACCCCCCTCGATGTGGTCCACGGTGAGTGAGCGCCAAAGTATTGGTATACGGGGATTTGTGTTCCCCGTATGGATTGGCGCAAGCCTTTGTTCCGTGAGAGTAGTACGCAATGACCTGGTCCTTGTCTTCAAGCGTTTCCCGCCTTCGCGCGAGTCTTCTTTCAAGCGTCCAGTATTTCCTCCTCTTTTCTCTCGCGTACTCTTGATGATTTTCGTACCATCGTCGCGTCCACTCGTTCAAGCATTTCTTGCAGTACCCACTACCCTTCTTGAAAATTGATGGACGACAATTATCTTGGGTGAGTTCGGTTCGGCACACTGAACATCTTCCGATTGACAACCTGGGAAATCCAAAGTAATTGGACAGATAGTCAGTTAAAAGAAATAACTTGCATTGGAGGAGAACCAAGGACAGGGTGGACCGAAAGTAATCTCCTAGCCGTCAGCGTTTCTTCTCCACTTTAGGCCCTGACCAGTCTGGGAATCTGCTGAGGTGTTCATGGGCGATCCTCCATCCCCGGTTGGTTCGTGACAAGACCATTGTGACCCGGACCCTGGAACCGACGGGAGAGCCTTCGAAGGAGTAATCGTTGACGAACATTCCGCCGTAGGTCAGATAGAATGTGGCCACCGCTGCGTCGCCCAACAGGTCGACTCGCAGGTCGTCGATCTTGTAATTGTAGTCAGAGATGTTGGCAAATGATGCCTGCTCGTAGACGAACGCTTCTTCCGAGTTCTGACGGGTAAACGGGGGATTCTCGTCGAACTTGGAGAATACACTAGAAGGAGCATGAAAATCAGACAGAGAGGGGAGGTCTTTGTTCTTCCCTGCTTCGTAGAATGCGCGGATGGTTCTCTCGACTTCATTCCTGTCCTTGTCCGAGGGGTTGGAGTCCAACTAGGCCCGAGGTTGGAATTGGAGATTTAAACAAACTAACAACGTTTTTCAGCCCAACTCTTTGCCCATCGAATTGCGGCGACGTAGCTCAGAAGTTGGGAAACAACTGGGCAGCGTGGTAGAGCAGTAGGCTGTTAACCTATTGGTCGTCGGTTCGAGTCCGACCGTCGCCGCCTCTATTTCAGCGCCCTTCGGCGCATGAAAGCTGGGCCATATTTCTCCGCAAGGACCCCAAGCAACTCAGCCGTGTGCTTTTGGGCAACGTGATTCAGAAACTCCACAGCGATCTCTCCTCTGCGAAACGGCTCGGACTCAAGGGCCCTATCGGCGAGCTCCCCGCAGGCTTCGCACTCAGAAATCGTCTTGATTTTCGCTACTTCCCTGAGGTCGGAGAGCCGCCTTTCGAAGTGTTTGCTGATTTTCAGGAGCCTTTCTTCCGCTCCCAGAGTCTTCAGCAGGTCTAACTTCTCTTCTCCGGAGAAGCTCGGGGAATAGGCGCACAAGTCGGCTAGTTTTCCGGGTGTCTCGGCTCTCCTCAGGGCGTCGATTATCTCGGGGGGAATGCTAGGAATCAGTTTGGTAAATTCGTCGATTTGGTTGTGGACGACTTTCATGGCTTCGGATCTGGTCGCGGAAGCGTAGTCGAGTTCCTCTGCTTTGGTGAAGGTGACCCGCGAGTATTCCGTCCCGTCGAGAACCTTCCCAGTGCGGACCCTCCATAGGCCCTTCACAACAGCGTTCACCCTTCCGTTCTTGGTGGCTGTTTTTCGAACATGAACCAGGGTGCCTATCGCGCCGGGTACATCTTTCGGATTGGAAGTCGGCACGAGGACTATTAGCTGGCGCTCCATTGCTGCCTGCAGAAGGGCGGCCGTATTCCTCTGGTCTCGTGCGGTTATCGTGGCCTCTGAATGAGGAAAGATGACCTCGTCTTCTGCCAACAAGGCTGGGGCTTCGTATTCGTTCGAAGAGTTGTCCTCCACTATGCGTCGCTTCCCAGACTTCGCATCAAGGCCATCGTGGAGTGCCGCCTTTTGAACATTCAACACCCACCTACACGAATCTTAAATCGCAGCCTCAAAACTGACGGAACCTTTCTGTGGGAAGAGTGGTGAAAGACATCTAGTGGGCGGCATCTCGATAGAAAAACTGACCAAGACCTATGGAGACCTGGTCGCGTTAGACAAGGTCTCCCTCGGGGTCGGTGCGGGGGAGGTCGTCGGTCTCATCGGCCCGAACGGCGCGGGGAAGAGCACACTGATGAAGATTGTAGTCGGAATCCTCAGGCCCACGGGCGGAACTGTTTCTGTCAGTGGGCACGACGTGGTCAAGGAGCCCGAGGCTGCAAAAGGACTCATTGGGTATCTCCCCGAAAACCCGTCCCTTTACACCGCGCTGACAGTCAGCGAGTTCCTGAAGTTCGTGGGCAAGATCAGAGGCGTGGGAGATGGAGAACTCGATGTCAAGATCTCAGAATCACTGAACACCTTCACTCTATTGGACAAGGCAGACTCGTTGGTTGGGAGCCTTTCGAAGGGAATGAAGCAGAAGGTCGCACTCATCGCTGCCACCCTCCATGACCCCGAAGTGCTCATCTTGGACGAGCCCCTGACGGCCCTTGACCCGAAGACTCAGGTGTTCGTTAACAAGTGGATAACCGGCCAGGGGAAGATCGGCCGAACCGTGTTGCTCTCAACACACAATCTGGAAATCGTGCAGGACTATGCCACCAGAATAGTGATCATAGACAAGGGAACCGTCGTGGCCACTGGCGGGCTGGAGAGTCTCCGGAAGCAGGCCGACACAAAAGGAGACGCAAGACTCGACGAGGTCTTCCTGAAACTGACCGAGGAGACTTAGTGTGGAAGCGAGTAGGACTCGGCTTGCAGGATGGCCCAACATCGTCGTCTTGATGAGGTACTGGCTCAAGGGAAGAATCACGAGGGCCGCCCTCCTCTGGCTGGTTTTCGGCGAGGGGTTCGCCATCCTCTTCATCGCATTCGGGAGTCAGACCTTCCTTGCCTTCTCGTCCAAGTTCGGTGTGACGGGTGGCTTCTCGAATTTCGCTCTGTCACTCCTTCTTGCCTTTCTCCTCATTGGCCTCCTGCAAAGTGGTTTCAGCGGGAGCGGCCTCCCCATCACTTCAGCCGACGTCGACTATGTCTTCACTTCTCCGGTCAGACCCAGGGAGATCTTCTTGGCAAAAGTGCTTATCACCTCTCTCGCCACGATCCTGTTCTCCTTCCCTCCGATGATGTTTCTCTACGTCAGGCTTGCAGTATTTTACGGGGCGCCCATGGCAGCAGCAATCCCAGCCGGACTTGCGACCCTCTTGTTCCTCGTGTTGGGACTTGTTCTGAGCGCAGATGTCACTCTTTCCCTGAGTTCCACCCTCGGGCCCAGGCTGAAAGTATTGAGAAACGTCCTCATCGTTTCGGTGGCGGTCATAGGGATCCTTCCGGTGATTCTCCTCATACCTGGTACGCCTCCGGCCCTGGATGTCATCACCCAGATCCTTCCCAGCGGCTTGACGGCCGACATAAGCATCAGCTTGGTCAACGGCTCACAGTGGACCCCGGCCCTGATTTTTGAAGCGATTCTGCTGATCGCTTGGTTTGCGGCCGCGCTCGCTCTGGGGTTCAGGATGTCTCGCGGACATTTCTACGAAGTGTTGCAGGTTGTTGCCAGCCCTGGCGACTCGGGCGCGATGTCTGGAGGACGTGTGACGCCGCTGCTTGAGACTTCGGGGAAATCTGTCTGGGAGGTAGTGCGAAGAAAGGAAACGGTCGTGATGAGAAGGACCAGGGAACGCAGAGGCCTCCTAATCAGTTCCCTCTTTCTGTCTGCTTTCATGGTCATCTACTCCTTGGCAGGGAGCTTCCAGTCTTCGCCGACATCGTTCCTCTTCATCCTGTTCCTCATCGGATCCTTCGGTTCGGGGAGCGCTGGAGGATGGCTGGAGAAGGAGCGTCTGTGGATAATGAAAACATCCACCATCGACCTGAGGAAGTACGTCAGAGGAGTTTACAGGGCAAGAATCACTCCGCTGCTCCTTATCTTGACCCCAGTGACCGCAGCGGTAGGCGTCCCCCTTGTGCTAGGAAGGTTGGGGCAGTCGGGGCCATTGCTGGGGGTCGTCCTGGCCTTGCCTTCGGCCCTTGAAGTTGCCGCGATAATGATGGGAGGGGGAATCTACTTCGCCTCGAGATACGGCCAGAGCGCCACGGACGACATCCTCACCACTCAGGCTCAACAGCTGACCGACGTCAAGCGCTTCCTCTTCCAAACCATCGTAAACCTCGCCCTCGTTTCCCCGGTTATGGGGTTGGTCCTGCTCGCGGCGCAACCCGACCCTGTGGTGCCAGTGCCTCTGATCGCCTACGGCGGAATCCTCCTTATCGCCTCTCTCGGGTATACCTACGTCGTTCTGAAAAGACTCCTAGATGGCGCCGGGGACTGGATTCTGCGAAGAGAGGACCTGTGAGCCCCTCGTTGATTGCGCGTCCAATCGATGGGAAGACGTGTATCGTCACCGGGGCCAGCTCCGGAATTGGGAGGGCGTCAGCGGAACAACTGGCGTCCATGGGGGCCCACGTGATCATGGTTTGCAGGAGTCAGGAGCGAGGGGAGAGGGCAAAGACGGAAGTTGGAACGAAAAGCGGTAGCAAGTCAGTCGAACTGATGCTCGCAGACCTCGCATCGCTGACCTCGGTTCGAGCCTTTGCCGAAAGGTTCGCAAAGAACCACGATTCGTTGCATGTACTCCTGAACAACGCGGGGGTTGCACGTCCTCTTAGGTCTCGGACCATTGACGGCCTTGAAACGACCTTCCAAGTCAACTACCTTTCCCACTTTCTTCTAACCAATCTTCTGCTGCCAATCTTGAAGAAGAGCGCGCCTTCCCGCATCATCAATGTCTCTTCCGTCGCGCATTACGGCGGACATCTGAACTTCGACGACCTGCAAATGGAGAAGGGTTACGGGGTGATGCGCGCCTACTCCCAGTCGAAGCTTGCGCTGGTCCTCTTCACCCATGAACTCGCGAGGAGACTGAAAGGGACGGGCGTGACGGCGAATTGTCTGCACCCGGGAGCGGTGGCGACAAACATTTGGGGAGACTGGCTCGGGCCCGCGGCGATTCTTGGGAAGGTCACAAGGCTCTTCATGCTGAGCCCAGAGAAAGGAGCTAAGACACAGGCCTACCTTGCCTCTTCGTCCGACGTCGAGGGAGTAAGCGGAGAATACTTCGAATTCCATGGAAAGAAGGAGTCTTCTGAGGAGTCTTACGATCAAAGGTTGGCCGAGAGGTTGTGGGACGTCAGTGCGAAGATGGTTGGACTCCCCGAGGGGGGTCGATTCTCTGATTCTGGAACAATTTCAGAAATTCAATAAATAGAACCAAGGCAAAACGCCTCCTTGTGCAGACTGAACCGAGGAGCAGTTCAAGGGGAATTCTGTTGGCCCTTGTCGTTGTGGTACTTCTGGCAACAGCTGCAGTCGGCTACTACAGTTACACCAGGACATCTGACTCGGGAACATCTGCGGAGATAAGCAGCCTTCAGCTTCGACTGAGCAATCTCCAAGAATTGAACTCTGCCCTGCAATCGCAGCTCGCGTCGAAATCGTCGAACGCTGCCCTCCCGAGCATGGGCCCGGAGAGCCTGTACGCCAATGCGAGCAGGAGCGTGGTCACCGTGCAGGGGGACATAGTGACTACTCAGAACACACTCTTCGGCCAGACGAAGTCTGTGGCTGTTGTGCAGGGGTCGGGATTCGTCGCCAGCTTCCAGAGTTCCTACTATGTCGTCACCAACAACCACGTGGTGGACGGAGCAACGAACATCACGGTCACATTCTCCGACGGGAACGCCTACCCCGTGTCGGTTAAGGGCTCAGACCTGCACAGCGACTTGGCAGTCTTGAGCGTGAACGCGCCGAATTCAGAGTTCTTCCCTCTCCCGATAGTGAGCTCCTCACAGGCGGTTCACGTTGGGGAGTCGGTCTACGCCATCGGGAGCCCGTTCGGACTCTCAGGGTCCATGACCTTCGGCATCGTGAGCCAGGTGGGAAGGACGATAACGGAGTCGACCAATACCACCCGCTCAATCGCCAACGTGATTCAGTTCAGTGCTCCAATCAACCCGGGCAACTCAGGAGGTCCTTTGATTGACTCAGCCGGCGAAGTGATAGGCATCACGACCGCAGCGGTGAGCAACTCGGCTGGGCTGGGCTTCGCCATTCCTTCGAGCACGATAGCCCGAGAGCTGCCATCCTTGGTGACTTCGGGCAAGTACGCCTTGCATCCGAGCCTCGGAATCGAGGGGGTAGGGATGACATACCAGCTTGCCGGGGCCGCGGGTTCGAGCTTCACCTACGGAGTACTGGTGGAAATGGTCGTCAGCGGGAGTGCGGCAGACAAAGCAGGCATTCAGGGAGGGACAAGGACTGTGACAGTGGAAGGGTCAAGCTACACGTTGGGCGGGGATATCATTGTCTCAATTGACGGTGTGAAGGTGGTGGACTTCGATTCGCTCGCAAGCTACCTGGAGGGGAATGCGATAGCAGGACAAACCGTCAAGATGGGGATCATCCGGTCCGGCGCGATGATGACCCTGAGCGTCACTCTGGGTTCATTGCCTTCACCGTAACAGGGCTTGCAGGCCTGTTATTGCAAGGAGACTATTTGACGTAAAGCGCAGCGAATTTCGCGTAGCCCTCGTCGAAGTGCATAGGCTTGGGCGGGGACTTGAACCCATAGGCACAGATTTCGCCGACTGTCCCGAGCTTGCCGATTTTCATGCATCGGTATGTTGCTCTTACGACGTCGAGGAGGATATTCCCTGCGTTGGCGCCGTCCGAGGAGCGGAGGTATACGTCAACAGATGTCCCGACATTCATGAAGCTGCTCCCCTCGAACCAGAAATAGCTCGTCCTGTCGTTGCCCATGTAGTCCACGTAGTCCGTCGTCCCCGCTACGGTTTCGAACTTGTAGGGAACTTCCAAAGCGACGGACGAGGTCTTCACATCTCGCTTCGCCATCTTGATCACCTCGTCGATGGTGTTTAGTGTCTCCGACCCGCCTCCGACGTCGAGCTGGTAGCTCTTCGCGACCTTTATGCCGCGCTTGACCATCAAGCTGAGGAGGCCCTTGTGGAATACTGTCCCTCCGAACTGGCTCATCAGGTCGTCCCCGATAAGCGGGAGCTTGGCCTTCTGGAAATCGGCGACGATTTTGTTGCTCTTCTGGACAAGTGTAGGCGTGCAGTTGATGAAGCCGCACCCCGCGCGGAGGGCTGCCCTGCCATACTCCTCGGACGACCCGTCGGATCCTGACGAGATCATGTTCACCAAGATGTCGGCTCTGGAACTTTCCAGCTGACTAGCGACTTCCTCGGAGTTTGTCTTCTCGAGCTTGGTCCCCCTCAAGTGAGGGGCTGCGTCTCCTTTGGAGATGCCAGCACTTACAGTGACCCTGCTCTTGCCGAGGACGGCGTATTTTTTCGCGACATTCGGCGGCGCAAAGGCGGCCTTGGACAGTTCAAGACCAACCTTCCCCGGGTCGACGTCGAAGGCTGCGACCACCTGGATGTCTCCTGGCTTGAGACCGGCGACATTGGCGTGCCAGAGCCCTCGACGCTCGGTGCCAGCATAGAATTTTAGGCCCTGAAGAAAGACAGAGGCGCAGTTGCCGACACCTGCGACGGCAAGCTTCACGGCCAATTTCTTCACTTGAACTTCGCGAACGTGGCGAAGAGGCCGACGACGAGCAGCAGAAGGCCCAGTGCATAGTTGATCGTGACGATCTCCGGGGCTATCCCGGCGACGGTAGCGTTGGCATAGGTGAAGTAGACCATCGCGATTCCGAAGGCGAGGACCACCAGCCCGAGCATGCGGACTAGGGCGTCGACCCTGGACTGCTGAGCTGTGAAGGTCAACCTTGTCTGTTCGGGGCAGACGGAGGAGGGTATTTAGAAGTTATTTGAGATGAGAGCGAGTCGATGTCTGTCGAAACTGTCCTCAGAGAAATGAGGGCGAAGGGGAACGCCAAGGCAGTCGAGGGAATGGCCAAGTTTGGCATTTCGACGGAGAAAACCCTGGGCCTTTCAATCCCGACTCTTCGAGGCTTTGCGAAGAGGCTGGGAACGAATCGTACCCTTGCTCTCGCCCTCTGGAAGTCTGGGATTCACGAGGCGAGGATTCTGGCTGCGATGGTCGACGACCCGGCGAAGGTGACGGCGAAACAGATGGACGACTGGGTCGAAGAGTTCGATTCCTGGGACGTCTGTGACCAATGCTGCGGGAGCCTATTCGACAAAACGCCCTACGCCTATGACAAGGCGGTAGAATGGTCGGGGAGGAAAGAGGAGTTCGTGAAGAGAGCTGGCTTTGTCATGATGGCCGAGCTCGCGGTACACGACAAGGAAGCCGAGGACTTGAAGTTCCTTGAATTCTTCGAAGCGATAGAAAAGGGGTCGACGGACAGCAGGAACTTCGTGAAGAAGGCCGTGAACTGGGCTCTCCGGCAGATAGGGAAGAGGAACCTCAGGTTGAACAAGGAAGCTCAGAAGCTGGCGGTCAGGATATCGAAGCTCGACAACTCGAGCTCGAAGTGGGTGGCGTCAGACGCCCTCAGGGAACTTCGAAGCAGCTCGGTGCATGCTAGGCTCAGGCGCTCTTCATGAGCTCGAGCTTATCGGGCAGATACTTGTCGACGATGTAGCTTAGCCCGTACCTGGCGAAGGCCTCCTGCTCGCTCTTCTTCTTGATTCTTAGGAACGTCTCCAGCTCGTCGTGCCACATTTTTTCTGTGTAGCGCGGATCTGCTTTCAGCTCGTAGAGCCTCTTGATGTCGATCTCCGTGAGCTTGTCAGATGGGAGTTTGTACTTCACGATGTCAGAGGCCCAAACTCCAAGCCATACAGCGCTCGGAGTCGTGAGTTCGCGCAGATGTGCCGCGTTGGCTGAGCCTGATTTTATCACCATGGCGATGTGTGCTCCCCAAGGGTCGGCGTCGCACAGGATACCGACGGGGAGGCCCAGCTCCTGGTTCAGGCGTCGAAGGAGGAAGCGCGTGGACCTTGGTGGCTGCCCAGCGGTGTTGATGAGGATGGCCTTGTACTTCTGGTGCACCCTCTCCTCGGCGAAGCGGGTGAAAAGTCCGCCCTTCTCTATGGCAAGAACCATCTCCGCGTCGGTGTCCACGAACTGGGCGGTGGTGAGCGCAGGACCTATCATGACACCGTCAGGGTTGGCAGAAAGGTCCGCCCTCTTCCCCTCGTAGCCGGGGACTGTATACTCGATGGTCATGTTCCCGAAGATGGCGCTCCGTTCTTCGGGGTAGATGTTCATCCCCTCCCTGGCCATCTGCATGAGGACTTCCAGGTCGGTGATCAGTTCGTCCGATTCGGCCTGGTCCTGGAACTCGACGTTGAAGGCCTGGGCGGAGTAGAACACGTCTCTGAGTGTGGAGGTGCGCTTCTCGTCGACCAGTTTCTTTGCGAAGTAAGCGAGCCAGACGAGCTGGGTGAAGGGACGAATGTGCTTGATGTTCCCTGATGATTTCTTTACGGTTGTGGGGCCAAGCACGAACTGCTGCAGCTTCTTGTCGTAGACTATGTTGCGGACGGAGCGGCTTGCCAGAGTAAGGCTGGGGAACCGGCCCTCGTCGAGGTCCGTGTAGACGCTCTCCCCAAGGCTCTTGAGCAGAGCCTGAGCGGAGGACTGCCTACTTTCCGCCGTACTCGTCGATCGTTTTTTGGGCAATTTCTATTTCCTTCTGGCTCGTTTCGTCGGCCTCGTCAGTCTGCTCCCCTGCTGGTTCTCCTCCTGGCTCTTCGGCCACTTCGCCTCCTTCGCCGATAAGCTTGTGGTAGTCCGGAGGCTTCTTCGCTCCAGCGAGCTCGGTGGAGAACTGGGCAATCAGTGGGAGGTACTTTCCGTAGATGTTCATCTTCCTCTGGACGGCTTCAGCGCTCCCCTTCTTCGAGAGGAATATCCCGAGGCGTCTAAGGGCCTCCCTGACCGCGTTCCTGATTTCCCTCTGAATCTCAGGCCTGTCGGCTATGTACTCCTTGCCGACGGTCTTGTACGGAATCCTGGTGCTCGCGATGTGGGTAATCACACCTACGGGCGCATCTTGCGGGACATGGTATCTTCGCCAGTCCACCTCCTCGTTGAGAACTTCGAAGCTGACGTCGCTGCTCTCGTCGTATAGAAGAGGAATCCTGTTGGCGAACCTGAAAAGTTTGGTCCCTGGCTGGAGGACCTTTCCCCCGTAGGCCACCCCCACTTCGACGAGAAACGGGAAACCCGAGTAGGAGGACGGAGGCCTGTCCACTACGGTTGCAAACTCGGGGTGCAGCTCCTTGTTTATCCCAGTAAGGAGTATGTCCTCGCCGATCGGAGAAAGCACGGCTGCGTCCGGCTGGAGGAAATCGGGGAAGCGCTGGAGGGCGTCAACGATGGAAACAATCTGATTGTTGTTGAGCCTCTTCGGCGGGAGCTTCGGATTTATCCCTGCGAATTCGAGGAACTTTGTCGCGATCTTGTCCCCGACCCGATGGAAGTTGGTGACCATGAACGACTTCATGTCGTGTTCCTGAGAAAGTTTGATTATTCGCTTGAGGGCCTCGACGTCGACCCCATAGGGATGCGGCAGGGTTTCCTTTGGGGCGACGGGCATGGTGGTGGTGGCCCTTTCGTAGAACGACAGCTGGCCTGCGGGGTCGACGAAAGTCAGGTTGGCGTAGCTCGCCACCATGGCAGTCTGTTTGAAGTAGTCCGCGATCTTCTGGGATGCACGCAGGTAGTCCCCCTCCAGGGTGAGGTCGACCCGGGTCCCCGTGGTCCCGTTGGCGTCGCTGTTGAACCGCTTGAGAACCAAAGGCCTGTTCTCGCCGATGTCAATCATCATCTGGAATCCGTACTTCCTCTTGCCGTCGGGAGAGGTGGTGATGGTGACAGGCTTGTTCGTAGTGATTTGACCGTAGAGGATGGCCATCGTCCCGCCGAGCCCGAACATCCCCCTGGATTGCCTTAGGACATACTTCGAGCCGTAGAAGACCTTACCGAAAGCGCTGGGGACGTGCTGTGGCGCGACGCCGGGGCCGTTGTCGATGACGGTAAGACGGTAGGCCTTCGGGTCGGGCATCTCGGTGTTAGGATTCTCGGCTACGAGCTTGACGTAGATGTCAGGGGGGACTCCGAGGAGTTCGGCGGCATCCATCGAGTTCTCCACGAGTTCCCTGACAGCCATGTAGAGCGCCCGAGCAGGGTTGGTGAAGCCGGCAAGGTCGCGGTTGCGATAGAAAAATTCTGATGGCGAAATCTCCGCAAACGTAGTCTTGCTACTCAGTTTCCACCACTTCGTTCACGTAGTCGTCTTTTGATTGACTCCTCAAATGTAATATTTCCTATTGTGCGGTGCGGACCCGGCCCGCCCCGCAGTATGGGTTCGAACTGGATATAGGTTAATGTCCAAGTTTTCGCATTTTTTCTGCCAGGGCCTCCGGGGAAGAACCTTCCCAGAGGAACATCTTCTCCATTTTTCGCTTGGTCCTAGCCTTCTGCAGAGTGTTGTAGACATTTTTGTGCTGGCTCCCGGTTGCGAGCGACCTGACGGCCTGGGACGCGAGCTGTACTTCGGCGGCATCGCCAATGATGGCGACAGTCCTGCCGTACACAGAAAGGTGGCAAGCAGTGAGCTCCTCTATGACCCTCCTCGACTTCCCCTTCAGACCGATGACCCTGCCCCTTATCCTCTCAAGGGAGTTGACACTCCTCCCAGCGTAGTCGCGGAGGTCGATCACCTCCATCGCTGTCCCTTCGTCCTTCAGGCGCCTCGCCCGTTGGGGGGAGAAACCGCGGCCTATTGCTTCGATGACCCTGGTGGCCGTGAAGGGGTCAGCGTTGAGGGCCGACTCTGCTTTTAGGGTCACCAGGCCTTCCTTGCTGTCCACATTGAGCTTGACCCCAAGGTCCCCCTCGAGGAACTTCTTTGTGGCCCCTTCCTTCCCTATGACGGCGCCTACGCGCTCGACGGGTATCCTCACGACCTGTTCGAAGCTCATCGCGATAGTTTCTCCATCCAGAAATCAGCGTCCTCTCTGACTATGCCGCGCTTCCTAAAGAACCTCACCATGTTGGAGACGTCGCGTTTCAGGAATTCCTCTGCCTGAGGATGGGAGGCCAGTACGGCCGAGCCCATGTCGAAGAGGACGTTCTCCTTCTCTGTCTTGAACACGTTGAACTCTGACAGGTCGGCGTGGACCAGCTTGGCTTTTCTCCACAGGTTCCCGATCGTCTTGAACACCCAGTCGTAGTCGGATTCGTCCACCTCAGACTCGGAGAAGAGCGGAGCCGAAGCCGGAGGCACGCCAACGTATTCCATTATGAGTATGTTCTTGTGGAATGAGATGGGCTTCGGGACCCTCACACCAGCCGAATCTGCGAGCTGCAGGTTCTTGAATTCCTTTCTCGTCCAAAGAAAAATGGTGTCCCTCGACCCGGACGGGAGCTTCCCGAACCTCCGATCTCCCGCGATGTATGTTATGCGCTTTCGAAAGTCGGAGGCGGAGATGAGGTAGATCTTGACTGCGACCGGCTGACCCTCCTGGTTGACGCCGTAGTAGACCATGGCCTCCTTGCCGGCGCTGACGACCCCATTCAGGTCGCCGAGGTCTTTGCGGGCGATCAGGTCCTCGACCGCGAGCATGGTGGCCCTGTCAAAGACCCCCTCGAGCACCTTCCGGTTGTCGGAGTCATTCCGGAGGTACCTGCTTTCCCTTTCTTTGTGCAGGAGATGCTCCTCCATCTTCCTGGACTCGTCGGACTCGGCCACGCGTCGCCTAGTGCGATGGAAAATTTATAGGCTTGGAACGATGCGCGGAGAAATTCCTGCCGTAACAATATGGTGAAATCGATTGGAATCTGATGAGGGGCCGGCCGCCGGGGATACTCCGGAAGTGGTAGCGGAGACGCTCAAGCGGGAGCTACATCATGAGAGGAAGCGGAACGAGGAGCTTCTGACTCGCCTGAAGTATCTGCAGGCGGACGTGGAAAACACCAGAAAGAGGATGGAGAAGGAGATGAAGGAGGCCGGGGAGTCGCTGGCAAGGACGCTAGCTGCCAAGCTTCTGACCGTCCAGGACGAGATGGAACTTGCGGTCGAGCACGCGCAAAAGGGGAAGTCCGGCGGTGAGATCATCGAAGGGTTGGGGATGGTGAAGAGGAACCTGGAAGCGGCGCTCGAGTCGGTTGGGGTGGAGCGCATTGATTCCGTCGGGATGCCTTTCGACCCGTCTCTCCACGAGGCCGTGGAAAAGGTGCAGGGGAAGGCCCCGGGGAAGGACGTCGTTTTGGAAGAGGTAAGGCCCGGCTACACTTTCAGAGGCCAGCTTTTGAGGCCCACCATGGTAAAAGTTGAATTGGGGTCGAGGGCGGCCAAGGAGGAGGCGAAGGCGAGTGAGTAGTCCCAGAGAGAAAATCATAGGCATAGACCTTGGAACGACCAACTCAGCCGGGGCCGTAGTGGAGGGCGGGAGGCCGGTGGTCATTCCAAGCGCCGAAGGGGCAACTCCGGCGGGGAAGATGTTCCCCTCGGTCGTCGCGTTCACGAAGGACGGCCAACTTCTGGTGGGGGACCCGGCAAGACGCCAGGTGGTGACCAACCCCGACGGCACAATATTCGAAATCAAGCGGAAGATGGGGACGGACTACAGGGTGACAATCTATGGTAAAGAATACTCCCCGGAGCAATTGAGCTCATACATCCTGCAGAAGATCAAGCACGACGCCGAGGCGTTCCTCGGGTATCCCGTCAAGAAGGCCGTAATCACAGTCCCGGCTCACTTCAACGACAACCAGCGGCAGTCAACCAAGGACGCGGGGGAAATCGCCGGGCTCGAAGTACTGAGGATAATCAACGAGCCCACGGCCGCTTCCCTGGCGTACGGGCTCGACAAGTCGGAGAAGGAGATGAAGATTCTGGTGTTCAGCTTCGGCGGGGGTACCCACGACGCGACGATCATGGAGTTTGGCAAGGGGGTCTTTCAGGTCCTTGCGACGTCCGGGGACACCCAGACCGGGGGGACGGACATCGACAACGCCATCATACAGGTCCTTCTCCAGGACTTCAGGTCGAAGACTGGGATAGACCTGGCTCCGGACAGGACGGCGATGGCCAGGCTGAAGGAAGCCGCGGAACAGGCGAAGATACAGCTGTCCAACCTGACCTCGACAGACGTAGACCTGCCGTTCATAGCCAGCGACTCATCGGGGCCGAAGAATCTCCACTATACTCTAACCAGGACCAAGCTCGAAGAGGTGGCCAAGCCCATCGTGTCGAAGACCGAGCAGACAATACGCAAGGTGATGAGCGATGCTAAGCTTTCGCCCGCTCAGATAGACAAAGTGATTCTCATCGGCGGGATGACAAGGATGCCCCTGGTCAGAAAGTTCGTCGAAGACGTGTCCGGGAAGCCAGCCGAGAGGGGAGTCGACCCCATGGAGGCCGTGGCGATTGGCGCGGCAATTCAGGGGGCAGTGCTTGCTGGAGACATCAAGGACATACTCCTTCTGGACGTGACCCCGCTTTCGATGGGGGTGGAGACTTTGGGAGGGATAACCGAGCACTTGATCGAGAAGAACGCGACCATCCCGACCAAGCGGAGCAAGACATTCACCACTGCCGCGGACTTCCAGACTGCCGTGACCATCCACGTGGTGCAGGGGGAGAGGAGCATGGCTGCCGACAACGTGTCACTCGGGATGTTCAACCTGACCGGAATCCCGCCGGCTCCCCGAAACGTCCCACAGATCGAAGTGACCTTCGACATCGATGCCAACGGGATCCTGACTGTGGCCGCCAAGGACCTCGGGACTGGGAAGGAGAACAAGATTACGATTACCGCCTCGACGAAACTCTCGAAGGAGGAGAAGGAGAAGCTCATCAAGGATGCCGAGTCCTTCGCGGACCAAGACAAGAAGAAGAGGGAACAGGCTGAGCTGAGGAACGAAGCAGATTCGGTTCTTTACACAACGGAGAGGACGAAGCGAGACCTGGAAGGGAAGGTGGAGAAGGCGAGTCTGGACAGGCTCGACGTCGCGGCCCAGGAGCTGAGGAAGGCGCTCGAAGGCCAGGACCTGGAGGTCATCAGGGAGAAGAACGAGGCCCTGAAGAAGGTCCTCCAGGAGGTCGGGGCTTCAGTCTACCAGCAGGCGCAGAGGCAGCAGGCGACCCCAGGGGCGGCCAGTCAGTCAGGACCAACCGGGGACGGGTCCAGAGTCAGCGACGCAGACTACAAGGTAGTGGACGAAGGAAAGTAGGGGGCGAGGTCTACGGCGGGGAAGGACTACTACGAAGTACTCGGCGTGCAGAAGGGTGCCAAGAAGGACCAGATCAAAGACGCATACCGAAAGCTCGCCATGGAGTTTCACCCAGACAGAAACAAGTCCCCCGAAGCCGAGGGGAGGTTCAAGGAGATCTCCGAGGCCTACGCGGTCCTCTCTGACGACGAGAAGAGGAAACAGTACGACTCCTTCGGCAGGGAGGGCGTCTACCAAAGGTATAGCCAGGAGGACATTTTCCGGGGAGCCGATTTCGGGGAGTTCTTCCGCGGTTTTGGCGGCTTCGACGACATCTTCAGCCAATTCTTCGGGGGAGGCGTGCGACAGCAGCAGGCCAGAAGGGGAGAGGACCTGACATACCACCTCGAAATGAATCTGGAAGACTTGATTCAGGACTCGGACAAGGAGATTGAGATTCCGAGAAACGAGGTCTGCCCGACCTGCAAAGGCAGCGGGGCAAAACCGGGGACATCGCCAAGCCGATGTGGGGTGTGCGGCGGGACTGGGCAGGTGCAGAAGGTCCAGTCGGCTGGGTTCGCGCGGCTCGTCAGGATTACCGTCTGCAACAATTGCGGAGGAAGGGGCTACCTCATCGATTCGCCCTGCAAGGAATGTCGTGGGAACGGGACAATCGCGAAGACGAGGAGGATAAGGGTCATGATACCAGCCGGGGTAGAAGACGGTCACACGCTCAGATTAAGAGGGGAGGGGAACGCCGGGGAGAGCGGAGTACCACCTGGAGACCTGTATGTTGTGGTAAACGTGGCCCCGCACAGGGTGTTCTCTAGGCAGGACAGCGACATCTACCTGGAGACGAAGGTAGGCGTGGTCCAGGCGACTCTGGGGGCAGAGCTGACGATCCCCACGTTGTACGGAGACGTTAAGGTATCAGTCCCGCACGGGACCCAGCCCGGGACGGTGTTCAAGGTCAAGGGGAAGGGCCTCCCGAAGTACGGGGGGTGGGGGAAGGGAGACGAGTACGTCAGGGTGAACGTCGAGATCCCGAGGACTCTGAGCGACCATCAGAAGGATGTTCTGAAGAAGTTCGGCGAATCGAGCTAACCCGTGAACTTGTAAATCATCAGGAAGGGAACTTCTTCGATTTCGCGTATGGCCTCGGGCGCTCCCACGTTGTTCTCCACGGCCAAAGAGACGGACCTGGAGCCGGCCAGGTTGACGATGGAGCAGGTACGAATGAGCCGCAAAGCCTCGCCCTTGTCTACGACCTCGCCCGAATAGAAATCCCTGGAGAGATGAACCTTCAGCTTCCCTTCCTCAACGGTCCTACCCACGAGCTCTTCGTCGCACATGTTGACGAGAATCGTCCCTTTGAACTCCGCCGTCCTGACGGAGTATCCCTTGCCGTTGACGCTAGGCAACTTTTGCGACCGACCTTGCCCCGCAGGCTTCGCAGACCATGAACCACATCCGCTTGTCTTTTTCGAGGTGGGTGTCCGGGCTCCCGCAGACCGGGCAGATGACTCCGTCCTTGACATAGCGCTGGAGGAGCTGGGAGAATGAGTCCCTGTCCTTTCGGCCGATGAAGATCGCGCGTTCACCGTCGAGGGAAGCGGCCGTGGCCAGCTCCTTGGCGAGGTACATTAGCACCCTTCCCGATTCCCTTCGAAGGCGCTTGGGGAACTCGGCGTAATTGCGGAAGATAGTCTTGTTTCCCACCCAAATCACGTCTGGCTCAGGGAGCTCAAGGCGGAGGGCTCCCGACTTCTTGGCGTCCTTGTCGAGGCCTGCCCTGGCTCTTGAAAGCAGTTCTTCATACGAGCGGGTCATGGGAGCAATTTTTCGATTTTGGGTATTTGAATCCTTCTGGGAGACGATGAGATGTTCAGGAAAGTCAAAAGATTAAATCGGAAACCGCGGGGGGCGGGCTGTGAAGCCGAGGGCCGATTTCGGCGTCTTTGGCGGCTCCGGATTCTACAGATTTTCGAAAGCGGCGCAGGGGATCTCGCTACAAACTCCCTATGGAAGGACGAGCGGGAGAGTCACGGTCTCCGAAATCGGGGGACGGAAGGTCGCCTTTCTGCCGAGGCATGGGATACACCACGAGTATCCGCCGCACATGGTCCCCTACAGGGCGAACGTCTATGCCTTCAAGAAGCTGGGGGTCGGAAGAATCATCGCACCCAATGCTGTCGGGAGCCTGAAGGCGACAGTAAGGCCGGGGGACCTTGTCTTCTGCGACCAGTTCGTAAATTTCACTTCAGGGAGGAAGGACACATTCTTCGATGGCCCGGAGACGACTCACGTCAGCACGGCCGAGCCCTACTGCCCCCAGATGAGGACGGCGGCCGCAGAGGCTGCGTTGGACCTTGGCCTCAAGTATCACAGGGCTGGGACGGTCGTCGTGATTCAGGGGCCGAGGTTCTCGACCAAGGCTGAAAGCAGGTTCTTCACAAAGCAGGGGTGGGATGTCATCAACATGACGCAGTACCCCGAGGTAGTGCTTGCGAGGGAACAGGAGCTCTGCTACCTGAACATCTCCGTTGTGACCGACTACGACGCCGGGCTCGAAGGGGACCCGACCATCACCCCTGTTTCCCACGAAGAGGTAATCGGCGTCTTCAACAAGAACATCGAGAATCTTAGGAAATTGATTGTCGAGCTGGTGAAACGGCTCCCTGAAGAACGCAAATGCGACTGTGGCTCGGCATTGAAGCACGCGAGGCTGAGCGCGTAGTGACGACCCTGGAGCAGGACGTCAAGCGGGCCATCAGGACGATCCCCGACTATCCAAAGAAGGGGATCCCGTTCAAGGACCTGACGACGCTGTGGAAGAACGGGAAACTCACGCGACGGGTCACGGACGCCATGGCGAAGAAGTGGAACGGGGAGAAGCTGGACAAGATAGTCGGCATCGAGGCGAGAGGATTCATAGTCGGGGCACCGCTCGCTGACAGGCTTGGGATAGGATTCGTCCCTGCAAGGAAGGTTGGGAAGCTCCCAGCGGCCAAGGTGAGCGTGAACTATGAGCTCGAGTATGGGAGGCAGGGGCTCGAGATTCACACCGACGCGATTTCGAAGGGGGAGAGGGTGCTCGTAGTCGACGACCTTCTTGCTACGGGGGGGACCTCGAAGGCCGCGGCGACCCTGGCTGAGAGGATGGGGGGGAAGGTCGTGGGATTTGCATTTGTCACCGAGCTGGGCCGTCTGAAAGGAAGGAAGAAGCTCACGGGCTACGAAGTCTACACCATCGCCAGGTATGACTAGAGTCATCAGCCCGGTCGGAGTAATCACCGGGACCGGGGTCTCAGAGCACTTCGACCTTAGCAGGCCGAAGACGATCAGGACAAGGTTCGGTCTGGCGATAGTGTTCAAACATGAAAAGGACGACTACTACGTCATACCAAGGCACGGGGCAGCGCACAAGTCCCCGCCCCACGGGATCAACTACAGGGCGAACATCGCGGCCCTCGAGCAGCTTGGAGTCAAAGAGGTAATCGCGACGAGCGCAGTCGGCTCGATGAACCAAGGGTTCCATGTCGGAGAGATAGGCCTGATAGAACAGTTCCTCGACTTCACAAAGCGCAGGCAGACTACATTCTTTGAAGAGGGGGTCGTCCACACAGACATGACTTATCCGTACAGCCGACGTCTGAACTTGGAGCTCGCGGTTGCCGCGAAGAAGTTAGGAGTCGACGTCCGCTCCCACCTGGTCTACGTATGCGCTGAAGGGCCGAGGTTCGAGACCGCGGCGGAGATCAAAATGTACAAAATTCTTGGGGGCGATGTGGTAGGGATGACTGGGGTCCCCGAAGTGGTGCTCGCCAACGAGAAAAAGATGGAATACGCTTCCGTTGTGATAGCCACGAACTGGGCGGCCGGGATGCAGCCCAAGGTCAGCCACGAGGAGGTGCTCAAGGTGATGAAGCGGTCCGGGAAAGTTGTCAAAGGATTGATAGAAGCGGCTATTGCCGGGCTGAGGGGAGGGTCAAAGGTTTGAGCAAAGTGGCGGACGTGAAGCTTGCGACGGCAGGAGAGAGGAACTTCCTCTGGGCGAAGGCGCACATGAAAGCCCTGACTGTATTGGCGGAGAAGTACGCCAAGTCGAGGCCCCTGGAAGGAGTGAAGCTTGGGGTTTGTCTCCACGTGACGAAAGAGACGTCAGTTCTCGTCGACGCACTACTCCTGGCCGGAGCCGACGTGAAGCTCGCAGGGGCAAACCCGCTGTCAACGCAGGATGACGTGGCAGCCTACCTATCGACAAGGACAGATGTGTGGGCTTGGAGAGGGGAGTCGACCAAAGAATACGCGTGGGCCATCGAGCAGGTCGTCGCGACTCATCCCGACCAGATCATAGATGACGGGGCGGACCTGCACGTGGCAGCGCTAACATCTGATGCGAAAAGAATAGTCGGCGGGTCCGAAGAAACCACGACAGGCGTCGTGAGGTTGAAGTCGCTCGAGGCTGAGGGGAAGCTGGCGTATCCTGTTATAGCCGTGAACGATGCCAAGACCAAGTTCATGTTCGACAACAGGTATGGGACGGGACAGAGCACTCTGGATGGAATCATGAGGGCGACTGCGCTGCTTCTTGCAGGAGTCAAGACGGTCGTCGTTGGATACGGGTGGGTTGGGAAGGGAGTGGCGATGAGGGCGCGCGGAATGGGAGCAATCGTGACAGTGATAGAAGTCGACCCCATCAGGGCCCTGGAGGCGCACCTGGATGGATTCGAGGTTTCGAGCATCGAGAATGCGGCGACCCGGGGGGAGCTTTTCATCACGACGACCGGACAGAAGAACGTGATCCCCTATGGAGCAATCGAGAAGATGAAGGAAGGTGCTATCCTCGCTAACGCCGGGCACTTCGACGTAGAGATCGATGTGGGGACGTTGATGGCGAAGGCCAAGGGGGTCAAGGAGGTCAGGCCCAACGTTGACGAGGTTTCACTCCCCACGGGCAGGAGGGTGTACCTCATCGGAAAGGGGAGGATTGCGAACCTGGTGGCGGCGGAAGGTCACCCACCCGAGGTGATGCAGATGTCGTTTGCGAACCAGATGCTCGCGGCCATCCGCATACACAGGGACCACTCAAAGATGGAAAAGAAGGTGTACGGAGTGCCGGCTGAAATAGAAGACGAAGTAGCCCGCGCCGCGCTGGACTCCATGGGTGTCTCAATTGGGGAGCAGACCAAGGAACAGAGGGATTACGCAAAGAGCTGGAAGACCTAGTCCGCACAAAAGTTAAAACCGCGCAGAGTGGAGTTTTCTTAGGTGGATGAACTCAGCACTCAAGACGTCATAATCACTGCCGCTCTTCCCTATGCCTACGACGACCTCCACTTGGGCCATGTTGCGAGCACTCATCTCCCCCCGGACATACTTTACAGATATCTCAAGCTGAAGGGGACGAAGGTCATCCAGGTCTGCGCCTCCGACGATTTCGGGACACCAATACTAATCGCGGCTGAGAAGCAGGGAAAGAATCCGTGCGAATACGTCGCGGGCTGGAATGCCAGGTTCAAGGAGGACCTTGGGAAGCTCGGAATCGTCTACGACCTCTTCGACAGGACAAGCTCCCCCGAAAACGTAGAGCTGGTCCAGAGGTTCTTCACGAAACTGAATGAAAACGGGTTCATTTTCGTCTCCGAGATCAACCAGTTCTACTGCGAGTACGATCTCAAGTTCCTCCCTGACAGGTATGTGAAGGGGAAGTGCCCCTACTGCGGGACTGAGGATCAGTACTCAGACGTCTGCGAGAACTGCGGGCGAACCCTGCAGCCAGGTCAGATACTCAACCCTCACTGTTCGATTTGCGGGAGGCCCCCGGTTCTGAAGAAGAGCACCCACTATTTCTTCAAACTCTCGGCCCTCTCCCATCAATTGCAGGAGTGGCTGGAGAACAACCAGGGGTTGCAGGCGGACGCAAAAAACTACGTACTCAACTGGATCAAGGACGGGCTGCAGGACTGGGACATCACCAGAGACATCTCATGGGGAGTACCGATTCCCCTGAAGGAGGCCCATGGGAAGGTGCTGTACGGATGGTTCGACAACCACCTCTGCTACATCTCGACCGCGCTCAAGGCCCTGGGGAAGCCGGGCGAAGAAGGGCGGGAGGCTTGGAACAAGTCCAAGATCTACCACTTCATCGGAAAGGACATCGTCTACCACCACTACCTTTTCCTCCCGAGCATGAGAATAGGGGAAGGAGAGTACAAGCTCCCGGATTTTATCCCCACGAGGGGACATCTCCTGCTCCTTGGAAAGAAAGTGTCCAGGAGCAAGCATTGGATGATCACGATCAGGGAATTCTTGGACCATTTCCCACCCGACTACCTGAGGTTCTATCTTACGAGAATCGTGCCACAGAGCCAGTCCGATGCAAACTTCGACTTGAAGGAGTTCGAGGAGAAGATCAACAATGAGCTGGTGGCCAACGTCGGCAACTTCGTGTACAGGGCTCTGTCCTTTGCCCAGACCAAGCACGGGGGCTCTGTCCCCGAAGCTGGGAAGGCAGGGGAAGCCGAGGAGGATATCATTCAGGAGTTGGAAGGCGCAGTCAGAGAGACGGGGGATTTGATCGAGCAGGGGCACTACGACAGGGCCCTGAGGAGAGTCCTCGACTTCTCCGCGAAGTGCAACCAATACTTCCAACACAGGGCCCCCTGGGAGAAGGGTGCGGACGAGCCCACCACGGTCTTCTACGCGTGCAACTTGGTCGCGGGTCTTGCGACTTTGCTGAACCCGTTCCTCCCATTCACCTCCGAGGAGATTTGGAACCAACTCGGGTTCGAAGATCCCGTTGCCAAACAAGGGTGGGATTCTGCTTCAGAGCTGAGGGTCGAGGCGGGGAAGAAGCTGCGGGAACCTAGGCCGCTCTTCAAGAAAGTCGAAGATGAGGATTTGAAAAGCGTCAGCGTCCTGCTGGGGTAATCAGTCGCAGGGCTGCAGCAGTTCGAGGCCTTCGGGGAGGGAGGCGTCCATCTCGTCGTCGAGGATTCGGTCTCCGAGAATCTTGCTAAGAGGGTCGTAGTCGTCGTACTTCGTCGACCTGAAGCCCGAGGCGAGGACGCTCACTTGGAGCTGGGCTGAGCCGGAGTAGTCGACACCGTACTCGACGTCCACGGCTTGATTGTCGATGATTGAACCGAGACGGCCCACCGCCAGGCCCACCTCCTGCCCAGAGAGGGTCGCGTCACCGTTGAGTATGACCACGGCGTGGTTCGCTTCCTTCGCTTCGGCCAGTTTGCTCAGCGATACGACCGCACCGGCGAGGGCGTCTTCTGCCTTGTCAGCGGCCTCACTGCTCGAGACGCCGAGTAGAGAATATCCGTCCTGTAGGACGGTCCCGAACAGCTTGTTGAGGCCGACAGGCTTGGAACTCTCAGACGACTCGGAGAGCAAGGAACCCAGGGCCTTGACTGCGGCCTTGTTGGCGGAATCATACAGGGTCGTGAGAGTGGAATCGGGGGGTGACGACCTCATCAGGGTGTCATTGTCAATGACTATCACTCCTCTGGATGAAGCGCGGAGACGCCTGAGCGACACACCGGCGTAGAACTTCATCTTCTTCTCGAACTCGAACGGCATCACTGCGACGCCCACCGTGGTAGCCCCGCAACCCTGTGCCACTGATGCTACCAGCGGAGCAAGTCCACTCCCGGTAGCGCCACCCAGGCCGGCGACGATGAACACGACCTTTGAACCATTGACCGCCTCTCTGATCTTGCCGTGAGAACCGAGGGCAAGCCCCCGTGCCATGGCTGGTGTCAGCTTCTGGTCGACGCGTGATTCCACAAGCACTGTGTCCCTGGGCTCGACCGTCGAGAAGTCTCCTTCGTCGCAGGATATGTAGGCGAACCTGTCGACCAGGAGCGACTTCCTGCTCAGAAGTGAAACAATTTTGATTCCTGCGCTACCTATTCCGACAACGGTGACTCCGCCCTTATTTTTCACAAGCAACCCTGGAGCGCACACCTAGAAGATTGTTTGAATAAACAAACCCATCACTCAATATTGTTGACGAGAAAGTAGTTTTTGTTTACCACTCTCCGCGTGATATGTTCTTGGCTTTTTCTTGCTATTTTGAAGGCATTGGACCTGCGTCGTCTTGGTTGACCAATCTATTGACCAAGTCGTCCATCATGTGCCCGGAGCATTCAACCCGGACTGTCTTGACTCCGTCGACAGAAAGTGCTGCGTCCCTGATGCTCCTTCCAGTGTTCACCGCCGTCGGGCTGTAGGCGGAGAGAGGTTGGAACTTCACCTTGATCGATCCTGTCGCCATCTCAGAGACCTCGGTGACGATGTTCAGCTCGCCGAGCCTCCTTTTCGTCTCTTCGTCGATTATTTCATTGAGGCGCTCGGTGACGCGCTTCGAAAGTTCGCTGGGCACCGCGAGTCTCCGCGAATTTGTCCAGCCTATATGTCCTTTGGGTTACCAGTGAACCCGAAGGGTCATCGGGTGAGAGGCCTTCACTTCGTCGACCTTCCCCACGCTGGTATTCTTCGGCACTTCGCCCAGCGAGCCATTCTTCAGGGCCCCGTAGATTTGGTTAAGAGCGCGGGCATACTCGTCGAGCATCTCGACGGGTTCAGACTCGGTCGGTTCGATCATCAAGGCCTCGTGGACGATCAAGGGGAAGTAGACTGTGGGTGCGTGCATACCATAGTCAAGAACCGCCTTGGCCATCGTCATTGCAGCCCCCGGAAGTTCACTCTTGACCGAGACCACGGCTTCGTGCTTCCTTCGCAGTTCTTTCCCGTGCGAGACAGGGAAGGCTTCCGGGTCGAGTGATTTCCAGAGGTAGTTGGCAGCGAGCACTGCAAGGGAAGAAACGTTGTCGAGTCCCGACGCGCCGAGCAGACGGATGTACACGTAGGCCCTGAGCAGGACGGCTGAGTTGCCCACGAACCCCTTGAGTTGCCCGATGCTTTGCTCAAGGCCGTAGTCCAAGGTATATCCTCCACGTTTGCGTACGATGACGGGTACCGGGAGGTACTTCTCCAACTTCTTGGTGACGCCTACGGGGCCTGCGCCGGGGCCTCCTCCTCCGTGGGGCGTCGCGAACGTCTTGTGAAGGTTCAGGTGGACAATGTCAAAGCCCATGTCTCCCGGACGTGCCTTCCCGAGGAGCGCGTTCATGTTGGCACCATCGTAGTACATGAGTCCGCCGACCGAGTGCACGGCGTCACAGACCTCCGAAACCTCGCTCTCGAATAGGCCGAGGGTGTTGGGGACTGTAAACATCATCCCCGCGGTCTTTTCGGTGCAAAGTTCTTTGACGGCGGAGGCCCGCACCTGCCCTGAGGAATCCGACGGGACCTTCACCACCTTGAAGCCCGCCATGGCAGCGCTCGCAGGATTGGTCCCGTGGGCCGAATCGGGGACGATTATCTCATCCTTCTTCGAACCGCCATGCTCCCACAGGTACTTGCGGACCACCAGCACCCCGGCAAGCTCTCCCTGGGCGCCGGCGGCAGTGGATAGGGAAAACCTGGACATCCCGGTGATCTCGCTAAGATATCGCTCGAGCTCGTACAGAATGGAAAGGAGACCCTGGACTGTTTCTGGAGGCTGCAGGGGGTGGGCCTGTTTGACCGCGTCGGAAGACGCTATCATCTCGGAGACCTTCGGGTTGTACTTCATCGTACAGCTGCCAAGGGGGTACATCCCGAGTTCGACGGAGTAATTCATCTGCGAAAGCCGGTTGAAGTGCCTGAGGACCTGGAGTTCAGAGAGTTCGGGGAGGTCCAATGAATCGCGCATCATCGCCGCGGGGATGAAGGAATCCGGGTCCTTGGTTCTGGCCATGACTCTCGGGTCCGATGGCGCGATCATCCCGACTCTTCCGGACCTGCTCATTTCTTTGAGCAGGGGCTCGTCCCAAATCGCCTGCCTGAACCTAGGCACGCTTGAGCGCCTCCTCTAATCCGTCGGCTAGTTTCTCGATATCATCGGCTGTGTGCACTTCTGTGACGCAGAAGAGACCCGCCTGCGCCTTGAGCCCGAATCTTTTGTCGATTGGGTAGCCGGCGAGGATTCCTTTTTTCGCCAGCTTTCCGAAGACAGCGTCAGCCTTGGCTCTGTTGTAGGAGACTACGAACTCCTTGAAGAACGAACCCCGGAAATGTGGGGACCGTACCCCCGGGACTTTGGAAAGTCGTCGGGCGGCATAGTGCGAGTTCGAAATTACTGATTCGCCCAGCCTTCGAAAGCCTTCCCTCCCGAGCAGGGAAAGGTAACTTGCCGCGGCCACGGCCATCAAAGACTGATTGGTGCAAACATTCGAAGTCGCGGCTTCCCTTCGGATATGCTGCTCCCTGGCCTGCAGGACCATCGCGAAGGCCTTCCTAGATGGGTCTGCCACCGTCGTGGTGATTCCGATCAGTCTTCCGGGCATGCTCCTGGCCAGCTTGACATCTTTGACTGCGAAGATGCCCAGGTGGGGCCCACCGTAGTTCATCGCGATCCCGAGAGGCTGTCCCTCCCCGATTACGACATCGGCGCCGTAGGCGCCGGGCTGCTTGATCAGAGACAGCGAAATGGGGTCGACCCCGACGATGGCAAGGGCACCAGAATCGCGGGAGACCGTCGTAATTTCTTGGGCCCTGTCCTCGATGACTCCGAAGTAGTTTGGGTTCTCGAAATAGAAGCAGGCGGCGTCTCCCTTCGCTTTCCGCTTGAGGTCGTCCAGGTCGACGGTACCTTTGACAGGGTCGAATCTTACAGTGTCGAATTCAATGCCCATCGGCTCGGCATAGGTTCGCATGACGGCGAGTCTGGAGGGGCCGATGCTCCCGGCGACCAGGGCCTTCTTCCTTCCCGTGACCCTGCCTGCCATCCTGACAGCCTCTCCCGCGGCCGAGGCCCAGTCGTAGAGGGAGCTGTTACAGACCTCCATGCCGAGGAGGTCGCACATTAGACTCTGATACTCGAACAGGGCCTGGAGCATCCCTTGGCTCACCTCTGCTTGGTAGGGAGTATAGCTGGTGTAGAATTCCTGCCTAGAGACTATGGATTCGACGGCTGCAGGGACATAGTGAGGCCAGACACCTCCCCCGAGAAAGCAGAGCGAAGCTGGCGGCGTCTTGTTTGCGCTAAGCCGAGAGGCGACGTCGCGTCTGACAGAATACTCTGACTCCCCTTCAGGGATCTTCAGCTTCCGCCCGAGTCTGACCTTCGTGGGTATGTCCGAGAAGAGTTCTTCCACCGAAGCGGCGCCTGCCTTTCGAAGCATCTCCGAGACAAGAGCGTCGCCGAGGTTTGGAAGAAATGGATGGTGAGCCTCTTGACCTTTCATCTTTCATCGGCCGAAAAACGCTTAAAATAAGAACCTAGCGGCGCTGGGATAATCACTTGAGGCGTTTAGTTTCAACGGTTCTGTTGCTCTTACTTCTCATCGCTCTTGTTCCGGCCGTGCTTCCTGCGCACGCTCAGACGTCCCCTCGAATTGACGTCAAAAGCCAGTACATCATTGACAGGTATGGTTTCGCGACGATCAATGAGACCGTAAAGTTCACGAACAACGGTTCGGCCGCCGTCCAAGTACCGAGCCTAAGTTTCGGGGTGGGGAACCTGTCGTCTAAGGTCGCAGGTTACAACCTAACGGGAAAGGGATTCTCGCTGGGGACGCCGGCCTCTCCGGGAGGTCCGTTCAGCGTCAGTGGAGGTTCGCTGGTTGGTGGGAACTCGAGTAGCTACGTGCTTAGTGTTTTAATCAATGGGGTGGTCTCGACTGCGAAAAACGGGAGTTTACAGATCCTAACGCTCTCCTCTCCCTCGATAGGCAACACTGTGGATAGGCTGGTTGAAGTCGTGCAGATGCCCGCATCGACGGCGTTCAGGTCTTCGCCGCTAGGGCTGAAGGCGAACCTGGGCGGGACCAATAATACATACTCAGCCAGCTTCACCCACGTCGCGACTCAGTCGGCTCAGACCTCGGTGAGGGCCATCGTGAAGTCTACCAGTCAGGACTTCCATCCATTGCGGGTGTACAGCGCCGCGAGGGTAATCTCTGCTAGCTCGACCGGGAGCCCGCTTTTGACTGACACGATCAAGTTCGGCAATCTGGGGACGACTTCCCTTACGGGCCTCTATGTCGACGCCCTGGCACCGTCAAGCGCGACGGTGACCATTCTCGCTTCGACTGACCCGCGGCTGATCAACTCGTACACAATCCCATTGACGGGCGGAGCCATCGACCTTTCCCTGGTGGCAGTCGGGTACCCGACCAGCGGAGTCCCGGCTGGTGCCAACTATACCATTTCGTATCAGTACGCGCTCGGTTCGAAATACTTCTCCGTCTCGGGAGGCCAGGTGAGGATCTCCACGCCGGAGAGACCACCGATCAAGGCCTTCGTCGACTCGTATACCATCTCGCTTAAACTTCCGCAGGGTGCGAGCGTGATGCAGGGGGCGCCGAGCCGTCAGACAAACGTGTCGCCCTGGCAGAGTGGGCACGCGCAGGTCGTCTATGCACTTACAATCGGATGGGCAATTGACTCCGCAGTCCCCGCGGCATCGGTAATGTTCGTCCTCTTGCTCCTGGGACTTTTCGTGGCAAGGACGACCACTGCCGAGGAGGAGGTGGCAGAGGAGGAGGAGTCTTCGGGTGAATTGGCTTCGACGATGATAAAGACATTCGACGAGAAGACGATCCTGATCAATAGCCTTTGGCCAGAGATTGAAGCCAAGGACCCCAACGAGTTGGACAAGGCATACTTCGACGAGCTCAGGGGAAGGCTGGACACGTTCCGGAGCAGGGCCCTTCAGAGGCTCAACGAAGTGAGGCAGAAGGCGGCGAGCCAAAGGTTTGCGGAGGTTGTGGGCCAGATACAAGTGACCGAAAGGGAAGTCGAAAGGGCAGCCAAGGACAAGCTGAACCTCTATCAGCAGTACTACCTCAAGCAGATGCGGAAGGAGGTGTACGACAGGCTGCTCCCCCAGTACACGAAGAGGCTAGAGAGGGCCCTCAACCAGCTTTCAGACGAGCTCCACACCGTGCAGAGAGAAGCAAAACTGCTGTAGTAACCCGGCGGTAACCGGGGGCAGATTTATGAGGCAGAGAGGGGTAGAAGGAAATATGGAAGAAAAAGTGGAAAAATTAGTGATAATCGGGTCAGGGCCAGCCGGGCTCACAGCCGCAATATACGGATGCAGGGCAGACCTGGAGCCTCTGGTCTACATGGGGACTAAGTACGGTGGCCAGCTAATGCTCACAAGCGATGTCGAGAACTTCCCAGGGTTCCCGGACCCTGTGCTGGGGCCAGACCTGATCGCCAGGATGAAAGGTCAGGCGGAGAGGTTGGGAGCGAGATTACTCCAAGAGGACGTCGTGAAGGTCAACTTCAAGAAATATCCGTTCGAGGTCTATACCGAAAGTGGGGCTGTCAAGGCTCTCTCGGTCATCGTAGCGACGGGGGCCACGCCCAAACGGCTCGACCTGGAGTCCGAGATGAAGCTGATGGGGAAGGGAGTCTCCAATTGCGCGGTCTGCGACGGATTCTTCTTCAGAGGGAAGAATGTCGCTGTAGTTGGCGGGGGGGACACTGCCATGGAGGAGGCGACGTTTCTTACCAAATTCGCAGACTCTGTGAAGGTAATCCACCGCAGAGATGACCTCAGGGCGAGCGCGGCACTGAAGAAAGAGGCTTTTTCCAACCCCAAGATCGGTTTCGTCTGGGACACGGTCGTTACTGACGTGCTCGGCGACAATAAGGTCAGGGGAGTAAAGACGAAGAACCTGAAGACCGGAAAGGAGGGGGAGATGCAGGCGGACGGTCTCTTCGTGGCAATCGGTTACGATCCCAACACAGGGATATTCAGGGGTCAACTTGAAATCGACCCAAAGGGGTATGTCGTCGTGAAGAATGGGACTGAAAGCAGCGTCCCCGGAGTGTTCGTCGCTGGTGATGTGCACGACTTCCGTTACAGGCAAGCAGTAACCGCTGCGGCCGACGGGTGCAAGGCCCTGCTCGACGCTGAGAAGTTCGTAAAACAGAAGCTCGAAGTAAAACTGGTCAGTTGATGACCGAGACGAAGCGGTCCTCAGCGAAGGACTTGCTGAGGGGTCCCACTATCGGCGTCTTGTTGCCGCAGAACTTGCACCTGTTCTTTGCGTCGAGGTTGTACTCGAGGATTTCGTAGCCGTACCTTTTGATCAGGACCTTCTTGCACCCGGGGCAATAGGTGCTCTCGTCAGGATGGCCCGGGACGTTTCCGATGTATACGTAGTCAAGTCCCGACTTCCTCCCGATCTCGACGTGTTTCTCGAGGGTTTCGACAGGTGTCCAGGGGAAGTCCATCATTTTGTAGTCGGGATGGAACCTGAGGAAGTGGACCGGGGTCTCGGGGCCGAGGTTGTCATAGACCCAGCGGCAAAGATGTTCAGCGGCTTCTAACGATTCGCCGACGCGGGGGATAATGAGGTCGGTTATTTCGACGTGGACCTTGCTCCTGCTCTTGATTTCGAGAAGACTTTGGAAAATAGGGTCCGCGTTGGGGATGGTTATGTATTTCCTGACGAAGTTCGTCTCGCCGCTCCCCTTGAAATCGACTGTGACGCAGTCGAGGAAGTCGTCCATCATGGCGACCGTTTCGGGAGTGTCGTAGCCGTTCGAAACGAATATGTTGAAGAGGCCTTTGGACCTAGAGATTCTTCCTACGTCCCTCGCGTACTCCATGAAGATAGTCGGCTGATTGTAGGTGTAGGCGAGCCCCTCGCACCCATAGGCGAGGGCCCTTTCGACTATCTCTTGGGGAGTGGCTTCTATGCCTTCGATCTTTCTAAGCTGACTTATGTCGGAGTTTTGGCAGTAAGAACAGGCCCACGAACACCCGCTCGTGGCAATCGAGAATATTTTGGACCCTGGCTTGTAATGAACAACTGGCTTTTTCTCGATTGGGTCGATATGCCCGGCCATCACTCTGCCGTAGACGAGAAGGTACAGTTTCCCGCCGACGACCCCTCGGACCCCGCAGAAACCCACTTGTCCCTCTCCGATTTGGCATGTTCGAGCACAGGCGGTGCACTGAACTTTGCCGCTCGGGAGGTCGCGGTAGAGCTCCGCCTGCTTTCCTGATGGCTCGGTGAGCTTGGGCCGGAGAGACATTAGCCCAAATAGATTGGTTGCTTGGCATTAAGTCTTACACGGTCTCCCACCGAGTTAGACAGAAGAAATGGCGGCAGTGACCAATATTCTGCAAATAGTTATAACATATGTTATGACGGAGCAAAATTGAGATTAAACGTATGGTCGACTTACTGGAGCTTGTTCTCTTAGGCAGCGTCGCCGGCTTTACGATATTCCTGGGGTTGCCTGTAGCGTTTCTTGGGATCAGGGACAAAGTAAGGGGATTCCTGAACGCATTCGCCGTTGGGATACTCCTCTTTCTGATCGTTGATGTTTTCAGCCATGCCTGGAATTTGACGACAACCTCCGCAGTTTTGGCTTTCCAGGGTGGAGGTTCAATCGGGACCGCTGCAACTGACGTCGTCCTGATGTTCGGGGGAATCACCTTGGGTCTTTTGGGACTGGTGGCCTATGAAAGGAGCTATATGGGAAAGGGACCGGATGTTGCCTCTCCGACTAAAGTCTCCACTATGACTGCTTTGGGTATTGGAGCACACAATCTCAGCGAAGGACTTGCAATAGGGCAGGCCTATCTCGGGGGGGTCATAGGCCTCAACACTGGACTGGCCATCGTTCTGGTCGTGGGCTTCGCGGCTCACAACGCCACAGAAGGGTTCGGCATAACCGCGCCCCTCTCGGGACTCGACCCCAAACCGAAGGTCTCGTTTGTGGCCAAGGTCCTTTTCATTGGGGGAGTGCCCACGCTACTGGGCACATTGTTGGGGAGCGTTGCGTTCTCTCCCCAAGCATACATCTTCTTTCTGGCGCTGGCCGGTGGAGCGTTGGTCTATGTCACCATGCTAATGTTCAACACTGGCCGCAGGAGGTACAGCAGCGGCCTGATGATGGGGGGCATATTCCTCGGGCTCTGCCTTGGATTCCTGACAGACCTGATTGTGAGCCTCGGTGGGGCCTAGGGCAGGTAAGGCTGCCCGTAACGCTCAAGAAGGGCGCCTCTCAAGAGGTTGTGAAGAGGTTATGTCCCGCCGATATCGGATGACGGCAAGGCAGGAATCGCACGTCTCATAGCGAAAGCACTAAACCAAAACCAAAGGCTGATCCTCGAGCACCTTCCAGAGTCTGACGGCAGACCGATCACCCGACATCTAGTTTCATTATCTCTTGAGCAGGGAGTCCCGCTCTCTACACTCAAGCTCAACGCGAGGATTCTGCGAGATTTGGAGCTGGTCTCGCTCGCGGACCACAGCGCAACTCTCACTCCTTCGGGAAGAGAGGTCATCCTTCTTCTTCGAGACCATGTCGGCCAGGTTCTTCCAATTCAGGAGGTGAACCGGTGAGTCAAATAAATCAAGCAAGCCTACAAGACAGGATGAAGGAGATTGTACTCTCCCATCCTGCTATTCACAATGACTTTCTTACTAGATTCTCGAAGGGAGAGGTCACAGACAAGGAATTCGACGACTTCGCGAGAGAATTCTTCCATTTCTCCAGAACCTTCCCAGCGATACTGGCGAACCTGCTGGTCAACACTCCCGACGAAGACGAGGCGCTGGAACTCACGAAGGTGCTGACATCTGAGCTGGGGGACGGAGACCCCACGCGCAGGCACGAGCTGCTATTCAGGAATTTCCTCAGGTCCATCGACATCGACCCCCGCAGAATTATCTCCGAACAGGTCAAGCCAAGCACCAACGCGTACCTGAACGGCCTCTGGAGGCTTTACGGAGGCCGCGACCATGTCAAGGCCCTGGACGCATCCTTCGGCCTGGAGAACATGGCGATCCCCCTGTGGGACCAGCTTCTCCCGGGCCTCGCAATCGTCAAGGAGAAGAGGCTGCACGACATGGACATCGAGTACTTCACCTTCCACAGGGAATTGGAGAGCACGCACGAGGACGCGATGGAGGAAGTGACTAACATAGTGGGCAAAGATCCTGCCTCAGAAAAATCGTTCGAGAGTGGCATCAGGGAGGCCCTGGACGTGCTGCACGGGTTCTGGGTCGGCCTAGAAGAGGACTAGCCACTCCTTCCCCCTTTTTTCAGTCAGTGCCCTGAGGCGGGACTCCGCTTCCCGTCGCTTTCCTTAGTTACTCTCGGCTTATTGGGTCAGAACGGCCAACGCCTTCTTCGCATCAGCGACCGCCATGATGACTCTCGCCCTCGCAAATGCCGAGGTAGTAGCATAGGCGAACACGATGTTTATCTTGGCCCGAGCGAGCTTTCCTGCGAGTTCGCCGAACGCTCCGGGCCTATTGTCCAATTCTATGTCCAACACGTCTTCCTCCGAGAATCTGAGCGCCGCTCCTTTGAGAGCAGCTCTGGCCTCGTCTAAGTCGTCAACCATCACCCTCACCTTCCCTCGACCTTTTGCCTCGGGCGCCAAGATTGCAATGATGTTGATACCGTCTTTGCCCAGTGCTGAGCAGAGCTTTTCCATGGCCCCGGGCTTGTTGGCCACGGGGATAACTAGTTGAGTCGCCCTAGAAATCAACTCAAGGTTGCAGCATGGAGATTCGTAATAAGGGTTGTCCGTCTCGACCCGCCTCCTTGTCGTACGTCGATTTGGGCGGGCTTGTCAGTCTAGGTAGACGCCCTTTGCAAGGGAGCGAAATACGTGGATTGTGGGGCCGACGGGAATCGTCAAGCCGCTCCGGTTAGCCGACTTGTTCTACTTTCGTCCTTAATCCCAAGGGTCTCGTTGATGTATTTTCGAACTTGGTCCTTCGAGGTTCTTTTAGGGTCCTCGGAGAAACGACGAACAAAATATTCACACCGCGGGTCGCCTAGCTCGATGGGACGCCCATGCTTCTTGCAGAATGGGCCCACGGAGTACTGACAGACCTCGCAGCCTCCAGTAAGCATCAGTATGGTCTCCCTGATGTACCGCAGATCTTCTGTCTGCGACGTTTCTGACTGCGCTTCGTGCAGGCCTCTCTCTTCCCGGTGGTACGAGTAGGCGAACAGACGATTCTCTCCTTCGGGCATTATAAGCATCTGACAGAGCATAGGCTGGATATATCTCTTCTAAAGTGAATCCGTATTGATGGTCGAGTGTTTCCTCGGCAGTAGAAGCACTTCATCATTTTCCCGAATTTCGATCCAAGCTGGCAGGCCCGGTGACAATCGCCCCCAAAATGTTTCGAATAATGGATTCCAACCAAGATTTCTTGGAAGAGTTTCTTTCTGGTTTATCATGATAGCCCGGCCAGGATTCGAACCTGGGTCACTACAAGGTGGGTTGTTATCAATCTGGGTCAGATTGCATGTTGTGTTGAACGTAAGGCTCGGGACCCAGAATAGGATGTATCTTTACTCCGACAGGGAGACCATGGTTTTTCTGACAGCGTCTGCACTTCGGTCCGAAGCATCGGGATTCCGAATCGGTCAAAAATCGATATTTCAAGTTCGCTACGGAAATGAGGGAATGGCCTATCATCAGTACGAGGGAGGTGACACCTGGATGGCGACCGTCCCTCAAGGGTTCGGAAAGCCAGGTCAGCAACTAAGAATTGAAGTGAGAATGTTGACAAGAAACGCCTTCGTCGACGCGGTTCCAAAATTCAGTCTTGCCAACGAGATTGGGTTTGGCTGGTTACCTAACTTTGTGACCATCTCGAAATTCTCACTGGATTCAGGCTTCCACTTCGAAGCCTTTCAAGAACCTGCCGTGGAAGGAATCGACAGTTTTAGTGTTGACGGGATAGCCTCGGATACCTTGGGTTTTGTCCCTGGGTATGGCTGCTACTTACAGTTCCGAGTGCTAGATTGGTTCAAACGCGATAGGGTCTTGAGGATTTACCACAACGGCCATTCCAGACCGTTGCTTGGACTCGGAAGAAGCAAGAAATTCCCAAGAATATCTTTCATCTCTCATGATGGAATACGACTGAAAGTGGTGTACAATTCTCCCCAACGAAGTGTTATGACCATATACTCGGCCGATCCTTCGAGTATTTACAAAATCGAATCGGGAGACAGACGCTCGACCTCGCTTCGAACTCACTTTGGAGCCATTGACTCCTACCAGATTGAATTGTCAAGAAATGTCGAGCATGAGATGTTGGCGAGCAAGTACAGATATCCCCATGCCAGATTGGGAGCCGAAGTTGCATATTCTATTGCAAGCAAAGAAATTGACATCAAGGATGTAATTCTAAGAGATCCATCGGAAGGAGGCGCCGACTTGATGTCATTGGATGGCAAAACAGTTGTGGAAGCCAGGTTCATCGCCGTCACGGATGCATTCCGGGAGAGAGTGAAGATAAGGCAGATTGAGTTCCAATCTTCACAGCTAAAAGCTCGCTTGAAGTCTGACCTTGCATTCTATGAGTGGGCGCGGTCTGGATATGCAGTTCTGTCGTTTTTGGATTCGAGTGCGATTCGTGTTTTAGTCTTCAAGATGGAAAAGGAGAGTTAGCCCGGCTAGGATTGAAAACGCCTGCTTCGATTGACCCCGTGGTCGACAGTTTCAAAACGAAATCTCGTCGCTGTCGAAATGGTTGAAATGCAACCCCTGATGTTGCGGATACACCGTAGCCTTGAAGCCACCGATTCCCCGGCCTCCAACGATCAATTTGTTCAGAACTCCAGCATTGGATAGAGCGGTCACAATGTTCAGGGGGTTGAACTGTTTCCTGTGCCCCACCAGCACAATGGGTCCCCACGGTTGCGTCAGAACGCGGACCTCGGTTCCCCCCTTTTCGGACGCTATACTCACGTTATTCATCGCCTGATTCCATCCTTTTCCGTACTTCCACCAAATCATGAGCAAGTTCACCGACGAGTCGCTCATTGAGGGCCTCACCGACCAGGCCATGGTTACTCCTTCGACAGATACGGTTGAGTCCAGACTGCCCCCCTCCCATGTGCCCTTGACGTCATACTTTCCTTTAGCTTCAGAGGGCTGAATAGGCACCAAAAGGATGTCCCTGTAACGTGCGTCGTTGAACCTGAAACCATCAGCGACCAAAAGTCCTATGCCTTTTGGGTCAACTAAGCCTCCCCATTGATTGCCAGTGTTTTGGATATAGCCTGATGCAGCCACGAGGACAGACGCCTTTTCTAATCTGACGCTCCCTGAGTAACCGTATCTTCCGTAAGTACCGTACGTTTCAAGGCGAACTCCTTCGAATGAAGCTCCTTCGGGTACCAATATTCTGTCTCGATCGAACGTCAATCTTGAAGCCAAGTCGGCCACTTCTGTGCTGGCGCCTTCTGAAGGTACAAGTATAATCCTAGGCTGAGAGAAACGCATGTTCTCTCCGGTCTTCGCCAAGTTCGGGAATGGCTCCCAAGCACCCGCCAGGATCGCCCGGTGAGTCATCCCCCCCACTCGTCCCCAAGCCGCAGCCAGCGCGTAAATCGTGGTGACGACCGCGAGTAGTGGCGCGGCGTATGCGAAAGTATTTGGTTGTTTGAAGGTGAATCCTATGATAATAGTGTCGAGCACGAGAAGAACAATAAGGACTATCCACTTTGTATTCATCACGGAAGCAAGACCGGCGTTCTGCTATTTCCGCGTTCTAATGCTGGAGCCGGGGTCTTGTGGAGGTTTGATTTGCAAGAGTTTGGCTCACTTGGTTGTATGTCCAAGTAGCTAGAATCGAGTCAGGCTGGCCGAACGGAGCTTATTTCGAGCTCTTCGTAAGATAGCCCGGCTAGGATTCGAACCTAGGTCGCCGGCTCCAAAGGCCAGCATCCTTGACCAACTAGACGACCGGGCTGCAGGTTCACGCAGCGATGGGGTGGTGATTTAGGCTTGTTTGGCTGTCTTCGCGATGAAACCGGCTATCTTCGGAACCGGGTCCTCCATGGAGTCCAAGATGCGTTTTGCTTTTCTGGCATGCCCGGCCTTGTACGAGTCGGTCACTAAGCGTTTGGCGTGCGAGATGACTGATGCGGCTTCACGCGCCCTGACAATCAGGCCCACAGATACGAGGTAATCGTCAGTGTACAGGGAACCTTGGAAGGCCGAGATTGCTGGGACACCCATGAGGGCTGCCTCGGCCGTCATCGTCCCACCCATTCCTATGAAGAGATCGGTTGCAGCGAGCAGGTCATGCCCGCTTACGACCTCGTCCGGGACGGTCCACTTGGAGCCGAATTTGCTCTTGACTTCTTCCACCTGGTAGTCGTATCTGCACACGGCGACCAGGTTGGCGTCTGGGAATGCGCTGAGCAAGGAACCCAAGAGTTTGTCTGTCCAACTAATGTCAGCTTTCGCCAAGTAGGGGGCGTCGCTTTCCTGAACTCTTACTGTGATCGTCTTTTTCTTTGAGTCGAGCTTGGGCACCGGGCCCCTGAGTGGTTCTCTCTTCAGCCAGGCGGCAGGGTCGAGCGCGTGATATGTAGTTACCTGCTTCCGCTGTATCCCGAACTTCTCCCAGGCCTTGTACGGGATGACCCACGGGCAGAGCAGGTGGTAGCTGAGGGGTAACGATAGCCTACCGGCGACCTCTGAATGTGGAGAGTCATTGACTGCGACGTGCTTGATTCCCAGGCCGAAGGCAACCCTAGCGCATACCGCCGAGGCGATTGAGACTGCAATCGAGGGACCGAATTCCTTGACAAGTGGAATAATCTCCACCTGTCTTCTCGTCGCAGCCAGTAGCTGCTCCTCCGGCCCCCTGGTCCCCCTGTCTCCGACGTACCTCAGGTCCAATCTTGCCCTCTCGGCCAGGGGACCGACCTCCCTGTATCTGCGAGAAGTTGCGAGTACTTCGACCCCGAGGGATTTCAGCTCGCGGATGATTGGCGTGAAGAACAAAATCTGTTTGGGAGTTAATAGATCAACCCATGCTCGCATTATGGTTGCACCAGGTCCCTCGGGACTCGGCTGAGTTGCTGCATACAAATCCGTTTGCCTGCGTTTCAGCCCGCAGCAAAGCCATAATTACAAACAGGCTCGGAGCCACCTCTAGGTTTTGCCTAAAATCAAAGTAGCAATGTACGGGCTCACCAGCGAAGCCTACAAGCTCGCAGGGGACTTAATCGACAAGGCACAGGTGACAATCATCGACGAGACACTGCAGATGGCCATGGACCTCGAACCGGCGTTTCTGAAGAAAAACCCGAATCTCCAGGATGTTATGAGCGAGGAGCCGCTGCTCAGCGTAAAACCGGTCGAACGCGTCCTCGGAGAAGCGCAGGTCGTATTCTTCACCCCCAAGCTGAGAAGGCCCTCTGAGGAGACGCTCATAGAGGCGGGCTCCAAACTCAGGGACCTCGCCAGGTCCCTCGCGAAGGGCGTGACCCTCGTCAACTCGCTGCCTACTGGACCGGGAGGAAATTCTGAGAACATAATGGTAGTGGAGAAGGCGACAGGCCTCCAGATTGGCTCAACCCTCACGTATGCTTACATGCCTCTGAGGCCAAGAGATTCCAAGCCTGCCGTGGTCTCTGCCGCAGGCCTTCAGGACAAGGGACCACTACAGGCGCTTGGGTTCACCCAGAACTCGCAGAACGTCTTCTCGGCGGAGCTGGAATACGCCTCGTGGGTGATGGAATCCGCGGTGGCATCTGTCACCGAGATCGAGATGGCAAAGAGGGCGAGGGAGGCGAAGGTCTCCTTACAGATGCCGTCGGAAGTCTATCTGGATGAATTCGCGAGGTACCTGTATGAGCTCAAGGCCATTCAGGCCAGCGAGGAGACTGGCGAGTCGATCGCCTACCTGGCGGGGGCAACCCTCAAGAGCTTCGACAATTATGTGAGGTACGTCGTCGACGAGACCAGGGAAGTCCTGAAAGAGAAATTGCTCAAGGCCAGCAGGACCAAGATCTCCCTGCTGTGGAACCTCGACAAGTACGAGATGCGGGGGGAGCGGCTGCAGGTCGCAGAGAGCGTCCAGCAGCGGCTCAGGGACTACGTCACGGATGTGGATGTGATATCGGCTGTGAAGCTTAGGGGAAGCGGTGAACTCCTTGACCCGTTGAAGCACAACGTCGTCATAATCTGTTCCAAGGAGGACCAAGAAGCGTTCAAGGCCGCGAAGAAGGGACAAAGAAACGTCGAAACGACGGTGATATCCGCGACCCCTAGCCTCAGGAGGGATTGAGCGGATAGCCCTATATCGATTAGGTGTCGAGAGGAGATTCCAATGACGAGGGTAGGTGTTGTGGGCACCGGAGGGTGGGGAAAGAACCACGTTAGGGTGCTCAACGAGATGGGATCTCTTGGCGCTGTCTGCGACGCGAACAAGGAAAGGTCTGATGTATTCTCGAAAAACTTCCATGTGACGGGGTACACGTCTCTAGAAAAGATGCTGAAGGAGGAGAAACTGGATGCAGTCACGATTTGTACACCCGCGTCGACCCACTTCTCCATGGCATCTCAGACACTGGCCGCTGGGGTCCACACCTTCGTCGAGAAGCCGATGACCACGACGGTAAAGGACGGGGAGAAGCTGATCGAGGCAGCGAAGAAAGCTAACAGGATTCTCACTGTCGGATTCATCGAGAGGTTCAATCCGCCCATCACCGCGCTCAAGGGGATGATCTCCGAGGGGAAGTTAGGTAAACCGATTCTCTTCGAGTTTCACAGAGAGAACAAAAGGGGGGAGAACATCAGCGACGTCGGGATAGTAAAGGACGCCTCAGTCCACGACATCGATACAGCGTGCTGGCTCTTTGGAGAGGTTCCCAAGGTGGTGTACGCCAGGGTGGGGGCCCTGTTGGTTCCCCTAGAGCATGAGGACTTCGCCACTATCCTGCTCGGGTTCTCCGGGCAGAAGACCGCGTTCCTGGTGACCAATTGGATGACACCCAACCGTGTACGGACCCTCAGCGCCGTCTTCATGGGTGGTGTTGTCGACGTGGACTTCGTCACCCAGCAGACAAGCATCCACGAAGGTTCGGTGACCACGGTCGCGACGAGGCCATACCAGGAGCCTCTCATGCTAGAACTGAAGGGATTCGTCAAAGCGATGGAAGAGAAGAGGCAGCCATTGGTGACGGGGATGGATGGTCTTAACGTTACGAAGGTCGCAGAGGCTGTGCTTGCATCGAGCTCGTCAGGGGCGCCGATACATCTGGGATGATAGAATGAAGATAGTCAACTTCGTGTCGCCAGATGCGAAACTCGGGAAGAATGTCAAGATTTGGAACTACGTCTACGTCGGCTCTAAAACGCAAATCGGGGACAACGTGAAGATCGGTTCACTTGCACACATAGACTACGACGTCAGGATCGGGAGCGGGACGAAGATTGAGGGATTGGTGTACATTCCGCCTTTGGCGCGCATCGGGAAGAACGTGTTCATCGGGCCTGCGGCAGTCCTCACCAACGACCCGTATCCGCCCAGCAAAAGGATGATTGGGGTGACCATCGAAGACAACGCGGTGATAGGGGCGAGGGCTGTGATCAAGGCGGGGGTCACCGTCGGTAAGGGAAGCGTGGTGGCCATGGGAGCTGTGGTGACGAGAGATGTGCCTCCTGGAAAGGTTGTGATGGGGGTGCCTGCTCGAGTAGTGTTCTCAAGGAAGGTGTTTGACTCTAAGATGAAGGCCTGGGAGTCTGGTTCCCCAGTTTCGACCTGACGTAGAGCCTGGTCAGCGCGAGCATCACGAGGAACCACAAAAGTACCAGTCCCAAGGTAAGCGCGATTTTCAGGAGCGCAAGGCCCGTGTAATCAAGAGGGTTGTGTGGGATTGTACCAACGGGAACGATGGCGGTGAAGAAGAGATAAGCCTCCCCGACTATCATCAGGAACGCCACGGCTTCGATTCCGATGAGGGGTGCCAGTCTCATTCTATAACACCCAAGTGAGCAGCGACGTGACAACGGACAAGATACAAGAGACTGCCGTCAGAGCGAGGATGTTCTTGACGAGTTCGCTCTCTGTAAGAGGCCCAGCAAGCAGTATCAGCCTGACAAGGGTGGTCGGAGCGTGAGGATCAGTTGTTGCGTGGATCATCCCATCGTCGGTGACGTAGGTAGGTCGCAAAGCCATGGCCCTCCGCTCGACGAAGCCTCTCACACTCGAGAGTGTGTAGAAGGAGTTCAGAATGGCAGGGACGATCGCTATCATAGCCGCTACCTCCACCCCGGAGGTGACGGCAAGGCCTGCGAACATGGCTCCGAACATCAAGCTCCCGCTGTCTCCGTCGAATGCTTTGGAGGGATGCCTGTTGAAAATGAGGAAGCCGAGGGCCACGGCGACAAGGGGCAGAGCCGAAGCCAGCCTCGCGAGCGAGTAGCCACTCGTATAGAAGAAGCGCATGGTTGCTCCAAAGAGCACGGCCAGAGACGTGAGTAATGTGAACCATGAGATCTGCCCGTTGAATGAATCCATCATATTGAATGCGTTCGCGACAATGGGGAATGCGGCGATCACCAGGACTGAGTAGATGTAGAAGTGTGAGTTGGTGTCACCCAGAATTGGGAAGGTGATATCGGGGAAGTAAATGGTGGGCTGAAGTCTGGTGAAGGCCACGAGGGGAACCCCTGCCAGGATCAGGAGCAGAGGCTTCGTTTTCCCTCCCAGGACGAAGAGGTCGTCCGCCAACCCGACTGCGAAGGCCACGGCAGCCGCAGCGGCCAAGGCGACTGGAACGAGGGAGCCGAAGGCAAGGTAGGCAACCAACTCTCCGGCAAGCGCGCCGGCAAATAAGATGGGCCCCGTCGGGGAGGGAACCTTTGTTGGCGGATGTTTGTGGGAGTCGTCGACAACTCGGCCAGACTTCGTGAGATACCTTAGGAACGGCGGAATCCCAATAACCACAGCCACGAATGGGACGACGAACGATAATAGAAGGAGCCCAGCCTCAGCCAAGCTCGGGAGCAAGAATTACAAACCGCGAATGATTCCGATTAAACGGTTTCTGATGCAAATTGCGCCGCTTCAATGTTAAATAATGCCATCGGGCGACCGGTCATTCATGAACGTGAGGGATTTGCGAGACGGAATGAGAAGGGTCGATGCAGAAGGAGAGATCGTGGAGATGCAGGAGCCCAGGACGGTAAACCTGAGGACCGGAGGCGAGGCG
>DASYXJ010000061.1:0-1656 GCA_035935095.1 Nitrososphaerales archaeon | reverse complement strand
CGCGCCGCATCTGCCTTTTGAAAATTGCGGGCAAAAGTTTTCCGATCGCTTCCATTTCCGCTCTCGCTCGAATCAATTATGGGATTGTAGAGTTGAAGTCTAGCACATCCCACTGCGAAGAGGGAATACGTTATGGACATCTGTCAAGGCAAAGTAAGAAGATCCTGTTCTTAGCAAAGTAAGTAGTTCCTGTGGGCGCTAACCGAAGGAGCCCGTAGGGCGACTGAGGTTAGCGCCCACTGCGCGCATCAGGGGGCGCTTTCTCTGACCCTTCCCGTTCCCTGTTCCCGCCTCATAATTTTCCATAGTGGGGGACTTTGACGGAGATGGAAGTCTTTCATCCAGGGGCTGCCGGGTGTTCCTCGCCGAGGGATTGCAACCGACCGGGCCGAGGGGGAGGGCTTAACCCGCTCGGGTATCGGCTCACACCGGCTCACCTCCAGGGAGCGATCCCGGAAACGCACCCACACCGTCTGGTCTCGCCGCTCCTCCACCCGCACCGTCGCGCCTCGTAATCCCGGACGGATATCCGTCCGAGGGATCTGATAGGTCTTCCCGTTATACCGAATCGTGTAATCGTTAGCCACCACGCGCTCCTCGACGTGGCTCAAGATCGACGCCAGGTGATGCTCGGCGCGCAGCGGTCGGTGGGCATCGGTGGCGTTGTCCGCCTCCACCGTGAAGCGACGATTCCACATGGGCAAATACTCCCGCTCCAAATAAGCGTTGGCTTCGGCCAGGGTATGAACGCCCGCCTTGCGCAGCCCCTTCACCAGCCGGTCCTGGGCGGTGCCGAAGAAGCGCTCGATGCGCCCTTTGGCCTGCGGCGAGTGCGCCGCAATCCATCTCGTCCCCAGTTCTTTCAGCGCCCGCCCGATCTGCGTCAACGCCTCTGGCCAAGCCTCGTCGGCGGCCTCCCGCACCGGGCGGTTGACCGTGAACATGCCCGCCTTGTCGGTATAAAATTCTCCCGGCCGCCCCCACTGCTTCAGGTAACTCTCCAGCAAGAGCAGATTCTCTTCCGTGGTGTCGTGCTCAGCAAAGCGCGCCAGAGCGCGGCTGGTCGCGTCGTCGATCATCGCCAGCAGAGAGAGCTTCGGCCCTCGTCCCTCCAGCCAGTCGTGGTCCGACGAGTCCCACTGCTCCATCTCGCCGCAACAGGATCGGCGCGCTCGCCAGACATGCACCTCCTCCACCCGTTGCCGTTTCCGCTTCCACACCCCCGCCTCCATCAGGATTTGCCGCACGCTCTCTTTGCTCACCACCACCCCATGTTTCTCCGCCAGATACTCGGCCGCCAGCGTCGGCCCAAAGTCGGAGTACTCCCGCTTCACCAGTCGCACCACTTTCCCCCGCACCCCCTCACTTAGTTTCCGCTTCGAGGCCCGCCCGCGCAGACGGTGCAGAATTCCTCCATCCCCCTCCTTCCTCAGCCGTGATACCAATTCCCGCACCCAGCGCGCGCTCACCCTCAACTGCGCCCCCGCCTGCTTCTGCGTCACATGGCCTTTTTCCGTTTCATGCAACACCTTCAATCGATCCCGGTCTCTCTGGCTCATCCACAGCTCCTGTTCTTTGTTCATCCCGACATCTTGCCGGTTTCCAACAGGAACTTCTTACTTTGCTGCAATAGGATCTTTTCACTTTGCTGCGACA
>DASYXJ010000060.1:0-3660 GCA_035935095.1 Nitrososphaerales archaeon | reverse complement strand
TTCTATGCGGTGATCACAAGCATGATCGTCTACCAGCCTGCGGTCGACTTTGTTCAGGCATATGGAGTTGATTTCCCGTCAATAGTAGTGGCTCCTGTCTTCAACGCACCACCTTTCAGCCCCGTCGTCACTGTCTATCTGGCCAATCACATCGGCCTTTTGCTCGTACCCCTAACAATTGTGCTCTTGGTCGCTACATCCTTGCTCGTTGGATTGAACTTCGCACTGGTTGGGTTCGCCTTCGGTAGTCGTGCCAAAGGCCTGGGGAGAGGCTGGGTGGGAGGCCTGGGCGCCATCGTCGGTCTGTTTACAGGATGCCCAACATGCGCCGGCCTTTTCTTTGCCAATTTCCTAGGTGGTACAGGAGCAGTTTCGTTCGCGACCCTTCTTGGGTACTACCAGCCGGCGTTCATCCTGCTGAGCATCCCAGCACTGTTGGCTGCCCCTTACCTGACTTCGCGTAGCCTGTCGAAGGTCTTCCGCGAAGGCTGCGTGTTCATTGGCAGAGCCCCCTAGGCTGTGCCGAAGGTTAGCCCAAGCCTCCTCAGCCACTTCCGATACGCGACAGCGATTCTATCGGAGCGCAAGTGGAGTTCGGCTTGGAGGTCCAGAGGGAGACGTTCGGGCCTCTGGGATTCCACAACCGGAATGTCCTGGGCCGTTATCTGATTCTGCAGGCTGATGATCTCTTCTTCCGGGATCTCTTGACCGTAGTTCATCGCAATCCAGAACCAGGCCGTCGATTCAAATTCGCTCGTCGGGCGGACTGTCGCGTAGATCGAGAATCGGCCCTCGGTGCTGTCCTTGCAAAGATACATACTCAAGGGCCTCATGACCTTGTAGGTGTACGTGACGTCCTTGCCGACCCCGGTCCCGTCGGGGTCTGGCTGCCAGATCCTAACGTTTCGAGCAGTGATCCCATTCTCTTCCTGCTTAACATCGTAATCCTGTATCTCGGCATGGGCCTTTTCTCCCAGGATGCCAGCGTGGAGGAATGGGAGATGGGCGACGTCGAGGAAGTTCTCCACAGCACGGGTCCCGCTTGCTTTGTAGTGGTATGGGCCGCATAGTATTTTCCTGAAGGAGGGGTCATTCCATTCTTCGAAATCTGGGGCTTCGCGCGATGGTTCTCCCAAGCAGGCCCAGATCAGACCGTAGCGTTCTCCGCAGCGGTAAGTCTTCACCTTGGCCGTGGGAGGAGGCTTCTGTTCCGGGTGAGCAGGAATCCTGACGCACTCGCCCGATTCGTTGTAGGTCCAGCCGTGATAGGCGCACTGCAGCAGGCCGTCGTCCAAGTGCCCAAGGGAAAGCCTGGTCCCCCGGTGTACGCACAAGTCCTGCCAAGCCTTGACAACCCCATGCGACCTCCACAGCACGAGGTCCTCGTCGAGGAGCTTGGCTGGGAGGATTGACGCTTCTCGCAAGTCTGAGGATTTGGCGAGGGGGTGCCAGTCGTTGAGGAGGACCGAATCCTCGATCATGACTTGAGGTTTACTCTGGTGGGAGTTCCTTGTAATTGAGGGAGATATCCATGCCCCTCTTCTTGTGATACCAGCGAGAGACGAGGTATATCGACGCGCCGGCTATCAGGGTCACCACTAGGTATGTCTCGTTGAGCCACGGAGATAAAACAGTGAAGATGCTGAAGGTTGGACTCGTCAGGTATTGGTACGAGATGAAGCTGAAGACGACCGCGTCTAGTAAGCCGAAGACTCCAAGGATTGCCCTCGCGGAACCGCGTTCTTTGCGGAAGGCGTAGGTCGCCGCTGCCAGACCGATGAAGGCGAAATAAATCATCGAGGCTATGATTGCACCGAAGAGGGCGAAGAAGCTACCGGAGAAGTAGGTGGCCAATCCGATGAGGAAAACCGCGACAACCAGGTCTAGCGCGTGGGCGACGACAGGTGAGCCAAGTTTGGGACTCACATATGACAGTCGGGAGGGTAGGAATCTGTCGAAGGACTGAGCCAGCAGGTATCTGGAGAAGATTATCACACCATAGGCGATGACCCCGAATTGCATCAGGATCCAGCCGATGCCGATGGCCCAGGCCACATAGACGTTGCCTGACACCGCCATTGCGAGTGTGAAGAAGTTCAGGCCTGCGTTCGACCATGCGTGGCTCGCGAAGGCTGCGTTGATGAAGGGCATTCCGGCGACGCCGTAAAGTACTGCAAGGGAAGCAGTAAGGAGGGCGAACGCCGTGACGGACGAGATGGGGACGTTCCACCTCAAGGCTCTCTGGTTCTTGATTTCAGAGGCGACGGCCGGTGCTGCGTTGAGCCAAGGGAAGACGAAGGCGAACATTACTGGCATGATGTAGAGCACGTTCGAGATGTTGATGTCGAAGAGCCCACCGGACGGAGTATAGGAGTTCGCAAGCGCATCGTAGGTGGAGTTCGACCCTCCGAACTGGAGGAAGGGCGCCGTCCCGTCGATGTAGTGTTTGACCCCACTCTGACCGGCGAAGAGAAGCTCGCCCATCGCCAGCAGGAGGGTGCCGACACCTATCGGCGTGAGGACAGAAACCAGCCTGTAGCCGGCTTTGGGCTTCCAGATATTAAGCAAAATGACAGCGGCGAAAGGAACCGCTCCGACAACGAACTGTGTAGCGGGGTCAGAGAAGAGACTGAACCAGTTGAAGATTGGAACCGGGCCAGTTCCACCATATCCGTAATAGGTGAACGCCATCGTGAGGCCTGCGCCCCCGATTGCGAAATCGGTCAAGACAGCGACGAGAGCTAGGAAAGCCAAGGTCTCTGTGGTGTAGCCCCAGAAGGACAGAGTGCTGCCGAAGAAACCACCAAACGTCCTGGAGACCCACACGTAATCGCCACCTGTGCGTGGGAAACGCCGTGACATCATGGTATAGACGACTACCTGAGGGATTGAAAGCAGGAACGCGATCACCGAGGCGGCGACAAGGTTGAGCCCCGTGATCTTCGGAACAAGGACAAGGGTAGCTGCGGACGAGCCGGCGATGGTGGCCAAGAGAGGCCCGATCGACATGTTGCTCAGGTTTAGCGCGATGCTGTCCAGAAAAGAGACGTTCTTTACCAGTCCGGTGCTTTCCCTTACGAAAACTGTCTGGGCCTTCTGCTCGGCCTGGGTATCGCCCATTATCTAATGGAAAAAAACTTGGCGTATATAACTAGGCCTTAGCACGGAGCAGTTAAACTCCCGACGACCTGTGAAATTTAGTATCCTATTTCCGAGCTGGGCCGGAGGTGTCGCATCGATTTGACCCTGCCGCACCTCTTGCACTTGTACATCCCCCGCCCTCTGGGGTTGTAGTCTCTGGTGTCGACTATTGCCTCGTGCTCGGTACGCATCATGCACTTCTCACAGTAGCGATAATCGGACATGAAGACTCAACGCTGGAGGAACGTCGCCTCGGCAAAAACCTTTATCGAAACAGCAGGACTACTGTTAAGGGTCAGTCGTTCTCGCGAATAGAACTATACACCCTGTGGCACAATGAATGCCATGAGAAGGCTTCTCGTTTGTATGGTATCAGGAGTAATATTTCTGCTGCTATTCCTCTTTCTTCCTATCTTTCGAGTACCAGTCATCTTTCTATCAAGTGGGAGGAGGAACATACGACCACCGGCATGCTCAGGTATCCGGCGCTTATCTTGTCATCGATTGCGGGTTGGCGTA
>DASYXJ010000059.1:0-30127 GCA_035935095.1 Nitrososphaerales archaeon | reverse complement strand
TGGGGCAAGGCAGTATAAATTCTTCGCAGCGCTTCGTCCAATGCAGTCCTGCTAAAAGTGCTCGCAGTGGCCGCGAAGGCCTCCTCAAACTTCGAAGTGTCCTTCATTTCCGCCGACCTCTGAAACCCTTCGAGTTGGGAGATAAACGACGAGAGGACCTCGACGACGAAAGGGTTCTCCGTCTGGATGCGTGAGAACAAATCCGGATCTTGCGAGAGGACCGCTTGGCTCAGATTCAGCTGTGCTGACGCAAGGGGAGTGGCGATGTTCTTGAACTGGTCGAGGCCCATACTCCTCACAACGGCCGACGCGAACGCGAGGTTGAGCAGGTGCACTAGTGAGAGGGCGTACGCCATTAATCTGTCATGCTCCTTCGATCCCAACAGGATCATCCTCGCCCCCGGGAAGATAAGACGTGCAGCAGCCTCGTCCTTCCTCCCTCCGACCACACACATTTTGAAGTTCTTCTCCTTCGAAAGCGGGCCGAACATCGGATGAATCGAAAGCAGGTTGACTCCGCCGGACTCGCAAATGGATCTCAACTCTGCGAGCGCATCACCTTTGACCGACGTCATCTCGATCACAATTGACCCACGCTCCAGGTCCGGAGACACTTCGCGGACAACGGCGGCCGTAGCCCCCATGGGCACCGCTACCAGGACCACATCAGCCCCGCGCACCGCGTCGGAGTTCGACTTCGCAACAGAGGTTCCGGCGGGAAACTTCGCGGGTCTTCGCACGTCGAAGACAGCCACATCCTGTCCCTGCCTTCGAAAATACCTGGCGAAAAACGAGCCCATCCCCCCGGCCGCACCCAGGACCGCGACCCTCAAGCTAGCAATTCGCCCATCTTTCGGATTCCCTCAACGATGACCTCCTTCGGCTGACAGAGTGATATCCTGAAGAATTGGGCGTAGTCTCCGAAGACGTTGCCCGGCACGATGCTCACCCCATGTGACATGAAATTCTCTGCCACCGAATCCCCTGTCTCTCCTGTCTTCACCCTAGGGAAGACGTACATCGCCCCCTCCGGCTTGACATATTCGAGGGAGTCGACTTTGTCCAGCTCCCCGCAGGCAGCTTCCACCCTTTCCTCCATCGTCCTAACGTTCCTCTCGACGTCCTTGTCCGCGGTTAAGGCCTTGAGTGCACCCCATTGGATGAACTCTGGGACAGAAGTGATCATCAAAGAGATCATCTTCGAAACGCTCCCGATGGTCTCCTCCGAAGAGATTGTGTAGCCCACCCTGAACCCGGTCATGGCCCAGGTCTTCGAAAACGACGAAGTCAGGATGAACTTCTTCGGCACCGCGTCAAGCACGCTCGGACAGGGCCTCGCCGTGTACTCGTTGTAGATCTCGTCGCTGATCACGGTCAGCCCTCTGCTGTCGGCCAGGTCAAGAATCTCCTTGAACAACTTGGGCGTTAGCACCTTCCCCGTCGGGTTGTTGGGATAGCTCAGGACAATTGCCCTGGTGTTGGGTCTGATCGCTTCCTCGACCTGGGCGAGCGACGGAGTCCACCCGTCTTCGAGCTTCGTATGGACAAGGGAGGGTCTGGCCCCAAGCTGATGAAGCGCGTCCCTGTAGGCCGGCCAGCTGGGCTCAAGCAGGACCGCGCTCTCCCCTTCTCCGACGACGCTGGCCAGGGCGGCGTAGACAGCGAACCTCCCGCTGGGCGTGACTGCGACCTCGCCGTCCGCGGCATCGAATCCATGCTTCCTTGAAAGGTACGTGCGGAGCGCATCCCTGAGCTCGGGGATCCCCCGGGCCTCAGTGTAGTGGGTCTTCAGGCCAAAGAGGGCCCCCGAACATGCTTCGAGGACCTCCCTGGGAGGGGGAAAATCAGGCTCTCCGACGTCGAGCCTCAGCAGCTTGACCCCTTTTCGCTGAAGCTCCAGAGCCTTGTAGAAGATCGGCGAAGGGGGCCTCCTCTCCTCGATACCCTGGGCCTTCTTCGACTCTGCGATCAGGGTCCCAAGGATCTTCAGGCCTACCCTCCTGTCCACCCCCACCCGTTCGCATTCGGCGATCACCTGCTTGGCGAGCGCTGCTTCCACGTCTCCGTCCTGCTTTGGCATCGAACCCAGGGTCTTCAGCTCCCCGACCCTGCGACCGAGTTCGCTCCTGCGGCCCACGAGCCCGATGATCTCCACGGTAACCTGCATAATCTCGGCCCTCAGATCGGCCACCGATTGCGAATCCTTTGTACTCTCAGTCAATTCTTCCTAGCACCGGTGGGATGAGCCCTGCCCGCAGGGCGTGGTCGGCAAGGACGAGGGCGGTGACGCTTTCGACCACTGGCACCCCCCTCGGAACGACTGTGGGGTCGTGCCGTCCGGGCACGACGAGGTCCACCTCCTCGTTCGACTTCAGGTCGACCGTGGTCTGTTTGACCGCGATGGAAGACGCCGGCTTGAAGGCGACCCTGAAGACAATTGGCATCCCGTTCGTGAGTCCTCCCAAGATCCCTCCGGAGTTGTTGGTCCTTGTGGAGACTTTCTTCCCGTCGAAGAAGTAGCTGTCGTTGTTCTCCAGACCCGTCAGCCTGGCCGAGGAGAAGCCTGAGCCAAACTCGACCCCCTTGACTGCGGGAATAGAGAGCGCTACCCTTGCCAGGTCCGAATCGAGGGAGGCGAACACAGGCTCCCCGAGCCCCGTCGGCACGTTGGTGGCCACGCATTCTACTATGCCTCCTAGGCTGTCCCCGCTGCGCCTTGTCTCCAGGATTTTCTTTTTCATCTCCTCCGCGGCTGCAGGCGTCGGGGCTCTGGCTTCGTTCGCATACCTGTTTTTCGCTGCCTCCTCCAGGGAGAATCCTTCGGCCCTCACGCCCCCTATCTCGAGGGAGTAGGCGACAATCTCCAGCCCGAAGGCCTGCCGGAGGAGCTTCTTCGCGACAGCACCTCCCATCACGAAAGAGGCTGTTATCCTGCCGGAGAACCTCCCGCCTCCGCGGTAATCATTGAAACCTCCGTACTTGATCCTGGCCACCAGGTCCGCGTGGCCCGGACGGGGCGTGTCCTTCATCGCCTCGTAGGAGCTCGAGTCCTTGTCCTCGTTCCTGATCAACATCATCATCGGCGCCCCGGTGGTGTGCCCTCGGAAGACTCCTGACATTATCTCGACCCTGTCCCCCTCCCTCCTCTGTGTGGTCACGATCGACTGGCCCGGCTTCCTCAGGTCGAGTTCAGGCTGGATGTCATCCTCGCTCAGGGGGAGGCCTGCAGGACATCCGCACAGGACTACGCCGACGACTTTGCCATGGCTCTCACCGAAGGTGAGGAGCTGGAACCTTTCCCCTACCGAGTCGCCGCTCATGCCCTGACCACCCTTGCTCCCAACTTATCCATGTCGCCGAGGAATGAAGGATAGGACACGTCGAGGCTCTTCTCGCCCAAGACTTCGACCTCCCCATGCGAAAGGATGGAAGCAAGAGAGAATGCCATGAACATCCTGTGGTCGTTGTGGGCGTCGAGCACTCCTTTGGTGAGCTTCCCCGGCCGCGATATCTTCATCCCGTCCCGACGCTCTTCGACATCGACACCTATCTTTGACAGCTCCGTCGCCGCCACATTGATCCTGTCGGTCTCCTTGTACCTCGCATGGGCCACCCCGGCTATCTCAACCGGGCTGTCGCACTTCAACGAAAGGACGGAGAGGACGGGGAGCAGGTCGGGGGTGTCCGAGAGGTCGAAGCGCCCTCCCTTCAGCCTTTCGCCATCCGCAGCGACCACTACAGAGCTCTGACCGGCGTTCACCTCGACCCCCATCCGCCGAAGCATGTCTAGTATGGCCACGTCTCCCTGTGGCAGGGTGGTGGTCAGCCCGGATAATTCGACCTCCCCGCCGACGAGTGCGACCGCCGCCATCAGAAACGAAGCGGAACTGAAGTCCCCCGGGACCACGAAGTCGCAGGCCCTGTACTTCTGTGACCCCGGGATGTCGAACTTCGAGTAACCGTCCCGATGGACTTCGATCTCATGCAATTCGGAAAGGCGCATGGTGGCCTCGATGTACGGCCTCGAGACCGCATCCACGACCCGGAGGGTCGAGTCCCTCTTCACCAAGGGGGAGGCGATGAGAATCGAGGAAACGAACTGGGAAGACACGTCCCCCCTCACTTCCGCCTCCCCACCTGTCAATCCGCCCTCTCCGACTATTATGGGAGCGCACCCATCCCCCTTCGCTGACCTGGCTTTCCCTCCCAGCGCAACGAGGGCATCCAGGAGCCCCTGCATCGGCCTCCGCCTCGTGCTGACATCCCCCGTGAGGACGGTGTAGCCTCGCTCCGCCAAAGAGAAGACTGACGTCATGAACCTGAGGGTGGTCCCCGAGTTGTCGACGTTCACCACGTCGTCGGGAGCTGCAGGCTCGGCGCCGACCACTCTGACGAGGCCCGCGTCCTCCTCGACCTTGGCGCCCATGGCCCTGCAGGCACGGACGGTCGCAAGAGTGTCTCTCGAAATCAGGGGGTTGGAGACTCTGCTGGTCCCCTCGGACAGGCTCGCCATGACGACCGCCCTGTGCGTGTAGCTCTTGCTGGGCGGGACGGCCACTTTCCCGCGGAGCTTGCCCCGGGCCTCCAACCTCGTCCTAGGTTCCAATGGTGGCGCCTCCGTCGCTGGTCTCCGTCTTGAACACCCGCCCTCGCCCGCCCTCCCAGATTTTCGCCAGCTGCTCAGCCTGATTCCGGTCGTCGAAGACCGCCGCGATGGAGGGACCTGTCCCCGAAAGCCCTGCGCCCAGCGCTCCAGCTTGTATCGCCTGGATGGCGTCGGACGGGGAATACCCATAGATGGAGCAGTAGAGGAGCCCGTTGAGAGTCATCGCCTTCCACGCTTTCCCCTCCCTCCCCAGGCTGAAGATGGAGCGGGCGACCCCAGAAAACTTTCTCACGTAGCCCACTCCAACCGAAGCCCTCCGACTCCTCCCAGGGGGGACATTGATTACCACAGGCAAGTTCCGGCCTATGGGTGCCGAGCTCTCGACCCTCATGGAGGAACTGTCGGTGAAGTTCGCCCCTCCAAGCAAGCACGAGGCCGCGTCGTCGATGGCCCCCGTGACACTGACCCCCGCTGCAATAGAAGCTCGGGCGCTGATGCGGATGACCTCCGACGGCTCGTAGGCGTCCTCTCCGAAGGCTGACAGAGTTGCAAGGATGATCGCAACAGAAGAGGAGGACGAGGTCTTCAATCCGACCCCGGCAGGCACCGAGGCTTTGGTCTCCACCGACCCGGAATACTTCCTAGGGTCCTTCCCAAGCATCCTGATGGCCCCTTGGACTGACTTGGCGGCGAGGCGTGACCTTGTCCTCCGGCCGTTCACCAACACCCGCCAACCTCCTTTGACTGCGTCGACCTCCACCTTCGCTCGGGTTGGGAGCCGGACCGCGACAGTGGCGCCCTTGCCGGAGGCCAATGCATTGACCAACGTGATGGCTCCCATCGCCTCCGCCCGGCCGATCAGAACGCAGCCACCCCCAACGATTGCATCAGGGACGCCTTCATAGGCTCCAAAGGCGGGCTCCTTCCTGTCCATATCTCGAAAGTTCTGGAGGCCTGATAGAGAAGCATCTCGTAGCCATGGATTGCGACGCATCCGCAGTTCTTGGCTTGCCGGATCAGTTCGGTCTCGACGGGGAAATAGACTGCGTCGAAGACCAACGGCGCCGCTTCAAGCAATCGACCTATTCCCCGGTGGAGGGGGATTCCATTGGAACCCATGGGGGAGGCGTTGAAAACAATGTCCGGTCGCCCGGGTGGAGGGCCGCCAATATGGGCTGCCTCCATGCCCATCGCGGGGAGCGCCTCCTTCATCGACGAAACAAAGCCAGCCGCTTTCTCAATGTTTCTGGAAAGGACTGTCAGATCCCTGCACCCCAGCTCGCTCATCGCCTGACAGGCAGCCCGCGAAGCTCCGCCCGTCCCAATGACGAAGACCCGCCCTGGCTTCGAGATGCCCCTCGACTTCAGCGGCTCGAAAATCCCGTCGACGTCCGTGTTGTATCCCTTGAAGGTTGTTCCTTCCTTCTTGACAGTGTTCACAGCTCCTACTCTTCGGGAGACCTGGTCCAGGGAGTCCAGCAGGCCGATTATGGAGACCTTGTGAGGGATGGTGACGTTCAAGCCACTCACGCCCTCGGTCTTGAATTCGGCGTAACAGATGCCAAGCTTGTCCGACCCGACCTCCGAAGCTCCATATGCAGCATCCAACCCCAACGCATCGAAGGCGGTATTCATCATCCGGGGAGTGGGTGAATTCGAAACCCTTTCGCCGATGAGGAAATAGCGTTCAGGCATCTTGCACCCTCCTCCTCAATGCGAGCATCTGACTGAGAGAAAGCTGCCCGGCGGCCGTAGGCTCGTCGGAGAGCGACGCATAGGCGATAGGGCTCCCCAGCTCCATCGCCATGACGCGGGAGAACACCCCCCTGGTTCCCATGCAGAAGGCAATCGGTGGCTGTGGGCTTCGGTCATAGAGAGACAGCACCCGGATGGCGTCAGCCGGATCGCTCGCAGTCGTGACGACCTTCACAAGACCTCCAAACCTGGAGGCCTTGGACAGGACCGAGTGCAGAAGCTCCAGGCCAGGAGTCCCCAGGGGGTCGTGCCAAGAGACTATCAGGCTCGGACTTCCACTCTCTGACAACAAACCCGAATTCGTTTCCATCGTATGCAGCTCAACGTCCAAGAACGCGGGCCGGAGTCTCGCCAGGGCCCCGATCAGGCCCAGACGCTGCGATTCGCTCCCCCTGAACCTCCCTGCCTCCCGCCCGGGGCGGACTGTGAACACACAGCGACGGACGAACTCCGACAGCTCCGCTTCAATTTCTTCGAAGTCCAGAGACCTCAGGGTGTCTATCCTGAATTCCACGAGGTCCGTTCCTGAATCAAGGGCCCTCCGCGCCTTGTCCGCGAGCACGGATGTTGTGCTTCCAGAGATGGAGGTGCAGATTCTAGTCCTTCGGATTATGCCACTAGGCCTTTGCAGAGCGGAGCGGCCGATAAAAGGAACCCCCTCTTTCTGGACCTCTCAAGCTGCTCAGATGCCCGAGCCGCACGACGATATTTAGACCTTCGCGTGTCTCAAAGGGAAAGGTTCGAAAGATGCCGAATCCATCACGTCGTTTAAATGGGGCTCATCCGAAGAGCCTTCGGTCAGAAGTGATGTCCAGCCGATATCCGAGGCCCTGCGCGGGCAAGCCGCTGGTTTCATCATAGAACTTCTCACGTCTGAAACTGATTCATCTGCAACGCAAGCGTGCATCTCATTCCTTGGATTGAATGCGACCCCGGCCATAAGCCTCCCGAGGTATTTGCAAACATGAGCATAGTGTTGAAGCCTGACGCCTCGGATGCCCAGCTCGACCAGGTCGTCCACAAGATCGAATCGGCCGGACTGAAGGCAGACATATCATCCGGTGAGTTCCAGACAGTCATCGGAGTCATAGGCGACGAGAAGAAGCTGGACTTCGACCAGATCAAGATGATGCCTGGCGTCCTCGACGCCATCAGGATCCAGGTGCCCTACAGGCTGGTGAGCCGGAGCTACATCAGGAGGGACGTCGTGGTGAAGGTCCGGGGGGTCTCGATAGGTGGGGACAATCCGCCGGTGTACATGTGCGGTCCCTGCTCCATTGAGAGCTACGAGCAGATCCACCGCATCGGAAGGCAGGTGAGGGACGCCGGAGCCCACATCCTGAGGGGCGGGGCCTACAAGCCAAGGACATCGGTGCACTCATTCCAGGGGCTCGGGCTCGAGGGCCTCAAACATCTGCAAGCTGCGGGCAAGGACCTTGACCTTCCAACCATCACCGAGGTGAGGAGCGAAGCCGACGTCGAGAAGGTCGCAAAGTATGCCGACATCCTGCAGATAGGGGCAAGAAACATGTTCAACCAGGACCTGATCGAGATGGCCGCAAGGGCCGGCAAGCCTATCCTGTTCAAAAGGAGCTTCGCGGCACAGATAGACGAATACCTGAGCTTCGCAGAAAGGATCGTGGCGAACAAGAACAGGAACATCATCCTGTGCGAACGCGGGATCACCCCCCTCGGAGGCACATTCAAGCCACAGACGAGGTTCACTCTGGACCTCAACGCGGTCCCAGTGCTCAGGAGGGAGACTCCCTTCCCGGTGATTGCCGACCCCAGCCACGGCACAGGAAGAAGGGAGCTGGTCGCCCCCATGAGCAGGGCGTCGATCGCAGCGGGCGCCCACGGCCTGATGATCGAGGTCCATGACAGGCCCCAGGAGGCTCTCAGCGACGGGGCCCAGGCACTGCAGCCGGGCCAGCTGGCGGGGATCATTCGCACCTGCAACACACTGTACCAGACGATAAGCGAAGGCGAGACCCCCTTCGCGGGGGACCTACCATTTGCCAACGGCAAGGGTTAGGGTCTCACTTCCTCCCGGGGACATCGACAGAAGCTACGACGTCCTCATCCAGGATGGGTTGCTAGACGAACTGGGGGAAGGAAGTCAGCCTCTCCCAGCCGCGAGCTCGTATTTCATCGTCACAGACTCGAACGTCTCCAGGCTCTATGGGAGAAGGCTGCGCGCATCCATCTCTAATCTGCACCCGAAGGTGGGCCTGGTCGCATTCCCGGCCGGAGAGGCGAACAAGAACATCGAGACTGCGTCGACGATCGCCTCCAAGCTGAGCAGAGTCGGTGCAGACAGGAGGAGCGTCGTCCTGGCCCTTGGAGGCGGCGTGGTGGGTGACCTCGCGGGGTTCGTAGCCTCTGTCTATATGCGCGGGATAGAATACGTGCAGATGCCTACCACACTCCTCGCGCAGGTGGACAGCAGCATCGGCGGGAAGACAGGAGTGGATACTCCGTGGGGGAAGAACCAGCTCGGCACCTTTCACCAGCCACGGGCCGTCCTGACCGACCCTCAGACCCTTCGGACGCTCCCGGCCCAGGAGGTGACGAACGGAGCGGCTGAAATAGCGAAGTGCGCCATCGTCGCCAGCCGAGGGATGTTCGAAAAGATGTGTGCGCTGCGGGAGTTCGACCAGGAAACCCTGAGAGAATTCATCGTCGAAGCCTGTCGGATCAAAGCTCAGATCGTCTCGGAGGACGAGGAAGAATCAAACCTGAGGGCAGTACTGAACTTCGGTCACACCGTCGGCCATGCGATCGAAAGCGCTTCTGACTACTCCCTTGGCCACGGAGCCAGCGTCCTTCTTGGCATGATGGCAGAAAGCTGGATTGCCCACGACCTCGGCCTCCTAGGGAGCGATGACTTTGCCCGGATATCCGACCTCCTCCGACTGCTCTCAGGGCGCGCCGCCATCAGAGCCGGCCTTGTGGATGAGAAGAAGCTCGCCAAATTCGCCCGGGCCGATAAGAAGTCCCTCTCCTCCACACTTCGGATGAGCCTACCTGTAGAGGTCGGGAGGATGCATGTCACTAGGGAGGGAAGCTACATGACTCCAATCCCCCAAGAAGTTTTCATCGAGTCCATACGCCGACTGCCTGAACTCTTCCCAAGGCACTGAAGCCTGTCGAACCAACCCGAGTTATCCAGGGCGCACCAGAGTGGTACGCTGACTGCCTTCACCAGTCAATAAGAAGCCGGAAGCGCGATAGGAAACGGTCTACTGGGGGCGGCGATCGGTGTGGTTGTCATCAGGGTATCGACAGTAGCTGAGACGACGCGCGTGGCCCGTGTTTCGCGGCAGACTGATGCGCAGCGCATCACTGCCTATCCTTGCCGAATGAAGGATTGGAATTGATTCGGAGTTCAAGAACCGGAGTGGTCCAGCTTCGCTCCAGTCTCGACCTTCTGCTGGCAGAACTTGTAGAGGGCGTCGTACATTGGGAACTGCATCCGCATGTTGTCGAAGTCGTCCTTCGCCAGAACCCTGAACCCGAGGGCTGCCGCCTCCAGGCCCGCGGATTCTCTGGGAGCGTCTGGAATCTTGGCATCGGCACCACGGACAATCTTGGCGAGCTCCAGGAGCGCAGGGTCTTTGAGGCCGTGCTTCTTGATGATGGCGTCGAAACTTACGTAATCCTTCCCATCCTCCTTGAAGTGAGTCAGTTCCGCGCCGGGGGCGTCGTATGAGATTCCTCCTACTCTCTTAGCCTCCGCCAGGACCTTGTCCGCCGGGACGAAGATCAGTTCCGCCTGTGGGTCAATGAACTTCTTTATGAGCCACGGGCAGGCAATCCTGTCGACCTTCGCCTTTTCTCGTGTAATCCACTTCATCTCATTCACCTTTGTAGATGTGCTACCTAGGTATCTCTACTTATGCTTGAGATTCGCATCGAGATTGAATGGACGCCGAACGACGAGAGCCGACCCCGATGCCAGATAGTATTCAGGTTATCCTGTATTCGATAATCCTCGCTTGAGCACCCTGAGTTGCGGGTGCGGCAACAAAATACAGCCCCTGCTCGGGCACAAGACTAATGTAAGCACGGTACTGTGCTGGAGCGGAAATGCTCCCGACATCCGCGGGCAAAGTCGGCTTCTCTGTGACGAACCTCATGGAGCAGACACAATGAAATTGGTCGGGAGCCGACGCGGCCTCTCGGATACGAGGTTTGAAGTGGTTGTGGCTGCGATAACTTTAGGGTTCATCGCCATTGGCTTGGGCTTTATCGGGGTCGTCTCAGACCAACAGAATACCATCCGGACCAACGAGGCACAAATTCAGACACAGCTGCGGGCGCTTCAGAGCAATCCCGCGACGTTCAACGCCTCATCTCTGCCGCTGATGAACCAGACCACGACGGTCAGGGCACTGGTCATGACCTGGTACAAATCGCCCCAAGCCCATCAGGACCGCTTCGACCCGTCCTTTCCGGTCGTGAACCAAGGAGACACGATACACCTCACGCTCATTGACAATGACACCGTCGCCCACGACTTGGTCATCGGACCGCCATACAACATAGTTGTGAACGCCACCGTGCCAGGCCTCATTAATGATCTAACAGGACAGACATTCACTACGCCGACGAGGAACAATTCTCCAGGTGTGGTGGTCAAGGGAACGCCGGGAAACGTGTCGGCCACGTATTCTTTCGTCGCGAAGTACGCGGGCGTGTTTGAGTTCGTCTGCACGTATCACGCACAGGTGGGGATGATAGGATACCTCGTGGTTCTCCCCAACGCCGCGTATGGAGAAAAACCCCTCTCGGGTCACCCAAGCACAGGTCCGGGATCAGCCAAGGTGAACCTCGTTCCTGGAGCGGGCGCCAATACATCGAGCAAAGGCTACTCTCCGAACACAATCACTGTGACTGTGAGTGGAAACAATACGGTAACCTGGATAAACAATGACAACTCACCCCATACGGTTACAGCTGATGATGGTAGTTTCACCTCAGGGAACATAGCCCCGGGTTCATCGTTCAGTTACACGTTTACGAGGTCAGGGACCTACAAGTATCACTGCGTCTACCATCCATGGATGACGGGCGTAGTCATTGTGAACTGATCCATCGCTCGAACCTGTCCAGTCTCTCTTACTACGAAGGTACCTAAGCCTCAATTCATGTCACAACGACCGTTCCTTCGGACACGAGAATCGGGTTTGAGCGGGACAATTCGGCAATAAGATTTTGTGTAATCCTAAAGCCCAGTGTGGTAGCCGGTTAGCATGCCCAGTTGATACCGCTTGCGCTGGCCACGCCGGCGCCGAGGGACAGAGGATAGGTGTCGGGGGTCGGATGACAGGTCCCGGTTTGACCTGACCCTGCCCAGTTTATGCTGACGACATAGTTGGTCAGATTAGGCAGCTGAACCGTGTAGGTACCCGCGCTCGGCGTGGCGGTGAACTGCATCCCATTCGCAGTGAAGGTGATCAGGGTCGGCGTGAGTCCTGTGGCCAGACTGATGCCGCCTGAAACTGACACGACAGAATTTGGCGTGTGGGCAGACAGGTCCTGTGACATTAAGGTCAGGCCTGGGGGCAAGAAGACGGAAGCTGCTGCCGTGCTGGTCGTACCACCCTGCCAAGCGTAGGCTCCCGCCCAAGTCACGGATGTATTGAACGAGGCTAGGTTTGGGACTCTTACTTTGTACTGGCTCCCGGATAGAGCGGCTGGGAAGCTCAGGCCTTTCGTCGAGTACGTAACACCAGTCACAGTCGTCCCGGTACCAGAGGAGGTAGCAGAACCGGTCATCGTAATCACCGAATCAGGTGTGCTGGCCCGCAGATTCGCAGTGGTGTTGGCGACACCGGCCTGGGCAGAGACTACGATAGAATTCGCTGCCACGGTCCCCTTCTGCCAGGCGTATGCTCCGCTCCAGTTTACTTGAACCGTGTAATTAGCGAAGTTGGGAAGTGTAACGGAAAAAGCTCCAGAGCTGACCGGTGCCGTTAGTGGCTGCCCATACACATATGAAAAGGTCGCCATGGTTGCATGAGTCTCATTGCCTGTGAGATTGACTCTCCCTGAGACTTGAACCACCGAATTGGGGGTGGGAACCCCCACGTCATGGGTCGTTGAGTTGATCTCGACCTTGAACAGCTGTGTGTTCACTGTCCCTGCTTGCCAAGGAAACGCCCCGGTCCATTGGACATAGACACCATAGGTGGCTGGGCCAGGGAGAGTCAGCTGGTAATGGCCACCGCTTATCGTGGCATTGAACGTCCCGGGCGCTCCAGTGAAGGCAATTCGAGTAGGCTTAGTGCCCAAGCCAGATGTCGTTATGATCCCTGATAGCTGAACATTCGTTAAAGGACCGGTATATGTTGACTGAGGACTCGTCGTTTGGGATTGGGTAGTCGAGGAGCGTTGTCCGGGTTGAGTGTTCGCTCCGGTTCCGCCGGAGGCCCCGGTGAAGGCGAGCGCGGCAACAATTATCGCCACCAGAGCGATTACTGATACTAAGGCTATCACTGTCCGTTTGGCTACGGCAATTCTCCGATGCAACTTCATCCCTTTTCTCCCGTTACCCGAAAACGTTTCGCTCTTGACTCATATTTGACCAGTATCCATCATGGATATGTATCGGAAATCGGGTTTCAGTTTGCGCAGGGTCGACTGCCACCACTGCAGGCCTCAAGGATTTTGTAGAAGTCGAAAATTCAGAGCGAAAACTCCCCATAAGGATTTATTCCCGAGACAGGCGAATCCGGGCGGAAGTTGTCCCAAGAGGACCGGAGGCTAGCCGCCATAATGTTCACCGACCTGGTAGGGTACACTGCGCTTACACAAAAGAACGAAGCCAAGGCGCTCGCACTACTTCAGAAACACGCCGAATTGCTCAGGCCGTTGTTCGCAAAACACGGTGGGAGAGAAGTGAAAATGATAGGCGATTCATTCCTGGTTGAGTTCTCGAGCGCACTGGACGCCACTTTGTGCGCGGTCGAGATTCAAAGGGTGTTGTATGAACACAATGTGGCCAACCCCACCTCGAAAATTGAACTCAGGATAGGCATCCACGCAGGGGACGTGGTGTCGCGTGGAGAGGATGTCTTCGGCGACGCAGTAAACATAGCATCGCGCATCGAACCGCTTGCGAGCCCAGGAAGCATCTGTATTTCCCAGCAGGTCTACGACCAGGTATGGAACAAGATCGAACACCCGCTGACGGGACTCGGAAGACATGAGCTCAAGAACGTCCAGGTCCCCATGGAAGTCTTCAGGATAGTTCTCCCCTGGGAGAAGGAGGCGATAAGCGGCGAAGCGAAGAAGGTCATCCCCCTGGTGGACAGGGTCACCGAACTCGACTGGCTCAAGACGACCGTCGAGAGGGCTGCGGTCAAAGGGGAAGGGAACCTTGTCCTGGTCGCGGGGGAGGCAGGCGTCGGCAAGACGCGTCTGGCAGAGGAGCTGCTCGGCTACTCCCGAGGGAAGCACGTCACCACCCTCTACGGAAGATGCTCCAGGCGGGAAGGGAAGATCCCCTACGCACCCTGGATAGAGCAGATCAGGGAATACCTGCGGAGCAGCCCTCAGCAGCTCCAGTACAAGGTGATCGGCAACTATGGGGCCGAGGTCGCGAAGCTGGTCCCCGAGATGACCACGTCCCTGGGCCCTGTAAACTCCATCAGCGTCGGCTCGGTGGACCAGGACCGCCTCAGGTTCATAGACGGCATATCCCAGCTGGTGGTCAACATCTCCAAGGAGGGCCCGGTCCTCCTGGTCATCGACGACATGAACTGGGCCGACGCCGGCTCCCTGGACCTCCTCAAGGCGGTAGCAAGGCAGACCGCGAGCCACCGGATAATGTTGCTCGGCATCTACAGGGACGTCGAGGTCGAGGAAGACTCGGAGCTCTTCGAGTTCCTCTACGAGGTGAAGAGGGAGAAACTGGGGGAGTCGCTGGGCCTGAAGGGGTTCGGGCCTGAAGATACTGCGCTGATGATTGGAGAGATACTCGGCCAGAAGTCGGTGGACGCCGAGTTCAGGGACCTCGTGTTCTCCAAGACAGGGGGCAACCCGTTCTTCATCGAGGAGTTGGTCAGGTCCCTGGTGGAACAGGGGGTCCTCTTCCGCACGGCAACAGGCTGGGACAGGAAGCCGATATCCGAGATTGAAATCCCGAGCGGAGTCAGGACGGTCATAAAGCAGAGACTCAGCAATCTCGACGAAGAGAGCCTCACTGTCCTCTCGGTGGCATCCGTGACGAGCTCGGAGTCGAAGGAGTTCTCGTTCGCCCTTCTGAAGGCGGTGACAGGGATGGAGGAGGAGCGTCTTGTCGACGTGATGGACCGGATACTCAAGACCCGGCTGATCAGGGAGACCAAGATGGCCAGCGGCCGCCCGGGATTTACTTTCACCGACACGAGGATACGCGACGCCATCTATGACGAGATGACTGTCCTGAGGCGGAGCAGGTACCACCTCAAGGCGGCCCAGGGGATAGAGGAGATTTACAAGAACAGGCTGGAGGATGTTTATGGCGTTCTGGTCTTTCACTACCTGAAGGGCAACGACCCGGCGAAGTGCCTCGACTACTCGTTGAAGGCAGCCGACAGGGCCTCCGGAGTCTACGCCCACGGAGAGGCGATAAACTATCTGAAAATTGCGTTGGAGGCTCTCGAAGACTCCCCCGACGTGGCGACGCGGAGCAGGGTCCTCGAGAAGCTGGGGGAAGCGAGCAGGTACGCCGGCCGCCAGGATTACGCCAAGCATCTGGAGGAAGCAGCCCGGCTTGCTGTGAAGGCGGACGAGAAGGAGAGAGCGGCCGTAATCTACAGGAAATTGGCGTTCTGGGTCTTTGATATGAACAGGGATAATGTCAGCGCCCCTACACAGTACTTCGAGAAGGCCAAGGCCCTCCTTGCAGACGCGGGGGAGACGGCGGAGGTGGCACAGTTCGACCACGCCCTGGCGAGATTCTATTTCATAACCGGGAAGCTCCCCGAGTCACAGAAGCTTGCTGCGAAGGCGCTTGCCCTTGCCGAGATGCTGAACCTCCCCGAGGTCGAGGCCCACGCCCTCCTTACGCTGGCCATACTTGCCCCCGCCACAGAGGGGGAAGGTAAGTTCCGAAACATGCGGAAGGCCCTGCAGATAGGTCTTGAACACAACTACTACGACGTCGTTATCAGGGCGTACAACAATCTGACAGTCGATAGCCAGAACGTGCAGGACACCCTGAAGTACGCAAACGATGCGCTCTCCTACTTTGAGAAGATCGGCTACAGGCCCTACATAGACTACGCCAAAGTTCTCCTCGCTGACGCCAGCGTCAACAATGGAGACGTCGAGCGGGCGAAACAAATCTTCCAAGAGTTCCTTTCAGACCCATCTGCAAGTCAGAATAACAGAAGGTCTGCTGTATCAACCATGGGAGAGATCTTGTTGTATCAGGGACGCTTCAAGGAATCAGAAGAGTACCTCCTCAGGTTTCAGGCGACACTCGAAGGCAGCCAGGACTTCCAAGAGCTTCTGAGGGCGTATAGCGACTTGGGGGTGCTCTACCTGGAGTCTGGAGACCTTGTGAAGGCGAAGGAGAACCTGAACGCGTTCATCAAAAACGCCCATGAAAAGGACCTCTTCAAGACATTCACCTATGCTGGATACATCTCGGGGGCCCTCTGGTATAACGAGATGGCATCGGTAAGGCTTGGAGAGATGGAGGCGGCTCGGCTGACGTTACGAGAAGCGAAGGAGCTTTCTGCTACAGCCCCGTCAGACCAGGTCAAGGGGTTGGCCAGCGCAACTGAGGGCGCAATGTTATTGGTCGAGAAGAAGTTTCCTGAGGCAGAAGCCGCCTACGGGAAGGCAGTTGAACTTGTGAGGAAGGCGAACCCTGTTTTCTATACCGCGAGGATGCTACAGGAGTATGGCACAGCCTGTCTGGAGAACGGACATCCTGATAAGGCGAAGAAGGCCTTTGCCGAGTCCCTCGAGATATTTACACGCATGAAAGCTGACCCCTATGTTGAAAGAGTGAAGGCTGCTGCGGCGACAATCGCTGCGACCTAGGCGACTGGGAATGGCTCATGGTTCAACAAATCCACGCGTTCTCAATCGCTGCCGAGGGACCGTTAGGATGTGCGGTCGCCGGGGATTGAACAGCCTCCGGACCGCTTTGTAGTTGGAAATAGTTTATCCGTGACGCAGGACGGGTTTCCAATGCGTCAACCTTGGGTCGTGTTGAAGCCTCAGGAATCGTGGAAGCAGAAGCGGAAGAACTTTTCCATTTCACCGACTGGTGTTACAACGATCCAGTGTGGGCCCCGTCAATATCGAAGGCGTGGATTACCAAGCTCCCCGACTCATCAGGACTAGGCAAGGTTAGCCACTACGTTGGCACAATCATGGGCCGAAAGGCCGAATGGGAAGGCGAGTCGACTAATTGGAAGCCGAACGAGGTTTGGGGGATGAAAGCGATTACTGGCCCACCTGCGAAGATGAAAATGCAGAACGAGATGCGGTTCGAGAAGCTCGGGCCGGGTAAGACAAGAGTAAGATTTGTAGTGGAGTACCATGCGCCATACCCAATCGTTGGAATAATCTTGGACCGTCTATACCTGCGCAGCAAAGCACAGGTCCATGCCCGCAACGCCATCGAGGGGATGAAGTCAGCTCAGCAACGCAAGGTCCCTTCGCTGCTTATGCAGTTTGAAAAGCGGAAGTCAGACCATCCGGGCTACAGGCCACCAGACTTGTGATTTGCTGTAAGCATTTTATACAAATGCCGCTGCCCTGCGTGCGATGCCGACCCGGACCAAGGCGCATGCCGTAGCCGTCAGCACAGAATCTGGGGCCTATCTTCTCACGGCGGAGGAGGGGGCCAAGAAATGGCGGAAGTCCGCACCGATGCTCAAGGGAGAGAGCGTGAACTCGATGACATTCGATTCAAAGCAGGGCCGACTGTATGCGGCGACACACACCGAAGGAGTCTTCGTCTCCGACAACCTGGGGAAGAAGTGGACGCCGGCAAACAAGGGCCTGCATGTGAAGAAGGTATGGACAGTCGAGCTCGACCCCAGGAAGCGAGGTACGCTCTACGCTGGAACACAGTATGGCCATCTGTTCAGGTCAGACAGCGGGGGCGAGTCATGGGAGGAGGTCGGGGGCCTGTTCACCGCTCCGGGCAGGAAGGATTGGGGGGTCGATTGGGGTTTCGGCACGACGGGACTCTGCATCCACACCATAAGGGTGGACCCGAGAAACAGCAAGCGGATCTTCATAGTGGCATCCGGCAACGGCCCGTACAGGAGCGACGACGGAGGGGCCACGTGGAAGCGCCTTCAAGATGGGGTTATGGAAAGTTGCCCGATAGGTGCGGGAGAAAACGCTCCCGCGATACCAAAGCCCGACAGGGAGGCAAAGATGGAGGAGCACCTCAAACAAGTACATGCCTGCACCCACAAGCTCGAACTCTCAAAGGCTGACCCGGAAGTCTCGTTTCAGCAGAACCACTGCGGGGTATTTCTTTCTCGGGATGCCGGCGACAATTGGAAGGACGTGAGCCCCCAGCCCAAGGCCAGACATGGTTTCCCGATGGTCATCGTGGAGAACGGTCGAAGGAGGGCGTACACGGTCCCGGCGTACCAGGGCCCAGAGAACGGAGGCTGCACGAAGCACAACTCTTGCATAAGGGGACAGCTCACTGTCCTTCGGACGGATAGTGACGGGAAGAGATGGAAGAAGCTCACTACTGGCCTCCCGAGCGGCGTCCACACCTGCGTGCTCAGGGACGCGATGGCCGCAGGGCCTCGGGGTGTGTATTTCGGAACTACGACTGGTGAAGTGTATGGCAGTGAAGATGGAGGGGACTCCTGGAACAGGATGCTTGAAGAAGTGGGCCGAATCCAGGGCGTCTCAACATTCGCGATCTCTTGATCGTCGGAGGAGTTCTCATCCAAGGTCGATTCCGTTCTGAGTTAGAACCACTTTTCTGAACATGATGGCGGAGGAGCAATTCCCCGCGTCACTTTCGCGATCGTATTCACGTGATCGTTTTACAAAGGGTTGTTACTTAAGAGGCATCGACCCATTGAAGATCACACCAAATGAAGTCTTCACGCAGGACGAGTACCGAGACAAAGGCAAGAGTAAAAGGGACCCGTAAGAAGCCACGCCCTCTCGTGAAAGGTCAAAAGAAAGCGACGCTGATGAGCATATACTCGAACCTCGTGGCAAATGGGAATAAGAGCCTGACTTTCGATAATACACTCGTCAAGGAGGTTACTGGATCTAGGCTTTCGAACCAATTCGACGTCACTAAGATTGATACATCAGCTAAGATACCAGAGGACCTCCGAAAGGAAGATCTCTTCATCATTCACTTGGGTGGAGGTAACCACCGGTTCGTTAAGGGAATCGAGCATGGGTATCATGGCTTCGAATCAGTGCAACAGGAGAGAATCTTCGAATGGGAGTATGTCCCTAGTATACTTGATAGGACAGATGAGAGCGAGGCCGGCGTGCTTTCTCTTGCTTTCAATCAGCAGATAATCCAGCATTTCTTGTTCAAAGATAGAACTGTTTCTCTCCGAATTCACCTGCCCCGTCGGACGCGCGACCATTTCAAGTATAAGATAGCGGGAGCACCAGTCGAGGTGAGCAATCTACAGATCGAGACCGATTTTATTGTGGAGAGAAACGGAGATCTCGCTGTCGGAGAAGCCAAGTACTCTACAAAGACTAGCTTCTTCCCAAGAGATTTCGCTGTAGCCCAAGTGTATCTCCCTTACCGGCGGCTTTTGAACCTAGAAGGGAAGATGAAATCGTCTCTGAAAGTTCGTTGCATGTTCATTGTGCAATATCAACCCGAGCCCAAACTAGAGGCCATCCGTATCTATGAGTATGGCTTCACAGACTCAGAGGATATGGCGAGCATAAAGATGATGAAGAACGCAGAATATCGTCTAAAGGTGACCAAGTCTGAGTAAGACCATTCCATCGGACCTGCTGAACAAGATCTACCAAGGGCCGATTGAAGATGTGTTACCAAAACTCCCAGACGAATCAATAGACGTCATTTTTGCTGATCCTGACTACAATGTGGGTGTAAAGTACCAGGGGAAAAGCTACACTCGGAAGTTCAGCGATTATGTGGATTGGTGCATTGGTTGGGCAAAGGAATGTCATCGTATCCTAAGGCCAGATGGAAACATGTTCGTCATCAACTATCCTAAACAGAATGCCCATCTTCGGGTTCGATACCTTGATTCAGCATTCTTTCCTCCGATTGGAGTACATGAGTACGTCTGGATCTACAAGACAAACGTAGGACAAGGACCGCGTCACTTTACAACTGCTCATCGTTCCATTTTGCACTGTGTGAAAAGCAAGACAAATAGATTCTACAAGGAAGCCGTTGCGGAACCATACTTGAATCCGACTGACAAGCGGATCAGGAAGCTAATCAACGAAGGATCTCCTGGTCGTATGCCTTACTCCTGGTTTGAGCTCAACCTTGTCAAAAATGTTGGCACAACGAAGACTTTCCATTCGTGCCAGATTCCAGAATCCCTCTCTGAGATGCTATTCAAGGCCACAGCTAGAAAAGGGGATACCGCCTTGGTACTATTCGGCGGTAGTGGATCCGAGTTAGTCGTATGTCAAAGGCTAGGGCTTAACTTTGTTAGTGCGGAGATTGAACCAAAATATGTCAACATAATTGAAGAGCGACTGAAAAGGAAAGGTGAGGTTCCCTCCAAATATAGAATGCTGACAATGATCAGAGCTAGACAATCGCAAGCGAAGAACGAACAGCTTGCCTAGAGAGGTATTCACCACCACCGGTTGATGAATTTGTTGCCTTATTGATATCCTCGTTCTTGGCTGGCTTCCTGAAAATGTACAAATGTTCGTGAGCTATCTTTAGGAAATCGTAGTATTTACGAGACCATTCTTCTCTGGAAGACCGCGTTGCATGCTGAACCTTGATTACTTCTTCCTTCAAGACAAAACCAACTGCCAGAAATGCCGACAAGACACCCAGGTGAAGAGGAATGTAATGGTTATGTGATCGAGTACCACCAACTAGTAGCGCGCAATATTTTGAATGCTTCAATATTCTGAAGCTCTCTAAAGCCACTTTGGACATCTCGCGCCTGAAGTCCTCAAGAGTCAGCGAGGACAGATCGTCAGAATTGCTAATGGTCGAATAATTGATGATACTGGCGTACGGTGGATGTGTTGCTACGAGATCAGCCGTCTCATTTCCGATGAGATTCAAATTCCGAGCATCTCCTTGATATATTCGGATTAAAGGCTCGCAGTCGATTTCGGGTGCCCTATATTCGAAATCTAATCTGTTCAGTGTGAGCATGCATGCGTCGAAGTTTATGTCTACACCAATCGCGTTTCGACCCAAGAGCTTGCATTCCACCAAAGTCGTACCTCCTCCAACCATCTGATCGATCACCAAGTCGCCAACATTGGAATATTTGCTTAGAAGATTACGAGGAACAAATGGGCTCCAGTTCCCGGGATAGTTTCCAATATGCGTGGCCCACGAGCCTCTCGCAGGGAAGTTCCAGACTGTCGATTCTTGTGGAGCATACTCTAGTGGCTGGAATCTCTCAATACGCCAGCTTTTCGCAAGCTTTAGCTCAACATTTCCTATTTCAACGGTGTTGTGTCGAAGGAGAAAACGATTGTAGGCCTCGCGAGTCGCAAGTTGCATCTCAGTTGTTGAGGCGACCGTAAGATTCCCCATTAGATAATATGATAGAGAATAAAACGACCCACCTACTAACCCTTGAAATTCGTCGATATGAAATACGATATGCGATGAATCAGAGCTCCGAAGGCTGTTTCTTCACTGGGAAGTCGGAGTAGCGAAACTGAGCTCGATGTGCTCGGTTTCCCCGCTTATTGTATTGGTCTGATCACCTATCCATCTCAACCATATCATTATGCATTGAGCTCTTCTAGGTATCGTGGATTTGTGTATCTTGGAGTTCTGTTCGATCAGTTTTTCGATCTCACCTCTTGAAATCGAATGATGACTATCAGAAAACATTTCCGCTAGTACCAACGTGATTATCGGCAAGATTAGCATCTTCCTGACCATGGTTAGTTTCTGTTGAGTGGGGTCCATAACACAGTATTGCTGACCACGGGAGGTCAGAATACAGACACCGCCTCGTCTCTTTACTAGTCCAAGCATTTCCATTGCTTCAATATAGTAATCGGCCTGACGCTCGTCAAAATGATACCTCTCAGCGATCCGAGTTCTTGTGTTTGCCCCATTTGCGATTGCAAGAGGGAAATCAAGGATTTTCTCCACATCGTCAGCCTGAGGAACCGTCAGTTTCAATCCTTTGTCCACGCTTCAAGTGTTTGATTCTCGGGGACATAGCTCAGTATGAGTAGCTCGCTATATCCGGTTCGTTGGTCACCTCTTGAATTGATCATCCTGTCGACTTTTATCGGTATGATTGCTTTTGCCGCATTCGAATATAAATCCTTGATAGACCTGTCACCCCCATTACTCATCATTACGTAGCAGCCATTCCTTGCTAATTTGACGAATTCTTTTGCGAGTCTTTGTTGATCAAGCCACGTGAACGCCTCTTTGGTATAACCTGTGAATCCATTCGAATTCTCAGTTGCATAAGGAGGATCTAAGTAAACGAAATCACCTTCTGTTGGCTCAAATTCTTCAAGTATTGGAAGGCAATAGCCGGGTTCAACCTTGGCGGTTCGAAGCAAATTGCTGACAACCTTCAGGTTTGACGCACTGTAAAGGGTGGGCATTCTGTCGTACTTTCCGAAAGGGACGTTGAACTTGCCTTCTCTGTTGACCCTATACAAGCCATTAAAACACGTCTTATTCAGGAAAATAAATCTGGCAGCCCGATCAACATCCGATAGGGAAGAAGGGCCTTTGTCACGTTCTCGGTAATAGAATTTCTCCGTGAGTTTCCTGCGCTGATACTCACTGAGTTTGTCAATTAGCGCGTCAACATCGGTTGTAACAGTTCGGTAAGTGTTAATGAGTTCAAAGTTCGCATCAGACAGCACAGCCTCTTGTGGTCTGAGATGGAAATACACCGCGCCTCCACCGAGGTATGGCTCGAAGTAACGATTATACCTCCGAGGGAAGTATTTCGCTAGTTCCCCGAGCGACTGCGATTTTCCTCCAGCCCATTTGAGGAATGGTCTGGCTCGAACAGGGGATGGCGTTTGTAATGTTTCATCTCCTACTTTCAAATTAGCTCTCGATTGAGACGGGAAGAACTTCGAATTATCTCAATCAATTCCTTGTTGAATGAGAAAAACTCCACACTTGGCTCAGCTCGGTTGTTCTTTTCTGAAAAGTGTGATCAATCTTTCGAAGTCGATCTTTCCGGTATTCTTGAATTCTTTGTGCAGAGTCCGAACGCCTGCAGCTGCGAACTTGTCAATAGCTTTCCCAATGTCGACGGGCTCGAATTCCGGGTGAATTGATTTCACTATGAGTGGGTATACGCCGTATTCGTCATAGTTCATATAAGTCTCTAGGACGAAGAGTGTCTGTTCGAACTTCTCCTCGAACTCTTCATGGCTCGAGATTCCAACTGCTAATGCGAGCATGTAAACCTCTACTTGAGTCTCGAATGGATGGAAGTTTTCACTCCCATGAACAAGTTCAGCGAGCATGTTCTTACCTTCATCCGAGGCGTGGAATCTCTGGTTCGATGGAAGATACTGGAATCCTACGCGTTTCATTTAGCGACCTCGAGCTCCACAACGCTTGTTGCCTTCGAACCATCCCTAGCCACCTTGTATCCGGCTACTGACAGAAATCTGATTTTTCTTTCCACACTTTCTAATTGTATTTCTGAATCCAGGAGTAGCAGAACAACTTGATCCGCGAAATCCCCAAGGTTGTCCGTGACAGCCAACTGGCGGACAGAATCGAGGCGACCGAGGACGAAATCCATGACGACTGGTGCCTTGAAACTGGCTGCCTTGTTCAAACCGTAGATTAGCGACAAGGCGACCAATTCGTTCCACCCGGCGGACGGCAAGATCCTCCGCCCTTGCGCATTTATGAGCCATATCGAATAATCCTCGTCTATTTCGATGCCCTTCCAACCGGCATCACCTGCAATATTGCTGAAGTATCTAGAAGCGTTCTCAACTATCATTTCCCTCTTCCGCACAGACAATTCGTTTACGACCCAATCGAATGCCTGGGCGGTCTTAGCCGCCAACTGATGTCTGACAGCAATCACCGTCATGCTGCCTTTGCTAAATTGCGCCTTTGAAAGCGCATTCTCTAGCTTTGACTTCAGGCTTAGCGATGAGTTCAAGTCTTTCTCCAAAGTTTCGATTTCGCCTTCTAGCCTACTCTTCTTGCCAATGAGCTGTTCAATCAAAGTCTGGATCTTTACAGCTTCCTCGACGTTACTGCCTTTGATTTTCTTCTCCAACTCGAGCCGCCTGTCATCTAGCTGAATCAGCCTAACTTTCAGTCCATTGATTGTCCTATTGAGTTCGTTGAAATCGACTTGGATGCTGTCGAGTCTTCCGAGAACGTATTGGATCTCGTCTATTGGAGGGACCGTTTTCTTCGATGCTCTTAACTCTGTTTCTTTCAGCCTGCTATCCAAGGTCTGCCTAAGGAGAAGCAAGTGCCTATTTGCCGGTTGATCGAGTTCGCGATCGCATACGCATTTGTCGTCTTTGAGGATTTCATCCACAAGTTCGATTCGTGACTTGAACTTGCCGATTTGACCCGACAAGTCATCGGTGCCTGAGATCCTTTTGAACCTGTCCAGTGTGGTCGCTACTTGCGGAGTAACAAGGTAGTAGGGCAATTTCAACACCAAACTCCTGTATTGTTGTTCGTTGGAAGAGATGCTTGACTCCACTGCCTTCTTCTCGGCTATGACGCCCTGAAGTTGTGTATTTTCTTCAGCGATCTCCTTCAATTCTGACCGTCTAATTTGGGCCCTCGCTAAATCTTCGTCAATGGAACTCAGCTCGGTTTTCTTGGAAGAGAGGGCACTACTGAAGTTCTTCGAATCGTCGATTGCCTTTGAAAGCGAGTCAGTCAGAGTTGAAATGGTTTCCGTCACTTCGGGTTCTTCCTTGAGTTTGTTGAGAAGTTTTTGTTGGACCTTGACAAGATCATCCCTTGCTTCGCGTATCTCTGGAATTCCCAGGACCAATTCAATAGCAGTCCTTGTCGCTTTCTCGTTGGAACCGCTGAAACGCCTCACGTCTTCGCCATCGAAGAAGAAGAATTGTGATGCGTCGAATGGAAGAATGTCGTCAAGAACTCCCATTGGATAGTCTTCCGGATTTGCCTTGCCATGCTCCAGCAGATTTAGATCCTCAGGTTTCAGATCTCTGTTGGACCTAGGATTAGCCCTTGCGGCAGTTACGCTTCTTCTAAGAGTGAATTTCTTAGATTCGTGTTCGAAAACCAGAGACACACGCATGAATGGTCTCGGACTTGACTCGGAGACTTCTTTGTTCATCAGATCGAGGTTCGAAGTCGGTATTTGTTCCTTGTGAAGGCGAGTATCTGCGTATCGTCTTATTGCTCTTTCACCATAAAGAGCCCAGATTATTGCAAGAAATATTGATGTTTTACCGCTTCCGTTTTCACCTACGATCGTGACCACGGGTTTGTTGTCAACTTGTGGGAAGCCAATCACACTTTTCGGAGAGTAACAGCGAAAATTCTCCATGGTCAGCTCTATTAGCCTCAACGGCTAGATTCCTCCAATAACTCTGTGATCCTTTCGATCATGATTCGCTTGTCTCCCTCGCGTCTGTATCGTTGGAGCTTCTCTTCCACAATGATGTTGTATAGTAATTCGTATGATATGCCGTTCTTCTCTGAGGCTTCTCTAAGTAAAGTGTCGAGTAGAGGGTCTATCTTCACTGCCTAAGGACTCCCCTCAGCCTTTTCATAAACTTTCGACGAAAGTTTGACTTCAAGCCTTGAGAGCTCAAGATTGATTTCTGATGAATTTCGTGCTCCCTCGGCGAACATTCGAGCTCGTTCGAGTTCGCTTCCAATTATTGAGTATTCGAGTCGAGTGATGTAGCGGGATGGATCATCGGGTTCAACAGGTAGCACCAGAATGTCATATATCGATGCAATCGCTTTTCCAAGATGAAGTCGAAGCAACCTTCCTCTCCTCTGGATGAATTCGCGGGTGGATTTCGAACTTGCGACTAGGATGGCGCTATCGCATGATGGTATGTCCACCCCTTCGTCAAGGCATTTGATGGCGACTAGGTACCCATCAGGGCTGTCTTCAAATGAATGCAAATTGGCTGATCGCTGTACGTCGGTCAATGAAGAATCGTAACGCAGACAAGCTATGTTAAGTTCTGAAAGAGACTGCAATGTTTCCGTAACATGGTCCATATCGTTGCAATAGATTAGACATCGGCCCAACCTCCCTTTTCCCACTATCTTGCGAATCGCGGTCGCTTTGTTCCTTGCTTTCTTCAAAATACTCACCCGTCTGAACATAAGAGTTTGAATGAGTGAAAATTCGCCTTCGTCAATTCTACTGAGCTCCTGGAGCAACCTGGGAAAAGAGACACCACGAAGTGAGGGATGAGACTTGGTAGCCTGGGCCAGCTTTGCCGAAAGTGCGCTGGTTGCCTTCGCGTATTCGTCCAACTCTTCACTCGTAAGCGCAACAGGAATAACATGATATTCGTACTCGCTCAAGACCTGATCCTTTAAGGCCTGAGTTAGCCCGTACTCGAAAATGATTTGATCGAAGAAATCCATAATCCTCTGCTGGCCCTCCTCATCCCATAGCCTTTCCGGGGTTGCGCTGAGACCCATTCGGTAGCGGAAATTGATTTTTAGAACATTGCTGAAAAAGGGGGCTCCGACGTGATGTACTTCGTCAGCGATCAAACACAACCGCTCCGAGGGCAGAACTGCTAGCTTATTCGAGAATTCCTCAGACCCTGCGGTTTGATACGTGGTGATAGCAAATGCTCTTTTTGATTCGGTTGTCGAGGTTCGCACGAACTCAACCACTGACTCGAAATCATCTTGCCAGTTGGCCCGATTCGAGTTGCACTCTAGAACTACTTGATCTGGAAACATCTTCAGAACCTCCTTCTTCCATTGGCTCGATAAAGCTACTGTGGGGACCGCGATGACGACAAGGACGTTTTGACTTAGATATTCTTTGATAGCCGATAGAGCAATGAGAGTTTTCCCGGTTCCTGTGGCCATCGAGTAGATACCGTGAAAATTGCTTTCTTTCCAACTCGCTACAGCAGAGAGTTGGTAAGGCCTTAGTCGGAACTCCTGGGCGGGGGTAATTGATCCTTTGGGAACCTCAAGTCGCAAGTGCTCTATACTATTTGGAGCCATCGAGATCAACTTTTCTCTTACTGCCGTCGGGATGTCCACGATTCTCGCGTTTCTTGCACCGCCATTCCAGTACTTCTCGAATTTCCTCAGGTCGTCATTGAACCAAGTCTCATTTGTCTGCTCCCATCTCTTGAACACCTTGAATTCTTCGATGTTGTGCGACCAAGCATAGGCTGTTTCGTTGATGGAACCGCTGAACGAAATTGCATTACCTTCTTTGTCGAACAGTAATCCGACCTTTTGATGAAATATTCCACTTTGATCTATTTGTGTCTCATCCAATGGTAGTCCATCGGTCCCGTAGACGATCGCGACTTTGATCAAAAGCTTCCCGGTTGCTACCATCCACGCCAAAGCTTTGACATGATGTTCAATGAATTCAACTGAGAAATTGCCCAAATCACGCAGCGCGGACTCACTTACCGCATCATCGGCACTTTGGAGTCCTAGGCGAATCGCTTCAACATCCTGCTTGCTTAGATGAGCACTTACCAAGAGTTCCATTGACCCACCATTCATTATGAAATTGTACATACCCCGGGCCGCCACTGCCAGTGCTGTCGATGAGAAGAAGCCCGCTAGCCTCTTGTACTTGATTGAGTTGGACAACACTGGAACATAGAACTGCTGCAAAATGTCATCCTCGTCGGAATCGTATGATGATTTTAAGTGCAGGTCCCGCAAGCTCATTTTCGAGTCCTCCTAGAATCTCGACTAGACCGGCCTCGAATGCTTCCCTGAACGTGCTGCTTGGTGATTAGCTTCTTGGGCGAGGTTTCGGTTACGACGTAGTGTCGACTGCGCCTCTGGAGACTGGGAAAAGAATCAACGACCAAACCAACGAGTGCCAACACTATCAGGTTGTATATCGAGCCCGATGCACTCAAGTCAAGCATATTGCTTGAAATGTAGGTCATCACCAGGAATGCTATCAGCACTACTAGTCCTCTATCATAGCCTCTGCTATCCATATTGTTCAACATTTTCACCTCCAGCTCTGTTTCCTTACTGTTATGAGCAAGACCAGGAGAAGCCGAGCTATCGTATGCTCGCAATCTCCCTGTTAAGTCGCTTGCATGACTTTGCTCCAATCGACCTAGGCCACTCGTGGTGGCCTATGGTGTGATTCAGCAAGCGGCGCGGGTCCGCCTTAAGCTTCAGCCGTGTCCTCCCGGATGAGAGAGTTCATCCTCATGTCTACCACAGGGATAGTGGTCCTTTCGCCTCGCAAAAAGCATAATTTTCTTAATAATGTTTATGTAGTTTCTACAGTTAAGAAAGTTATCTGTGGCAAAAAACCTCCGAGTCCACATAGTTCCAGTAGGGTTTGAAGTAAAACGTGTCGTAATTCCCTTGTTGCGACTCAAAGCCGACAAGGTCTATCTGGTAAGCTATCGTCCACGGGATGGGGCCAGCAAGTACCTTCGAAAGGTGAAGGGAGAGCTATACAAACAGAAACAGATCGAAGTTACTCAACAATTCATGAACATTTGGAACCCCTATGAATGTTTGAGAAAGTTCAGGGAGATCATCGCGAGGGAAACCGGGAACGGCAACCGAGTGTACATCAATGTCTCCACTGGGACCAAAATAACCGCAATCGCTGGAGTACTCTCTGCAATGTTATGGGGAAATGACGTTGAGGTCTACTACGCGCGAGCCGACGGCTACAGAATTGTCGAACCCGCTTACATAAAGGAGCCGGAAGAAATTCGAGTCTTCACGGTTCAACGTCCTTCGCGAGAACAGTTGGCTACTTTGAGAATTCTTAAGGGCCAGCCGCAAGGAAAAATGAAGAAGTCCAGACTTCTCAAAGCTCTAGTAAGCGCCAAGGTCATCAAATCGAAACGGCCGCTGAAACTAGGCGACAACTCCAAGTCCTTTTCTTTACAGGCAAAATATAGCCAACTTAGGTTCATTCTTGGTCCCATGCAAACGAATTGGAACTTCATCAAAAGTGAAGGGACTGGAAAGTCTTGTCAGATAGCGATTACAGAGGAGGGTAAGAACGCATTTGAGATATTCACTATCCCATGAAATGGTTTATTGGAGTTACGACTTCGCGCTAATCCTGTGCGCCCACGTCGGATCACAGAATCAAAGTCTCGTGGAAAATTGAAAGTTGGAGGTCGATGCTCTTTGTCGTAGAAAAACGGACGCCGTGGTAATCAGGATAAGCTTTGCTACGAATCATAGTTGGACGGTAGGATTGCAATCGTCGCGTAAAAATTCTGTCTCAGATCCCGAGAGCCTCTCTTAGGCCCTTGTACCTATTCCTGATTGTGACCTCTGTCACCCTGGCTGCTTCTGCCACGTCCTTCTGCGTCTTGTCTTCGCCTTCAAGCGTGCAAGCGACGTACAGTGCCGAGGCCGCCAGCCCCATGGGGTCTTTGCCGGCTGAAATTCCCGTCTGCTTTGCCCTGAACAGAATCTCGCGCGCCCTCCGTTGCGTCTTCTCAGACATCTTAGCCCTCGAGGCGATTCCGGATACACATCTCGAAGCGTCGGCCACCGGCATCTGGAAGTCCATCTCTCTGTGCATGAGCCTGTACGACCTTGCGAGGTCCTTCTTCTTGACGTTGCTCACCGCGGCCACATCCTTTAGCGTTCTCGGGATTTCGCCGTCCCTGCAGGCCGCGTAAAGCGAAGCCGCCATCATTGCCGAAATCGACCTTCCTCTGACCAAGTTCCTCTCCAGGGCCTTCCTGTAGAAATAAGCTGCCTTCTCCGTAACTGCCTCCGAGACCGTAAGCTTGTCCGCGAGCCTTCGAAGCTCGCTGAAGGCCTGGCGGAGGTTCCTGTCGGCGGACGCGTGGACCTGGCTCCTCCTGTCCCATGTCCTCAGCCTTTCGACCGTTGACTTCATCGACCCGGACAGCGACCTGCCTGTCGCATCCTTGTTGAGCGTCCCTATGACCGTGGCCAGCCCCATGTCGTGCATGGCTATCGACGTCGGGATTCCTGTCCTGCTGCGGTCCCCCTTGTCGTCCCCCGAGAAGGACCTCCATTCCGGTCCCATGTCCACAATCTTCTCCTTGATGACCAGCCCGCAGTCGGCGCAGTAGAGCTCGGACCCAGTGCCGTCGGTCACCATGTTGCCCTTGCCGCAACGTGGGCATTTGTTCGTGCTCCTTTCCTGCTTCAGGAGCCGCGAAAAGTTAGTGCTGGACTCTATTTTGGATCACAATCAGAAGTATCCTGTACTTCAGGACCTTGAGAGCTACCCTGGTATATAAAGGACGGGCTCGTGTCTCATGGTCAGACGCTAGCTTATGCGGGAGCAGGCCCGCCGCAATACTGAACTCAATGAGAGAATCATCCGACAAGGAAAAGACGAGACTGCCGGGTGATACCTATGAGGAGTGGCTGGGGACTCAGACCGAGCACCGAGGGAAGGC
>DASYXJ010000058.1:0-4304 GCA_035935095.1 Nitrososphaerales archaeon | reverse complement strand
GCTGATGGCCGTGGTGACCAACGGGAAAGCCCAGCCCTCTCTGAACCTCACGCACTTCGACACGAGTGTGGGTGTCATGATCAACCCGAGCCTGGGCTTCGGAGTCACCGGCTACCTGACTGCTTCGGGAGTAGTCCTCGCAGTGTTCGGGCTGGTGCTGAAGAGAAGAGGAAGGTCGGAATCTAGGCGACTTCGTTCTGTCGAACCGATAAATATCGTCGCGCACCCCGCAATCAACCACGAAAACGCCCTGGAGGACAGAGCCTATGCTGGCTGTCGCCTCAATTTCTCTTGGGACTGTGCTAGGGCTTCTCGAGGCGTACATATTTGCATTTCCAATCACCCTTCTCACAGAACCTCTGCCTATGGGCTATCCAACAGAATACTTAGCTGCTCACTGGTTGTCGCTGGCAGTTTCGTTCCCAGTAACAGTTCTGGTGTTCTATGTAATCGGTAAGCGGCAGGCTTCACCCTTCAGAGCTGGAAGAAGCATACTCACGATATTCGGCGGTGCGCTGCTCGGCGAGATCTTGGGACAGACGGTTTTCTTTTTCCTCCCGCAGAGCAACCCCCTCGTTGGATTTCCCTACTTCTATGTGAGTGCTCCATCGAGTAGCCTCGGCTTTGTTTTCATCGCATTCAGTGGGTTCGCTCTTTCGAACCTCTCCCATGGGGCTACTAATGCCGGCACCCGTGGCAAATTCATGTTAGTCGCACTGACATCAATGGTCTTCGGAGTTTTGGCGGGTTTTCTCAATGGTGGTTTCTCGCTCCTATCCAGATTGGGGTTTAACGCCCAGCTCTTCGGCATCATCAGCCTTCTAAGTCTCGCGATTGCCTTTCTGGGCCGATTCGCCGTCTTCTACCTCATCGGCCGAAGGGTTCCGGTCAACGGCCACACCTTCGCGTATTTCGGCCTACTCTTTGTCGGGACCTACATCGGGTCTGTGGTCGGAGCGGTCGCATCTGTTGCGCTCTTCGGCCAAGCTTACTGGACTCTGGCCCCTGGGGAAAGAACATCGAACATGATTGAAGGGTTCGTGCTAGTGAACACTCCGCCATCCTTGCTGGTATTACTCGAGGCCCTGGACCCCATTGCGTCTCTCCCATTCCTCTCCTTCTTTGCGATGTCGATATCTCGAACTGGCAACACCTCGCCTGGCACTCCAGTCATTAGCCTGCTGGAGCCACATCCGGCCAATCCCGGTAACTCGGTGGGGTTTTCTATCTCATCGGGAAACTATGCCGCTATGAAACAGCCGTAAAGCCCATTGACAAAGCCATCGCTTATGATTGCCAAAACGAATCACACGACGATAACTGTTAACCCAAACGCCCTGGCCCTGCCTAGGATTGATACCAAGCCTATGACGAGGTTGGGAATCACCGAGACGCCAAGCAGAAAGTAGAGGTTCAGCGGAGCACACTGATTTCCAAATGTCAGCAGGGACCAGTAAGTTCCGATTAAGACCGCCGCTGGGACGATGAAACCAGCCACGACTTGGAAGGCAGTTCCAAACCTCAAAAGTACTCCCAGCTCGAACAGTTCCATCATGACCCGGGTCCTTTGACTGTTTCCCTTCTGTTCTCAGGAAGTTCACCAACCATAGAACGAGATACGTCAACACGAGCCAAAGGACAAAGTCAGCTGCGAATAAGGCAGGATCGAATTCTGTCGTGTAGGTGGAAAGGTAGAACTCTCGATAGTAAGGAAAAGGGAAGCCCCTTCCTACTAGTGTCTCGATGCAGCAAGCCACATCTGTTGCAACCTCAAATGTGAAAGCCGTTACTGCCGCCGCGGCCACCAAAGAAGTGATGAGTCTCGGTGGTTTTCGAAGCCTAAAGAGTAATCGAACGAAATGTCCAAGTCCGAACCAGAACAAGTAATTCAACACAACGAACAAGGGAGAAAACACGTTGCCGGCAGACTGAACGAAGTCCGTGAAAGGAAAGCCGTAGTCGATTGTTTCGACGCCGATGCCATAAATCATGGTAGGAATCATCCCGTAAAGAAGGGTCAAAGCTGATCCAGCTAGAGCGATGATGGAGATGTTTCTGATTGCTGTGTGCCTGCCGGGTCCCTTGAGCGCCAATCCACCACATGCGACCGCTGACTCCGCGATGGAGAAACCAACCACCAAGATACCGAAAAGCGAGTAAAAGGAAACAGAGCACGAAGATGCTTTTTGCGCACACCCAACGTAGTAGGCCTCGGCAGTCAAGAAGAGAAGAAGAAAGCCAAGTCCTGCTGCGACGAGTAACGTTGCAAATGTGTCTATGAAGAAGCTCCGCCTGCCGCCCGGCCCAAGGATTCCGATAAGCATTCGTTTCCCTCGGCGAGCAGTATCAGATTCCCGTTCTTATGAGCCCTTCAGGATGATTGTCTCGTTCTGGTTATCGGCAAACAGGAATTGCAACTCAGTCCCAACGAGATAACTGAACCCGGTGAAGTCCATGTGTAGCAGCGTACAGGCGCCGGCAGGGGCTGAGAATGGGTATTCCAAAGGCTCGCCCGGAGTCTCCGCGTACCACGTGTAGCTGGCTGGCGGAAAGGCGTTTCCTTGATAGTTGTAGAGGCCGTGTCCCCGGGGGTCTTCAATTCCCACCAATGTCACCATACCGCTTCCATTATTTCTTAGGGGCAGAAACACACTCCCATTGTGGGCCTTATCGACGTAGTATGAGGAAACAGCAAAGGGTCCGGACGAGATAATCCCCACAGGGTGCTCGGTGAAAGAATTGTTGGAAGTCACGGAAGAGCAGCTGAGGAGCGCAGAGGTCCCAGTCACCTCGAAATGTGCTACAACCACTTGGCCCCACTGGTCCTGGGCCAACGCTGTATACAGCCCTGGAGGGAATGATTGGAAGTTGCCCGGATATCCACAGTTGGGGCAAAGGTTGTGATACCTGACGCCGCCTGGGGTATTCCAGAAACCCCACGCATGCGCCTTGATTACCGCCGGTTGCGTCCACTGGGGCTGAGGGTCATAGGCAGTAACGTCTTCGCTCTGAGGAGCGAAAGAGAAGCTGTCTATGTTGAACTCAGCTGGACAAAAGAAGATCCCGGGGTAGAAGGTCGTCAACGGGGTGGTCTCGGAGAAGTTTCCAACCCCATAATTCCCTTGCAGAATCGCCACACCCAGAGGAAGCTGACTGCAGGGTCCCGGGGAAGCCTTCATGGGGGCGCCTGAGCGATTTAGAACAATGGAGAACAAGGAAGGATTCGCAATCGAGGCATTAATTGAGACAAAAATCCCCTGCCACGCGTGGATGGGCCCTACAGAGAGCGTCAGATTCAGCCCCAGAGACGGGTCGTAATTGTAAGAGGAGCCTGACCCCGGGGCCAAAGTCGTGTTGGGTCTGGGACGGCTTCCAAGGTACAACGACAGAGCGGCAATGGAGGCGACAACCAACAATATGACAAGCGCTGCGACGGCCGCAGTGCTCATGCCGGACCTGGACGTCAGCAAAGGGATCCATGGCTACACAGCACGTTCTCGATATTAGTCTAGTTCTCGGAACGGGACCAATCGGCATCTGTTGAGCGATAGAACCAGTTACCGAAACGGGTTAATCCTCCCACTCAGATTCGGAAACGCGGTCCTTGGTCCTCCATCTGCGAAAGCGCGTCGCGCAGGCTGGCGTGATCCTCTTCATCGCCTCACTGTTGGCTCCTGTCTTTCTTGTACCATTCTCTGTTCTCGGTGGAGAAATGGGTATCGGGGTTGCGACATACTTCCCTCTGGTCGTCTTTAGCGGCATGCTACTATTCATCGCAGCCTTGATACCTGGAACAAAGGGAGAGACCTGGGGCTCTATGTGGCCCCTGGTGGGTTACGATAACGCAATCGACAGCCTCTACGTCCGAGGGCCCTGGTGGCAGCGGTTCGAAGAACTGGACGAAATGGAGGCTGAAAAAAGGATGACGACGGCCATGAGCGATTGGTTTTGATTGTCCGGCGAGCCCATCCAGAGGCAACCCTTATATCGATAGCTACATCGTAATACGATACGACGAACGATGGAGACAGTCAAAGTTTCGAAGAAGTACCAGGTAGTCATACCTGAGAAGCTCCGCCAGGAAGCGAACATCAAGCCAGGCGACAAGATGGTGGCCATAGCAAAGCACGGCATCCTCCAGTACGTCCCCGTGCGCCCCTTGAGGAAGACCAAGGGGATGGTCCCCGGGCTCGACACGGCCGACCTCCGCGACGAGACCGAACGCCCTTGATCAGCGTCGACAGCTATGGCTGGGTCGAACGGTTCACAGACGGCCCGAAGGCCTCAGCCTACAACCACGTCAT
>DASYXJ010000057.1:0-66251 GCA_035935095.1 Nitrososphaerales archaeon | reverse complement strand
TTCTCTCCCGCCATCCAGCACCGCATTCACTGCCCCTACAACGCTGAATTTCCTATCAGGCTCCGCGACGACTACCACGCAAAGCAAATACGTCGCGATAGCACTCAACAACGGGCAAACTAGTCCCACGCCTGCTCCCTTCGAGCAGAAGGTGGTGATCGGCGCGTCGACATACTCATCGATCGAAGCTTCCGACCTGGGGAACATCAGGTTCCAGAGCACCGCCTCGCCCTCCGGATGCTCGACAGGTTGCGCCTTCTCTGGTCCCCTGAATTCGTGGCTGGAGTCGTGCGCGTCCACGCCCTGCAACAGCGCCACGAATACCGTATTCTGGGTCAAACTACCGAACGGCATAGCCGCCTCCGCCACTCTCACAATATACATGGTCTTCGCCTCGACGAGCGTCGAGTTCGACGGGAGCATCGCAGGGGAGGCGCCGAACATTTCGACCCCGTACGGCTTGTACGACAACGGGGCCAACGTTTTCACATTCTACGACAACTTCGCGGGGACTAGTCTGAACGCCAAGTGGACACGGGTGGCCAGCGGCGCGGGAGGGACTGTTACGGTGAACAACGGCGCGACCTTCGCAGCTGCAGCGACGACTGATTGGATCTTCGTTTACTCGGGCACTCAGACCCAGCCGAGAATCGCCGAATCCTACATGGTCTCGGTCTCGGGGGACGACCCCATGTTGGGAGAGGAGACTTCAGGTCTCACGAACGGGTTCCACGCCATGTACAAGGGATACAGCCTAGACTGGTTCGCGGGAGCTCCAGGGCAGGAGGAAGAATTCTGCCCGCAGACTTCCGCCGGCGCGGGGACGTGCATACTGCAATCTGCCTCGACGTTCCCTGCCGGGATCTGGTCTCTTAGGTGGGCCGCCGCTGGGAACGAGGGCTCAACCGACGGCGCCGGAACCTCGATCACATCCACTGACAACAGCGTGGGAGCCATCGCAAACTATGGAATCTACCTCGGTACCTCCGAAATTGGGACGGGCAGCAACGCGGTCCGGTGGGCGCGGATGAGGGCCTACCCGCCCGCAGGTGTGATGCCCACTGGCGGGGGGACAACATCTGTGCCCCTGACCACCGCCGCGACCACCAACACGCCCCCCGCCCTGTATCTCTTGGACACCGCTGCAACGTCCAGCTCTGTGTCTGACTGCCCATCAGGGTCCAGTCCGGGGGCCATCTGCGCGGCCGACAGCACAGACACGATATCCCAGCAACTCAACCTGAAGACCAGCGGCTTCACAGTCGCGGGCATGGTCTCGGGCGACCAGTACGAAATGGACTTCACTCTGTGTACCACCGCGAGCTCCTGCACCTCGTTCGTCAATATTGCGACGATTTTCCTCGCGTCGGGCTCGGCAGCCGGCACGGTGGCCCTCTACTACTGCGGGTCTTCTACAGCCGGGGCAAACAACTGCAATACAGGGTCCCCTCCCGAGTGGAACGCCGGAGACTCGTTGACGTGCGGCAGCATCACCTCCGGCACAATCTGCTCAGACGCAAACATAGGCGTCACATTGACCTCCAGCACTGCGTCCCTCGACGGGACGATAGACCTCTCCGTTGCGAAGGCATACCTCCGCGCCTCCCCGTTTTCCGCAACGGCGACCGTATGCGACGGTACGCACCAGATTTGCGACCTCGTCGCGAGCACCTACAACTCGGGCACGGGATGCCCGGCAGACACGTCGAAATCGGGTGGCTTCTGTCTGAACACGGCGTCGAAATACTTCGGCGTAAATGAGGTTCCGAGCAACGGGGTGACCGGTGACGTCGCGTGGACTCCAGCCAACGGTTCGATCCCCGAATTCCCCTTCGGCGTCTTCATGTTGGCGATCTTAGTCTCATTGACCTACATATTTGTCAAGCGGGTCAGAACAAAGAAAGTTCCTGCAGGGCTTACAACCGTAGGGAGCCATTATTCTGCCTGAACGGAGGGGTCCCATCAACGAAAGTCGTGGGCCGGGCGAATAGTTCCGGTTGCCCCCTTAGCTTCCCAGGCACTGGCGAATTTGCGAGACTTTTCTTGCGCGTAGGATCATGATAGTTTTGATGATTCCTGCGGCGTCTGCCGGCCCACCATCGACCAGGGCTCCTCTTTTCATGTAGGCCAAAACGATCGCAGCATATCCGAGGACGTAGAGGGGATAGCCCACCCACCCGTGAAGACTCCACATAAGTCCAACTCCTCCTGCGATGCCGCCCTCTATCACCATCACGACCCTTATCGAGTTCAGAACCAAGAAGAGGGAAGAACCTCCGAAAGCAAAGGCGATGCTCACCCGAGGCCTGGGCTTGATATCAAGGTGCATTAGCCCCATCAGGAGCAGGAATATCGAAATTGACGCGATGCCTGAGCACTCCTGTGATATATAGAGCGAGACTGGCTGACCACCAGCCGCGACAAAGTCGAGCGAAGTCGATGACCACTCGACCGGGGCCCTAAGGACCCAAGTGAAGAAGCTGCTGATCAGGGCGACGCCCCCTGAAAGCGGGTCCCCCAGGTACGTGGTCAAGAGGTCCACGGAACCGACTGCGGCGACATAAATGACAAGATAGGAGAAGAGGAAGGATACCAGCGATGGTCTCAGTGCCACCATCGCCCCAACCCAGCATGCGACGAGGGATATTCCATCAAAGGCGTAGGAATCTACCAGGGTCCAACCAGAAAGTAGCAAGGCTGCCAGTGGTAGCAAAGCGACGAATATGCCCGAAATGCTCACGATAGGTCTTCTCCCATTGTCTGCCATCTGCCTCGCGAATTCCTGCCTTCTTATTGCCGCGAAAACCAAGAGGAATAGAATCCCCACCAAGGGGTACGTCGGGACGGAAGTATCGAAGACACCGCTGAAGACTTCGTCTGCCTTCAGCAGCAGCTTTAGTACCTCTTGGCCGTAAACGACCAATGTAAATGCGCTTGCTAGGACCAATAACTTCACGTTACCCAGGTCAAAACGGGGTTTGCCCGTGAAATCTCACTTCCGGACCCAAGAGGTCCAAACGACTTTTAGCGCTTGCGGAGGATCGGATAGGGCCAGAATCCGACGGCCTTGGCCTAACTATCAGTCGCGGTCCAGGTTGCCTAATCTCAACCTGCGGAGGTGATGAGATGCGCGGGAATTGGCAACTGTGTAGGTAACCTTGAAGCTTGCAATGGGAGCGAAGCAAGTGTACACCCTTTCGAGGCTGCAAACTTCAGTAGTTTTTCCTGGGAGAGACTCATTCGGTATGCCTCTTCAAGATTGCTGGCATCCTCCCATGGCTTGTGCGGATAGGCGAGCACTACCGCGCAGCCTCGGGTCCTCAGTTCCTCAATCATTTCCGGCAGGAGCTGGTTCCGCGAGACTAGGCTGCTCAGGACAACAAATGAAGGGGAAGGTTCAGTGGAGAAGAGTTCCTCCATCATCTCATTGGGTTTTCGATTCAGGGCCGACCCAACTGTCTTGGTCCGTCCGAGTAGCCCAGCCAAATTGTCCTTGCCAGAGAGAATCAACGCTCTCCTTTCTTGACTGATAGGAAGAACGTCGAGAAGCGAGTAGATTTCGTCAAGAGATATACCACTCTTCTCGAGAACCAATGACAGAGCGGACGAAAGTGCCTCATGCCCTTTCCCGGAGAACTTTACGACCATCTCCTCTTTGTTGTATACGGTCACTTTGACCGGCGTCCCCCTCCTTGTGGCCGAGATGACGACGTTTAGGAACTCTGTTGCCAACTCATCGTGAGTCCTTGGGCCAGGGGCTTCGAGCAGGTAGACCAGGTTGACTGCACCCCCGATTTCCCTATAGAATTGCTTCACCATGAGCGAAGAGAAGCGGGCCGTGGCCTTCCAGTCAATCCTCCTGAGGCTGTCCCCCGGCTGGTAATGTCTTGTCTCGGCATATTCGAGACCGGTCCCGATTAGTTCAGTCTCGTTCTCGCCTCCAATGCCAGTCCCAGTCTTCGCCAGCGCCTCGGCGACAGCGAGAGCAGTCAAGAGAAAGCGGGGATATACCCTCAATGTAAGGAAGAGCTCTGGCCTGGCCATGGTGGAAAAGAGGCCGTACCTGCTGGTCACCAGGGCCCCAATGTTGCTCGTAGAGTAATGGCCTGAAAAAAGAGGCGACCCCGTCAAGAGGACGGGCCAATTGCCGGGCTCGAAGTTCGGGGGTTCGACACTAATCCAGGAGGCTTCTGAGGTGTCGAGTACGACTCGACGGTCGGCGGTGAGGTTGGTCTTGAAGGACGCGCTGTCGCCTATGGCGAGGGTGGCACGGAAAGTTTCTGGGCTTAGCTTAACCGACGATTGGCCCTTGTGAGAAGTCCTCCTTGCATCGAACATATCGTAAACTATGAATGCCATAGCTGCGATTGAAGCAGCCTGAATGAAGGTATCCACGAAGACAAGTCCAAGACTCAGCAGAAGCGCCGCCGCCGCAAGGAACCTCTGGCCTCTCGTCGTCAGGGTCATTCTTTGGGTACCGGAACCGAGTTCAGGGCCTCTGTGACAACCTGTTCGGGCTCCACACCATCGCCCTCGGCCTGTGGTGTCAGAATCACCCTGTGGGTCAAGACTTCTCGCGCTACGAACTTCACATCGTCGGGGATGACGAACTTTCTCCCCTCCAGGAGGGCTCTGGCCCTGCCTAGCTTGTATAGCCAGATGGAAGCCCTAGTGCTTGGCCCTATCCTCACTTTCGTGTTGGACCTAAGTCCTGCCGATATCGAAACGACGTAGTCCTTGACTCTCTCCGAGACTGTCACAGAATGGGTAGCACCGATCAACTTGTTAAGTTGGTCCTGCTTGACGGCGGGCTGAACGTCGATCGCGTCGAGAGAGTCTATGTTGGTCAGTATCGCTTTCTCCTCGTCTGGGGTCGGATGGCCGACGGGAATCCTCATCGCGAACCTGTCCACCTGGACCTCGGTCAGAGGGTAGGTCCCAGACGCGCCCGGGGGGAGTTGGGTCGCTATGACAAGGTAGGGCCGGGGCAACGGCATGGTGTTCCCTTCTATGGTCACCTGCCCTTCCTGCATGGCCTCAATCAGGGCTGCCTGGGTCCGGGGAGTCGCCCTGTTCAGCTCGTCTAGCATGACTATGTTCGCGAATATCGGTCCCTCCCTGATCACGAAGATGTCCTCCTTGGGATTGAACACGCTCGAACCGACTAGGTCTGCTGGTAGAAGGTCTGGGGTTAGCTGGATCCTCTTGAAGGAGCCCCCGATTGCGTAGGAGAAGGTCTTGGCCATGGTCGTCTTTCCTGTCCCTGGGGACCCTTCGAGCAATACATGTCCCCCAGCCACAAGGGATAGCAGAAGCTTCTCGACCACATCCTTCTTGCCGATTACCACGTCCTCGACGCTCTTGGCTATCCTCCGGGATGCCTCTACCTCACTCATTTGCTTCCATTTCCTCCCTTAGTTCCCTTAGTTTGGTTTCGTCCCACTCGGGGTGCTCCCGAACAATCTGCTTTAACTCGTCCTCTTCGTCAGGTGCGACCTTGCCAACGCGATAGGCCGCTATGATAGCAAGTCCTAGCAATGCCGCCGAGTAGCGGACCTCTGGGGCGGAAAACAAAGAATAGGCCGCAAACTCAAAGTTCCTTACGGTAGAAGTGGGCCCGACTGTCAGGTGGGAGGTGTCAAACAATACCGTGCCTACAGAGAGGTCTTTCAACAGTGCACGGTTGCCATTCCGGCCAATCATCGAGTTGATGAATACGCTGGCGTCGGACACAAGGACAACACTTCCCTGTCCGAAAGCTGCCTTTGCGAGGACAGGAAAGGGCCCGTGTGTTGCGTTGGAAAGGCTCTCTCGGGGTTGGGTCGGGTAGATGTAGCTGAAGTCGCTCGAATAACCTAGGGCCTGGGCCCCGCTGTCGGTAACAGACAGGGTGCTGGCGTAGTTGAATGCGAGGGAAGTGATATTCGCCATCTCAACTGTGGGCGAGACAACAAGCCATGAGTTCTGGAAGTTAAAGAGCGGGTCTGCAAGCAGAGATCCAGTGAACCTTGACGTAAGGTTCATTCCTTGAAGGAGCGTGTTTCCGCTCCCGAAATCGTCAGCAACCACAAGGGTTCCTCCACTCCTAACAAACAAAGAAACGGCGCCAGCTTCAGGATTGGTGAAAGGGGTCGAGGGGCCAATCTCCATCAGAACGAAGTCTTTCCCATTTACGGGGAGAAGGGTAAGGTCATGCATGAGGATAGGCTTGTCGATTGAATCGAAGGCGGCCATGCCGTTCCAGGCTGTATTCGTCGGGCTGAAGTCATCTGGCGTCTCAAGAAGGGTTAGCGAGGAAGTGAAATAGACTAGCAAAGAGGCGAAGATTAGTCCTGCCACGACCCCCACGATTACGCCGTTCCTAGGACGCAAGGGCCCCCCTCAGCAACTCGAATTCCTCTTGCGCTCGCTCCTCCATTTGAGGTGCGACGCCGGGGCCGTAAAGCATCGTCTCAAAAGCCAACGTGATGTATTCGAAGTGGTCGGAGCCCTTCAACCCCCCTCTCACCTCACCCAGGTATTCGCGGAGGGTCTGTTGGGGACTGGGCAAGACCGAGGTAGACTCTTCGACCAACTCGAGGGCCGCAAAGTATGTCTTGGCCAACCCGCGCGCTTCGGCCGGCACCGGAATGACTGGCTGGTACGCTTCCCAACTCTTGACTGCCATCGTTGGAGCCTGTTTCGCGCCTTGTCGCCTTCTAACCACCATCACGAGCAGGCCTGCGCTCAATGCAGGAAGGACCAGGGTCAAAGGATTGATCACGAATACGCTCACGTTGACCCTCGTCGGAGAAATCCAACTCTCCTTGGGGTACACCCCGATCGTGTAGTCCAATGCGCCATTTGAGGAGGTGAGAGAAGGGGTGACATTGAAAGAGAACGAGCCCGACTCGGAAGTACTCGTATTGATAGACGGGCTTGGGCTGATATTGAGAACTGTAGCACCTTGCAGTTCGCTCCCGTTGTCCTCCGCCGCACCTGATACGGTGGCGCCGAACCCTGCTACCACGAAGACAGGGACATGCATTGTGACTGAAGGGTCTAGCTTAATCACTTTCAATGGGAACGACAGGCTTAGCGGACCGACAGTGCCGTTTCCTGAAGTCTGCAACGACAGAGAATATGTTCCTGCGTTGAGGTTGGCTGGAGCTGTCGCATTGAAGGCGAAGCCTCCAGCATTGGAACTCTTCGAAGAAAGATCGATTCCAAACGCCACAAGTGTCATTTCATACCCGGAAAGGGGGACGCTGTTGGCTGTGAGCGTGCCATTAAGCGAGATCGACATGCCTGCATAGACGCTTGAAGGGATGGACACCCTGGCCACGGGCGACTCGAAAGATATGTTGAGCTGGATGGTTGACGAAGAAGACGGAGCATATAGTTCCAAGTCGTTGCCCGTTGGAAGGTACGAAGCGAAGAGAGAAACTGTTGGCTGGTATACATAGGGGGTGGGGAATGAGGAGTTGAAGTGACCGGAAGTGTCTGTGACTGCGTTCCCCAGACTTGCACCCGATAGGTATATCGTGACACTTCTGGAGACGAGAGGGGAACCTGCTGAAGTCGTCAGCGTTCCACTCGCATGGACGCGGGAGCCTGTCTCGACTGAGGATGGGGTAACAGTAAGGGTCACCGATGTCTGGACCAGCATGGTCTCTTTGGTGATTTGGCTCTGAAGAAGTCGGACCTGAGAGATGTACTTCGAGTAGAGGTCTTCGATTGTGTGGACTTTCTGGACGAGAAGGTCCGGGGGGATACCCGTGAGCGAAGCGAGCCTGGGTGAAGCGGCAACGAGCTCGGTGATGGTGCCGTTCGCTTTCCTCAGGTCTGTTGTCGCAGTCTGGACATGGAGAGTCGCCTGGTCAATCCTTCCTGAGGACAGGGAAGTGTTTGCATCTAGGATCTCAGTGTGGGCGGCTGCAAGAATGTTTGCAGTGGAATTCAGTAGCCCGTTGAACGTGTTGACCGCGCCCAAGATCTCTGACGGGATGTGCAGGAACCCCGTCTGTCCCAACAGTGCCTCTACGCGCGAGAGGTTCCCTGCATCGATCGAGGTAATCACAAGGCCGTAGAAGACGAAGAGGTCCGGTCCGTAGACTATCTCGGCCGGCGCGGCCGCAGGGTCCACCTGTCTCTGGACTTTGGAGACAGGATGAAGACCGAGGTGCAGGAGAAGCAGAGGAACCGATAGCAACGAGACGAGAAGGATAAAGATCAGAATGAAAACGATTGGCCTCTTCATGGTGTAAGTATCGCGAGGATCCGCAATGCGACAATGAAAGCGAATGCACCAAAGAGGGCAAGCCCGACGAAATCGAACATGCGCCTTCTCGGCCTGAATATGGTCGAAGCCACGAAGTAGGAGATCGTGAACAGGCTGACGTAGACGTCGAGAGTGTAGGCGCCAATAATCGAGAGGCCCACCGTCGAGAGCATCAGGAGAGCCCCGAGCGACATGAAGTAGAGGTTCTGTCTCTCCATCTAGACCAACCTGAAGGTCGCCACTGACCTTTTGCCGTTAGTTTCCTCGGATAGTAGCACCAACCCCTTCTTTGTCACCGTAGCAGCCACTGACGCCGCGATGCTTGCGGGGATGCTCCCCAAGCAGAGAAGATACTTCGCCGCTTCCGTTTTGACCTTCACTCCTTTCATCTCCACGACCAATTTGTCCTCGGCGACCACTGCCTTCACGGTGGAGCAGAGCTCTGAAACTTCGACGAGGACGTATTGCAGGGCATCTTCAAGGCTCGAGCCCTCTGTGAATTCGTTCGCCCTTACAAGCTCTGCTCCCGGCGGAACCACCATGAGTACCGGAACTCCACCCTGTTCTGAGACTAACCGCCTCGGGGCCCTCGCCAGGTCGTTGAACGAAGGAGAGTGAGGGTTCGTCGAAAGTGGGACGAACGCGATGGCCAAACCGTCCTTGGGAGGCATGTAAGTCGCCTTTTCCTTACAGTCGAATTCTTCGAGTAGGGCCTCAACATTGAGAACTGCCGCATGGATGACCCCGCGGACCGCGCTCCTGGGAACAGGATGCTCGGGAAGAGTTAGGGTCGCCGCTCCAAGTATCACACATGCGATTCCAAGGGCGGTGAATGAGACGCTGAAGAGGATGAAGTACGACAGGTACGCGACCACCGCCCCGAAGGCTGCTATCCCAGCGCCGAATGTCAGATAGGTTGTTGTCGGCAAGACTCTCACCGGATTATCGTGGCGGCCAACTTGATGTACGATTCTTTCCTGTAAGCACCTATCAGAACTAGAACAATATCCAGAGAAGCGAGGGATGCTACGATTGGGTCTAGCCGGATGCCCCAGGGGGTGTAGTTCAGAAGAAGGCCGACAAGCGGGACGAGGGCGAGGCTTAGACCGATTGAAAGGGCCAATCTCTCCAGACCATCGAGGTCATCCTTCTTCGGGTACAGGGCCTCTATCAGAGCATACCCTGGAAGGAAAAGCACAGCGATTGACCCGAACACATAACGAACGTACAGGAATGGAGTCGACGGAGGGAGTGCATAGATTGAGACGAAGGTCACGGCGAGGGCGGCCATGGCACCCCAGAACCATAAGGAATACGGCGAACTCAGGTAGCCCATCAAGGAACTGGGCGGGGACCAGTCTGAAAGGGAGACCTTTTTCTCGCAAATCAAGGAGTACAAAGCCCTCGTTGCTGCCCAGGTTGGCACGCCCGTCCCCTCAGTGGCTCTCTCCACGGCTTCTTCAACGGTCTTTCCATTCCCTATATTCGAAATGAGAACTTCCCTTGCTCGATTCTCTTTGCTCATGTGGCCGATCCTGACACATTGATGTTGAGCTGATTCTGACGATGATCGTAGACAAAGCTGCTAGCATTGACCTGGTAGACCCAGAGCTCGAAGACAAGCTTGAGGTTCATTCCCGGGTGGGTGATGCTCAGAGTGACTGGCTTCAGGTACGTCTGGTTGTTGAGAAGGACCATACCGTACTTGGCAATCGGCGGAACGCCAAGTGTGACGTTGCTGTTGGACACGCTCGAGCTGTTGCCAACCTTGGTGAGGACCTCGTAGTACATGACCTTTCCCTCGTGATTGCCCACGTAGAGGTAGAGAGTGAAGTTCTGCCCCGTGAAAACGGTACTGGGGTAATCTGCAATCTTCTGGTTCGGGCCCAGGATTCCGAGCTCGGAAAAAGGTTCGACTGTCCTGCTTGCTAGATAGAAACTTGACACATTGAACACGGCAATCAGAAGGAGTATTCCGACTGCCCCCGCCCTAACCTGCTCGTCGATCAGACCTTCTTCACCTTCTGGGTTCTATGGGCACTAAGCCACAGCGCCCAGAAAACCCTTGGCGTAAATACGTAGGTTATTACGGCCAAGCCCCCGAGAACAACGGTTTCCGTAATTAGGGCGAGCTGGGCGGCGATGACGGACGCTCTCCCCGCCGCGGCAACGGAAGATGAATCTTGAACGACCTGAGACGCCAAAGTTGCAGCCTGCGCGTATAACGCCTGCGCCCTTGAGGGGTTCGTACCGTTTACACCGTCGGCTTGCTGCACCAGCGATATGGCTGTGTTGAGCTTTACAATAAGCGAACTCGCATTCCCTCCGTTTTGCTCGGCTGATTGAACTGCTGAGTAGGCCTGGCCTATTTGTGCTCTCACACTCGAAGAACTCTGAGCAGAGGCCATGTAGGTCGGAAGAATGCTGAGAAGTAACAACGAGGCACCGATGACCAAACCGACCCTTGTGAGGTTTGCACTGACCTTTACGTGCGTCTGCCTACACCTCTCCCCAGGTGGAAAAACGTCCGCCGGAATCTTCGCAAATATCCTTCTCCTCCACCACGAAGCCCGGGGTTGATATCCGTGCCTATGCTTAATCCAGCACGGTCGCGTATCCTCGCTATCTTGTCCGGCTCACGTGCTTGGCTTCGCGTGGACGAAGGCTTTCTTTCAGACAGCCTGCACTGTAGGCTATTTCTACCGCGCTGTCCATGGGATACCGCTTAGGGAAATTCATCAATGAGCGGACGATGCTACGCAGATGTCGCCACCATGTCCCTTTGGGAGGGGCCATTCGTCTGAAATTCCTGTCCAGAAAAAGAGTCTCACCATGTAACTCCAGGTGAGTCGTCCCCGTTTGACTTTGTGGTACACTACGGCTGCCGGTTCGTGCATGATCTGAAGGTTCCGGGCTCGGATTCGCCCTACTATTTCGTCCTCTTCTTTGCCCATGAGGCTGCCGGGTGATCTGCCAAAGGACTCGTCAAACCCTCGAAGACCGACGAGCAAGTCCCTTCGGAACGACATGTTGCATTCGCAGACGTTCGTCACCGGCTTTCTAAGATTTCTCTTGTGATAAGATAACTAAGGCGTAGTTGTGGCTGGCACAGTTGCTGAACGAAGTAGATGCGCTCGCAGGGAGCTGCTGACCTGTCTGCACAAAATATTTGTTTGACCAGACCGTCTGTCCATCTGCTTGGAATCCCACGGTCGCAAAACCATTTGCGTTCCCGGTATTCACGAGGCTGAAAGAGAAGCTGATAGATTGGGTGCAGGTATCCGCCATTATTTGGAACGCTATGGAGTTGCCCGATGTACCGGCTACTGAGAAGCTCCCCGTAATCGATTGACCAGCCAGCAGAGTCGTACTAACATCCCGCGACTCCCCACTGAGGACGGTAAACGACATAGAATTGCTTGGCCCACCACCTATAGAATACGTCACCGCCACAGATTCGGGAGAGTCGGAGTATCGATTGTCAAAGACCAGGACATACGTGCCACTTGAAGCGGCTGTGTAACTGATCACCCCAGAATTCGTTACTCGTCCCAAGCTTACCACATTCTGACTGCTAGGATTCTGAACGGGAGAAGCAGTGCTTATGTTTGTTACTTGAATGCTAGGTTGCATAGAATACTGGTTGAGGTAGTAGACGCTTGAACCTCCGATGATTGCGATGAATAGCAGAACGGCTGCAAGATTCCTCTTGCCATGAGGCCCCGCTAGGAGTGGTGTTCTCATCGGAGACTGCCGAGAATTTCCCAGTAGGTAACCTGTCGTAGCCCACATTCCCTAGGCGCTCCCTACGAAAATTTGCCCATACGGAGTCTGAATGATGGCGTTGACGTTCACCCCTGAGGCATTGTTCGGGAACACAACTGAGATCTGTGTCGAGATCGAACTCCCGCCAGCGACGGTTAACTGGGGTGCCACTGTATTGCTTGCAATCTGGACACCGGACCTGTCCACAACATTGATTGCGAGCTGAGAAAGCGTTACGGCAAAGGCGTTGTTGTTCGTTATCTTCACTTGGTATTGGTTGGTGGTGTCGCCGGGAGATGCGAGCCATGCAATGATTCCTATCGAATTTCTTGCGCTGTCCAAGTTTTGAGTCTTGGTCAGATTAGCCTGCACTCCGGCGAGGTGAGACTGGAGACTTCCAACTTGCCCCTGGAGTGACGACACCTGATTCCCCAGAGTTGATATCGAGGCACTGTCAGACGCGAGGCTCGATTGCGAGACGCTGTAGTAGTAGGCGAACCCGGCGGCAACAACTATCAAGACCAGTAGGACGACCAACATCGGGGCTCTTCCTGGTTTCATGACGCTGGTCATTATTTCCTCCCAAGAAACTTGGCCCGCCTATTATTCCTAGAAGTCGCGCAAATCCAGAGCTACAATACTGAATTCCAAATTCTTAGATGCGGCGTGCCCAAGACCAGAGTAAGAACCGACAAAAATGAGGGTCCGGAGCGACTTTCTGCATCGCCCCGGCCTTATTCCTATGGTAATGCGCTAGCCAGGTCGTGGACGAAGTTGTTCGCGTTAGGACTTCCAAAGCCAGTCGTGAGGTCCCAGCCAGATGTCGCAGAATAGCCCGGAATGCCGCTTCCGAACAACGAATTGTCCCTGATGGTCACAGTCCCGAAGGTCTGCGGGACGATATCATTGAAGCCGGTCGATGGGAGTGCGTAGAGCACCACGTTTCGGTTCCTTCGTGTTCAGCATGACCAAGCCCGACCTCTTCCATTCGACCTCGCGGTGCTTATTCAGGTCGGCGCCGCTCGCTTCCATCTGAAGGATTCTCATTAGACGGCCAACTTTCTGTCCGTACCTATCGCTTTCCATTTCGTTTAGGGTCATCAGATTTTTGAGATAGAGTCTTAGGCTGTTTGTCGAGTCGAATTTGACGAGTCCTGGCAGAGGGGGCGCCTTGATCTCCTGTAACGCGTCCAGTATCGGGAATCTAAATTGTATTTAAGGGTAGACTGATTTCATTCATCGCGAAGTCTATATCAAAGGGCGGGCATAAGCCTTGAATTGATTCAATCTGACTTTTACCACCAGCGTCGTTGGGAGTTTTCCACGCAGCAGGGAACTCATTGACGCGACGAGGAAGCATTCCAAAGGAGAGCTTTCCAGGGCAGACCTTGATGCCCAACTAGACAAAGCGACCGAGTCCACAATCAGAGGAGAGGAAGCCGCGGGAGTCGACGTAATAACCGACGGCGAGCAGCGGCGAAGCAGCTTCGTGGGCTTCGTCGGGGACAAGTTCCCTGGCTTCAAGGTCATGCACATTACCAAGCTCAATCCCGACGCCTTGGAGATTCTGAAGACGAACAAGGTCCAGCTTACGTACATGAGGGCCCTTGTCTCTGAGCCACTTCGAGATGCCGTAATCGCGCGTGACGAGTTTGAAGCTGCGAGGAAATTTTCAAAGAAGCCGTTCAAGGTTACATTGCCTGCGCCTTACTTGGTCATGTGGGAGAGCTGGCACAAGGACATATCGAAGGATGCGTATCAGACTCCAGAAGATTTCGCCCATGCGTACGCCAAATTGCTTAGGAATGAAGTTGTAAGGCTAAGGGACGCCGGAGTCTCGTTCGTGCAACTAGACGAACCGATGCTTGGAGATCTTACCGAGGCAGGAGAGAAACCAGACAGGTACAGACGGGTGTTCAACGAACTACATGGTCAGCAATACAGAGGTTTCGAGAACGAACTGAAACTTGCTGTTGACCTCATCAACGAAGTGACCCGAGGATTGACTGGCGTCAGGATTGGCGTCCACATGGACAGATGGCCGAACAAGGATTCGCCATACTTTGACCAGGGCTATGAGCGCTTCCTCCCTCAGCTTCTCGAGATGAAAACGAACCAGCTGGTCTTAGAATACACCTCAAAAGGAACCGGGGATCCTGCAAACCTCGTGAAGCTTTTCCCTGACGATATGGAGATTGGTCTGGGAGTTGTCAGTGTGCAGGATTATGAGGTGGAGACCCCGCAGCAGATTGTAGCGCGCGCGGAAAGGATAACCGGGTACATGGACCCTGAAAGGATTTGGCTAAACCCAGATTGCGGGTTCGCTCCAGGAATGTTCAGGACGTTCCCCAGGGAGACTGCTTTTGCGAAACTGAAATCTATGACCAGGGCCGCCGAGATTCTTCGTGAAAAGCACTCCTAGGCCAGCGAATTGAGCCTAAAGCGGGTCCTGAAGGACAAGCCGGTTATCTACGAGATAGTACCCCCGAGGGCGAATTCTTCGCGGTTCGGAGCAGAACTTCGCGGGGTTGAAATGGTAATGCATGATGGTCGCATCAACGCCATCAACATTCCTGAGCTGATTAACAGGAGGGAATCAGACGGGCAAGTCACCTACTCACCTGCCACCATCCTCCCCGAGGAATACGCCCTCCTCGTAAGCGAATACAAGGATCCAATAGTCAACATCATAGCCCCGCGCTTGACTAGGGAAGCCTTTCAGAACCGAGTTCACGCCGTGCTAGGGGAATACGGGCTTAGGGGACTGGTGATCGTTGGAAAGGAGAGACACGAAGACGTTCTCCCTGGGCCCAGCGTAGTCGAGGCGCTAGAAATCGTCAGGGAGCAAAGGCATGAAGAAGTCGCCGTTGGCGGAATCTGCATTTTCAACAGGAGGTCGAAGGGAGGCAAGGATTACGGAGTGACATCAAACTTAGAAGAGCACAGGCGAATGTGGGTCAAAGGCTCAAGAGGGTGCGATTTCGTGACGAGTCAAATCAACTTCGATGCTTCTGCAGCTGCAGATTGTCTCGCCCCATATCAAGACCTTTGCGAAAGAACGGGTGTCAGCCCGATGACAGTCTTTCTGAGCATGTCGGCCGTCCCGTCAAAAAGCATCCTTTCGCTGCTTGAACGCCTGGATGTTGTCTTCCCGCCGCCAGTGAGGAAAAGATTGGTCCAAGCGAGTGACATCGCGATGGAATCTGTGAAAGTTGCGACAGAGGTCTTCATGGGAATGTTAGAGTCGCTTGAACGCAGGGACGTTGAGGTCCCAATCGGTTTGCAGGTCGAACAGATAGGGGTCAGAAGCGAGGAACTTACCTTGGAACTATTGGACAACATTCACGACGACTTCAAGCGCGCCTAGAGGGCGGGGTTGAGCCTCCGACCGGTATGAATTACATCCAGTAAGGGAATCATCCAACTGCGAAGCCCTCAGACTCATGGTGAGATCGTCAAGAGAGTATATGAAACAAGTCTGTAGCTAACAGACCGTTGTTATATATCAAAATGCTATTTAGTTACAAATCTCTTATATACAAAATTTCGGAAGAGGAAAGCGGCACCCCTCTTGCACACTATCCAAGGTTCAGCCCCCAGTTCGTTCTCTGAAACGGTAAAGAGTCATCTGAAGAAAGCAATCGTCACCTCGAAACGCAGGGGAGCCTGGTTCTCGCTGGAAAGGCGGGAGAAGTCGATTCTCTACCTTTCTTTGAAGCTGAACGTAAGGTTCGAGAGCCTAGAACTGCTCCGCGCCCTGGCCTCAGTTCTAAAGAAACTGGAACAGCAGGGCGAAACCGTATACGCATGGATCCAACGAGGTACAAAGCTTGCCTGGGTCTTCTCCGAATTCGCCGCGTCAGCTGGAAATGACAATGCGATAAATTGGAGGAACGATAGGACGTACGCGTTCTACCTAGGAAGGGTGCTGATAAGCGCCAAGAGAGGTCCGTTTTCGACTTGAGTTCAAAACCCGTTCACTTGACGGTCATTCGATGAAGGCAGTTCTCCTAGTCGGCGGGGCGGGGACAAGGATGAGGCCGCTCACCTACGTGGTACCCAAGTGTCTCCTACCTGTCGGCGGGAAACCCCTGCTCGAACGGACGATGAGGTATCTCGGGACCTACGGGATCACGGAATTCGTTCTTTGCGTCGCCTATCTCAAGAAGCAGATAATGGACACTTTCGGTGACGGGTCAAGCCTCGGGGTAAGAATAGAATACGCTCAGGCGGACTCTCCGCTAGGAACCGCCGGGCAGCTCAGAACTGCGGGAGCCCTGGTCGACGGAACCTTCGTCGCGATGAACGGGGACATCATTACCAACCTGAATATAGCTAAGCTTGTTGAGACGCACAAGAAACGCCACGCAGTGGCCACCATCGCGCTGAAAGAGTTCGGGGTCAAGATTCCTTACGGTCACATCCTACTGGACAACGACGGAGGGGTCAAGGCCTTTGAGGAGAAACCCACCCTGAACTACATGGCCAACGCTGGCGTGTACGTTTTGGAGCCGAAGGTCATCGATTCTATCCCACCCAGGGTCGCCTGCAGCCTGGAAACGGAGACTTTCCCGAAACTCATCTCCCAAGGCGAGAAGGTCGGCTCCTACTTCGAGGAAGCATATTGGGCAGACGTCGGTTCCATGGCGGACTTCGAACGCGTAAACAACGAGGCCCTCGAAGACCCTTCGATCATCGCCCCACAGAGGCCTGAACGAATTGATTAGGCAAGCAGCGGTTGCAGGACTCTCGCTCCTTCCATTCGGGCTTTCAATCTCTGCCGCATACATCGCATGGGACGCGTTCCCCAGCATCGAAGGTTGGCACATGGTAGTAACGGTATTCGTCTGGATAGGCACCTTCGCTCTGGGCACCCAACTGTTCTGGAAAGGCGTTGAACGATTAGCTTCGAATCGGTAGGCGTCGAAGTCACCGGCCCGGCCGCGGCAGCGGTGGCCCTGTTGACTTCCTACTCTGTCGCAAGGTACGAAAGCAGGACGTTTCCCTCGAAGGGAATAAGTGGGATTGACATCCACAAAGCAGATTCCCCTGTCCGAGCCGAGATGGGAGGACTGGCAGTCCTCGTAGCCCTAGCAGTGGGTTCCACGCTTTACTTAGGGCTGAACTTCAGCGCGGACGGCCCTGCCGTGCTTTTCGCCGCGGCATCCGCGACGATCGTCCTCACGGGGTTGGTCGGCGTAGCAGACGATTTTGTCGAACTCAGCCAGAAGTTCAAACCATTCTTCATAGTGGCTGCGTCCGCCCCCCTGATGTTCATTCTACTTGGAAGGGCATATCTCTACGTCCCCCTTCTCGGCAACGTCCACTTGGGCCTCCTCTATCCCCTTGTGGCGGTCCCTCTGGCTATCACTACATCGGCCAACTTCTCGAACCTGCTCGCTGGCTTCAACGGGCTGGAGGCGGGCTGCGCTTCCATATCCCTTGGAACAATGTCCCTGCTTTCGGGCATTACAGGTCACCCGACGGTGGCTTCCCTGGGGCTGATTGTCACTTTGGCCTATGTCGGCTTCCTGGGAATGAATTGGTATCCAGCGAAAATCTTCCCCGGCGACTCCGGAACCCTGATGGCAGGGGCTGCCCTGGCAGCCATTGGGCTCGCATCGGGTCTCGAATTCGAGGCCGTCGTCCTGAGCATCCCTGCTGCGATGGACTTTGCGCTCAAGATGATCGATAGACGACCTTTCAAACAAAGGCATCTTTTCGGGAACACCAAGGTGAGGCCTGACGGAACGCTCGACCCCGCCCCCTATCCCGCGCTTGTCCACGCATTCATGAAAGTCTCGCCTATCAAAGAAAGGGACCTAGTCCTGTCAGTTCTCGCCATGCAGGCCCTCTTCGCTGCGGCAGCCATTACGATCGCGCTGATCTTCAGATGACAAGTTTCCAGCCAGGCAATACGCCCGTGGAGCCGAATAAAGTAAGGAAGATCTGGGTAGCCATGAGCACTCCCTTCCAAGCCAACTTCTTCGCCCCCTTAATCAAAGCGCTCGAAGACGAATTTGACTTCGTTATCACCGCCAGGAACCACGACAAAATCCAGGAAATTCTGGATGCCAAGAAGATCGACTACATCCCTGTTGGTAAGCACGGTGGGAGGGACCTGGGCAACAAACTCGAGGCCTACGCAGAGACGATTCAGAAGTTGCTACCCATAGTCAAGCGAGAAAAGCCCGACATAATGCTCACTGAGAGATGGCCCGAGGCTGTCAGGACAGCGTTCGGTCTCAACATTCCGTCATGGACGATATTTTACGACGAGAGGGAGAAGCACGTCAACCAGATGGTCTTCCCCTTGGCGACGAAGATATTCACCCCCAGGTTCTACACTTTTCAGGAGCTCTACCAAAACGGAGTTATCGACCCAGATAAGGTAGTTTGGTTCAACGGTTTCCACACGGGCTACCTGAAAGGCCAGGAGACCAGCGGACGCAACCCATACGAGGAAATGCATCTCGAACCCCCCGTGGTTTTTGTAAGGCCCGAACCTGATTTTGCGAGCTTCTTCACGTCGCATCAACTTGTCCTGGAGAAAGCGGTCAGTCTTATCCAGAAATCTGGTAAGGCATCAGTGGCGGTCCTTCCAAGGACTTCTTCGCAGGAGAGGAAGTATTCGAGGATGGGGGTGGCGACGTTGGACCAGTCCATGGACGAGTCCCCGGTCGCGCATTCCGACGTCGCCATTGGGGCAGCAGAGACGATGCTGATGGAGGCCTTCGTCCTGGGCAAACCAGCTGTCAGCGCCATCTACTGGGAACCATCCAAGCCAGTCCTTGAGCTGCACAAGTACATTCCACACTCGGTTGACCCGACAGAACTCGCGGGCTACGTCGACAACTACCTTAACCCAGGTGAGATGTCCGCATTCAAGGAGAAATCGGCCCTTCTCGTTCAGAACATGGACAACCCGGTCCAGCTTATGGTGGATGAAATCAGGCGCCTCAACAACAAGAAAGAAGAGGCTGTCCTGAAGAGGAGGTCAAGGATGGAGATCTACATCGACATCATCCAGGCCGCTTCGATGCAACCGCTTAGGCCCACCCACATGATGAAAGCAGCCAACATCTCCTACAACGAGTTGAGGAACGTCGTGGAAGCCCTCGAGTCACGGGGTTTGATAACTGAAGAGAACACACTGGGAGGGAAGTACTATCAGGCCACGAAGGAGGGTCTAAGGGTCCTCCAAGACTACAAAGTAGTACACTCTCGCCTATTCGCGAGCTGAAGTGACGATGGAAAAGGAAGGGTGTGCAGTTAGACCCCCTTCCCGAAGGGAGAGGGCCTGGTCATGTGGCACCCCCCACACACCCTCAGAATATCAAGGGCAAATTTTCAATAAAAGCATTGTGAAGCCCAGAATCACAAACCTGAGTATGAAATTCACATAATATGAAGGCTGGATTCATGTTAGTTGAGCTTGACTCCATTGAATTCCGTCTCATGGCGTCCAAGTGAATTAGGAAGAGAAAACCTTGTCACTTAAGGTCAGGAGGGGGGCGAAATCGGCTGCCCTAGGGCTAGTATCCTCGCGCGGTTCAGCGAGGCCCGATTCCCTTAGCGCCGCCGCTCTAAGGCTCATGAAGATTGGCCTCGACCCAGGACTCGATTCGGGGTATGGAGGCAGCGCAAAGGCAGCCGCTTGCGTCAGTGTCGACTTCGACGTCACCAGAGAAGAGAGGACTCCCTGGAACCATGAGGGAACTGCCGCCCTTGTCCGATTGTCCGAGAAGCACGGGATGCCCCTCACATGGGCCATCTGCGGAAAGACCGCCGAGGATGACCAGGATGCCTACGAATCCATTCTCGACTCATCGGTGAAACAGGAGATCGGGGTTCATACCTATTCCCACATCTACGCGGACGATACGACGGAAAAGGAATACGAAGAAGACATCGAAAAGTGCATTCGAGTCCTTGGGATCTCGTCCAGACCAACGTCGTTTGTCTTTCCGAAGAACAGGGAGGGGCATTTCGGACTCTTAAAGCGATTAGGATTCAAATCGTACCGAGGAGCTCAGAGGGTCATCGGGGCCCCGGTGATGAACGCCGGGCTTTGGAATATCAGGCCCGTATACTACGTGGACCCAAAGTCTCTCCACGCCGCAGGGCTTGTCAAGAAGTTCGTCGACGCTTGCGTCGCCAGGTCGGCGGTCTTCCACCTTTGGACTCACCCCTGGAGCCTGTCCATTGACGGGAGAGTGGACAGGATGGCTTCGGAGGTAATGGAACCGGTGTTTTCCTACCTTGAAGAAAAGAGCAATGCGGGCCTCCTATCTCTGACGACAATGGGTAGACTCTCAAATTTTATGGGAGCCGCCGCATGAAGATAGCCCAGGTCAACGTCTACTTCACCCCTTTCCAGGTCGGGGGAGCTGAGTGGTACGTCCACAACATTTCCAGGGAATTCGTCAGACGAGGGCACGAGGTGCATGTTTTCACCGCAAACAACTATGGCGGTGTCACTGCTCCTGAGTCGGAGACCATCGACGGCATCACGGTTCACAGGCTACCGCTTTCGATTAACTGGAGCTACAGAATGAAGGCCTGGAAGGGTCTCTACAAAGCGTTGATGGATCAAGACTTCGACGTCATCCACACCTACGACTACGCGCAGGCCCACAGTGCAGACGCGGTAAAGGCTGGACTCAAGACAAAAACTCCTACCGTCCTCACTGTGTTCGACATTCATTCAATGATACCAAGAGTCTGGTACAAGAGGTTACCCATGAAGATAATGGAGGGATACATGGCCAGGAAGACCGTTCGTGATGCTTCAATGGTCCTTGTTCGTGCGCCGAACCTCGTCGAACCGATGGTCCAGCTGGGGGGTGAACCTGACAGGATCCGGGTTACTTCTTCAGGAGTGAGGGACGAGTCTCTGGGAGAGTTCGATGGGCAATCTTTCAGGTCCAGATTTGGGATCTCCGGTTCCCCAGTCATACTTTACGTCGGTAGGCTAAACCCTCTGAAAGGACCCCAGTTCATTCTGGAATCGGCCCCTCGTATCCTCGAGATGTTCCCAGGAGCCGAATTCGTGTTCGTGGGCCCTGATCAGTCCGGATACCTCGATACGTTGAAGGACAAAGCCAACAGGTTGGGTGTGACTTCAAGCGTTCATTTCGTAGGACCCATCTATGATTTTGAACAGAAAATGCAAGCCTACGCATCGTGCGATGTCTTCGTACTCCCTACTTCATACGAAGGGACCAGCCAGTCCATTTTCGAAGCCATGGCGCAAGGAAAGCCAGTCGTATCCACCAGCGTCGGCGGGGTCCCGTATCAGCTTACCGACGGCATCGAAGGGCGGCTTGTTCCACATTCTAACGTTGACGCGCTTACTTCTGCGATTCTTGAGATTCTCCAAGACAATGAACTGGCATCCGAGATGGGGAGCCGGGGGAAGAAGAGGGCCGAGTCGCAAAAGTACTCTATTCTTTCTTCTGAGCTTGAGGGGATCTACAAGGAGGCCGACGCTCCAAATTGAGCATGGCCGAAAAGAATGTCCTTGTGACTGGCGGAGCCGGTTTCATCGGCTCCCATCTTACCGAGAGGCTCTTGGAAATGGGTGCAAACGTCATTGTATACGACAGATTCGACAAGTTCTACAAGGGGAAAGAGGCTAATCTCTCGAATGTAGCCAGCTCACCAAGGTTCACATTGGTTGACGGGGACATACTCGACAGAGACAAACTAGATGCCGCCACGAAGGGGGTCGATGTCATTTTTCATGAGGCCGGCCAGGCAGGCGTCGGTTTTAGCGTTGAAAACCCGCGAGTCACAAACGATGTCAACGTCCATGGGACCCTGAACGTCCTTTGGTCGGCCAAGTCCAGTGGAGTAAAGCGCATCGTCAACGCATCATCTTCGTCGATATTTGGAGAACCTCGGTATCTTCCCATCGATGAATCGCATCCAGCTTCACCTACCTCCCCCTACGGCGTGTCAAAATTGGCCGCTGAACAGTATGGCAAGGCATTCCATCATGTGTACGGACTTGATGTCGTGTCGCTAAGGTACTTCTCGGTGTACGGTCCCAGGGGAAGGCCAGACCAAGTAATTCACCGATTCACCAAGAGTCTAATGGAAGGAAAGCCGCCGCTCATCAATGGTGACGGAAATCAAAGCAGAGACTTCACCCATGTCGACGACGTTGTTTCAGCGACCTTAGATGCAGCCATGACAGAAGGGATTGGAGGGGAGGCATTCAACATCGGTTTCGGTGCGAGGACATCCATCAAACAGCTCGCGGAGAGGTTGATCCTGTTGACCGGAATGGAAGGGAAGACGAGCCCTCGCTATGAAGAAGAATCGAAGGGGGACTTTCCGCATACCCAGGCCGACAACAAGAAGGCAGCCGAACTCCTAGGCTGGAGGCCTAAGATAAGTCTGGACGAAGGGCTGAAGAACTACGTCGACTGGTTCATGACTGCCACAAGAATCCTCAAGAGAGCGGCATGAAGCAAGTAGTAGCAAACGCGGGCAAGGTCGAGGTCGTCGAAGTCCCCAGACCGGTCTGTCCAGATAATGGACTGCTCATACGGACTGAGTACTCAGTCATAAGCACGGGAACTGAGTCGTGGGCGATTGGGTCAACGGAACCTATCGGGACCTCGGACCTCGCAACCGACTCAGCGATGCTGAGCAAGGCATACAAACTTTCCAAGGATGTGCTGCGAACGGAGGGAGTCGCGGGCCTTCGTGATTACGTAGACGCGGTCAGGCACCCCCAGCTCCCATTGGGCTACAGTTCGTCCGGGGTAGTGCTTCAGGTGGGCAAAGAAGTGACTGACATCATCGTCGGCCAGAGGGTCGCCTGTGCGGGTGAGGGGAAAGCGTCACATTCAGAATACCAATCGGTCCCGAGGAAACTAGCCGGACGGGTGCCCGAAGGACTTTCAACCAAAGAGGCGGCGTTCAGCACTGTCGGGGCCATTGCGCTTCACGCTGTCAGGACTGCTGGGCTCCAGATTGGAGAAACTGTGGGTGTCATCGGTGTCGGCCTGGTCGGCAACCTCGTAGCCCAGAATTCGAAGGCTTCAGGCTGCAGAGTTGTCTCCATCGACCTGAGAGACGACAGATTGGAATTGGCAAGGGAGTTGGGTGTCAGGCTCGCAGTCAGAGCCGATGACCCGTCACTTTCGTCCCACGTCTTGAACTTCACCGGAGGGGTGGGGCTCGACCACGTCTTTGTCTGTGCCGCCTCAACCGGCAACGAGTCGATCAACATGGCCGCGAAACTGGCCAGAAGCAGGGGGCAGGTAATAGTGGTGGGAAGAGTGGGCATGGAGGTCGAGCGCCAGGACTTTTATCAGAAGGAACTGAAGCTCCTCATGACGAGGTCCCTGGGCCCCGGCCGATACGACCCTGTGTACGAGGAGAAGGGAGTGGACTACCCCATTGAGTACGTAAGATGGACTCTGAACAGGAACATGGAGGCATTCATGGATCTAGTAAGGTCCGAGGCAGTGAAAGTCGACAAATTGGTAGGAGGTGAATATCCTCTCGCTCAAGCCGCCGAGGCATACGCGTCGCTTCAATCCCCAACAAGGATGACCGCATTGCTGCGGTATGAGTCGGCCCAACTTGAACTGCAGGCGCCACATGTCATAGAATCAACTGCCACGCGAAAGTCGGGACCAATTCAGGTGGCGCTTGTAGGCCCAGGAGCGTTCGCAAAGGAGACCATGATCCCGCTTCTCAGGTCGAGCGCAGACTTCAAGCTCCGTTGGCTTGTCTCCTCGAGTCCTTTGCATGCCAAGCAGCTAGAACGGCGTTACAATTTCTGGGGCAGCACTTGCGACTACAACGAGGTCCTATCTGACAAAGGCGTCGGGCTGGTTGTGATCACGGCCCCGAATAACCTGCACTTTGAGATGCTGTCGTCGGCCTTGCTCGCGGGCAAACTTGCCCTTGTGGAGAAACCTCTCTGCATTACAAGGGAAGAATTCGACAAGGTACAGCGAATACAAGAAGAGACAAAACTACCAATCATCGTTGGATTCAACAGACGGTATGCGCCCTTGGCTCTTGAGATGAAAAAGCGGATGGAAGGGATGGACGGCCCATTCGTAGTCACATACAGAGTCAACGCTGGCTTCGTCCCTTCGAACAGGTGGTCTCAGGACCCCAGCCAGGGCGGAGGGAGAATAATACACGAGTGTTGTCATTTCCTCGATTTCTTCAACTTCCTCCTGGGGTCCGATGAACCGAGGATATCGGTCGAGGCTGCAGGAATTACTGGAGCGAACTCGGTGGCGCGAGATAACATCTCGGTTACCCTAAGGTATCGAGACGGGTCGCTGGCGAATCTCGTTTACGTAGCCATGGGGAGCAAAGCGATGGACAGGGAGAGGGTCGAAGTTTATGGAGAGAAGAGTTCCATGGTCTTGGACGACTTCAAGGAGCTGTCCTTTTACGCCGGTGCGAAGAATTCCATCAAGTTGCCAAGGGCAGACAAAGGTCACGCCAAGGAGTTGGAAGAGGTTGCCAAGTTGATTCACGGACGGCAATCTTCAATCATTTCTACTGAGGAGGTCTTCAGGGCAACTGAACTTACCTTCAGGGTTGATGAAGCAGTAAGGGGGAGGGCCGACTGAGATCATGAGCTTCTCACAACTCCTGGTCATCCTTATCGGAGGAATCATGATAAGTACCGTGGTCTTTCTCATCCTCCTCTTCTATTTTCGGGGACAAAAGGGCACTTACCCATCAAACAGCGCCATGTTCTTCGCTCGCCTGAGGCAGAGGAAGCCATTCACGAATTTACAAGCGTTCGCGGATAAGATTACCAGAAGAAACAAAGGAATAAGGGAATCAACGGCTTTCACCAAGCCATATGAACCTGCGAGGGACCTTGGTGGTTCCGACTCTCAGAACTGGAGCCCGCGACCCATCGCGGACCTTTACAGAAGGATAGGGAAAAGGCAGAAGGCAGCCGGCCTGGGCTTCATCTTGGCAAGCGTCGTTTTTCTTGTCCTGTCGATCCCATTGAAGAGTGTCGTTCTCGAAATCGACTCTGTTGTTTCATTTGCCGTGGCTGCCATCCTTCTTCTGAAGGAGGACAGGAACAGGGTCCAGTCGAGGGTCTTGAACGCCGTCGTTTCGTCTTTGGGGACAACTATTGCAAGACTCTCATCAAAGGCAGGGTCTTGGTACCTCTACACTCCTTTGGGCAAAGCGGTCTCGGACGTCGTAGTCATGGGGATGCCGGATGCTGAGACCAAAGAAGGGTCAGCGGGTGTGTTCGAGGTCGTCCCTCCTGGCATGGGCCTAGCTGAGCTCTTCGCCCGGGAAGCGCAAGGAGTGTCTTTCACGCGTGAATCTCTCAATCAACTGCTTCCCTCCGTCATCCACGAGAACTTCGGACTTGCCGAGGCTGCCCAGATCGTCTCTCACAACGGCAGAGTTGAGGTGCTACTAAGGAAACCAGCCATAATCTGTAGTTGCCAGAAGGACGAGTCGAGGACCAATGGCGTTGTCGGATGTACAGTCTCGAGTTTCTTGGGAGTCCTCTACAGCTTTGCAACCCAAAGAACGTTATCTCTTGACCGGTGTGAGACCGATCCTGAGGAGGGGACCTGGAAGATCTCGATGACGCTAGGAAACAGCGCAGCGTAGCCATCGAAAAATGACGAACACTTCCCTCGGCCTGACGACCAAGGCCCTGATCCTGTTTCCTCTAGTCTTCGCGGTCTACTTCTTCGACATCCCTGTGTGGAACTCGTACCTTCGCGTCCCTGCCGTCCAGGTGGCTTTCCTGATGGGAGTGTCTGTATTCGCCCTCGGGGTCTTCGTCAAGAGACGGGCTCTTTACATCAGCCTCGAGACATCCGAGACAGCCTTCGCTCCGGGTGTTATCTTGTTAGCGGGCTCTGCGCTCCTGTTCTTCTACGGATCCTATACCTCCAGGGCAGTTTGGTTCCACTCTGAATCGTTACTATTGTTCATAGTAGGTTATTTGGCGCTTAGAGTAGGGATGAGTTTCTTACGTATTCTGGCTCCCCTACTCTTGATACTCGCTCTTTCCTTCATCCCCTTCCCAATTCTATCTGTTTCAGAGTCCGGCTTGATCATCCTGCTCACGTCCCTTGTGGTCGGTGGGGCCTACTTGCTTTTCGTAGGCGCAAAACCGAAACAGATGGCCCTCGCGGTTCTGATAATCTACGTCGGCTTGGGTGCGTGGGTTGGTTCGGTTGTGCGCCCCTTTCCCTATTTGACTTACCTCATTCCACTGCCACTGCTGCTCTTGGCCCTCCCACGCGTGAGAAGTTTCGTTGAGGCGCCGAGCAGCGCCCTGACCTTTCCCTGCTATTCCCACAAACTACTCCCCAGTGGTTTCTGCTCGTTCTGCGGGAGAAAAGTCTCCCGGGCGACGACATCGGAGAATGTCGGACCATGGGGGCTCCTCACAGTTTGTGCCGTTGTCGTAATTCTAATCCTGTCATCGGTGCCCATGCTTACGATCGGCGATGGCCCACACGATGTCGTCTACAGCGCCAGAGGTCCAGCCCTCACGGCCTTGCCAATAACCCCTCAAGGGTGGCTGCTCAACACGACAAAGATCAGCTCATGGGATGCATCGACCGGGACTTACGAAAGCGTGAGAGTTTACGTCCTTACGGTCCACCCTGAGGTGAAGAACTACACTGTTTACTACTCGGTCTCACCAGATGTCAACGTCCCGCAAGCTCCTTCAGGAATCATTTCGGGATGGAGATGGATTTCCAGCACCCTTACTCCGATGGCCGGATTTCAGGGGCGTCTCACCACCTATACTCACGGGAACACCACAATGCTCTCCTACGGTGGAAGCAGGCAAATGACATTCCTAAAGGGCTCCGAATTCCTGAACTTCGAAGTCACCATAGGATACGTCCGTGAGTTCAAGAACCCCAATTTGGCCGCAGACACGACACAATTCCTGACGGACCTGCAGACAGTCTGGATCCCTTCGCTGACAACGGATTCATTCTATTCGAGCTGGACATCATTTGTGGGCGGCACATTGGTCAGCCTGGTGGAATTTCTCCCAGTGGTCGAGGTTGTCGTCTCTATCTCGTTGATTGGCTGGGTTGCCTACAGGGCCATGTCATCGGAAGAAAGGCTAGACAGATTCTATGCCGCGGCCATGCTTGCGAAGGAGAAAGGTTGGCTAGTACTCGTCGAGCTACTTAGAACGCCCAAGAACGCAAAGTCCGGGTACGAACTTTCTGGTCAGTATCATGAGCTTTCTGAAGACGAGATCGACTCCACCCTTAGAGCACTGGCAAGTCAGGGCTTGGTGAAACCCAAGATGATGACAATGGGCAACGATATTCGGCTAGTCTGGAAAGCCAAGGCATAGCCTTTCTTGCGCGGCAAGTCCTCAAACGGAGCAATTCTAGCAATGGCCCTGGCGCTTTGCGCCTTGCTGTCCGCCAACAGTAACGCTCTGGCGGCTAGCAACGCGACCCCCACTAATTTGTACATCACCGTGACCACTACAATTGACCCCGTCTACGATGTCTTCGGGTCGGGGGCGAGTCACGTGGTAGCCATAGTCAACGGGTCCGTACATACGTCTTCGGCGACGCCGTTAGAGTTAATTTGCTCTTTCAGGCCCAGTCAGGTAAACGCCAGCGCAGCCGTCAATGGAATAATAGTAAAGGTTCCATTCACAGTTACATCGGGCCGATTCGGGTCCAGTTTTGGTCTCGTCCTCACCCTTCCAGCCAACATCACCAGCCTTGATGTGAGGATAAGTGGTTCACAAGGGGGCAACGGCTTCCTCTTCAGATACATCACTGAAACTCCTTCGATTGGGCTCCAGACCTCTCTCCACCTTGAAGCCATCTTCTCATCCCGAATCATTCTGCCTCGTGGAACGGTCTTTTCGGGATTGTTCGCTTTCAACGGGACTCAGCTCCCCTCCTCGTTCATAGTCCTTGCCTCGACTTCTGGGGACTCCCAGAACTACGTGATTTCACGCGAGGTAGGTACAGTATTGCTACAGTCGACTCTCTTTGTCCCGGTAAGCGTGGCCGTGTCGGTGTTGGCCGTGACCATCTTCGCCCTCGCGACGCTCAATGCTTTCGCCTCAAGCCGGAGATATTTGCAGAAGGCGACCGGGCGGTTAACCTCAGGACTTCGAGACCCTTCGAACAGAACTTGGCCCTCATTCGTTGCCTTGGTCAAAGCCCCTTCATATCGGATCAAGGGTCTGTTTCGACCCAAGAAGCTCCTCACACTTTTCCTGCTCTGTTCAGTGCTTATGGTAAGTCTGGCAGCAATCGGTGGGCCCGACCCCAGAGTCCACGCATACGTGGTGGCCGCCCCTGGGAGCGTCAGTCAGATTCATCAGAACCTCGCGTCCTTCGAGTCGAACCCATTCATCCTTACGCCATCTGAGGATTATAGCGACTTCGAGGTGATGAGCAGCGTCGGAGACTTCAATCTGGCGGTCATCTCCAACTACCCCCCCTTGGCCCTGGCATCGATCAACGGTTTCCTCGTGCGCGGATTGGCTGACGTCCCCATAATAGTGATGGACAACCATACTGACACGGGACTCAAGAATCAGATCAATGCCCTCTATAGCAGTAAGGTGCTCAGGGTCTCGGATGCGGCGAATCTTACTCCGATCGAGAAATCGCAGATCGCCGAGACGATCCACAACTTCGCGAGAGTGAAAGCCCTTGGCCTGTCCCTAAGCACCGAGGGTTTCAGGCTGGTCTTGATCGCAGAGGCCGTTCTTTCCTTTGTATTGATTTTCGTCGGCTGGGCCTTCATAGGTTCCCTGGCTTCGGAAGCAAGGCTTCATTCTGATTTGTCCCAGCTCGCCACAGTAGTGAGTTCAGGCGTCTTTGCGTTCCTGTTTAGCGAGATAATCTATGTCACTACCAGCCTGTTGCTCGCATACCCTCTTTCATTGCACGCAGTGATTTCCGGGGCCAGGGACGTTACAGCAGTCAGCCTCCTTGGCTTTGGGGGTGGCAGCACTCCCAGGCTGGCGGCGGGAGTCTTTGGTGTAATTCTGGGGATAGGATTGACAGACGGAGCACCGAAGGTCGAAAAGACAGATTTGGCCATCCTTTTAGGCTTGGGCTTGTTCATCCTCACTGACCCGCTCTCAGTCGGTCAATTCGCATACCAAGGCCTGCTACTTTTCGCTGGGAACTTCACCTTCGGGGGCGCCTATGTAAGCTCACAGTCACTAAAGGGCTTCATCTACGGGATCGGGAATTTCCTCGGCGGAAGCGTCAACTCCACCTACCTCTTGTCCGCAGGTAAGGAGCTGTATTTCGCGGGCTTGGTACCTTTGGCATATCTGCAAAGAATGGGCAGAACTACTACGGCGATTGTTGCCCTCCTCTCCGCCCTCCTGATAGGAGACGGCGGGGTGAGGGTCGGTGAAATGACCCCCGAAAAATCGGTTATTGCCTTGGTCCCGGGACTGTTTGTCGGCTTCGCGTTTCTCATTGTGCTTCTTGGCCTCGCATACGCCGAGAAGTACGTCAGAGGAAGTCGGATCCGCTGAATTCGTTTCATAGCTGGACGAAGGTCAGGAGTGCTGTGATTCTTCTTTACTCCGTGGCGATAATGGCCACCGCCCTCCCCGGATTCGGGAGAATACCAAACACAATTGTCCTTCCTTACTATGTGATATTCCCGGGCTATGCCTTTTCGCTGGTCCTGAGACAATCAGAAGGCATCATTCAGACCGTCTTTTACTCTCTCGTTTGGAGCTTGGCGATAGTAGGGTCATTCTATTCACTAGCGACGGTGACCCCAACCCTCGCCAAAATACCGCTAAGCGGATTCATCTCTACTTTGACACTTGTTCTGACCATATACGCATACTACCACGGAAGGTAAAAAGAAAATTGCGGATACTTCTCGTCTCATCTTCCTTCTTTCCCAAAATCGACGGTTCGACAAGGTGCGTCTACGACCACGGAAGGAAGCTTGCGGCGAGGGAGAACCTTGTCTACCTGGTAACCAGGGGAATCAAGGGGACCACCAAGGAAGAGAACTTCGAGGGCATCCACGTTGTTCGTACTCCACTTCAGTACCAAGGAGGGACGCTTGCCAAGAGAGCAGCCCTGATGGTCCAGATGGCGCTTGCCGTGTTCCTGGTGGCCCGTGGGATGAAGGCGGCTGTGATTCACGTCCATGGCTACACGGCGGCTTTGGCGGCTTTCCCCACCAAATACATCCTTGGAATTCCAATGGTAATCACCACCCACGGAACAGAACTTCTGTGGCCACGGGAGGTGTGGTGGAAGAGTTCCATGGAGATCAAGCTCGGGCTCATTTTCGAGAAGTTCGTCCTGGACCATTGCGACTTCATAATCGCACAGTCGGAGGGGGTTCGGGAGTACATGCTGAAGATCTATTCCCCCGCCATAGAAGGAAAGATCAGGCTGATTCACACAGGGGTTGACCACGAGAAGTTCAAGGCACCGGTAAGAACGGAGCCCACGAAGATGATAATGTTCGTCGGAGCCCTATCAGAGGTAAAGGGAGTGACCTGCCTGATTGATGCTTTCCAAGGGGTGCATGAAGCAGTCCCCGACTCCAGGTTGCATCTGGTCGGGTCGGGTCCCAGGGCCCGTGCTTACAAGGAGTATACCAAGAAATTGAACCTTGATGGAGCCGTGGAGTTCGAAGGACCAGTTAGAGATGACAACAGGTTGCTGGAACTATATTCAGAGTCAGACATCGTCGTCCTCCCTTCCAACGTCGGTGGTCCAATTTCCGTCACACTCTTGGAGGGCATGAGCATGGGGCGGGCCGTGATATCGACCAACGTTCCAGGCGGCATCCCCGATGTGCTCGGGAACGGGTCCGGTCTGTTGATGGAAAGGGGTAACAAGTCCCAACTGGAAGATTTCCTAAGGAGGCTCGTCACCGACGGAGATTTTCTACTTACGATGAAAGAGAGGTCCCGGAGGACTATCGAAGAGAAGTATACACTGGATTCGATGATTGACAAGCTGATGGCCCTGTACCGAGAAATGGCGGCTTAGAAGTTGGCATCGCAAGTCCTCGGTGGCAAAAGTTTCCTCGTGATAGGAGGGGCTGGTTTCATAGGGTCTCACATAGTTGACGCCCTTCTTCAGCGGGGAGCCGAAGTCATGGTCTTGGATGATTTTTCCAACGGGAAGAGACAGAACCTCCCCCTCGACTCGAATCGACTGAAGGTGACGGACGGCGATGTCAGGACTTTTGACTTTGCGTCCCTCGGGAAGGTTGACTGCATATTCAACGAGGCTGCCAGGGCCCTTCTGCCATCCTTCGAAGACCCTGTTACCGACGCGGCGGTTAACGCGGGAGCAGTCGCGAGGGTTCTGGAGTATGCACGAAAGAATGACATCAAGGTGGTTCACGCATCTTCGGGAAGTGTATACGGCAACCCCGTGAAGGTCCCAATATCAGAGCATCATCCGCTCAATCCCATTTCCCCGTACGGGGCGAGCAAACTCGCCTCGGAATCCTATTGCAAGATGTATCACAACGAGTATGGACTTGACGTCTTCATGCTACGGTACTTCAACGTCTACGGACCTAGACAGACCGTCAGCGAAGAAATGGGCGTGATTCCGATCTTCGTCAAACGAGCGTTGAACAAAGAGACTCTCAGGATATTCGGGGATGGAAAACAGACCAGAGACTTCCTGAACGTGGCAGACGTGGTAAAGGCGAACCTTCTCGCCTACGAGAGCAAGAAAGGAGCGGGCGAGCCTATGAATGTCGGCGGTGTGGGGGAAGAAACCACAATCCTCGAGTTGGCCAGCACGGTGATGGAACTCTGTAGATATCGTGCTCCAGTCCAGTTCGCCCCATCCAAGCCAGGGGACATTCGGAGGCTCCTTGCCGACAACTCTCTGGCCAAGGAACTGATCGGGTACGTTCCCTCGGTTCTTCTTGTGGAAGGTCTCAAAGATTACATTCGACATGCAGGCGGCAGCTAGACAGCTGAGGAGGGTGGTCTACGTGGCTCCCGACGTCCCCATACCATTTCCAAGCGGCGCCTCGGTACACGTTTCCGAGCTGGCGGAGCACCTCACCGCAGCTGGACACGAGGTACACGTCGTGGCTCGCAGGGTCAGAAGAACCGACAGGGCGTATGAACGAATGGGCGGAGTGACCTTCCACAGGGTCTATCGTTTGATTCTCTTCGGGCAGCCCCGCCGGAGTAGGCCGGGGGGACGAAGGAGCAGAGAAAGGACTGGACTGTCAGGGAGGCTCTACTATGTGTACCTGGCAACCGTGTTCGCGCTATACGTCTCGCTTTTCGTCAGTCGCCTGGTCAAGAAAAACAGAATAGACGTCATCTTCGAAAGGGAGACTTCGTTTGGAGCTGGAGGACTTGCCTCGCTCTTCACAGGCAGGCCGCTCATCCTAGAAATCATAGGGCCACGGTACAGCGGTATCAGCGCCAAGAGGAGCAGCAAGATCCTGTACTACACCGAGTCCATGCTCAAGGGGTGGGTCAAGAGGTCAAAGTGCGTTCCCGTTTCGGCAGGGGTCAACCTCGAATTGTTCAGGAACAACAGAGAACTTCGGGCGACTACGAGAAAGAGCCTAGGGTTGGCTGACTCAGACAGGGTCGTTGGTTATGTCGGAAGCTTCCAGGATTGGCACGGCGTCGATATTCTGCTCCTAGCGACTAAGCGGATGAAGGACAGGGGGAAGTCCGTGAAGTTGATCCTCGTGGGGCCTTGCACTGAGGAATACATCGAGATGTCGAAGAGGCTGGGCGTATTCGAATATTGCACATTCGTCGGACCCGTGGGCTACGAGGAAGTCCCATCGTACATCAACGCTTGCGACATTATGGTCGCGCCCTACAACCCCGACGCTGACCCCCTTAGGAAGGCCTATGGCATAGGTTCGCCTCTGAAGTTATTCGAATACATGGCATGCGAGAAACCAATTATCTCGACGAAGGTGGACCCGATAAAAGAGATACCATCCGTGGGAGAAGCCGGAGTTCTCGTTGAGCCAGGAGAGCCTGAAGTCCTTTCCATGACTATGGTCGAGTTGGCCGAAGACGAAGGAGCACGTAGTCGCATGGGTCGGCATGGGAGAAGGCTCGTAGAAAACGGATTCTCATGGGGACCGCTAGCGGAACGCGTCTCGTCCATGATTCAGGCGGCGTGAAATCCTTGGACAGCCCCAGGGTGTCTGTCGTACTACCAGTCTACAACTCCGAGACGGACGTCCTGGCTTCGATAGGCGAAATAGAGAAACAGACATTTGGGAGCTTCGAACTGATAGTAGTGGACGATGGTTCAACGGACGGAACCTTTCACGTTGCCAATGACTACGCGGGCGGCAAAACGGGCATTAGGGTCTTGAAGACCGAACACCTAGGCCCATCCCATGCCAGGAATGCAGGGCTCGCTTCAGCAAGAGGGGACACCGTTATCTTCGTCGAATCGGACTGCGTCTACGACTCATCATACATATCTAAGGCCGTCGCACAACTCGAGCAAGAACCGAGCGCGAGCGCGGTCTGCCTTACTGGCGCGCCCTTGATCACCAGGTCTACCTTGGCGACCAGATGCATAGATATCGAGAACAAGGTGCAGCACAAGCAATTGAGTGAGGGCAAGATCAAGCCATTCTATGCATGGGTATTCAGGAAGGCGGACATCGTGAAACTCGGAGGCTTCGACGAGAAACTCTTTCAAGCTGAAGACAGAGATTTGTTTAGGAGAATGAAGGCGGCCGGCTACCATATCGCGCTGGTTCCAGGGGTAAATTGGCAGCATCGGAGGAACCAGACGACATCTGAGCTGGCGAGAAAGTGGTTCTTGAGAGGAAGGACAAAGATCCTCTACACGTTAAAGCATGGCTTGACTTTTGAAGCTCTAAGGACGATGCTCCCTTTGTGGGCAACAGTAACCGGAGTGGTCACGTTCGTCTTTTCTCCGCTCATCGGGACTGCCATCCTTGTCTTGGTCGCGGCCGTCTTCATAGCCTATTCTGTGAGAGTGGCGGCATTGTCCTGGAGCCTAGTAGACCAAAAGAGGGCCTTTCTTGGTTACCCATTGTTCGCACTAGTAAGAAATTTCTCCACTGCGTTGGGATACACTACTGCCATACCCTATGTCATTTCGAAGAAGGTTCGGGGGAAGGAGATATCCTGGGACAGCCTTTAGACTGTGGTGAAAAGATGCCATCGATTTTGCAGTCGGTCGAATCGTGTCTGCAAACTCTCCTTGGCGCTAAGGCCGCTCTCCTCCAAGATTCTTAGTTAAGTCTGGGAGCCATCAGATCAATCATGAACTCCGAAGGAAATCCATTGGCGATCCAGATGATTGACGTCAAGAAAAGCTACAGGACCTTTGGCCCGGGGTGGGCTATCCTGGTCGGAGATAGCTCAACGATGAACTTCGTGAACTTCTTCAGAATGATTACAGGTCGCGCGGTGAAGAGGGCTATGGCGCTCGATGGAGTGAGTTTCGACGTGAAGCCTGGAGAAGTTTTCGGACTTCTGGGTCCCAACGGCGCCGGAAAGACAACTATCATTAAGATACTGTCGACTCTGGTTTTGCCTGATTCGGGCAAGGTCTTGGTCGACAACATCAATGTGGTCAAGAGGCCAAGAGCCACCGTCAGACACGTGCAAACTGTGCTCTCCGAATCGACCGGCTTCGACCGTAGGCTCACAGGGAGGAACAGTCTCGAATTCTTTGCGGATCTCTATGGGATTCCCAAGAAGATATCAAGGCCAAGGATCGATGAACTTCTCGCCTTCACGGGTATGAGTGAATGGGCTGATGTAATGTTCCAGCGCTATTCGACAGGAATGATGAGGAGGTTGCTAGTATGCAGAGCGCTCTTGTCCAACGCTTCCGTACTGCTTTTCGACGAACCCACCTCAGCTTTGGACCCCATTTCTGCCGCAGATTTCAGGAAGCTCATAAGACATCAATTGGCCGACAAGGAAGGAAAGACAATATTGTTGGCCACCCACAATCTCATGGAAGCCGAACAGATTTGTGATCGTATTGCCTTACTAAGGAAGGGCAAGATAATCGCAATTGGAACCCCTGAAGAAATCAAGAAGACGGTCTCAAACAAGGTAAGTCTCTCCATCTTCGTCACCAATCTCCTGCCTGAAACTGAGAAAGCAGTCACAGATTCTCTCCTTGAGGTTAGAGGTGTGCAATCGGTGGAGGTTCAGGAGAATGCAATTGACGGCGGGCGGACAAGGTTGAATATCGAGGGGGAAAAGGACATCAACTACAATCAGGTTTTCGAGAAGCTCTCGAATATGAGGGTCGAAGTCCTTTCCATCGAATCATCTCAGCCTACCCTCGAAGAGGCATTTCTGAAGCTGAATCTGGAGGCGACAAGCTGACGGAGTCCCCAATAGAATTCGGAAAAGTGTGGTCGATGGCCAAACGTGACATCAGCAGATGGGCAACCTACAAGACCCAAGCGACCATTAGCATTCTCGGGGCCGCACTAGGCATAATCGCCTGGGGCCTAAACTCGACCTATGTCAACAGACTTGTACCACAGTACAACACTGACTACGTTTCGTTCCTAATCATTGGGATACTCATCTCCAGCCTAATCTTGCCTCTTCAGCAGGGGGTTCAGAGTAGGATTAGCCCTTTCACCCTCGAATCAGTACTCATGGCTGGTCTGAAGACTCCGACGTTCATTCTTGGGACAGTAGTCTGGCCATATCTTCTCTCGGTGATACTCTTCATACCTCAGCTGGTCCTGGGCTTGGTTTACTTCCATGCCCACCTGTTCGTGAACCCCCTGAGTTTTGCGCTCTCATTGATAATCTCATCAAGCATAATCTTCTCACTGGCAATAGTGAGTACGGCTTTCAGAATTGTTACAAAGACGACCGACCCAGTTACTTGGTCCCTCAACGTAGCTGCATCGCTCTTCTCGGGGATGACATTTCCCATTCAGCATCTTGACGACTACGTCCCGGGCCTATCCAACGTCTCTTGGCTGATTCCTCAGACCTGGGTGTATCACATTGTGAGGCTCTCGACCCTTGAAGGAGCCTCCATTTTCGACCCCAGTGTGGCCATCTCATTTGGCGTGGCGGCACTCTTCGGAGTGATCCTAATGCCCATCAGCTTCCAAGTGTTCAGGTGGGGAATAAACAGGGCCAAACGCGACGGTACCCTCGGTCACTTCTAGGGATACCCCGATCTCAAAAGGCATCTTCTTGACAAAATCCAATCTGATGTCGTTCATGTTAGTCGTCGGGAGAGACCCCTCTACGCTTCGGGATTAATAATTGGAAAATCAGGAAAAAAGTGCCCAGAACCACTTACCTCAATCGTCTTTCCTTACTGTTTTGAAAAGCGCCTCCGCGATATATACCCACTTTGATCGTCGATAAGCACATAGACGACGTCTTCAACGCGAAACCCGTCAGCAGCACAAGCGGGATAGACTGTTACGTCCAAAACGACTATTTTTGGCGGGAGCTTGGTCGCCAGGAGACAATAACACTAACTGAGCTCGCAAGAAAAATCGGATGGAGGAAGGCAGTTCTCACTCTTCAGAACAAGAACGTGATAAGGTACATAACCGATCCTACGAGGCTACAGTTTCTAGATTTCCTGGCGATAAAGAAAGGCGCTCGAGTGTTGGACCTTGGCGCAGGTTGGGGGTCCCTGTCGATTCAAATTGCCAAGAGATTTCCCTCGACGGTCGTTTACGCGTTCGATATGACGCTCGAAGGTCTGGTTTTCTTGGATATCGTCAAGAAGCAACAGGATTTGTCGAATCTGCGCATTGCGAAGGTGGGCGCTGACAAAATCCCTCTGACCGATTCATCCATGGATGTCGTCCTCATGATAGGGGTACTCGAATGGGTCGGTGAAAGCATTACGAGCCTCGGGCCCGGAGCGGCTCAAATGGCAGTTTTGGCGGAGGTCGGGCGCACTTTGAGAAAAGGAGGCAAGTTGGTGATAGGCATAGAGAATCGTTACAGTTACAAATATCTTCGAGGCAAGCCTGAGCACTCGCGCATTCGGTTCGGCAGCGTCCTGCCCAGGAAGCTTGTCTCGCTCTACTCAAGGTCAGTCAAGAAGAGGGAATACAGGACTTACATATACAGCCTCGGCGAGTATGCAGAAATTCTTGGCCAGGCTGGGTACAAGGATTTGCATTTCTATGGTGCTTACCCTGATTACAGATTTCCCCGAGTGATATCCGACCTGGGAAGTATGCATGAATTCTGGAGGGACGCGCACGCGCCCGGAAGTAGGTTGCTGAAACATTTGCCTAATGGGCTCCTCAAGCGCATAGTCCCGAGCTATTTCATCATAGCGCAAAAGTAGTTTGATTGACCAGATAGCAGCCACTGTCGCAGAGAATGAGTCTCTTGGCGACTATGACTCGCACGTTTTGACCGCCCCAACCACGGGTTATGATACGGTTGCGTCGAAGTGGGTGGTAAACCTAGTAAGCCGTGACCGAAGCGAGAAAATCTTCGTCAAGATAAGCAATTCAGAGGGGCTGTCTGTTCTTCTCCAGAACGAGACAGAAAGCATTGGCGCGTACTACTCCCTAGGAATGACAGGGATACCCAAGGTTCTCGCCTGCGGATTCATAGAAGGCCGCTATTTTCTTGCACAGAGGTTTGTCCCGGGGTCGACGATGCACGGTCGGCCAAGTTACCTGGATGTGGCCGTGGCCAAAACGAAGGACTGGTTGGCAGCACTCTACGAAAAGACGAGAGGGCCGACTGTGGAATCGGCTGAATTGATTCGAAGGGCAAAAGATTACGCCTGGCATGCCTCGGACTTCTTCGACCTGGCCGACTGCCTGGCTCTGATGGAGAAACTCTCACCAAAGAACCCGATGCCAACGTTCAGGATTCATGGAGATTTCTGGCACAGGAACATCTTGCTTCAAGGGGAAGAAATATTTGTAACAGACTTCGCTTTCTCGACCCCTGGGGAGCCTCCGATTGATTATCTAGATCTCATTTGCGATTACGACCCGAACATTTTCCTTGATCCTGAGAGGCTAAGGAATTACACGAAGCTGATGCCGATTGACGGTAAAGACCTCCCCTTCCTGCACGTCTATGCGCTTATTCGAAAGATAGGCATCAAGGCTCAGCGCAGGAAAATGCTCTACGATGAGCTGCTCCTGAGTAATCTCGAAGGTTCTATGAACGAAATCAAGGAGGTGGGGGTCGCGAAGCAAGCAGTTCGTTACTTCGAGAGCAGACAGTCTTGATAGCCGAACCTACGGGCCCTCTCAATGGTGTAAACCAATCGGCTGAGATAAAATATAGCATATGCATTACAAATCACAATACCATAGAGACCCTGAGAGATTCCCTCGAAAGCATATTGAATCAAATTGATAACTCCTTTGAAGTAATCGTTGTCGACAGCCTTAGCAACGATGGTTCGGAGAAGGTCCTGGTCGAGTACCAGCAAAGAGAGAAAATCAAGCTCATCACGAGGAAGTGCTCGAGGGGACAGGGCCGGCAGATCGCATTGGAGAACTCACTTGGAGAATACGTGATTTCTCACATGGACATGGATGATGTCTACCGGCGAGAGCTTCTGAAGCTAATCGCCTTCTACCATGCGAAGTGTGAAGGCAAAGTCATGGTCGCCATTTCATGCCCCGGGAATTGGACCCAAAACGTCACCATCGGCCGTAGGGAACTAATCAAGAAAATTGGAGGATGGAGAGACCTTCAATATGGCGATGATTGGGATCTTTGGAGTCGAGCTGCCCTTTCGTCCAACTACTCTTGGACTGTTTTACCTATGTCAGACATGCACAAGAATCGGCGGAGCCGTTCAGGATTCTTGAAGAACCTTCGCTTTCGATTTCGCAAATACCGTGACGGAATGAGACTTGGAAGAGACCTGTTCAGGAAAGAGGAAGAAGTGTCCCTTTCTCAAAAAGGGGCAAAACTCCTTGCAAGGATTTCTCTTGTTTTCTTTCCATCATCACTGGGAGAATTCAATAGGAATTTCAAAGCTGCAGACCCCGCATTTTTCACTTCTTAGAAAGCGAGAGGTCACCTGTTACGCCTTCTGTCATCTGCTTGTTCCTGCATAGATACAGATGGGGACATCAGATACGCGGAGACGAGCGGGGTTTTCTGGAGAAGGCAATGCGATACAAGATTCGCGGACTGAACCTTCTGACCTTGGAAAAGCGACCATCGCTACAAAAGTCCTTTGGAGATGACCTGTATACGTCATTGGAGACAGGAGAGTTTCGCCTGCCCATCCGCAATCCTATGGACTTGGCTCTTGTCATTCTCAAATCTCTCAAGACTCTGGGCAGATTGAAACAGTTCAGGCCCATTGCCATCTACGCCTACAACCAGGATCCAGAAAACGTCGTACCCGGTCTCATTTTCAAGTTCCTCCTCGGCCGCCCTTTGATCATAGTCTACCATCACATCTCAAGGCTCTCTTTCGCCCCGTTTGGACTAGGTGTATTGGAACGGAGAAACAAGGGATATGGCCTTCTATCTTCAATGTGGCTAAGTCTTGTCCCGGCCCTCAATCGAATGAGCGTAGGCACCGCCGACGTTCACCTGGCCCTTTCAACCTCGACGAAGAGAGAAGTAGAGGCGTGGGCCGGCGTGGAGAACTGCATAGTTGTGGGAAATGGGGTCGACACAAAGAAATTCAGGCTGATTGAGGGCGAAAGGGAGTACGCGGCCGCATTCTTAGGAAGAATCGTTCCCCAGAAGGGTATCGAGACCCTTCTTAGGGCGTGGTCCTTGGTGGTGTTGCGACAGCCTGATTCGCGGTTGGTTCTCATTGGAGGAGCCGACTCCAGCCAAATGAGCCTCTATAGGGAGCTGGCAAAAGAAGTGGGAGTCGCCAGCTCCGTCGATTTCAAAGGTTTTCTTTCAGACGAAGAAGTCGTGAGGACCCTGAATTCCTCGAAGATGTTCGTCTTTCCATCGTTGAAAGAGGGGTTTGCCCAGGCCGTGTCTCAGGCAATGGCATGCGGACTTTGCTGCTTGATTTCAGACATACCTGCTCTGAGAGAAACCTATGACGAAGTGGCGGTTTTTGTCCCTCCCAGCGATCCACGAGCTCTCGCCAGCAAAATAATCGCGATGCTCGCGAACGATTCGGAGCTCATCAGGTGTGGAGCTCGGAGTCGACTGTTCGTCGAAAGATTCGACTGGGGAGCTGTGGTGGAGAAGGAATTGCAAGCCCTTATCGGCGTTGCGAAATAGGAAGGCAAGCACGTCGGTGAAAGTTGCGTTTCTTTTTGACCACAAACCATCATTCCCTCCTGATTTCAACAACATGAAGTGCTTCTATGTGTCCGATGAGATGACCAAAAGAGGCATTGAGGTACTCTGGCTTAATTTGGACAAGCGAGACAACGTTTCAAAGGTTGGTGGAATCGTCTTCCTGAGTCTGAAAGTACCCACCACTCGCATGGTTTCAGCGCTTTTAGCCGGCTTGAGAATCATGACCTATTGTATCGTCAACTCAGTGCGAATCGTCTACATTGATGCCTGGTTCTACTTCAGAGACAGTCCGCTTCGTCAACTCGCGACGATAATGACCTTAAGGGTCCTCGGAGTGAGAGTCGTCGTCGATCAGCGGGACCCATACCTGGATTTCGAGGTCGCACGGGGCGCAGTCACGCCGGGGACTTTCCGATACAGACTCCTGAAGATTCACGAGAAGGCCACACTCTATGCTTGCAGCCTCCTTATCCTGCCCTCTAGAGCGTACGAAATTCTTCTTAGGAGCGAAGGCGCCCCAGCTACGAAAGTCAAAGGCTTCTTCCGCGGCATTGATTTGAAAAGGTTCAATCCATCGATAGACGGAAGTCGAATCAGAGCGCGCCTTGGCCTTGGGGAGAGTTTTGTAATTGGGTGGTTTGGGATCATGTACAGATATCGGCACGTGAAAGAGGTCCTGATTCCTCTTGCTCAGACAATCGGGTCAATAGTTCCCAATGGCCGAATGGTTCTTGGAGGGAAGGGGTCCCTTGAAGGAGCAGTACGCGAGGCAGAACGAGCCGACAAACTCGGCCAATTCGCATACGTTGGCTCTGTGAAGTACTCCGAGCTCCCAGAGTATCTTTCGGCATGCGACGTACTACTTTGCCCCGTAAGCAAGCAGTCCAGGTTCTCGAGTCACAGTAACTGGCTGAAGATTCTGGAAGGCCTCGCTGTAGGGGTCCCCGTCATAGCGACCAAGACAGAGTCTAGTGTGACCGACCTGGGGGAGTTGAAGGGAGTTGTTTGGACGGGTGAGAGTCTGGCCGACTTTCAAGCGAGTATTGAGAGCACGTACAAGGAACTTGAGAGTGTCAAGGCGGATGCAAGGGGTCAGGCCGACGAGTTGCATGAGTTTGGCATCGAAAGAACTATCCCTGCGATTGTGGACCTCATACTCCAACAATGATCCTTTCAAGCATTGGACGGGATAGATGAAATGAAGACGGAGAGAGGGTCGGAGAGACTCTACAATCTAGACGACAAGTGCAGGGTTCGTGTTACTGGGTCAGACACCCCTGTAGGACAAGTACTTGACGGGACATTAGGCCTCTTTGCGAGCGAAGGAGGCAACGCCGACTTGACCCTGGCCCTGGGTGAGTACCCATCCGAGAGCTGGCAACCCAGTGGTTTCACGGTCGGTGACAGGCTCCTCTACGATGCCAGTTCGGATACTACCACCGTTTTTCGGAGGCCGACGGCCTCTTCGCTTTCAAGGGATGGAGTAGAGTATGTCGTTCGAGGAGACTTCAGGAGAGGCGATTCCCAGGTAGTCGTCTACGTTCCCTCGCTCCCCAAAAGAATGGGCTACCTTCGTTCCCTCAAGAGAGGGGTGGCCCGGGGTAGTCTAGCCCGGACCTTGCTTGCCGCTGCCGGAAGTGACCACATCGCTACTGAGCCCGTGGAACTAGAGGCAGCCAAAATCAGGTTGGCGGTCCTGGAGACCTTTCTTTACTACAGACTCCCCTTTAGTGATTCCACTCTCATTCATGGGTCTGTGATCTCGTCCAACGGGTCTGGTTTGATGTTCACCGGCGGGGGCCACATAGGGAAGACTGCGCTTTCTCTTGAGATGGTGAAACGAGGGTTCGCTTACATGGGGGACGACCTCGCGATAGTCGGCAGGGACGGCCGCGCCACTCCATATCCAGAGCCAATCAGGATTCAGGAGCAGCATTTGACACTGTTTCCTGATCTTCAGCCCAAGCTATCTTCGGGGATGGGCTGGGGAAAGAAGACCCTGTTCAATTGGATGCTGGGGCGAAGTCCAAGCGACACACTCGAACTTCTGCCTAGGCTTGAGATTTCAGAGGTCTTTGATGGGGCGGAGGTGAGCGGACCCTGCCACATTGACAACGCATTGCTAATCCAAAAAGGGACGCTGTCTGAGCCTTCTCTTGAAGAAATTGATGGTGATTCCATCTCTAGGACCGTCGGGGCAGAACTGTTTTGGGAATTCGAAACTGGGCATTGGAGGCACAATCAGTACATATACGCCCCATCCTGTGCGAAAGGGTCCGATTTTCTGACCGAAGAATCGGAACACCGTGCGCGGGTCAAAGACATAATCATCGATTCGTTTCGGAGTATCAAGGCTTGGCGACTTCTGGTCCCATACGAATTCAAGATTAACGATGCGTCAGTATACGTCGATAAGATTCTCAGGAGGTAGGCAGTTGTGTCTCGTTCTTTGAAAACGGTGGAGCCAGGATTGGGAGTCCAGACCTCGTGAAGGAGAATAACGGCGAGCCTGGTTGAAAGTCGCTTTGGTGGGCCCATCCAAGCGGATCGGTGGTATGAGCGCCCATGTGAGGAATCTGACCAAAGGACTGAGGGATTTGGGGGACGAAGTCGTTGTCATAGAGAAAACTGACTCTCGAGGGCCCAGCGTGGGACCTCGGTACCTCTCAAAGTTACTGAAGGGGTTTGACGTGGTTCACGTACAGGGCCTTCAGCTCTTCGAGCCCTTGACCGCGACATTAATCGCAGGGCAACTTCAAGGATGCCGTTGTGTTGCCACGGCCCATGGGTTCGGCGGTGAATCGGATTGGTGGCGTAGTCCAAGCCAGCGAATTCTAATGAGGTATCTCTTGAAGAGATTTGACAGGCTAATTTCAATTTCAATGTATGTGGAGAACAGACTCGCCAATTTCACTGGAATACGAACCAACATGATTGAGACCGTCTATAATGGGATAGATACCGCCCGTTTCGAACCATCAATTAGGGGGGATTGGCTGAGGCAAAGGCTTGGCGTCGAAGACGATTTCGTGATTCTGTATGTGGGACGTCTAGCATGGAACAAGGGTCTCCAGTACTTGATTGAGGGTATGCACGAAATAAGGAAGGAAATCCCCAATTCGAAACTACTCGTCATTGGAAGGGGAAGGCTCGAGGCGGTGCTTAGGGAACAGGTGGAAGCTAGTGGATTGGCCGAGGTGATCAAGTTCCTCGGAACGGTGCCGGACGAGATTCTACCCCGTTACTATGCGTGTTCCGACGTTGTCGTCGCCCCAAGCATCTTCGAGCCGTTCGGGCTGGTCCCATTGGAGGCCATGAGCATGCGCAAGCCGGTCGTGGCTTGCAGTGTCGGCGGCATTCCCGAAGCGGTGCATGATGGGCAGACCGGTCTGCTTGTCCCTCCAAAGGACTCAAAGGCAATCGCCGACGCGGTAGTTTCTCTGAGGAACGACCCCGTCCTTGGCGAAAGGCTCGGGTCAAACGGCAGGCGCCTCGTCGAAGAGCAATTTACCTTGAGTGCGATGGCCGCAAAGACCAGACAATGTTATGGGCGCTTGTGAGGGAAGACTCCATGGGTCCTGAGCATCCTGAGGTTAGTGTGGTGATGCCCAACTACAACAAGGGGAGATTCATCTCCGCGGCAATCCAGAGTGTACTCGATCAGACGTTCTCTGACCTCGAACTGATCATAGTAGATGACGCCTCAACAGATGATTCGGTCCTTGTCGCCGAGAGGTATGCCAGAGCACATGGCACAAAGGTCCGCCTGCTAGAATTCTCCGAGCGAAAGGGACCGGCCGCTGCGCGAAATGCAGGCATAAGGAGCGCGAAGGGCGAAGTGATCTGTTTCCTCGATTCGGACGATCTGTACTCCCCACAGAAGGTAGAAAGACAGTTAGATGCACTCAAGGCAGAGACCAAACCAATGGTTGTCTATTGTGACTGGTGGAGAATCGACCAGGAGGGTAACATGCTGAATCGAGGAAAGAGAGAACGTCTTCAGAAAAGCGGCCGCGTATTCCCCAACGCATTGAGGATGGTTTTTGGATTTAGCACAATGTTCTTGGTGCGCAAGGAGCTGCTTGAAGCAGTGGGACTTTACGACGAAAGTCTATGGTGGGCCGAGGACTATGACCTTGCTTTGAAGCTGGCGAGAGACTACGACTTCAAGTATCTTGAGGAGCAGCTGTACGGATACCGGACCCATGAAGAGAACACAAGAAACTTGCGGAGTAGAAAGGAGCGCCTTTACTACGAAGGACTGGTGACAGAGAGACATTTCAAATCGGGGAAGTCATTACTCGACGCCGAATCAGAGAACAAAGTGACTTCGCTCATGATGAGATATTTCGCCCTAACCGGTCAACGGAGTAAGATGTTGCGGTATGGCCTCTCAGGCTTCGGCGCCTTCAGGAGCATGGTCTCGTCGCTTTTGAATTACAGGGAGATTCGATAGTCAAGTCTGAAGCCAGCGTGCGCGCTTGCGTTGCCGAGGTTGTTTGCGCTAGGATGCCTCTCATAACAATTCGATTTGACTAGTTTAGGCTTTTGTGCTGTTTGAATCACGAGAAGCGCCGAATAAGAGACCCGTTTATGTCTTTCACCGACGAACAACCACAAGTTGCGAGTCCGCTTTTGATTTCTCGCATGATTGTTGTGAGCATGGACTGGACTCCTTGTTCTCCTCCGTAAGCAAGAGCATATACGTATGCCCTCCCTATCAGCACCGTCTTTGCGCCCAATGCCAGTGCCTTCAGTACATCTGTGCCGGAACGGACGCCGCCGTCGTACAGAACCGACAGCTTCGTCTCAGTAGCCTCAATAATTTCGGGAAGCATGTCGATGGAAGCCACTTCGCCACTCAACGTACGCCCACCATGATTTGATACCACTAGTCCACTGACGCCGTGGCTTACTGCCTCCTTCGCGTCATCGGGGGACAAGATCCCTTTCAAAATGACTGGGAGTCTTGTAGAACGTTGGATCCTGTCGATATCGTCCCAAGTGAAAATTCCTTCTCTGACCTTCCGGATTAATTCCAATGCGGCTTTCCTATCTTTTGTTACAGGTTGCTTTAGCCGGGACACAAACACCGGGTCAGAGAGGTAGACTTCATTCCCGTAGTCCATATATTCTGACGACTCCGGTCCTCGGTATTGAATAGGATGGCCTGACGTGTCGACAGTAAGGAACAATCCTGAGTAACCTGCTTTCTCGGCGCGACTAACGAAACTCTGCACCAATTCGGCATCCGTACATGGATAGAGCTGAAGAAATCGCGGCGTCTTTCCAAGTATTGCTGCAACCTCTTCCAGAGTTGATGAGGCGAGGTTGCTGAGTACTAGTGGTACGCCGCACTTTGAAGCAGCCCGAGCGCAGGAATTCTGCCCCTCCGGATGAACATAATCTAGTCCCCTCACTGGGGCGAGCATAACGGGCGCTGCCGTCTCGACGCCTAAGACTTCGGCAGTAATCGACGGGGTAGAGTTATTTCCCAGTACCCTGGGGAGAAGACGCCACCTCCTTAGAGCGCGCTTGTTCTCGTCCATTACATCACCGTCACCCGCCCCCGCTGCCACATAGGCAAACCGCTCAGGATTCAACTTCTCTTTGGCTTTCTTTTCCCAGTCTTCAAAGGAAAGAGGGAAGTCGCCCATTTGTCCTAATCATGTATGAATCACCCCGCGAATATTTAAGCCTCGGAATCACCTGCATCCAACGACTGAGCATACAAGTGAGTCTGGTACACGGTCAAGACTTGAAACCCTTGACCACGCAGCGGATTGACGTCGTCGTTCTGACCAAAAACAGCGCGAAGACCGTTGCACAGAGCTTGGACGCCATCAAACGAAGTATGGATATTGCAAGGCTGATAGTGTTGGACGACAGCAATGACCGAGGAAAAACATTACGAATTGCCTCCGGGTGGACCGACCATGTCTACGTGTATCCTGGAAACATAGGCGAAAAGAGAGACCATGCAATCGACCTAGTCGACACTCCGGTTTTCGCCTTTGTCGATTCAGACGTCATTGTTAACAGAGGAGCCTTCTTGCGGTCTATGGCGATCCTGCAAAGCGACGAATTAATCGCGGCCGTTTATAGCAAGGTCAAACCAAGCGATCCAAGAGATTTCACAGGAGGGGAAAAGAAGGAGAATCTCACTTTCGGCTTTGCCGTCCTCCGTACCAAAGCCCTCAAGCAATCAAGGATTCCTCATCAGCCAAGGGGTGAAGATCCTTCAACTGGAAAAAGGCTGCAACGGCTAGGATACAAAGTAGCCTGGCAGGACGAATACGTTTGCACTCATTTACGAACTCTGATGGACACATGGGGCCACTACTTTCAATACGGAAAGCGAGGTCACTTCGAGGGTCGCCCAACCCACGTCATACGCAACATAGTCCGGCATCACAGCATGAAGATGCTTGTGCTTCAGCTCTGCTTCCTGGCAGGGTACACTGAATATTCCATTCAGAAGCTTAGGGTACCAATTTCTAATAGGAAGCACCGGAATTAGGAATGTTAATTTTGGTAGAATCAAACCTGTCGTCTTGTTTTCGCATCAAGTGGTAAATCTGACAAAATTGGCTCCGTGCCTGGCAAGTTTAGGCGAAAATCCCAAACCGGGCTTTTGCAGGTCATATTAGCCCCCACCATTGCAACAACGATCTCCATACGACGTGGTCGACAGCAGGGGCTCGGCTCATGTCATGTGAATGCGGGTTCCCAGTGCAAGGGGTCTTGAGGGGATGTAGCAACATCCGCCTCATGTGCACCGTCCATCAATTTCAAAGCGCCTTTTCTAGGAACCCTACGAACTTGGTGGTCTTCTGGCAGTTCCGATCGACTCGATCACCGACTTTGCGACCGGATACGGGATTGCGTTGGTGGGAAGGACGAACCCATTCCGCGATTAGAGTATGCCACCAAATTTCAGCTTCGCGCTTGCATCCGGCCGCCGGGACTAGAAGTGGTCGCACTCATCGTACCCCCCCAATTTTTCACCGAACCTATTTATCTAATCAAAGATTGCTGCGCGATACGAGAATCACACTAGACCGGCGGCCCCGAGCAGGAATGGCTGGCTTTTGGACCCTGGTCCTCAACCTCGAGGAGGAGCTCTTTGAGAGGATGACTGTGCGACTGGCGGCTGCCTTACCCCCAAGCTTGGGTTACGCTATCACCGTATGTCGGGGGGATTTCCGCTATTTGCTCGACAAAGGATCCCGAAAATTGATCACAGCCGACTTGGAGAAACTCCTGGGAGATCGACTCAGCCCTGAAAACCGCCGTGACCTGGTCCGTGAGTACTTTCGTCAAAGGTCCTGTGATTTCTTAGAAATCTTGAGTATTTCGAAGAATCCCCGATTGTTCCTAGGGCACGTAATCGTAAGTGGCAGGGAACACCTCGATTCTGCCCTAGCCCGAGGGAAGGGGGCGATACTGTGCAGTGCCCATTTTGGGAAACCCGAAGTCTGCTGCGCAGTGCTTGGAGCACTGGGCATTCCAGTAACAGGCATAACCTGGTGGTCGTTCAAGACTAAGCAAAGCCATTCCCAGAAAAGGCGCTTCCCTCAACGGGTAGGAAATGACGACCTTGTCCTCCTAGTTCGTCCCCCCATCGTAAGCCGACCCGGAGACCTCACTTTGGCGATCAAGGCGGCCTCGGTGTTGCGAAGGAATGAGGTCATCTTAACAAACATCGACGTTAATGTTCGGTCCAGGGACATGGCCCGCTCTGTGCGACCTATTTTTCTCAACCACAGGGCCAAGATCTTGCCTGGCTCTGTGCAGATTGCAAAGCATACGGGAGCACCGCTTTTGGTCGCTCTAATCCACCGATCGAGGGACCGGCGGCACCATAGACTCGAAATCTCACCCCCTGTGCCAACTGACGGGGACGATACGGTGGTGCTCGAGCGATGTCTCGCCATCGTGGAAGCTGCCATCTTGAGAGAACCAGCTCAATGGCGCTATTGGGGAACCCGCCACCTTCTCAAGCTGGGTCTTGCCCCAGATAATCCTCCGCGCTATGAAAAGAGAACTTATGGCTAACCCAATATGGAGTAAGTATGGTAACGGGGCGATGGTTCACGGACTCGTGGCCTGATCAGCTTGTTGTCGGTTCGAACTGCGGTTCAATACCGGAAGACAGCTTCCCCTTGGGTTGGAAAAACACAAGTGTCCATCCAAAGCTCACTACGAACTCGGTTCACGTGTGGCGGTCTGTAATCGATCAACCATCGTCCTCTCTTCGAACCCTGGAGAAGACGCTCGGGCCAAACGAAAGTGCGAGAGCCAAAGTCATTCAATCAGCATCCGAACGGAGGCGTTTCATTGCCGCCCACGGAATCTTAAGGAGCATCATCGGAAGGTATGTCGGGCTACCTCCCCGAGACGTCTCGTTCACCTATGGTCTCTGGGAGAAACCGATGTTGTGGAGTCGAGGAGGGGTTGCCCTAGGATTCAACATGTCTCACACCGACGGGCTGGCCATCATGGCATTCACTCTGGAACGTCAGGTGGGCGTGGACCTTGAGCGCGCAACAAGAAAATGTGAGATAGACCAGCTTGCCGAACGATTCTTTTCGACCCATGAAAAACACTCGATGCTGGAACATGGAAGTGAGGGGAAACGACTCGCATTCTACCGGATTTGGACTTGCAAAGAAGCACTCGCTAAGGCGTCGGGTGAGGGTCTGGCTCGGCTTTTCAAAGGGAACAATGTATTATACAGACGCGGTGATAGTTTGAGGCTACGTGCGGCCGGTCACGATGTAAGGAAGATGAGTTGGTCAATCGTACAGTTTGAGCCTACCAGTGACTACGTCTCGGCACTTGCTGTTGAGGGTTCTGTTGGACGGATAATAGGATTGAACTGGCGCGGCGCCTCCGTCTAGGGGTGCTTCTTTCGTCGCACATAGGCGCTGATGGCGTCGATGGTGTTGAAATTTGCCGGAATGACCTCATCAGGATTTACCGCGATGCTGAACTGCCGCTCCAGGAACACGACGAGTCCTAGCAGAGAGAGCGAGTCCAGGACGCCCGAGGCTAAGAGATTCGTATCGGTCTTGAGGGGGAGCAACTCCGGCTTACCAACCAGTTCCCGACTGATGTATTCGCTGATCTGTGAAGCCGTTGATTGGACTTCGTCCGAATCTCTTGACAATTGAAGGCTCCTCTTACTAAGCGGGATCTGCGGCGAGACTCGTGCGGTCTGTCTTCCCGGTAGATGTCTTAGGAAGTGTCTCCCGGAATTCGACGATGTCAGGAATCATGTAGTTCGGCAACCATTTAGCACAAAACGAGAGCACCTCTTCTTTGGTGAGATGCCCATCCTTTATGGGACTTATCACGGCTCGGAGCCGGTTGCCCACTAAGTCGTCTGGCACAGCCATAACGGCTGCCTCACCTACTAGGGGATGTTTGTACAGAATAGTTTCGACCTCGCCCAACTCGACTCGGTATCCTCGTGTCTTAACCATGTGGTCCTGTCGTCCTACGTAAAGGTAGTTCCCTTCAGAATCAAGAGTTACCATGTCTCCAGTCTTGTAGACCAACTCGCTGGTTTCAGGATGTAGTGGGTTGATGACTAGGGCCCTGCTCGTTTTCGCCACATCGCCCCAATAGCCGAGCATGACGGACGGACCTCGAACATATAGCTCCCCAGATTCACCGGGGAGATTGAGCTTCTTCCCCTCTTTTGTCAAAGCAAAGACATCCGTGTTTGCGCAGGCCTTCCCGATTGGAATCGCCGGGGTTCGTTCCGGGTCGAGTTCTTTGACTTCGTAAAACGTGCAGACGTTCGTTTCTGTCGGACCATACCAGTTGTAGTATCTCGCACCTGGCACCACATCCATCAGTTTACGCAGGTATTTGACGGGGAAGACTTCGCCGGCGAATACAATCGCTCGGAGAGAGGCAAGATCGCGGGCGGCCAAATTTCCGTACTGAACCAAGAATGTGAGGACGCTGGGTACCGAATACCAGACGGTAATTCGTTTCTTCTCGATCAGCTCAGCAAGCATCACCGGAAACGTGGAAGTGCCTTCAGGAACTAGGACGATCGTCGCCCCTGCACTAATCGATGAAAAGATGTCAAAGGTGGATAGGTCGAAGTGGAGTGGGGCAAAGCTGGAGACTACGTCTCCGGACGAAAGGCCAACGCACTCTGCAGCCCAATTGACAAAGGTAAGGGAGTTCCTATGAGAAATCATCACCCCTTTCGGCGATCCGGTCGACCCTGACGTGTAGAGAATGTAGGCCCTGTCCAACTCGACAGAAGGCTCAGCTGAAGAAGCTTCATGAGTATACTCGAGTACTTCTCTCCATTGTACTAAACGTGAGATGTTGAGCCCGCGAGTGTCCATCGGTTGTTTCTCTTCGGGCCCGTCAGGGTCGATGAGGAGGACCGTCTCTACCGGCCTGTTTTCTGGGATCATTTCATGCAGGGCAGCTACTTTCATGCTATTTGTGAGCAAAGCCCTCATGCCGCAATCTTTGATCAAGTAGGCTAGACGGTTTGCTGGGGCTCCCGGATCGAGCGGTACATAGACTCCGCCGGCCTTTAGGATTCCGAAGACACTCAAGATAGAGGCGAATGACTTTGGAACAAAAATCCCAACTCGATCACCGCGTTTGACACCTTTGGCTTTGAGAATTCCAGCGATCCGGTCAGAGATCGCATCGAGGTCACCGTAAGATAGACTTTTTTCGCCAGATATTACCCCTATTTTCATTGGCGATTTAGCCGCCGCTTCTCTCAAAAGCTGATGGATGAGGAAGACAGTTGCCATTGTCAAGTACTACAGGCCTAACGCCCTGGCAATGATCACTCGTTGAATCTCGGAAGTTCCCGAGTATATCGTTCCGCCGATGGAATCCCTGAGGTCTCGCTCGACCTCTGTGTCCTCCATGTATCCTAGGGCACCATGGATTTGAATTGCATCTAGGCAAGACTGAACCCAAGATTCGCTAGCGAGAACCTTTGCCGCTGCCGCCTCCGCGACCGCCGACTTCCCGCTTTGCTTGAGCCAGGCGACCTTGTAGATCATTAGTCGAGTAGTCTCGAGGCGCAGGTACATGTCCGCAATCTTGTTCGAGATGCTTTGAAACTTCGAAATCGACTGGCCAAATTGCCGTCGTGTTTGCGCGTAGCGCAAGCAAGCCTCAAGCTGTCGTTGCATGGCGCCAACTGAACTCGCGAGTATGCAGCTGCGTTCCCACTCCATTGAAGAATTGAATATGGCGAGACCTGCGCCTTCCCCCCCTAGCCTGTTATTCGCCGGGATTTCGCAGTCGGTGAAGACGATCTCCGACATTGGGGAAGTGTGCAGACCCAGCTTCCCGAGCTGGCGCCCGATTGAAAGCCCAGGGCTGTCTTTTCCGACGAGAAAGGCGCTCACACCCGCATAGCCGCTGCCTGGTTTTTGGGTGGCAAAGACTACAATTACGTCAGCAATCGGAGCGTTGGTAACGTACATCTTAGACCCGTTTAGAATGTATTTGCCATCGCGGTGCTCGACGGTCGTGCTCAAGCTGAAGGCGTCTGATCCCGAGCCGGCTTCGGTCATGGCGTGAGCCCCTACTATGTCTCCCGACACAAGTCCAGGCAGGTAAGCACGGCGTTGTTCGGGGGTGCCAAAAGTCAGAATCGGCATCTCAACACTCCACATTTGCGCGTTAATTGAGAAGATGAGCCCATTGTCCTGACAGGCGTAGCCAAGTCCCTCCATTGCGAGAACAGTAGTAATGATATCGGCGCCACTTCCTCCAAACTCCGTGGGCATAGGTAGGCCTTGGATTCCGAAACGGGCGCACGCACGCCAGGCGTCGCGGTCGAATTCGTGCGCTCGGTCTCGCTGTCTTAGTTTCTTGTTAAGCTCTCTCCGAGCGAAGTCTATGACGGAGTCCTTCATCGATTGTTGAGCTTCAGTAAACGAGAAGTTCAAGCCTTACGCCGGCGCCACTGGTTCGACGAGTTCAAAATCAATTCACATGTCCTTTTGGGGACTACAACATTGAGGCCATAAAAGGGTCACCCGCGAAGGAGACAATCGTAGTCAAAGCGTATGGAAAACACCCTCCGACTCGAGCCTGCCAGGATGACCTGTGTATCCCTCAAGTGACCTTTGCCACTTCATTCTCACTTAAAAGTAGTATGAGCTCCTGGACATCAAGACGAAAGGACTCGCCTCAGGGACCGGAATATTACACTCGTAATCTGCACAAGCATTTCACGGAAACAGTAGCTCATGACACCATCGTTTACGCGGAAGAAGCTCGGGATGACACCTGAAAGGGATCGAACAGGCTGTGAAGTAGACCCATATTTTCTAAGGCCCAAGTTACACTTCTCTAGAGTTTTTATAACGGATTGAATGGCGGGGCGTGTAATGCGGCATCTCTGGAAGCTCTTTTTTGTCATGAGCATCCTAGTCCTGAATGTCGCCGTGGCCTTAGTCCCATCCAGCGCCGCCGCGAGCGCTATCTCATTCGATACATCTACCTCATGGATTGGGCAAGCCAACACTGTCACACTTTCCATCACAACCTCCAGGCCGAATGAAATTCTGCTTGTGGGGTGTGTGTATAACACAAACTGGGGGGCCATAGTGCCTGTAAATTCAACATTGACGTTCTTTGAGATTCGCCACTATGATTCGTATTCTCCGAGCACGGGAATCAACGTCCATTACGCGCTCCTTGCGAAAGCCCAGACCTACACTGTGACCATCAATTATCCACCGGGGGTTGTCAACAACATGGGAATCATCCTTTCCGCCTTCTCGGGAGAGAACACGGCGAACCCAGTTGTCCAGAACGTACGCGCCAAGGGAACGACTGGTGTGCCCTCTACGACGCTCACACCAGTTAATTCTGCAGACCTGATATGGGCCTTTACGGCCAGCGGGAATCCTACTACCCAGACGGCAGGACAAGGCTTCACCTTGGACCAACAGAGAACATATTTCGGATCTCCGGCAGATGAATTTGGATTCGGTCAATCACAAGTCGAGTTTGGAACTTCAGTGTTTGGACTTTGGCTCCTCATAGCCGTGGAAATACAGGTCCCAATGGTCGCGGGTCAAGTTGTGCCCGTAAATGTTTCTCCCTCAACGACGGCCTCCGCCGGAAGCACTTTGACGGTATCTGCCAACACCGCAGGCTTGGTGTTCTTCAGCCCTACATATTCGTGGACGGCCACAGGTTGTCCAGATTTCGTTAACCCGGGAAGCGTGTCAACATTCTCCTATGCGTCAAAAGCATCGGGAACAACCACGAATTGTGTGTTTAACGTGGCAGTTTCTGATAACGGTGGTGATACCGGTTCCGGTCAATCTGCCGTCGTAACGATCAAAGCAGTGAAAGGGCAGGCTGTACCAGTAAACGTATCACCGACTACGACTGCGCCCAAGGGTAGTACTTTGACCGTTTCTGCTAGCATTGCGGGTCTTGTCTTCTCCGGTCCCACCTATGCATGGACGTCGGCGGGGTGTCCGGACTTCGTCAATCCTGGCAGTGTAGCTTCATTCTCCTATGTTTCAACACCTTCCGGGACGACCAATAATTGTGTCTTCAGTGTGTCTGTTTCGGATTCATTTGGAAACACCGGGTCGGGGAATTCACCTACGGTCGTTATTACCAACCCTGTAACGGGCCAGGCTGTGCCCGTGAACGTCTCTCCGAGCACGACAGCTCCTGCCGGCAGCACGTTGACGGTGTCTGTCAACCTTGGAGGTCTTGTTTTCTCCAATCCGACATATTCGTGGACGGCGGCAGGGTGCCCAGACTTCGTCAATCCAGGGAGCGTCAATTCGTTCTCATATGTTTCAACTGCTTCGGGCAAGACTACAAATTGCGTTTTCAGTGTTTCAGTGTCTGATGTCGCGGGGGATACAGGTTCTGGAAATTCTGCGACCGTCACAATTAATCCGAAAACAGGTCAGGCTGTGCCCGTGAACGTCTCTCCGAGCACGACAGCTCCTGCCGGCAGCACGTTGACGGTGTCTGTCAACCTTGGAGGTCTCGTGTTCAGCAGTCCAACATTTGCCTGGACCGCCGCAGGGTGTCCGGACTTCGTCAATCCGGGCAGTGTGTCTTCGTTCTCATACGTGTCGAAGGTCTCTGGAACAACTTCGAACTGCGTGTTCAGTGTGACGATGTCTGATTCATTCGGGAACACCGGCTCAGGACAATCACCTACGGTGACAATCACCACGCCGAATCCTGCAATCCTCGACACTTCGAAGGTAGTCTTTGGCCAATTTAGCTCAACGACAATCCAGATCACCACTTCCCATCCGAACGAAGTGATCTTTGTAGGCGTCGGATTCAACGATAACTATCAAATCAACACACCCACGGCGTTTGGCCTTTCATTCACGCCTTTCGGGTCCGGCATTAGTGGTGGAGCGAGCCTTGGCGGACAAGCGTACTATGCCATTGCTGGAGCTGCTCAGCAGTACTCGATAACTGTAAGCTACGCAGGCGGAGTACAGAATAACATGGGAATTCTTGTTTCCGCATTCTATGGGGAGAATCCCAATGCCCCGTTTGATGGTCCATTTGCTTCAGCGGCGAGCGGTGGCGTAACCAGCATTCCCACGGTCAACGTCTCTCCCACCCATGCGGGCGAAACGATTTGGGCTTTCCAGGTTAATGCAAACTGCGTGACCCAAACTGCGGGAGCAGGCTACATTCTCGATCAGTCGGTAGGGTGTTACGAGTCTCCTGCGGATGAGTATGCGAGGGGGGTGAGCTCTGGCAGCCAGGCTGTCTCCTTCGGAGTTAGCACTCGAAATTGGATTGTGTTCGCAGTAGCTATCCAATAACGACCCTTCTAGTAGCATAGCTTTGTAACGATCGGATTCTATTTCAACTCGATATCCAAAAGTGACCGATACTTTCGTTTCAGGTCTTTGGAATCCTTCAGATCGGGCCACCAATCAGAAGAATCCGTGAAATATTCTCGATTTACTGTTGTGAACCGCTTGAAGCTTTCGTCCCTGTAGGATTCATAGAATGGCAAAGCCAGAAGTGCCAAGAATTGGGCCAGGCGTCGGTAAAGTCGAACCCTTCCCCTGTAACCCTTGTATGGCCTTTTGCCTACCCGATAGTCGTCTCGAACCATCGTGTATTCATAGCGAACTTTCCCGAACAAGCTTCGCCTTTCGGGATGTTCGAGTATGGTTTCGAGTAAAGGGAATATTGTCCAACAGAATTTTCCCTCTTTAGCTGAGCGCCTGAATAGATCCCAGTTTTCGTTGTTTTGCAAGTCACGGTATCCTCCAAGTTTCACAACCAAATCTCTGGGCGCGACATGAGTAGCGACCTCGGTGAGAAGAAGCTTCCCTTCGCACTTCGAGTGATAAAAATCTAGGAGTTGACCCAGTCTCGGTTTGAAGGTATCATCCATATCCAAGCCAGAGATGATGTATTCGCCGATTGCCGCCTCAAGGGCGGCTTCTCTGCCCACACCTCGGCTGCCTTTTCTACTGAACAGCTTGATTTTTCCACGCTTGTAGTAATCGTCAAGGATTTGGACTGATTCGTCGGTGCTGAAATTATCAGCGACGATGAGTTCGAATCTATCATCAATCTGGGGAAGCAAACTGTCGATGGCCGCTTTGATCGTCTTTCCATCGTTGTAATGCGTCACCAAGATGCTATACTTGGGTTCTGGCACTTGGAAAACATTCTGTCAATGCTCGTGGGACGTAATAAAGAAAATGCCTCCATGAAAGGGGGGAAAACCCGGTCCATTCCCAATGGGACCTTGACCAACCGGATGAGGCCTAAATCATCCGACAAAACTAAGGGAGCGGGGCATCCTTTTATTCTCTGAACGATGGCTGACTTGCTAAATTGAAATTTGGGCTGGGTGAATCCAGAGAGCTAATAGACTCAGTTCGAAGGAACTGGAGAAACCAATTCTGGGTAAAAAACCAACTGATTCATGGCCTCATTCTTCCAATTCTGTTTCCTCGAAATAGCGGTACCTATTTGCTCAGGGAACGGTGGGACAACCTGATAATCTTAGACGCTTGCAGGTATGACACATTCAATCGTCAGTTTCAGGCGGGAGGCCTGAAGGGAAGGCTTGAATCTCGAATCTCCCGCGGGTCGGAAACGAAGGAATTTCTCTATGAGAATTTCGGCCAATCCCCGCGGGCAAAAGATTTGGTGTATGTTACTGCCAGTCCATGGGTAACTAAGAACTTCAAAGACAAGTTCCACGCGATTGTTCCAGTTTGGAGAGATGGATGGAACGATGAGAACCACACTGTACTTCCTGAGGAAATGTATAGGCAAGCGATACAAGCGAATGAGACCTACCCCGACAAGAGACTCATAGTTCACTTCGTTCAGCCTCATCGTCCCTTTATCGGGTTCGCGAAAGTCGATTGGTGGAGAGGTAGGGCGCCCCCATTTCGCTTCAGAATGGTGTGGGGGAGTGTTGCCGAAGGTGGAAGGAGTCTTCTGGAGGTCATGGACAACGAGACGATGATGCGGTTTTACGAGAGAAACCTCAAATTGGTCCTACCCTTCGTGCAGAGACTAATGGATTCGTTAAAAGGGGTCACCGTGGTGTCAGCCGATCATGGCGAGGCGTTTGGTGAATGGCTGCACCCGTTGATCCCGATAAGAGTCTACGGTCATCCCGGGCACACCCGGATACCAAGTTTGACACGGGTTCCCTGGCTCATAGTCGAATCTGAAATTCCTAAACTTCTGAAAACGCAAGTCGAGGAAGCCGTTTCGAAGTCATTGACAAGGGAGGAGGAAGACCTCATCAACCAAAGATTATCCGCATTAGGGTACACCTAACGGCGTAAGGGTCCAGGGTGGCTAACGATCCACAGGGTCAGGGGTTTTGAAGGACTGCTAACGCCTCTCGCCAACTAATGACCAACACGGATTCTTCGTACCTGGCCATAATGTCATCGTCAGGTGGACAATCCCGTGAAGGCAAGGCTAGAAGAAAGAATGATAAGTCTAATTTTGACCTGGATTGACGGGAACTTTAGATCTCCCGCTTAAGGAGAGCTCGGTAAAGCTGCCGCTCCCTGTCAATATTGTCTCCTTTGGGCCAGTTCCCCTGCGAGTCTACAAAGTCCTTCGGATCAATGGATGTAAATGCGTAGTCGGCCTTGTACTTTGGAAGGAACAACACGGCTAGACGAGCCAAGAGCCAAAATATCTCCTGCGAAATACCTTTTTTCTCTCCCTGATCGAACTGTTTGTGTCCCACCCTTAGATTATCTCGATATCTCATATATCTGTACCCGAGAGATGAGCGAACTGACTTCCTTCTTTCTTTCGATGTTATTGTAACTACTATGGGGAATATCGTCCATCTGTGATTGTCTTCTTTAGCTGCGCGCCTGGCTAGCTCCCAATTCTCCCTAAACTGCAGATCTCGCCATCCGCCCAACGAATTGAGGAGGGCGCGAGTACAGACCATTGTTGTTTCACCATTGACTACCGTCAGGAGCTTTCCCTCCGTCATGCTATGATAGAAATCAAGGATCGAAAATAGAGTGGGCTTGAAGATGTCGTCCATATCAAGACCAGAAATGACGTAATCGCCGGTGGAATTCTCGAGAGCGATCTGTCGTCCTAGGCCTCGGGAGCACTTGGTCTCTATGAGCTTAATCTTGCCGTCTGTCGCGTACTTTCTCAGGATTTCGGTTGACCCATCGTTGCTTCTGCTGTCCACCAAAACGATTTCGAAGTCGCGGCTGATTTGGCCAAGAATGCTTTGCAGAGATTCCTCAACTGTAGACCTGTTGTTGTAGTGAGTGATGCAGATGCTGTATTTGGGCATGATATTGGATTTCGGCTAAGGTACTTCGAGATAAACGATACGAGTCCTATGTTCGCGGCCTGGTAGAACCATTTGCTCAAAACATTGTTCGGGCCAAGTAGGTTACAATTGGACAGCTTGAAACTTGGCGAGCGAAAATTTCTCGCCAAAAGTTTAAGAAATCAAGCCCTGGTTAATCAGATAGCCTTGGTATATCAGATAGGATCAGAGACTGCCCGAGGAGACTCTGAGTCTAGCGAGTCGGAGATCGGTTAAGGCACTAATCTAGATGCAATCTGTTCCACCAATAGATGTGGTAGTCCTAACAAAAAACAGCTCGAACACCCTTGCACAGTGCTTGGATGCCATAAGACGAAACATAGATGTTGCAAGGCTGATAGTATTAGATGACAGCAATGACGGCGGAAAGACCATGCGAATTGCCTCAGAGCTGGCAGACCAGGTCCTCGTCTATCCAAAAAACATAGGCGAAAAGAGAGACCATGCAATCGACCTAGTCGACACTCCGGTTTTCGCCTTTGTCGATTCAGACGTTATTGTTAATCGCGCCGCTTTTCTGAGATCGCTGGAGATGCTTTTGAATGATGATCTGGTTGCCGCGGTGGCCAACGCGATAGTTCCTGTCGACCCTCGGCTTAGGAGCATAGCGAGACAACGCACGCAATGGTCCAACCTTAAGTTCGGGTTCGCCCTCCTTAGAACCTCGGTACTCCGAAAATCCCGCATTCCCTTGATCCCATTTGGTGAAGATGGAAGAACGGGCATCACACTTGGGAAACTGGGTTTCAAGTGGTCGACCCAAAGTGAATATCTTTGTTGGCACATAATGACCTTACAGGAGAATTGGTTTCATGGGAGGAGATATGCCCGACTCGGTTATTCATGGATAAGTCCCAAGAAACTACCATTGGTGATGGTTATGAATCTGTTTGGAATTGTCTACCCCGTGTGGGTGTCCCGTCGACGTTCCCTTGACAGTTTTGTCTTTTGCATGTTCATCATGATTGGCCTTATTGAACGCATCTCTAGCGGCGGCTGGCCGTTGTCGGTGAGGTGAGGTTAGTGGGCCAGGAAGGGACGACTCTTACCTTCTCTAGACGGATTTTCCGGAGGGACCTGCGATGAAAAGTCTGAACAGGCTCACTAGATCATCAGGCCCTGTACGAATTCCTGTTTGCTAGCGAGCTGATTCACCATCTTGTGGTCTCTTTCTCAACGAGCCTTTATTTCACGCAGCTTCACTACTACTACGAGAGCGAAAACTGCCAAGCCCGTTGGCCCGAGAAAAATGAAGAGTGATGAACCAGTGGGGTAGAGGTACGCCGAGGATCCTGAGTTCTGCGAAGATGCCGATCCAGACGTTGTATTTGACCCGGGGTTTGTAGTCGTTCTACTAACCGAGGTGCCCGTGCTGTTCAGTGTCGTTCCAGACGCACTAGATGAAGAAGAGGTACTTTGCGATGAAATTGTTGAGAAGGTAGTTGTCTGACCGCTTGTGGTCGAAATAGGAGTCGGGCCCGTGCTTGTGGATATGGTCGGGCTATTTGACGTGGTCACCGACGTGCTTTTGCCGGTAGACGTAGACGACAAAGACACCGACGACGACGAGGATGATGATAAAAAAGTGGTTGTTGAGGATGTGCTCGCCGAAGTCGAAGAAGTAGAGGTTGTACTCGTGGTGGTCGTTGTTGTCACACTGCCCGCCACTATGGTCAGGGTCGGACTTTGCGCATTGCTGATTGTGAAGTACAATTTGTGGGTGCCCTGAGCGAGCTGTGTGTTGAAGTACGAAACTCCAAGTAAAGGCGCCCCTCCCTGACTTGTACTTGTGGAAAAGGCGAGGCTACCGTCCAAATACCAGGACACTGGAATGCCCACTGGATTTGTCCCTAAAGGAACGGCTACCAACCCTTGCCATTGGGTGGAAACCCCAGGCGATACCACAATGGGGGCGTAACCCCAACTAAGGCAAACGCCCGAGGCTGAGCATGAAGTCGAGGCGGAAGTTGTCGTAGAGGTCGTTGTGACTGAGGTGGTTGTAGTCGTTGATTGTGATGTGCTCGACGTGGAGGTGGAAGTTGTTGAAGAGGAAGTGCTAGTCGTAGTGGTGGTCGGCGTTCCGCCCAGAACTTGATAGTAAGTCTGCGACAGCAAAGTTAGAGTCGCGTCCAGAGCCCCGGTGTTGGGGTTGGCTCCACTGTAATCAAACCATTGCAAACCTCCTCCATTGTTGTGTGCTGAGGTAACTTCGAGCGTCATGAACTGGCTTTCGCTTGTGTAGTTCGGAGGTGGACTGTTAGAGGCGCCCCACTCCCCGAGGAACCAGCCTGCACATCCCGCAGCAGAGCAGTCAGATGCGACTTGGGGGTATGGATTGTAGTTGAGGACTCCTTGGTAGTTGTGAATCTCAAAGACGTAGGGGCCGTAACCAGTGGGCGCGAGTTGTTGTATGGTGGCTGCACCTCCACCGCCAGAGCCGCCTTGGTTTGCTTGGAAAATGAACGCTTTGGTGGATATTGTCCTGAGCTGCTGGGCCATGTATTTGTAGAAGGCTATGAGTTGAGCGTTCGTCCAGGGACTTCCTGGCTCGTTCCCGAATCCATAGCCGACGGTGCTTGGATGAGAGTCGAGATACTGAATGACGGATTTCATGTAGGTGGCTTGGACTTGCCAAATTGGTTGATTGTCATATCCTGTACCGCTTCCAGATGGAATAACATCGTTGGCAACGAAATGACCGAGATAACAATTGTAACTGCCAGCGCATCCCCAAAGGTTTACCCAGCTAGGCTGAGGTGCATCAGCACTCCCTCCTCCCTGATAGTAGCAATACACCCCGTTGGCATCGCAAGCGTTCGCCTCGCTCGTGAGAGTCGTCTGCAAACCCGAAGGGTTGGCCAGCCAGTAGTACCAATTGAGATCAATCCTCGCGAAGTTAAAGCCAGCCGACTTATAGACAGAGAAGGCCGTATTCGGTGGGGCTGGGAGTGGAGCGTCGCAGCCATTCCCTCTAACTAGGTTGTTGAGCACACAAGGGTAGCTGTTCGCCGCCGTGCGGTATGCCACTCCTCTGTAGCTACCCCAGTTCGCACTCTGTGCACTGCTCGCGATTGAAGTCATAGAGATGAAGGCAAGTGAGAGAATCAACAGGAAGCCAACCGCTACTATGGCCTGCTTCATGGAGTCCCCACAGAAGTCCCATCCCTAGATTGTTCTTTTAACGTGTTATGGGCCAACAATACGGATTCTGACGGGCTCCCCAGACATGGACATGCAACCTGGGTTACCGAACTTAATTTTGTGTGTAATCGCTTGACGTCGGCAACAACATTGTTAGTATGGGTATCACACAGAGATCCAAACCCTTAGAGCCGCAGTACCCTGGGCGACTTGACCGGCGAGTTTAGCCCAGTGCGGTCGGCTTGTTAACGGGCGGCCCCGACGACTTATCGGGATGCGCTCAGCGAGGGGAGTTCGAGTGACAATCACCGATTTAGAATGCCTTACCAAAGTACAGGGATCCAAGGTCCCTTGAGCCACTCACAACGGGCTCCCTTGTTCTTGCAGGCAAAGAAAAGTAATTCAAGGTGCAGAGAGGTCAGGGTAACCGACCTGTTTGCAACAAAAATATCGCAACCTGGTAGTCTCCCCACATATTGATGATGCCTTCCTCTCGCTGGGAGGAATGTTAGCAAAAGAAGCTTCGCGCAAACAGAAGATACTCAATGTGTTTACGATCACAAAGTTCGCGCCTCGGGGGAAATGCCCCAAAGGCGACATAGTGTGCGTTTCGAAGCTCCGCAAAGAAGAGGAACTCTTGAATTGCAGGTCGGTGGCGGCAGAGGTAAACTTTCTTGAGTTCCTAGACGCTCCGATACGTCTGCAAAAAGGTCTTGACGCGATTGATTTCGACTCGGAAAAAAGGACGAGCGATGGCATTAAGGAGAAGATTAGAATTGACCTCCATGATTCTGAAAGAGTATTCTTTCCGCTGGCAATCGGGAGGCATATCGACCATGTGCTAATTTGTAAGATAGGCCTGGAACTTATCACCGAGGGAGACAATCCCAGCAATATTTACTTCTATGAAGATCAACCCTATTCTGCGAGGAAACACAAGGCCTATTCTCTGATAGATCCAAACATCAACATGGCCCGGATGAGACATTCTTTCGTTTCAATCTCGTTTCGCAAGAAGTGGAAATTGATGACAACCTACCAGTCCCAGTTCTCCAATCGGATTTACAGAGAGGTGGTGGTGTACGCCAAGCGAATTCGGCCGTTAGGCACATTCTATGAAAGAATCTGGCAGATAGCTGACCCTGCCTTGGCTGCAGAAATCCTAGTAGAGAAAGCAAAGAAAGACGAAGAAAGGAAAATGAACCCTGCTCTCAAGCTTTAGACTCGCATGGAATTTGTCCGACTGGGATACATATTCAAAGATTCGCCAGTCGCAGCACATTCGCAATGAACTTATGGAGAGAAGACAAGGCCGAGGCTGGTCTGAGTAGCTCTTGATTCCATTCTTAGGAAGGAGTATGCTCGCCAGTACATTCTCTAGAGCCATCAAGGGAGGGAATCCAAGGACCACCAGGGTGACAATTGTTCACACCATCACTCTTCTGAACCTCCGTGGATCTGAATTCTGGGTGATGGATGTCAGCAACCTGTTACGGGACGAATCACTCGAAGTCAAGATTGTGAACTTCGACTACGCTCCGATGTTTCCAATAACTTCCGAGGAAATTACGATAAGGACGAGCGTCGTGAACAGTACGGTTGGTGGAGGCGTATCTTTAGTCAGACTTTCGGCTTTGAGATTGAGATTGCCACTGAGGAGATTGTGGCGCGGGACCTTCGTTGAAGCGACTTCGGATAGGTATTTCCATTTCTTGCCTTTCAGTCGGCGTTTCCTGAGGCTACTGAGGAACTCTGACGTCATATACTTCGTATTGTCGCAGGGAAATCCGGTCTACCTTATCGTAGTCTTGGGTATGTCATTTTTGGCCGGTTGCAAGCCCGTAGTGGCTGGGGTACATGTGCGACCCAGAGTGAGACCATCTGAACTGACGCTTCTAAGGATCGCCGCAAGGTTTGGTATCCTCAAAGCGATACATATCGTCAAAAAATCACAAGAATCCGAACTCTCGAGAGTCGGGTGCCGAATAGAGTATATCCCGAATGGAGTTTATTATAATAAGTTCTATTCCGATGTCGAAAACAAGCGGAAACAGGACAGATTCGTCGTTCTCTTTGTCGGTGCAATGACTCATGTTAAGGGAGCGGACCTGCTGCCTGAGATCTATCAATCGCTCAAGAGCCGCGGGATACAATTCGTTCTAGTAATCTGCACGTCAGGGGGCGAACTCACGCATAAAATCCGAGATTGGAGCAATGGAAAACCTGACGTCCAGTTCAAGGGATTCGTAGAAAGAGCGGAACTCTCTAGGTTGTATGCCCAGGCGAGCGTGGCCGTCTTTCCAAGCAGAAGAGAGGAATTTCCACTAGCATGTCTTGAAGCCCAGGCGAGCGGAACTCCCGTATTGGTTGCAGACCTTCCAGGTCTAAGACAGGTCGTGGTTAACCGAGTCAATGGTGTCATCGCTGAAGGTCAGAACGCTGAATCGTATGGGAAAGGAATTGATGAAATCTACTCGCTTTGGATGTCGAAGCGACAGGACTATGTGAACATGTGTAGGAAAGCGCAAGAAAATGTCCGAGACAACTTTCAGTGGAGTATGGTGGCCAAAAGGATTGTGAACCTACTCCAGACGTCTTTGAAGTGACAGAGGCCCCCATGGAGGTCAGAGGCTGTGTCTGGATGGTTCCACATTGTCAATCCAGGCGGGGCCAATGAGAGGAACTGTGGTAATGTTCCATACCAATAGGTAAGATGATTCAAATCGCTTAAATAGAAAAAGCCGAAATCGGGCGTCGGCACCCCCGTTGTATTCCTTGAGAAGCGAATAGCAGTTGAGGTCATCTAATAATGAAAAAAAGCCGATTGAACCGAGTGGAACGTAATTGTTAACCGCCTCAATATTTCCAACCTGGCGGCCTTCAAAGGTTGGTTGAGGGCAGCTTGGAAGGGAATGGCCTACAAGAACCTGCGGGGCTGCTAAGAACCAGACAAGACTTGTCGGGCCTTCGAATCATTCGGCTGGTCGCGGATTACCCTGTTGCAGGGAAGTCCTCATACGGTTTGCAACCAGTGTATCACAACCTTTCTCGGGCTCAGGCGAGGAAGGGGCGCGACGTGCAAGTTGTGGCGCGCAGGTCAGCGGGTCAGCCAGCATACGAAGAGGTTGATGGGGTTCATGTGCATCGGGTAAAAACGCCATACAACGTCAATGCATTGATACGTGTAATTCACCTAGCGAATGAAGGTTTTCCGACCGTCATCCATTCCCATTCCACATCCGGCGTGTTTCTCGCTATGTCCCATAGAGCAATGTCGACACCGGTTGTCTCCCATGTTCATGGAACTACCATTTCGGCTGCAACGCCCATGGTGCTCAGATTTGGCCGGCAGACCTACGGCTACTCTCCGATGCGGGTAGCTTCATCATATATCAGAGAACGAGCTTTGTGGCGCTCAGCCGACAGAATTGCAGCCGTAAGCTCTTCCGTTGTGTCAGATCTTACGACGAGATACGGGATAAGAGAGAACAAAATCAGGCTCATATACAACGGTGTCGACCCGGACCTCTTCAAGCCCGGGACCTACCCGGAAGTCCCGGAGATGCCTGCCCTCGAAGGGAAGAGAGTAATTCTCTACGTCGGACACTTCGGGTTGAGGAAAGGCATACCGATCCTTATCGAGGCCATGAAATGGGTGGCGGAAGAGGTCAAGGATGCCGTCCTCCTCTGTGTTGGAGGTGTGCCCAACTGGCTCCCCAGGGGAGAATACCTTGACTATCTCAAGCGCTTGGCGTCTACGAATGAAGTTGATGGGAAAATCATGTTCCTCGGCAGCCTTTCCCAACAGCGTCTCCCAGCCTATTACTGCCTGTCAAGCGTCTTTGTGCTTCCCTCGTACTACGAGGCATTTCCAAAGGTGCTCGTGGAGGCGATGGCCTGCGAGAAGCCAGTCATTTCATCAAAAATGGGGGGAACCTCAGACTCGGTCGAAGACGGCGTCAATGGCTTCCTTGTTCCGTTTGGAGATAGCAAAGGTCTTGCTAATGCGCTGATTACGCTTTTGCAAGATGAAGCGCTGTCGAGGAAGATGGGTCGACTCGGTAGGGAGCGAGTGCTGAGGGATTTCAGCTGGAGTGCAGTTGCCAACAGGCTCGATTCAATCTACTCTGAGGTGATTTGCAAGTGATTGCAAGCAGTGAAAACGACCTAGGAGTGGTGGACTCCGGCACTGTCCTGGACGAGGTCTTGTTTGAGATGCTCGAACACCAAGGGGTCCTGTACGAGAAGGTCAATGAGAAGGAAAGGAAGACATACCCTGTAGTACTGATTGCGACCGGAGACGCAGACGCCGTCGTCAAGGGAAGAAAGAATTGCTCTTCCTCAGAAGGCGTGGTCGTCGTTGACAGGTCCATCGATCTAAAACATGTGCTAAGATGCCTCGCGGGGCTGGAAGTGCAAAAAGAGGACCGGTTCAAATTCGTTGTCAACGAGTTCGAAGTCAAGTTGATGGCAATGGTCAAGGATGCGCTGTCGGCTACGAACTCACCTTTGACTAGGAAGGGCTTCTGGCCGGGCAACGCTCCAGCATGCTGCGTGATGACCAGCGACGTAGACTGGCTCACATATTCTCCTTTCCACAAGGCAGTCGCAAAGGGAAGGCTCTCCCCCAGAAGGCTTGCCAGGCTGATTTACGGGTCCCTCTCTGGCAAGAATTACGGACTGAATTTTGATTCGATGGTGAAGGCACAAAAGAAACACAACTACAAGTCGACTGTCTTCCTACGGTCCTCCTATGAGAAGGGGGGGGAGAATCTTGCCGGCGGAGTAGGCCTATTAAAAGAGGCAGGATTCGAAATCGCCCTCCACGGGTCCGATGGCGCCCACTCGAGCCTGGATACTCTTAGTTCCCAGATGGAAGACATCGCCTCAATAGCGGGGGCCAGACCAAAGGGTGTAAGGCAGCACATCCTAAAAATGGACATCCCCAAGACTTGGGAGATTGAATC
>DASYXJ010000056.1:0-2017 GCA_035935095.1 Nitrososphaerales archaeon | reverse complement strand
CCTTGGAATGGGGGGAGACCCGATAAACGGCACCACCCCAATCGAATGCTTGGACTTCGCCGAAAAGATGGACGATACAAAGGCCGTTGTCGTCGTCGGGGAGATAGGAGGGGACGCAGAAGAGCGGCTGGCGAGGCACATCCAGAAATCAGCATACAAGAAACCCGTGGTTGCTTACATCGCCGGAAGGCACGCGCCCAAGGAGAAGAAGATGGGGCACGCGGGGGCGATAATTTACGGCGACTATGGGACCGCGGAGTCAAAGATCAAGGCCCTGAGCGCGGCTGGGGTGAAGGTCGCGATGACACCCATGGATGTCCCGGCCCTCGTCGCAGAATCGCTCCGTTGAAGGGTCCAACGGCATCTGGCAAGGCATAAGTCGAGAGTTTCATCCTTCGCGTCCGCTTGACCTATTCCATCGTGGCCAGGGATGAAAAGGCGGGCGAGATAGGGGTCGCAGTCCAATCACACTTCTTCTCCGTCGGCTCGGTTGTCACCTGGGCGCGCGCCGGGGTAGGGGCGGTCGCCACACATGGCCTTTGTGCACCGAAATGTTCATAGTGGGCAGGCCGCGGGCGCTTGCCAGACTCGGGAAGATTATGCCAATAGCAGATGCCACCAAGAAACAGATTGCCCAGAAGAGGAGACTCTTCCTACAGGTATGTCTGAGATGCGGGGCTCGCAACCCCCTCAACGCCGAGAGGTGCAGGAAGTGCAAGTCGTCCGACCTTAGGCTGAAGAACCGCTCTGTGGGCCTCAAGAAATAAACGCAAATACCCGGTTTTTCGAATGCACCGTAGGGGCCCGTGGTCTAGCCTGGTTATGACGTCGCTCTCACACGGCGAAATGGGAGCATCCAGCTCTCACGCTAGAATCCCCGGTCCAACTCCGGGCGGGCCCACCAAAATCAAGAATTGGTAGAGAACATACTCCGAATCGGCTAGCCTTCGGGGAGCCTGCCCCTCGCCGCCCATAGGGCAGGATAGAACCTGCGCCTGAGAGTTGTCTTGAGGTAGGAAACTCCGGAAGAATCGAACGAATAGGGCCCGATGGCGTCTTTGACTATTTCCACCCCTGTCCCCGGCTTCCTCCCTATGACCCTCTCAACCATGCCCATGTGATGGTTCCGCCACAGCCAGAAATTCTTGTCATATTCCAGCAGGGCCTCGGCGAGCTCAAGGAGGTCTGGGAAACGTCTTTCAGTATAAACCCTCACGACAGCTTTCATCTCCTTCTCCGTGGGATGCGATGTAGTCCCTGGGGTGCCTATGTCGAACCCGCTACGTTTGAGGGCAGACCTGAATGCGTCCCAGAGCGATGGTGAATTGAACCTCCGCTTGAGTCTGGCGTAGGTCGATTTGTCGGCCTTGTGCAGGTCCAGATACCTCTCGTCTCTCTGGCCTGAAATGAATTCGATCTCCCTGAATTGAGCCGACTGGAAACCGCTGGCTGGTCTTAGGACGTCCCTGAACCTGAAAAAATCCGTCGACCTAATTGTCTCCAGGACCTCCAGCTGCGAAATCAAGATTTTTTCGACGGCCACGACCCTGCCCAAAAGTCGGCTTGCTTCTCGAAAATTCCCCGCGCCCATGAGCTCGATGCACCTTTCCAACTCGCTTAGAATGAGCTTGAACCAAAGCTCGTAGGTTTGGTGAGCGATGATGAACAGGGTCTCGTCGTGCTGCCTGGGCCTCGAAAGCGGTTTCTGAAGCGACAGCAACTTCGCCAGATTAAGGTAACCGTCGTAGCTCATCGGTTTGCTATTGGCCAAGCTCTGCCTCTAGGAAGCCTGGTCGAGCCATGGGTAGAGGACCTTGACTTCGGCGAGCGACTTGCGAATGTCTGCAGGATCCGCGTTCCCCGGGGCCATCTTGCCCGACCGGTATTCACGGTAGGCCTCGATGTCCAGCAGTCCATGACCACACAGGTTGAAGAGAATCGTCTTCTTTTCGCCCGTTTCTTTGCAGCGCTTCGCCTCGTCGATGGTTGCCTTGATGGCAAAGGCCGTCTCGGGTGC
>DASYXJ010000055.1:0-9232 GCA_035935095.1 Nitrososphaerales archaeon | reverse complement strand
CGGCGTCTCCAGCAGATTGGGTATTATTGGAAGGATCTCGTCTCTGGGGTCGAAGGATGACCAACAGAACCCTCGAGGGTCGACGTGAATCACACCTTTCGCCGACTTCGCCGAAATCACATTCGAACGACTGACGAGGAACCCGCTCTGGGTCAGCCTATTGACGATGGCCTCCATCTGGGCGTAGTTCAGCTTGGGGAGGAGGATGTAGTAGCGTCCAACAAGAGTCAATTCGTGGACCTTGAAAGGATCCAACGACGCTTACAGTCGGACGAACTTATTATATACAAACCCAAAATTTGAATAAGTCTCACGAGATGAAAGAAGACAGGGCTGTCTCTTTAGAAGCGCTCGAAGCCCGGATGAAAACCTACGCTGTCAGAGTGGACGCTGCGCTTTCGCGCGAAATCAAGCTCTACGCTCACTCCAGGTTCCACGACCCTCTAGTCTACGCAATAGAAGGAGGGAAGCGCGTGAGGCCTGTGATGCTCATGCTCTCCGCGGAGGCGCTCGGGTGCAAGGACGACTCGGTCCTTGGAGCTGCGGTCGCGGTGGAGCTTCTCCACACCGAGTCGATTATCCACGACGATGTGATCGATGAAGAGAAGGTCAGACGGTCGAAGCTTCCCTTCCATGTCAAGTACGGGTACAGCGCCTCCCTGCTGAGCGCCGATTTCGTTTTCGCAATGATACTTGCAATTGCAGCGAAGTACGACGACAGGAGGATCGCCGAGGAGGTAAGCAACGCGGCTCTCCGGATGGCTGAGGGGGAGTATTCGGAGCTCACCATCGACCCCCAGATCTACAAGCTGACCTGGGACGAGTACGTTCGGATTGTCGCCGACAAGACCTCGTCGTTGTTCGAGACTTCCGCGAAGCTTGGAGGCCTCCTCGCCGGTGGGGACGAAAAGGAGGTCGGGGCCCTGGCAGACTACGGGAGGTCAATAGGCATCGCATATCAACTGAAAGACGACCTACTTGACTGGAGGTCGCACGACAAGGTGTCAGTGGGCCTTCTTAAGACGCACAGCGAGAGCGAAGTGGTAGGAAAGATGAAGGCCCAGGCGGAATCGTTCGCCGAAGAAGCCAAACGTCAGCTGATGCACCTTCCGAGGAACGAAGCGACCGCCTTGCTTGAAGACCTCTGTGACTTCACAGTTCTGCGGGAATTCTAAGATAACTCTTCGCGGCCGGAGGATTAACCCGGTGTGCCTAGGATCACGAAAGCGATGGCGAACCCGTAGATCGCGATCGCCTCAGCGAGCACGACGAAGATCAGAGCTGTGGTTCTGACCTCAGCCTTCTCGGTCACCGCAGCGATGGCTGCTGAACCTGAAGTTCCTACGCCTATGCCCGCGCCGAGGGCTGCTAGTCCGAAGGCGATGCCCGCTGCTATGAACTTGTTACCATTCGACGGCGTCGTCGTCCCTTGGGCAGCTGCAGGCGCCGACATAGCGGCCGCGAGGAAAATTAGGAACAATGCAGAAAGAAAGACGAGGAAAAGCCTGCGCATTACTCGACGAAACAGCGCCTTCGAATATTGCTTATAAAGATTAGTAAGCCTAAGAGGAAAAAAGCTCTAAGACCTAGAGCCTAAGCTTCGAGATTATCTTCCTCGAATCGATGCCCGCCTCGACTCCGACGGCAATGGCGGCCAAGTTGCTGACCTCGAACTCGAGCAGCTTGATCAGGGCTAGTATCGTACCTGGGCTCAGCCCCTGCCATACAAAGGAAAGAGTGGCCGTCTCCCGCATCTTCTTTGAGAACCCGTCTTCGACAAGGTCGATAAGCTCCTCGTCGTTCTGCGCCGCTTGCAGCTGAAAACGGTATGACGATTCGACGAGCTTTACCGCCTCGGCCACCGAATCCGCCCCGATCATGCTCGTTAGAGCGGGGAGTTGAACGCGTCTTGCAGGTGTGATAAGCAGTTCGTGAATCTCTGTTTCTGTTAGTCCCCAGAGCTTCGATCGAAGAACGGTCAGGACGTTATAGCTGTCCACGTCAAGGGAAACAATCTGACCTACTCCATTGATGTCTGCCGACTTTCCAACGTACAAGCGCGGGTTAAGTGCGTACTCCTTCGAAATCGCCGAGAGGACTGCATGATCGATGTAGATGTCAAAGAATCGTATCTCTCCCTTTGCGATGTAACTTGCCAATGCCTTCTCCACGTCTGAGAAGAACTCCGTCCCAGACAGCAAGGTCACGGCTTCGTTGACGTCCCTGGCGGACAGGACTTTGATTACTAAATCTCGCCGGCCGACTAACTCTTCTGCCTTCATGTCAATGAACTCAAGTGTCGCTTCGTAAGAACGGTTGAGGGCCTTCGCTTTCAGCGCAAGTTTAAGGTCCCAAGCTATGTTCTTTAGATAATATAATTCTAGGATTCCGTATCTCCCGGCTCCTAGGGTAATCGAGTGGTGTACCATCGCGAGGCGCTCGCGCAATGCGAGCTCCATCCTTCTCGCATTGTACGGAGGAGTCAGTCCTGATAGCACGTCGGTATAAGGAGTGCTACGGAGCCTGTTCACCAGTTCGTCGAGAGAAGTCGTCTCAGCTAGCTTTTGGACCGTCGCCGTATCGAGGAGCGAGCCTCTGAGGGCGAATGCTTTGGTTCCGACATAAGTTCTGCTTGACAACTAGTAATACACCAGATTCGACGGAGCCAATCTCAGACTGCTTATAATTATTGATTCAATCATAACGGAAATCGAGGTTCTGAGCTTCGAACTCGGGAAGATTGCTATCATCACGCTTAATAACGGAACAGGTTCGCGGCTGAAAAAGTAAGTGTAGTACTTGGGGGTCGCCCGTCTCACCAAGGTCAGCGTCATTTCTGCTCGCAGCGAGTACGTGGACGTTGCCAAGGCACTCGCCAAATTCAAGGACTTCCATCCTCTCGAAAACGCACAACCAAACTTTGACCCGAAGGTCCAAGAGCTGACGGTAAGGGCGGTGCGGCTCTTTTCTCAGGCTGACCAAGCGGTCAAAGACCTCGGGCTGAAGGTCGAACCTGGGTGGATGGACCAGGTGTTCAAGGGTATCAAGATTGAGAGGAAGGGCTTCGATGCCGCGGAGTGGGATGAGCTTCTTCGTAGGGTAGAAGGCGAGCTCGAACCGGTCGTCCAAGAGGTGAGGGTTCAGAAGAGCTCACTCCAGAAGATGATGAAGGATTTAGCAGATTCGCAGGCTCTTAGGGATGCGCTGCAACTGCTCTCCGACTTCTCCGTCAATCTCGGGGGCCTAAGGGGGCTTCACAGGTTCAAGTCGGCACTTTGCATTGTCCCTAAGGCGACCGTCCAAGAACTGAAGAATTCTTTGCCCGAAGGGATTTTCGTTTCCCAATCTCTGAATCAGCAAGACGACATCGTCTTCGTCGCCATTAAAGTGGACGATGCCGCCAAGCTCGACAGGACACTGAAGGCCCTAGAGATCAAACCGGTTTCGATTCCTGCCAACTTCTCTCAGAATCCCGCGAAAGCGTACAAGCAACTAACGAAGGATCTGGAGACGGTAAGGATGAAGAAAGCGGAAGTGGAGGATGCGCTTGCCAAAATCAGCGCGGCCTCGGCCGGCAACCTACTCGCAATGAGAGAGCTGTCGGAAGTCGCAAGGGAGTTGCTGGACGAGGCGAGAATTTCGGGGAACATGAAAAGACTGGCCACGATATCGGGGTACATACCGGCGAAGAAAGAAGCGCAGTTCAGGAGCATGTTCGGAAGGTGGATAGTATACTCGGAACCAATCGCTCGCGAGAAGAAAGTCGAGCTACCAGTCCTTTTCGAAAACAAGAAAGGTATTCGGCTCTGGCAGCTCGTCACGGCGGAGCAGGGCGTACCGGGGAACGAGGAGGTTGACCCGACACCGCTTATTTCGTTCATCTTTCCAATATTCTTTGGATTGATGTTCGGGGACTTCGGCCACGGCCTGATATTCACTGCGTTCGTCCTCTTCGTCCGTCAGCGGGTCACCGGGACCAAGAGACAATGGGCGAACATATTCGTCATTACAGGTGTTTCTTCGATGATCTTTGGCGTCCTCTTCGGGGAGTTCTTCGGATTTTCTCTGTACAAGTTCATACCGATCCCTCCCGTTGTCGAGATCATCGACAGGACTGGTCCGCAGGCCACCCCCAATATCACGAACATCGAGGCTGTGATGATCGTGTCAATCATAATTGGCATCGCACACCTCGTGACGGGCCTAGGTCTGGACATCTACGAGTCTGCAAAGGCCGGCGAGCGCGTAGAATTAATCGTGGAGAAAATCCCCGCGATAGTGATGTATGTCTCAGGACTGGGATACGGTATCGCGTTCATAGGGGCGGGCTTCAAGTTCGACGTCCTCTCGACTTCAGTGGTGGCCCCTCTAGTCGACATACCAGTCAACGTCCTTGGTGCCGTTTCGCTGGCTGCCCTCCTGCCCACGATGCTAGTATTATTCCTCGGACGTGCGGTAGCGGTGAAGATGGGCAAGTTGCACGGGGAATCGTTCACGGGAGCTCTTTCTAACGGCGGGCTCGAGGTATTCGAGAAGATACTTCAGTTCCTCTCGAACACGATAAGCTACATCAGACTTGCGGTGATGCTTCTGGTACACGCTGTCCTGCTAGTAATCATCAGCCCAGCTCTGACCTACATGTTTCCATATTTTGTCCCATTATGGGTGATCTTCAACCTGCTCATACTGGCCCTTGAGGGGCTCATCGTATATGTCCAAGACCTCAGGTTGCATGTCTACGAGTTCTTCACGAAGTTCTACGCCGGAGATGGTAAGCCGTTCCGAAACATTCTCCCGGAGAGACCGCGAATTAGGATTAACTGGCTCTAGCCGAAGACGTTGGCCGCGGCGCCTGACGCGAGATTGATCACTTCCTGGGGGAAGAGGCCTATCCCGATTATGAGGCCGACCAATATTGCGAAGAGAACTACGTACCAGATGGGTTCTTTGACCCTCTCTGTGCTCTCTCCTTCGTCGATGTACATCCGTTTTATGATCCAGGCGTAGTAGCCGAGGCTGAAGGCTGAGTTGAGGATGCCCGCAAGTGCGAGCCATACGAATGGCCCGTACGCAACCGAAAGAAAGAGCAGCAGCTTGCTCCAGAACCCGCTGAGCGGTGGGACTCCTGCCAGGCCTAGGAAGGCGACCGCAAGTGTGAAGGCCGTGATGGGCATACGGCGCCCCAGCCCGCTGTAGGCACCGAGGTCTGCCCTTCTTAGCTGGAACAGGACGAGAGCGGCAGCGAGAAACGCTGCCCCCTTCATGATCGCGTGATTGATGACATGGAAGATTGTCCCCGTGAGGCCCAGAGAGGCCGCGGCCGAAGCGGGGGAATTGGCAAACGCAACGAATCCGATGAGCATGTATCCCGCCTGGGCTATGCTCGAATATGCGAGCAGCCTTGTCATGCTCTTCTGGGTAAGGGCGGAGATGTTGCCAACGGTCATTGTAAGCAGGGCGAGCACCGCGAATACGTTGGCCAGAGTGAAGAATGGACTCTTCGTTAGGGTGTAGAGAGTTGTAATCGCGAGGAGGACCCTTATCGCTGCAATGAAACCCGCCTTCTTGGTCGCGGCAGCAAGGAGGGTGCTGATTGTGGTCGGGGCCCCCTCGTAGGCGTCCGGAATCCACATGTGGAACGGGACGATGGACATCTTGAAGCCGAACCCGGCCACGAACAGTAGAACCGCCACACTCGCCAGTGCAGTGGAAGGCGAAGGCGTCGACAGAAGCCTGGCGAACCCCTGGGCGACGACAGAGATCTGCGTCGACCCGGTCAGGCCGTAGGCGAGGCTGATGGCGTATAGGATGACCGCCGACGACATCGCGCCGATGACAGCGTATTTCACAGAGGCCTCGTTCGACCGGATCTTCTTGTCGAACCCCGCAAGAACGTATGTGGGGAGGCTCATCAGCTCCCAAGAGACGAAAAGCATCAGCAGGTCTTGCGAGTAGGCGAGAAGTACCATCCCGAGGGCTGTGAACGCCAGCAGGCTGTAGTAGACCGGGTTGCTTGCCCCCTTTTGGAAATCGAAGGACGCTACTGTAACTGCGAGGGTGACACCCACAGTGACGAGGGCGAACACGCCACCTAGCTGGTCGGGGATGAGCAGAGTGCCGGCCCACGAGACCGGCGAAGGGTACAGAGTGAACAGCCCAATCAGAATTAGCGCAGCCGCAAGGACCAACGCGAGGACATAGCCCGAAATGTTTGCACCCCTGCTTCTGAGGAGCTGAAGGAGAGGAAGGAAGAGGGCGGACGTCCCCAGGAGCACTACGATGGCAGTGAGGTATTCGACCATCTTAGGTCAACCCCTTGAGGAATTGCGCCACGGGCAACGCTGGAGTTAGTATCAGATAGGACGCGATGATCAGGACGATAAGAGGGATGAGATAGAAGGCGAACGCAGCGGCGTCCGACCAGCCCATGTCGTGGGCCTCATGCCCACCTTCGGCCGGAGAGAGGACAGTACGCTTGATCATCCAGAGGAAGTAACCTGCAGTAATGACAGGGACAAGGACAGAAATCGCTGTGTAGGCCGAAGCGGAGATGCCTGCCACGATGACCATGAACTCGGCCAAGAAACTCGCGAATGGCGGAAGCCCCATTGCAGCGGCAGACGCCAACACGAGTATGACCGCGGTCCTGGGCATAGTCGTCCCCAACCCTTTGAGGAGTGGGATCTCCCTCGTCCCTGCTTGGTGCTGGATGTAGCCGGAGAGCATGAAGAGGCTCCCGACGGCCAGCGCGTGGGTGAACATCTGGAAGATTGCTCCCTGAATCCCAAGGTACGCCACCGTCGGGTTGGCTATGACGAGCGTAGCGTAGGCTCCGAAGAGAACGAAGCCCATGTGGTTGATGCTTGTGAATGCTATCATCTTCTTCAGGTCTTTCTGAAGCACGGCGGCTACGGCCCCGTAGAACATAGAGAACAGGCCCAGGGCGAGGATGACCCAGGCGTACTGGGTCGACGCCGTTGGGAAGAGGCCAATGCTAATCCTAAGGAACCCGTAGCCTCCCATCTTCAGAAGAACCCCGGCCAACAAGACTGAGATTGGAGAGGGGGCCTCGACGTGTGCGTCGGGGAGCCAGGTGTGGAACGGAACGAGTGGGAGCTTCACCGCGAAGCCGATAAACGAGGCGAGGAGGGGAAGGTATTGTAGAGTCGCTGGGATTTTTCCAGCCAGGTCCGGGATGTCGAAGGACGGAGTCGGCATCATCCCCAAGTAGACGTAGAGGAAGCCGAGGAGCATTATGGTGCTCCCGGCGTAGGTGAATATGATGAACTTCAGCGCGGCGTACTTCCTTCTCGGGCCTCCCCAGACCCCGATGAAGAAGAACATGGGGATGAGGACGACTTCCCAGAAAATGTAGAAGAGAATCAGGTTGAGGGAGGTGAAGACGCCCATGATCGCTCCTTCAAAGAGGAAGATCAGCGCGTAGTACTCGGCCTCGTGGTGATCAATCAGCTTCCTTGAGCCGAAGATGGCCAGGACGGTGAGGAGAGCGGAGACGAAAAGTAAGGGAGAGCTCAGGCCGTCCGCTCCGAGAAAATAATTGAGGCCGAAGTTGCTGAAGCTGATCCAGCTATATTTCTCCGTGAATAGATACTGGCCCGGCGCGAGAGAACCTGAGGCGGCAGATGCGTAGACTTGCCAAAATACTCCGGCGGCGATTGCAAAGACTACGGCAGAGATGGCCAGAGACGCATAGACGCCCATCCGTTTGTTCACTTTGATGACGGCGTAGACGAGTGGAGAGGCCAGCAGGGGGAGCACAATCAGAAGAGAGAGGACGAAGGTCATGGCAAAGCGACCCCCTGACCGGATTGCCACAGGGCGATGAGCAGGAGAACGATCAGCAGAATCATGCCAACGGCGAAGACCTGGATGTACTGCTCGACTATCCCTGTCTGAATCCTCCTAATGGCTCTTGACAGCGCCTGGCCCACAACCGAGAACCCGTTGGCCGTCCCGTCGACGATGTTGACGTCGACCCAGTTGCCCGCGCTGGACACATACACTCCGAGGACCGATGCCGCGCCGTTTACCCTGAACAGGCCGCGGTAGTCGAATGTGTCGCTTAGCCACTTCGAGGCAGCCAGGGGCGCATCTACGAAGACCTTGTAATACAGGGCGTTGATGTACCACCTCTTCTCAAGGAATGTGTAGAGGACATGCATGGGCCCAGTCTCTCCCACGAACCTGGTCGGGCTCATCCGTCGTAGAATGTAGAAGACTGATGCCGCCAAGAAGCCGAGGGCCACGAATAGACCAGCCAGGGCTGAGGGGGCCAATTCTTGTTCCAAAGAGGGGGCGACAGATGTCAGTGAAGTTAGTGACGTCTGCGCAGGGAAGAATGTGCCGAGATAGCTCGACGTCGCCGACTGCAGTCCGGCCGCCACATTGAGAGCTGGGACTACCTCGCCAACCAAGGCGGTCAGGCCGATGATTACGGTCATCACAGCGAGGATCGAGTAGGGGACCCACATGATTGGGCTGGGCTCGTGGACATGGTGTCCCTGGCCTTCGACCTGTTCCAGCCGCTTGCTCCTGTCGCCCAGGAACACAAGACCCAACATCCTGAAAGAATAGAATGCGGTCAGGCCTGTTGTCAGCGCGCCAACTGCGAACAGCGCGTACTGACCGGCTCCCCAAGCCGCACCAAGGACGGCGTCTTTGCTCCAGAACCCGCTGAACGGAGGAATTCCGGAAAGCGATGCGACCGCGATCAGGAAGGCTGCGAACGTGATTTTCATCTTGTTTCTCATCCCGCCCATTTCGTTGATGTACTTCGAGTCCGATGCGTGGATCAGGGCGCCAGCGGCAAGGAACAGGCACGCCTTGAAGATGGCATGGCTGGTCAGGTGATAAAGAGCTGAGGAAAGCCCCTGGGAAAAGTCGAATGAGAGTCCGGCAACGCCGACAGCGAGCATCATGTACCCGATCTGGGAGATGGTCGAATAGGCGAGGATCTTCTTCAGCTCGAACCCCACCAGAGCCTGGCTCGCTGCGAGAATCGCGGTGAAGGCCCCGATCCATGCTACAGTCATGAAGAAGGGCTGGACAGAGCCGGGCCCCAACGAATTGTTTGTCAGGGCGATGAAGTAGAAGATCGGAGCGATCCTGGCGACCAGCACCACCCCCGCCTAGACCATGGTCGCGGCGTGAAGCAGCGCGGAGACCGGGGCCGTGCCTGCCATGGCGTCGGGGAGCCATTCGTGCAGGGGGA
>DASYXJ010000054.1:0-2680 GCA_035935095.1 Nitrososphaerales archaeon | reverse complement strand
GCCCATGAACGACGTCTCGCGGCTAGGAGTCTCAAATTGGATTAGGAGCATGCTATTTTACGAACATAGGAAGCTCGGAGCGCTCATTCCGAGGCAGGACGAACTCGCAGAGAAAGGAGGTGCGTCATCCCAGGCAATAATAAAAGGGAAGAAGTACAAAGGAGGCTTCGTAATCGACCCCAAGCCCGGAGTCCATTTCGACGTCTCCGTGTTGGACTTCGCAAGCCTATACCCGAGCCTGATCAAGGTCCATAATCTTTCTTACGAGACAGTTAACTGCACTCACCCGGAATGCAGGACAAATACAATTCCAGACACCACGTCGTGGGTTTGTACGAAGAGAAAAGGGATCGTAAGCCTCGTGACTGGCTCGCTTCGCGACCTCAGGGTTGCCCATTACAAGCCCCTCACTAAAGACACGTCGCTGCCGAAAGAAGACCGCGAGCTTTACAACGTTGTAAGTCAAGGTCTGAAGGTTTTCCTAAACGCGTGCTTCTCAGGTGACACCTTCGTGGTGACGCCTAGCGGAATAAAGAACATCAAGGATTTCAAGGTCGGAGACAAAGTCATCAACGTCAATCCGGAGACTCTCGCGATTGAAACAGACGAAGTGGTTGAAGTGCAAACATTCGACTACTCAGGTGACGTTTACCATTTCAAGGACGTAGGAACGATCGACCTGATCGTCACTCCCAACCACAGGATGCTTGTCACGGATAGAAGGAAGAAATCGAGGACAGGAGTCGTCTTTCGCACAGCAGAAGAAGTATACAATCTTGCAAACGTGGCAATTCCAGCGATAAGATCGCCCCTCCATGTTCCAAAAGCTCCGGAGAGGATATCAATGCTGCTGACGGCGCAAGAATTGAACGCCGAGGTCCACTTCTATCCAAACGAGCCGAGACTCTCGAACTGGTTCCGAAAACTGGATCCTCATGTACAACAGGAGATTCGGAAGTTTGCCGTAGTACACAAGCAAGTGAGCAAGATCAATCCAAGGCTGAAGTCCCATTACACGCTTCCCGCGAAATCGGTGTCAGAATCGGATATTGACGCGGTGGAAGCGGCAGGAGGCATCGCGATGGTTGGTATCAAGAAGGGGACTAAGATACCAGCTCGTTTCGACTCCCTGAAGTTCGCGGAGCTCTGCGGATGGTACGTCGCGGAGGGCTCGTCATTTGATACGGCGCCCAGGACCTACGCATCTGGCAACGTCAGGGGCAGGAGCAGTGGAATAACAATAACCCAGAGCTATGGACGAGGGAACCAGAACGGGCTCCTGTACAGAGGTGACATTGCGAAACTATTGAAATCCTTGTCCATCCATGCGTCAACGGATTCCGAAAACAAGGCTTACTTCAAAGTGGCAAGCAGTATCTTGCACAGATGGACAGCTCAAAACTGTTATGCTAGCCATCACGAGCACGTCGCCGAGACCAAGAGGATCCCTGACTTCGTCTATGCATCGCAGGATACGATGCAGGCATTTCTTGATTCTGCGTATGCTGGAGATGGCTCGTCTAGGCAGATTCTCTATTCAACTAAAAGCAAATGGCTTGCGGAGGGCCTTGTTGTGCTCTTGACATGCCTGGGTTCTAAAACTAGAATGGTTTGGGACAATGGAATCTACCGACTTCACTTCGCGAACACCAGCGTCAAATTGACCTACTCGGGCGGCGAGACCCACAAACATGTGCAGAAGGAAGGATACAACGGGAAAGTATATTGTTTGACGACGGCTAAGAACCATACAGTCTTCGCTGGCAGGAACGGAAGGTTTGTTCCTGTTGGTCAGTCCTACGGCGTCCTAGGATTTGAGACATTCGCTTTCTACTGCCTTCCGGTTGCGGAGGCAACGGCAGCCCTCGGACGGGATGCGATTACTAGGACCATAGCGAAATGCAAGGAACTTGGGATTGAAGTCCTCTACAGTGATACTGACTCCCTTTTCTTGCACGCTCCGTCAAAGGAGCAAGTCTCCACCGTAACACGCTGGACTGACACCGACCTCGGCGTTGAGCTTGACCTTGACAAAGTGTACAGGTACGTTGCCTTCAGTAGTAGGAAGAAGAACTACTTCGGTGTCCTCCCCGACGGGACAGCCGAAATACGTGGGCTTACCGGTAAGAAGAGCCAAACCCCGGAGTATCTCAAAGAGACATTCTACAAAGCGCTCAAAATACTCAGCAGTGTCCAGACCGAGCCTGATTTTGACAGGGCGAAGTCCGAGACCAAGACCCTCCTGACCAACATGATTTCGCAGCTGAAGAACAAGCAGGTCCCCATCCAAGACTTGGCTTTCACCGTCATGATGAGCAAGCCGACGGTGAGGTACAACGGGACGACACCTCAACACGTGAGGGCTGCGATGCAGCTCGAAGAGAGAGGAAAGGAAATCAAGGCGGGAGAGATAATCGCCTACGTCAAGACCAAGAATCCCCCATACGTCAAACCAGTTGAGCTCGCGAGGCCGGATGAAATAGATGCGGACAAGTACATCGAATACGCCCATTCGATGTTCGACCAGATGCTCGACGCTCTGGACTTCAGCTTCGATGAGATAATGGGGGCCACGACCCTTGACTTCTTCTGGACGACCTAGACCTCGAGCTTCTTCCCTAGTCTAGCCTTCGCCGAGTAGTTCAGGATCGGTCCAGCAGAGAGGTTGGTGTTGCCTATG
>DASYXJ010000053.1:0-8988 GCA_035935095.1 Nitrososphaerales archaeon | reverse complement strand
GAAGAGTTGCAGGGACGTACTCTGGCCTCAGGGCCTCACGATTGACGAATAGCGGCCTCCCTTCCTTGGCCCTGCGGAAGATCTCGTCTATTCCTGACAAACAAGAACAGTGGAAACATTGGTCTAGATAAGGTGTTACCGGAGATTGGATGTGCCCCCGCCGCAACCCTCTGATATGGTGAGAAGTTATGTTCGGTTGGCTACGGATTTCCACGACGCCATAATACATTGTTGATGAAAAGGGGGAACTACTGATGTTGTCAAGGCTTACATTCGAGCATGAGCGTCGACATCAAAATCCGCATCGGATTGTTGCTCGCCTCACTGGTCATTTCCGCATTAGCGGCCTTGGCCTCGACCCACGGCCTGTACGTGGGGTTCCTGGACGGGATCGGCGGGTCGGGCCCCCATTAGACGGGCGGCCCATCCCTATTTTTCGACCAAAGCCGCCGCTTTGCTCAAGGCAGCTTCCATTGTCCCGACGTCGAATTTCCATTCGCCATCGTTGAACATGTGGTGAGGGATTGTGTAAAGATAGGCCTCGTTGGGCTTTATGAAATCCGTCTCGAGGTTCCCGTTCAACTCGCCCACTTCGTCGTTCAAGTAGCTGAAGGTGGGTATCAGGTCATAGACCGGTACATGTAACGTGGCGATGTACGTGCCGTCCTTGAGGAGAGCTTCGGCCCACAGATACGGAATTTTGTTGACTGCCCGCTGGACCCTCGCATATTCGCCCTGGCTCAGATTTCTGAAAGCCAATCTGGTCGTGTCGACCGAATGGACAAGCCTCTTCTCGATGTCCTTGGTCCACCTGACGAAGAAGGAAGGCACCATCATTTCCTTCATCACATGGGACCGGTAATGGTACTCGAGAGTCTTCCCGTGAACCTTCTGTTTTCGAGCGATGCCCACTGTGTGCTGCATTGCATCTTTCTGGAGCTCCTTAATCAGAAGAAGGTCATAGTAGTCCGGGAGGCCTCCAGATCCTTGCCTCTCAGCCTGCAGAGGACTCCGACCCTGGCTTGTAACCTTGTTCCATTCGACCTCCCATCTGCCTGAGCGGAAGTTGAAGAACCGTGGATTCATCGGCGGATGCCTGCTGACGAGGGCCTCGTCCAAGGAGAACCCCGTCAGAGTCTTGTTATCGACGAGGCGGGAAAGAAGGGTTCGGAATTCTTCCGTCGTCCCGACCGGGAGGCTGAACACGGCAAGGAAGCGCCCCTGCGGGAGGGCCTTGGTGTAGTAGGTCAGGTAGCTCACTCGGTTCATGGTATCTAGGAGTTTGGTCGCCGAGCTGTAGTAGGGCCTCGAAAAGTGCAACGTTGCCCAATGCTGGGCTAGTCCGATTTTTCGATGGTCGACCTCTGCGTGAAACTTGAATCCGAGTCTGGCCAGCCTCTTCTTGATCTGGTATCGGACCGTCTCCTGATGAGCACCAGTGAGGCGTGAAATCTGCGCGATGTTCCTCGGGCCTACTAACCCGATCGCCGTGATGATTCGCGCTTCCAATTCCGGGAACTCTGCTTTGAAAGATTGAACTGATTTCATGCGCGCCAAGCGTTTCGGATTAGCAAAATCGAGTAATTAAGTGTGCCATGTTTCGATTCCGGTAAAGCTTTGGCCTAGACAACTTAAATCAGAACTGAGCAGGTCCGGGTCGGTCTCCAACTTGAGAATTGCTGTTTTCTCAGACATCCACGGAAATTGCGTTGCTTTCGACAGTGTTCTCTCGGATATCGAGAGACAGTCTGTTGACGGGATGGTATGCCTAGGCGATGCGATTCAGGGAGGGGCCCAGCCGGCCGAGGTCGTATCGCGTCTGCGAAAATTGAGTGTCCCAACTGTCATGGGAAACGCAGACTACTGGCTAATCACCGGGACGGCCAATACTGCAAAGGAGCCCGTTTCGAGCGCTCAACTGGAGGTGAGAGCTTGGTCGCTTTCAAAACTGAACAAAGAGGACCTTGATTTCATCGGACAGTTCAAGCCAATCGTAACATTGCCATTCGGCGACGACGCTCTGGTTTGTTTCCATGGGTCCCCAACGTCCTTCGACGAGCAGATCTGGCCCACCACCCCCGAGGAGGAATTTTTCCGGATGGTCGGAGGCTACGGAAACTCCGTTTTGTGCGGAGGTCACGTCCACCTGCAATACACGCGGCGGCTCAAAGATTCGTTCTTCTTCAATCCCGGCAGCGTGGGGTTTTCGTGGAATCATGCGCAGACTGGAGACGAACTAGTTGCCGACAACTGGGCCGAATATGCCATTGTCACTTCGAATGGGAAGCCTTCGAACCTAGAGTTCCGCAAAGTTCCGTTTGACGCCGAGAAGTGGATACGAGTGACAACCGACAGCGGGAAACCTCATGCAGACCGCGTATCGCGGGAATATTCAGCAAGAACCTAATTAGAATCTACAGAACAGTAATCAGGCAGACGGGGAAGAACAAGTGGTTAGCCATGCTCACTTAGGCCGTAAATAGGGCGAGCACATCCTCAGAGATATGAGGCGAAGAACCGTTGCGGTCACAGGAGTCTTGGTCATAGCCTTCTCCTTGGCTTTGTTTCTCGTCCCAGCAATCCCCGTCACAGAGCACTTTCCCCCAGCCCAAGGACCTGGTCCTGGTGGAGGGGTATCAGTATCATTCACCTACTATGAATCAGTTTCCTTGCATTACTGGAAAGTGGGCGCTGTCTGGGTTGATGGGTGTGTTACGGGGGCGGCATACCGATTGGTTGATTTTAGAATGGTAGTCTCCCTATGTTGAGACTTCAGACTGAAACAATCACCCACGAATGGACAACGGGGTTGAATCACCCGTAGATTGGACAGAATCGCAGATAGGGTTAGTCCGGTCAAAATTGGGAGAGCCGCCTACCCTGTTCGGGTAGACGGCTTGCTTATGCGATGCCTTGCTACGACGATTGCCGCCCCCACGACCACGACAGCCAGAAGGGCGAATGCGATTGTTGCTGCGTCCACGCCGAAAAGCCCTGCTTGGCTACCTGTTGGAGATGACATGCCGCTTGCCTGGAACGCTGGAATCTGAGATGGCAGATAGTTCTTGCTGGAGCCTTGAGCGACTAGTGAAGGCATGCCGTTGGGCTGGTTAGCCACAGTAGCTGATGGTGCTCCGCCGACGAAGGCATCCTTCGAAGCGACGCCCATGGGCATCACCCAGTAGTCGGGTTGCTGATAGTGGAGCGTCAGGCTGATACTGCTCTGCGGAGGCAGTAGGAGACCTGAGCCTGACAGTCCGACGTAGGTGGGCTGCCAGTAGACGGTGACGTTGACCTTCTCGCCTCCAACGGTGGTCTGGATGGTTTTCTGACCCTCTGGAATTGGGATTGAGACCCACTTCCAAGCTGTGACTACGGCCGGGGCTGAAGGCAAGACGAGGCGGGCGACACCGTTGCTGTCGGTTTGTCCGCCCATGCGGATTGCAGAGTTCTGCCACCACCCGTAGTATTCGCCGACAACTGACGCGTAGACAGAGGTGTCTGCCGCGGCTGTCCCATTGACGTAGGCCACCTTGACGGTGACGTCGCTGGTTGGGAGTGCCGAGACATTCTTCATTTCGATGTTGACTGTCTGCGAGCCCGAGATGTTTGTGATGGCGTAGCCGTACTCAGATGATTGAGGGTAGCATGCGATGGGCATCATGGATGACCCGGCTGACCCGTTGGACCGAAACGCAGGTGAAGCGCTTCCAGCCCCTTGGGTTGCACCCGCTGCCATAATCGGACATGGGTACTTCATCAGGTGGTTGAAGCTGGTGGAACTGACCGTGAATAGGTATCCGCCGGACGGCAACTCGAAGGCAGCCGCCGGGTAGGATGATTGATACGAAGCAATCAAGCTGCCAGTGAGATTGTAGGCTGCAAACTGGAAGCCATTGGGATGGCTGGAAGACGAGCTGACGAAGACTTGGACGTTGTTGAATGATGTGGCTGCTGTGGACTGCGCCAGGAAGGCGCCCCCAGCAAGGAGGATTGCCATGGATAGGAGCAAGGCCCTGGATTTGGCCTTGATTTCGTTGATTGACATCTTTCTCGATGGGGGGTAGGAAGCTCTTGGGATAGTCCTATTGTGCAGAACGGGCGTTCCACAGTCTAGAACAGCTTCGGAGCCTACTTGCCTAAGATTATGACAAGCCACGTTGTTTGCGCTGTGCTCACGCTACAGCCGGCAGCGGTGAAGTACTGGGTAATGTTGACCCCGGGCCCGGGGACCTCGGAGACCGAGCAGGGAAATTTCACAAACTCGTAGGGCCCTGTTCCGACGTAATAGCCGAAGTGGGTGTAGCTCTTGTCCGTGAGCGCAGACCAATGGCCCGGAGCTGATCCTTGGATGAAAGCCACGTATGAGGAGGGTGGGTCTTGTCCGGCTGGGTAAAGCAGAACCTCCACAATGGCAGGAGGAGTCCCGTTCCCAAAGAAGGAGGATGTGTCTCCTGAGAGCCCGTAGTCGGATATGTTCGGTTGATTTACTGCAGTATTGAAACGCAGGGCGGCGAACATGTCCAGCGTCGAGGACTCGGTCAGGGTTGAATTGCTCCGCGCGGAACTGACGAGGCTGATGAATTTCGCGACCCAGACCTGATCTATCGCCTGAACCGGGGGTGTGTATGAGAAGGCCTTCCTGATCTCGAAATGTTTGTCGCCGAGGAGCCCAAAGACCTGCGCGGAATATCTGAAGGAAGAACCACGGGTAACGTTGATTACGGGAGCCAGAGTCACCGTGCAAGAACCTCCTGGGGTTACGTTCTGTAGTTGTTTGCCGACGAAGCATGGGCTGCTGTCCCCTCCTGGTAAATCGTTTATCCATGTAACTCCATTGCTGTCCGTCGAGTTCCCGCTGGCTCCAGGAATCGATAGGGAAATCCAAGCGCCGTGGATAGTCTGACCGGTGCCGTTCGTGAATGATATTGTAACGTTGGACTGCCCAAAAAAGCCCACCGAGAAGGAGACGTTGTCGATGACAATGCCTGGTGGATTGTACAGAGTGTTTGGATCCACCTGTTCGCCGGCCACTATCTTCGTCCCGGATATGTACAAAATGGCATGGAATGTGTCCTCACTCACGGTCATCATGCGGGGGAAAGGAGGCATCCCCAGGCCCAGGTACCTGTACGTCAGTGAAGCACTGCCAGTCACTTTGATGGGCTGCCATCTATACTGATCGAGACATTGTTGGAATCCTTTCTGATCCGTGATGTTGATTGCCTGGCCGTTCGGGATCTTGATAACCTGACCAAATTCAGTTTGGCATGCAATGTATCCAGTTGTCTTGTAAGGAAAGCCAGGCACGTTGACTGTGAGTCTGAAAGGGACGAGGGGAATGAGCGTGGCGACCGACACCGCCAAGACCACAAAGATGGCGGCTATGTAGCGGGCCTGAGGGAAGCCCATGATGGAATGTAGGTCTTTGGGCTATTACGGCTTCCTCTGCTCCTACGACTAGGCTTCGCAGCAAACGATAACAAACCCTCAGGCCCTCCTTGAATGATGGAATTTCAAAAAGCCGTGCACAGACGTCGCATGGTCAGGCACTTCACGGGTGAACCTGTCCCTTCCGAGACGGTCAACAAGATTCTCGAGTTGGCCCAGCACGCCCCGAGCGCAGGGTTCAGTCAAGGAAGCGCCTATGTTGTGGTTACTGATGCGGAGCTCAAGAAGAAGGTCGCAAAACTACAGGGGGAAGAGGATTATGGTGCGGCTGGTTTCCACAAGTGGATATCCGAGGCCCCGGTCGCCGTAGTCGCGTGTGTGAGCGAGAAGTTGTACCACGACAGATACAATGAACCAGACAAGCTGAACGAAGAAGGTAAGGAGATTGACTGGCCGACTCCCTACTAGTTCTTCGACATGGGGGCTGGCTCCATGCTCGTCCTTCTTGGTGCGGTTGACGCCGGGCTTGCAGCCGCGTTTACTGGCGTGTTCGACGTCAAGGGAATCAAGGATCTCCTAGGCATACCAGCTCATTTCCACCCTGTGGGCGTCATCTCGATAGGGCATGGCGCGGAGGATGTGAAGTCACCGTCAATAAAGCGAGGAAGACGCAAGTGGGCAGACGTTGTTCATTATCAGAAGTGGTGAAAGAATAATCGTCGATAACCGATTATCTGACTTTCTGTACAGCGTTCTTGCTCTTTTCATCTTTGGGGATATTCTTGTTCTGGTATTCTCGGCTTTGTCGGGGAACCTTCCACGTCTTGTCGCAATCACTCAGGCCATCATCCTCGTTCCCCTCGTCGTTGTGTTCTATTACTTCAGACGCAAAAGAACGAAAACTGTTGGCGCAAACTTCAACATTTAGTCTCCCAATTAAGCCACTTGTCGCCCGCCGAGTTATTTCTTCAGGTTCTTCTGGAATATGGGCATTTACTTCTTGAGTCACGGATCGATTAACATGAGAGAGAAGACTTCCACCGGAGCTGAACATCGTCAGAAATCACATAGGTACCAAACGTGAACGTGAAGTCTGAATATAGCAGTCAGATATCGAGAAGGGCGAAATTGTCAAGGTTCGTGTGCTTGCCTCGCTTGGTTTAGGGTAGCAACAGAATTCCTGCGTGCGTCTTTAGAATTCGCATGGATTAGAGGTGACCAAACTGGGCACTTGCTTAACCTTATTTGCTCTCCGTTCGATACTGCGGGTATCATGACCTTGGATGAGAAAGTCCGATTCGGGATGGTCGCCTTGAGCGGAGCGAGTATCGTGCTCGCGACGTTAGGGGTGCACTTCAACCCGCTGGATATCGCCGGCGGGATGGGTACGACTTAAGGGGCAAGCTAGAGTCGGGAGGCCCCGACTTCAGCTTGTCGTCCCCTTTATCTCCAGAATAAGTTTGTCGAATTTGTCCAACAGTTCCGCCTGATCAAATTTCCACTTCTTTGTCACGGGGTCGTAGAGCTTTGGTACCATCGTGAATCGTAGAGCGTTGGCCTGGTCCATAAAATGCCAAGTGGCTTTCTGTCGAACTGGCGCGGTGACTTCCTTAACGAATGATAGTGCTTCAGTCATCGTTTCTGTAGGGAAAGCAATTTGGGCAAAATAGTTCTGTCCTCCTGCTTCAAACCAAATGAATGGTATCTGGTTAATCCTTGCCATCAAAGCCATTCTCTCGGTCTCGGTCACGCCACTAACCAACAACTCAAGCCACATGTACCTGTGTCTCCGGTGCAATGCTCTCTCCAATTTCGGATCGTATCGTGTGCCTGCCCAATTTACTAGGTATCCTTTCAGCAAGCCGTTGCCTATGAGATGTTTGCGATAGTGCCAGGTAAGGGTCTTGTAATTCACTTGGAGCTTACTTCCAGCTTCGATTAGAGAAGCGTCAGGATTCAGTTGGAATTGCTTGACTATGGTCAGGTCGAGCACGTCGAATTTGCCCTTGGTAGTTGGAGCATAGGCAAGAGAGTCGGGTTCTATCTTGGACTTGGATGCCCAATCATATTGCCAAGAGTCGTGCTCGAAGTCATAAATCTCTGATCGCATCGGAACCACCCTTGCCCATTCGAATGCGACCGCATGTATCGAATTGAACAGCCCTCGTTGTTTGAGTGCGTGCATGAATCGAATCCAATCGCTAGTAAATTCCTGAGGGACATTGGCTTGAATCGAGTACATATCATCAGGCAGGGTCTTGGCGAAACTGGTCAGATAGCTCATTTCGCTCATAGCCATTAGAATAGCGTCGGCGTATGGCTTGAACTTCTCCGAGAACTCAGCAAGCGCGATTACTCTCCTGAGACCAAACCTCTCGTGATTGGGAACAGCTTGCACGGTGTAACCTTTTTTCAGCAATTTCTCCTTGTACCAGTATCTGGCCGTTTCTTTGTGAACCCCGAGTTCTCTAGCTATCTGGGTAATCTGAGGCCCTTCTTTTGTAATCAGCTTGACAAGCTGAGCAATCTTGGAATTCGTGTCTTGGTTTGTTTGTGGGCGTTCGGCAGGACGAGCAGTTCTGGCGTTCGGCTCTAGAACCATCTGTTCTCCCGCGCCGATACAGATTGACCGTCTATTATTCCAGATGGGTAACTGCTACTCAATTGATTACCATTCGGGAATACCATCAATTCCCCCCTTTGCACTTTTAAATATTCCACAAGCTCACAAGCATGAATTCCATGGAACCTTACGAGGCCTCCGCATGAAGCCCGACCTTAGGTCAAAGCAGGCCAGAATGGCCACACTGCTGCAGGAACGCGGCCCACGGATCACGGAGATCGCGAGGAAGCTCGGGGAGAGCCCGGAGACGGTCAGGTACTGGTTCAAGCACAACATCCTTGGCCGAAACGGAGTCGTGTACCAGGCCGTTCCGAATTACGAGGGGCTCGGGTTCAAGAGGATACGCGCCGTCATAGACTTCGACAACGAGTACCTACCCCACGCGAAGGACATCCTCGTCTCGATGAACAACCTCTGCTACTTGACTAACTATTTTCGGACCTTTCCCAGCGGATACTACGCCATCCAGCTGACGGTGCCGTCAGGGTTCGAGCGTCGGTATGCCCGGCTTCTCGCTGATTTGCAGGAGATTGGCATCTTCCGCCTCTTGGAGGTCGACCACCTGGACTGGGCCCGGGTGTCTCCGATGAAGGCGAAGTATTTCGATTTCAGCGCCGGGCGGTGGGATTTCGATTGGTCGGCGATTGTCAACGAGAAGAAGAAGGTCGGGTCCCGTCTTGGTCCCAGGGGCCCGGTTGAGTATGATTACGAGGACCTTCGCATACTCGACAGGCTGCAGGTGGACGCCACCAAATCGCTGGGCAAAATCTCTCGGGAGCTGAAGATGTCGTATCAGCAGGTCTACAATCACTACGGCCATATCACCGAAAGGGGACAGGTCTCTCTCTACAGGATAATGTGGCCGGGCACCGGGCCAAAGAGCCAGGAAGAGCTGAAGGCCTGGCAGCAGCACCACGCCACGATGGGGCTCGAGTTCGTTATCAGGAGCCCAAAGGAGTCGGAAATCCGTGAAG
>DASYXJ010000052.1:0-6149 GCA_035935095.1 Nitrososphaerales archaeon | reverse complement strand
GTAGTGGGGAGGGTTCATCTCTAATCCGAACAGTTCCTGCAGTTCGTCATCGGAAGCTGACCCTCTGGCCTCCTCAGAACGTGGGAGATCCCTAGACCGTCGTGAATGATGTAGTAGTCGTATCCGTCGTCCAGGTCCTGTGTTTCATCCATGTTTGTCAGAAGCGCGATAGATGGTATAATACCCGATGTCGGAAATGCCAGCCTGATTTGGGGAAACGGCTTTTGATTCTCACTGTTTGACACCTGAACAAAATAAGGGACTCCATAACGAGCCCCGGGGGGTTTGAACCTCGAATCGTTATCTGCACGTCAAAGGAGCCTGATGTGGGCACCAGATGATTCATCAGGGCTCAATTCGTACTAATTCGTATCGAAGGAGAACCGGTTCTGAACTGGTTCCCAACAGCATGAATATCTGGTCTGCTTTGCCTGGGTGGATACGAACACAAATGGTTCAGAAAGGAGTCGTCTTTCTGATGCTTGGACTGCTCTTGGTTTCTGTCTTGAGCGGGGCAGCCTTGGCCCGCGTTGTCTCCGCGTCTACCCAGGGCAGGTACCAAGGGTCATGTGTCCCTACAGCCATCATCAATGGCACCTCCTCGACACTTTCGAACAGAACTGCAATCACCAACGGCATCTGGGTCACCACAACCAGCCTCAATGGCACCGAGCATCACTATTGTCTCCAGCCAGTACCGATGGTATATGGCAGCGGCAAGGGCATTGTCGTGACCACAAACGTTGCCCCCAACGGCTATCTCGCGATAGTGAATGGAAACAGCATTACCATCCGCCCGCTGCCCGCTGGGACCTCTTCGCCTTCATCCACGACTTCCACAGTATCGCAGAACACTACTCAAGCGACATCAAGCACGCACTGACGCCCCTCACTGGGGGACTTCTTTTTTATTAGAACTCACTGAGAGAAGGTGCCAAATGGACACCCGGAAGCTGGTCATAGCGTCTGCGTTCTTCGTCGCTTCTGCTTTCGTGCTCTCCTTCAAACTGTTGCTTTCGACGCCCATCAACGTCTACCTTCAGCAGGGACAGAGCACTGTTCTCGTTAACCAAGTGAAAGGCTTCTACAGTTGGACTGACGTCGCCGTAATGGCTGTGGCGGCGATGGTTCTTGGTTGGTCTGCCGCCTTGATGCTCTCTTCTGGCCGCACGGGTCCGGTTACCGGGGAAGATGCGAGAGGTCCTGGGACGTGGCGAGGAGCCCTCGAACAAAAGAAGGCTCTCTGGGAAGAGGCTGCAGAGTCGATGAAAGACGACGAGGCCGCAGTGTTCAGGGCAATCATATCGGCAGAGGGCGTGATTAACCAAGGAGATCTTGTGAAGGGCACCAGCCTGCCCAAGAGCACGGTCAGCAAGTGTTTGGACATTCTTGAAAGCAGAGGACTGGTCGAAAGGAGAAGGCGAGGGATGGGAAACGTCGTGGTCCTCAAGTAGCAGTTATGGCCCAACGTTTGGATGGGGCGGAATAGAGTACGACCTCCCGAAGGCCTACAATATTCCAGACCCCAGCCTCGTGACTCTGGACGTGGCTGTTTTGGTTAGAGATAAAAGGGGAGGGCCCAAAGAAACGCTAGGGCTTTGTGGATTAGGCCCTAGTCGAGCATGAAACCTGCGTCCAACCAGATTGTCGTAGGCGCTGCGCCGCCGTCATCGATTGGATAGGTTATGCCGCTCAGTCCCGCGGTAGTTGGAGTAAATGAAGACACCCACAGTTGGCTTTCTCATTTCGGTATCTGGGGCCTACAAGGCGGCAAGAACATCGTATCGATTGAACAGCTTACGCACGCAGTCGAATGGCGATAAGAGCGGGCAGCTGCTTTACGTAGGTTTCAGGGAGGGGAAGTGATACCGCAAGGTTAATGCCGGCCGGGCAATGAACCCGCCAGTTAAGTGCCGAGGCCAACGTAGCATAAACACCGATGAGACGAGACCAGCTTGGCATGGTTGAAGGAAACCGGGAACGTAACCATGAATTGATTGCTGAGTTCCTGAGAACCCTTGCCGACCTCTCCGACGTGCGCATTTCGAAGTACAGGGTGGTGCTGACCAAGATGTCTCTGGACCTTGGCAAGCCCTTTGACACGGTAACAAGGAATGAGCTTCAAGAATACCTGAAACGGGTCAACGCGAAAGTTGACTACTCCGATTGGACCAAGCTCTGCTATCGCCAGTTCGCCAAGAGGCTCTTCGGCTGGCTGCGCGATCCGGGTTTCGTCGACTGGATTAGGCTCGGGAGCGTTTGGAGTCGGGTGGATGTCGAGGACCTGCTCACCGACAGCGAACTGATGGCGATGCGAAGAGCTTGCGACAACCTGCGGGACAGGGCGCTCGTGGAGACGGCCTACGAAAGCGCACTTAGACCCCATGAGTTGTTGGGCCTGAAGAAGAGCTCGGTCCTGTTCGATGAGTACGGGGCCTTCCTAAACGTAGAGAAAGGGAAGTCAGGTCCAAGGCGGGTAAGGGTCATCAATGCTGCCCCGCTCCTGGCCGATTGGATATCCAATCACCCTCTCAGGAGCAAGAAGGCAGCCCTCTGGGTTGACACCAGTAACGACACCACCCACAGACCGCTTCGTTTGGTTGGACTGTCGAAGCTCTTCAAGAGGACCGCAAGGAAAGCCGAGATTCTCAAGCGGGTAAACCCCTACGTCTTCAGGCACACCAGGCTCACACATCTGAGCAAGGTCCTCACGGAGTCCGTCCTTTGCGAGTTCGCAGGATGGGTGCAGGGGAGCGAAATGGCGAGAAACTATGTTCATCTATCTGGGAGGGACGTGGACGAGGCCATCTTGAGGGCCTACGGGCTGATTAAGTCGGGCGCCACATGCAAGCCCCACGTTCCCATAAGGTGCGTGCGATGCACTACTTTGAACCCCCACGATGCCGAAATCTGTTACAGATGCGGGTTTGCACTGAATGAGAGGGCGGCGTTCAGACGAGATGACGAATTTCAGAAGCTTAAGGAAGAGGTCGAACAAATCAGAAGCCAATTACGCCTCTCGGACGTCTGAAGAACAAGGTGTTTTCCACCTTAGAATTATATCATCCCAGCTCCGCGTTCCTGAGCTGTGATGTTGGTCCGGACCTCGACGAGTACTTTCTTCTTTGTCGCCATTGTGGCAGGAATCATATTAATGGTGGGAGTCCAGGCGACATTCTATCAGAACCCGAGCCATATTCCTTTTCCAAGCGAGTCTTCAACGGGGGGGCTCATTTTGAGCACTAGTGTCAATGCCACGACACTGTATCCGGGACAGTGGCTCGGCATCAATATCTCTCTCTTCAACAAATCCCCTGTGTCGAACTACATTCGGACGGCGGATAATTGGACGGTCCGTGGATTCCCAATCTCAGTTTGGCCAGGGTGCCTCTTCAATCTTCCATTCGAATTCACTATTGTGAGAGGAAACTTGAGTTTGACACAAATCAAGGCAATGGGAAACGGTACAGGGACAGGATACTATTGCATGGAGGCCACCTCGGTAGACCACCTCATCTTCCTGCCCAAGAGCAGCAACGTCACTTTGACAGGAACCTACTGTGGTGGAGCCTGCGTGCCAAACCAGACATATGGCCCATACCGAACCGTTTCGAATTTCGCCGTCAAGGGCTACTGGGACTATCCTGTCACGTCAAACGATTCGAAATACCTCTACTCACCATACGACGGTGGTGTGACCTTCCGGTATCCCGAGGTGGGTCCAATTGCCGCACATGCATTCGATCAGGGTGTTTACACGCTAATCGTGTCAGACGAATGGGACCAGACCGTGTTGGTCCATTTCTCGGTCGTCGAAGGAGGTCAGGTGGGTCAGGTGTGTTCCTCTGCGAACAAGCTGCAGGGGCTTCCAATCCCGACTGAACCCTGGTTCACCGTGGGCGTCAACTATGCGGGTCCCTGGGAGGCCGTGGCAGTCGTTCATGATCATGGTTCCTTGGTTACTCTCCCCTGTTACTCCGGCAATGGACAAGGATACTTTGAGTATCAGAGCCCCAGTCTCAGCAAGAACGCGACCATTGTTGTGACTGCATCAAAGCTAGACAACGGAACCGGGACCCTGTTTGCAGCCGTCAATGGCAATACGAACAGCACGACGCTTCCATTTGGAGCGGCCACAGTCAGGGCACCTGCAGACTATTCGTCAAATTCGTGAGTGCGATAGATGAACGCACCTTAGACACCGTTCGTGCATTTTGGTTGTTTCGCCCAGTAGAGCTAAATGAATCTGGGAAATGTTCGAATGCGATGAAGTGAATTGGATTCCAAGCGTTCGTTTAGCATGTCTCGGACTTCCGTAAGAACCCTGATCATCATCATGATCATCGTTATTGTTGCTTCGGTTGGCGCGATAGGCTATCTCCAATATGCTTCATCCTCCTGCACGGGATACCCTCCCGGAGGGAATTGCGTGGCACCCTACAGCTACTCGTTCACGGTGTCGGTGAACTACACCGGTCCTTGGAAGCTAGCCTACCATGGGCAAACCAATGTGGGCGAATCCAACCCCACCAATATTACGGGGACCAACACCGGGACAGGCTACTTTTCAGTACCGGTCACACTGAGCGGTCTAAACAACAGGCTCCTTACCCTATGTGCCCAAGCCCAGAAACTGGATGCTTCCAATAGGACGCTAATCCTGACAGTTACGGGGCATAACGAGACCTCCCTTCCATACGGTTCTACCTCATACTGCGGAGGAGTGGCACCTTAATGCAAGAGGTGCGACCTGCCCAGAGACCAAATCACCTGAAGAGGAACGTTGCGATTGTAGGTGGAGTAGTTTTAGTCTTAGTGATAGCGGCGGTCGCAATTTCGGGATTCGTCTTCGGTCTGTACGGCTGCTTCGGAAGGTGCGGTGAGCCATTCCATGCGATCTATCCCACGGCTCTCTCATGCGGTATCCAGAACGACTCTTGTGAAGTAGTCATATCAAACAACGAGACAAGCAAAGCACAAGCATTAGGATGTGAATTTCAAAGCATCTACGCTATCAATGGAAACAACCAAAGTCTCACTACCGTCAATATTGGGGCTGGCGTCCTTTCGAACAAGCCCGAAGGGCCTGCAATGACCATAGCAATAGCGGCTGGGACATCAGTCACTGTCTATTGTATCGATTCCACCCAACCTTCATCATCACTAAAGGTAGGAGGTCCGGCTGTTGGGGAAGTTCTGTTTACTAATCAATCTCTGGACGTACAGTTTCGGGGCACATGGCGCTGATCAGAATGACGCGTCAGAAGCCATCGGCACGGCCCTGCTCGAACGGAGTTCTAAATCGGGCCTGCTGAGTCTGCGCAGTCATTCACAGCCTGCTCGCATGGACTCCCGGATGAGTCGGCCTAATTCGAGGGCGGGGGGGAAGTGATACCGCAAGGTTAATGCCCCGGCCGGGATTCGAACCCGGGTCGCCGACTCGAAAGGCCAGCATACTCTCGATACCATAGGTTTGACCGGGCTGTACGCCATCGGGGACTCTATACTACCGGGGCTGGGTAGGGCCACCTACATCTGCAATTAGAGCTTTCGCGCTAGGTACGATGGAAGTAACACCATTCGCCAAGGCCCTGGAAGAGGTGTGCAATCTCGTCCCTTGACGGGAGGTCTAAGGATTCGAATATCAATGCCCCGTTGCTGGGGAGATACGAGTTCCTGAATGCTTTTCGGCCAACCGAGCGCAAGGTCGAACAAGCGTCAGACGCTCTGATTTCCGACTCATAATATCGCCTCCTGCCGTAGATTTTCAAGGTGGAGCCGTCAGTCGGATAATCGGTAAGTAACCTGCACTCTCCCTTGGCCTTTTTGAAGAGAAGCGAAACTACAGCGTGCTCGTCCGGGGTGAGTCCGCATTCACCAGATACCCTGAGGTCCTTCCAAAGAGTCGATGATTCCACGCGTGTGGAGACCTTCACCACTGTCTTGGCCTTGGACTTCGCGAACGTGAAGTACGAGTCCACCAGCTCCTGGAGAGGCTCTCCTTCTTTCGGCGTCTCCAGCAGATTGGGTATTATTGGAAGGATCTCGTCTCTGGGGTCGAAGGATGACCAACAGAACCCTCGAGGGTCGACGTGAATCACACCTTTCGCCGACTTCGCCGAAATCACATTCGAACGACTGACGAGGAA
>DASYXJ010000051.1:0-1600 GCA_035935095.1 Nitrososphaerales archaeon | reverse complement strand
CAACGCCTTGTCGGCCTCAATCGCCTCTGCCATGACCTTGGAAACGAGGTCTCTTTCTGTTATTATTCCCACCGGTCTCCCTCGTTGGGTTATGACCGCGCAGCTCACCCCCCTCTTCGCCATTGCTTTTGCGCACTCCCTAGCGGTAGTATTCAACTCCACAACCATTACTGACTTTTCCATAGCCTGGGAGACTTTGAGTTCCTCCTGTGCCATAAATCGAAGGTGGCCGACGGGGCTAATATATCGTTTGAGAATGTTCGAAGTGGACCGGGGGGGAATCGAACCCCCGACCTTCCGCGTGCAAGGCGGACGTTCGTACCGCTGAACTACCGGCCCACGAGCCTGAGGCAACTGGGCGTTGCTTCTTATGCTCTTCTTGGCTGCAAAGGAATTATACCGTATCTCACTGCGTCCGGTTCCGTGGGCCGGTAGCTCAGTCCTCATTCTGAGGGAGAAGCTTGGCTAGAGCACCCGACTGATAATCGGGAGGTCAAGGGTTCGAATCCCTTCCGGCCCATAGTTCGAATCCACATTGTTTCGAACCTTTGAAGAAATACTCTTTACCCGGTCTGGCCGCTATTTTGGTGGGATGCCTGAGGGACAAACCGACGTCACAGATCAGCGAGTGGTCGCCTTACGGGTGTACGAGGATCTCGAGTCCGCTCAACGCTTTCTGGTGCGCGCGTTCGGTTTTGAACCTGGAATCCTTCAGCGTGACCAGAACGGCCGCGCAGTCCACGCCGAGGTTTCCATGCGCGGGACCGTCATATGGATGCACCGTGTTGACCCTGACCACGGAATGGTCTCTGCCAGGTCCCTTCCAGCTCAACCTGGAGGACTTGTTGTTTTTGTCGATGATGTAGACACCCACTATCGGCAAGCGAAGGCCGCCGGAGCAAGCATCGATAACCCTCCGGTCGATCAACCATATGGCCAACGTGAATATGCTGCCAAGGACCCCGAGGGAAACTACTGGTATTTCGCGACACGGACGAGATGAGCGAACTCAGAGTCCCTATAGTTTCGATCCCTCATTCAGCACCAAAGACGCTTCGAATTCCTTCCCGGCCCATTTCGAAATAGCTCCGAATGAATTCCGTTGGCCCAAAGAGAACTGATTTGAGCCTATCAAATAGTTAGAGATTTGGAGTCTCCCGGACATGAACTTGATTCAAATGTTGGATTCTATGCCAGAGATTAGGCGGCGTTCTCTCTGATCCGTTTTACCTCGGATAGGTTCTCCAGTATCTTCTTAGCGTCGGCGATGTTCGGGAAATAATGGGCGTCATCCGGCACTCTGGATGAGGATGGAATCCCCGTCCTCGTTGGGATTTTGCCCCCGAAGCTCTCCACTCGTGATTGCCAATCTTCTGATATTCCGAAGTCGAAGGCCTTCTCAGCCCATTCTGGGTCCTCGCCATGCTTGAGAATGGCAATGGAAGGTGCGAACGTTACCAGGTATGGGACGTCGTTCGGCATACGGTGTTTCACGGGTCTGTTCTGGATATCGAGATAGTAGGCCACGCAGGATAGAGTCGCAGGGAATCCAACTTGACTTCTTCCCATTCCGACGTTTAAGGCCATTTCGGGCATGCAG
>DASYXJ010000050.1:0-12512 GCA_035935095.1 Nitrososphaerales archaeon | reverse complement strand
TGTTAAATAATGCCATCGGGCGACCGGTCATTCATGAACGTGAGGGATTTGCGAGACGGAATGAGAAGGGTCGATGCAGAAGGAGAGATCGTGGAGATGCAGGAGCCCAGGACGGTAAACCTGAGGACCGGAGGCGAGGCGAGGGTGGCAGACTGCATGCTGAAAGATGAAAGCGGACAGATCAAATTGTCTCTCTGGGACGACCAGATTGACATGGTCAAGCAGGGCTCCAAGGTCAGAGTGACCAACGGTTATACGAACAGCTTCCGCGGCGAGCTGAGGCTGAATGTTGGAAAGTACGGGAAACTCGACGTATTACAAAGCTGAAAGGTTCTAAAACCACGCAGGGTCGCAGATTCGCAGGTCGCCATTGGTCACTGGGGGTCTTTTCCTAAGGAAGCTGAGGGCCAGGGTCGCGGATGAACCGACTGGCTTCGTCTGGGTGGAAAAGGCCAGATTGGCAGGTTCTGGCTACCCGGCATCGAGAGGTCAATTGGAGTGGTTGATTGGCCAAGGTGTCAGCTCGATTCTCTCTCTGACCATGGACCCGCTTCCGAAGGAACTCGTAGAAGGCCTGCCTGTGGAGGCGGGGCACATCCCCCTGGAGGACCATCTTGCGCCTGACGCGGAGAGTCTGGACAAGGGTGCGAACTACATAATTGAAAAATTGAAGGCGGGCAAGACGGTGTTGGTTCATTGTCTTGCAGGTGAAGGGAGGACGGGATGCATTCTGGCGGCCTATCTCATCATGACGAGGAAGATAAGCGGAGACGAGGCAATTTCCATCCTAAGGGCCATCAAGCCGAGTTTCGTTGAATATCGTCAGGAAGGGGCGGTCCGCAGCTATGCGGAAGTGGTCGAACGACGAACCTCCAGAACTTGAATCTGGAGAAGATGTGTTGAGCCCCGAGGTGGCCCGATGGTCGAAGCGCTGACACCGGACTACAAACTCCCGCGGGACACCTTCAAGATCGTGACTGTGGGAAGGAACTCGGGTCTGCCCCACATCGTGAGGGTCAGATATGTCCAGGTGGGCGCTGACCTCTTTTCATTGGGCGGGAGCGGAGAGTCGGACTGGGTGAAGAACGTCAGGCGCAACGGTCAGGTGAGGCTAAGGACGGAAACGCTAGCGTACACGGCGAGGGGGGAGGTCTCCCAGAAAGACAGAGAAATGGTGGTGGATTTGTTCGAAAGGAAGTATGGGAAAGGCCTCGTGGCGCAGTGGTACGGAAGAGGTTCCGTCTGCATCAAGCTCGTCCCCGTCGGCGCGCCCGAAGCGACGAGGAAGGCGAAAGGGGAGGGGGATGCGTCGATGACCTTCTCAAACTGGCGGAATGAAGGTAGAGAGTACTACGGGGACGTGGCAATGGCTTTCGACTCCGCGTCGGAAGAATACGACGTCACCATAGGTAGGAACTTCATCAACACTTTGATCAGACAGAGGTCTTTGGAAGTACTCTATCGGCTTCTGAGGAAGGACGACGTCGTGCTGGAAATAGGAGCGGGGACCGGGGCGGAAGCAGTCCAGGTGGCCAGGAGAGTTGCGAGAGTGGTTGCGACGGACATCTCCCCGGCGATGGTCGAATTGCTCAGGAGGAAGGCCGCGGCGAGGAGACTGTCGGGGAAGATGGATGCGCTCAGGGTTCCAGCTGCGGATATCGCCGAAGTAAGAGGGATGTTGCCGGGAGGTCAGGTGAGGGTCGCATATTCGTTCAATGGGGCTCTCAACTGCGAACCCAGGCTCGTCCGGTTCGCGACGGAGCTCGGGTCGATGGTCGTCCCCGGCGGATACTTCGTTTGCTCAATCCGCAACACCCTCTGCCTGGCAGAGATAATCACCTATGCGGCTTCCATGAGATACTCGGGAATGGTGAAGAGGAAGGCACAGCCAATGATGGTGTCAGTTGGAGGTGCAGACATACCTTCGACCTACTACTCGGTAGGTGCATTCCTTGATATCTTCCGCAGGGACTTCGAGGTGGAGAGAATCATCGGCCTCCCGACGCTTTTGCCTCCTGCCTACCTGAACGACTACTATGTCAGGGCGAGGCGCCCCCTCAGAGTGCTCGAAGGGGCGGACAGGGTGCTGGGTGGTGCATTCCCGTTCAACAGACTCGGCGACCAGTCGCTCTTCGTACTCCGCCGAAGGTAGCAGCCTGCTGAATCGTCCCGCGTTGACGATCAGGCCTTGCTGGACAGGATGAGGCCCTCGGCATACCCGCGGACAAGACTCCCCATAAGAGCACGTCTCTTGTTTCCCCTGAGGATGTAGGACAACAGGTTCGGGAGGACGAATCTGAATGAAGCGACGAAATAGCGGACCCGGAAGAGCGCATCCTGGGGGTGGAGCCTCTTCGTGATTAGGAACCAATCCCTCAGCTCGTACCTCACTCTCTCAGGGTCTGCTGTACCGTGGCTCGCCCACCATCCGATTTTGCCGGGAACGTCTACGTCGTGGAGGGTGTATGCGCCAGTGAAGGCGTAGACACCCCACCCCTTTCCCTTGAGCCTCTGGGCGAAGTCCAGCGAGCTGTTCACCACGAGCCTTTCGTCGAACCCGCCTACCTCCTCCAAGGCCTGACGCCTCACCAGGGAAGCGTTGGGGAGGGCATCGGTCTTCAGCAATCGGCCTTCGAGCGAGGAGTCGCGGGGAAGGTTCCTTCCGACGAGGTTGAGGACTCGCCGGCGATTGAGGAATGGGGTCGCGTACACCCAGACGAGGTTCTGGGAAGCCCAGTACAGTACTGCGGGCATAATCGCTCCCACTTTCGGGAGACTCGAAAGTTCTTCGTAAACTAGGCGGAGGGTGCCTTCAGCGATGACGTTGTCGTCGTCGATGAAATAGACGAAATCCGTTGAAGCGGCGCGCCAGCCTATGTTCTTGGCACGGGAGATGAAGATGCGGTCGCGCGACACGATGTGTTGCAGGGATAGTCCGGGGAACTCGGATTGCAACTCGGGCGGAGAAGCGGAGTCGTCTACTATGATCACCGTGCTGAGGATGCCTCCGTTGAATCGCTGAAGGCTGGAGAGAAGGCGCCGCAGCTTCTCGGGTCTGTTGTGGGTGGGTATGACAACACTCACGGGCAGCCGAGGGGCCCGCCGCTGTCCGCTTTTCATCTTCGTCTGGGCCCGGGGAGCAGCCTGTCGTAAATCGAAGCGAGGTTGGTGGCAACCGACTCCCAGTCGCAATGAGCCTTGACGAAATCGGACCCGTCTTTCCCTGCCCTGGAGAGGGAGTCAGCTTCAGCGATCGAATCGGCGACCAGCCGGGCCCCTTGCCATCCTGGCCGGACCAGAAGTCCGAACCTGCGAGGGCCTGGATTGGAGTCATTGAAGGCGGCGACAGGTGTCCCGCAAGCCAGGGATTCCTGGACCGTCCCACCCCAGAAGGGCTCTATGTCGTCCATGTGCAATGGCACGAGTGTCAGCCGGCTACGAGAATACAGTTCGGGGAGCGTGCTCTGGTCGACGGCTCCAAGGAACTCGATGGAGATTCCGATTCCCAGTCGTGTCGCCGAGGCCCTCATCATCGAGAGACCCGGACCGTTGCCCGCGACCACAAGCTTCGCCGTGACTCCGAGGCCCAAGAGAGCCTTGAACAGGGGAAGAAGGAGGTGGGGCGCTTTCTCCCATTTGTATGATGCGGGGAGGGGAATCCTGCCAACATACGTCAGAAGAGGTTCGGGGTCCGGAGGACGGACTCGTTTGAACACTCGGGTATCTACGCCGGTGCTTGGGAGCCGGGTCACGCGTTCTGAAGGGAGTCGAAGAGTTCTTGTCAGAAACCGTTCCTCTTGCTGCGTCGGGACGATGAGCGAGTCGCAGAGCCTTAAAGATGGATAGAAGGCGGCGGCCTTCGCGGTTCTGATGGGGTCGGTCCCATGATACTGTGCCACGAGCATTGCCCCCTTCCGCTTCACCCGAGGAGCGATGTAGGGGAAGTTCCAAAGGTAGTAGTTGTGGAAATGAACCAAGTCCGGTGAATCTCGGTCCAGCTCTCGCATGACCTCGATGCTGTGGTTGTTTCCAAACTTCATCAAAGGTGGAAATTGAAATGATGACCTGAATGCCTTGAGCTCGTAGCCATCCATTTGAATGACCTGAGTCTTGGATATCCCGCCGCTGATGACGTAGAGTTTGACCTCGTGCCCGAGAGTCGCCATTCTTCGACCGTATTCCTTTGAGAAATGGAAACGGCGGAAGGCGAATTCTTTGAGCCCGATTGACTCGAAACGGAAGTCATGGAGAAGAAGGTAGACTATCCTCATTGTAGGGCCTCAAGGTAGTTTTTTGAGTTATTTGGGGGGTCCTCCGAACGATGATAAGAAACAAGGAACGAATTTCGTTCAGAAAGAATATTCCGAGGAGGCCGAGCGTGCTCGCGAAGACAACGAAGGTCCTCTCGGTCACCGATGCAGAGCCCGCGAGGTAGATGCTGACTGTCGAAAGAATCGGGGCTCCTTCAAACGCTCTGTAAAGTATCAGCGAGAAGCCGCTGGCAATGAAGTTCAAGAAGGTCAGCAGGAGGAAGAGACTGATTGAATCCGACAGGTTTCTTCGTGAGAACAACACGATGAGCAGGACCATGATTTCGAAAACCGAGACAAGCATTATGTGGTAGAGTGAAAGCCAGCTCAACCCAAGGAAGATGCTCGACTGGATTGCGAGCGCCCAATCGGTTACCATCTTTGTCGCGGTGAAATCGAGGAAGCCGCCTGCGAGTGAAATGATGGCGACATAAGCAATTGGAACGGCAACATCCCCGGGCCTGATGTTTCTCATAAGCTTCAACTTGGTCTCAAGAAGGGAGTGCCTCCTCAGCACGATGGACAGGGCCTCGGCAGAAAAGAACGCCGAGAGCACGAGCATCAAACCGTATCTCAACTCTGAGACCCCTGAAGCAGAGTCAACCATGAGATCCCAATTGAAGGCGCTGAGTGATATGGGTGAAAAGAATCTCACGAGGAGGAAATTGTTAACCGCCAGGTAGGCGGTCGCGACTCCAGTGAGCGCGAAGGCGTGCACCTTGTTCTCGTGGTTCCACAGGAGTAGGAGGAAGGCGATTGGGTAGATGGCCCACTGCTCGGGCATAGTCGGACGGAAGATTGCGAAGAGGATCACGGTGATGAGCAGGGCCTCAGCCCGCTGGACCTTCTTGACGTACGAGTAGGCGTAGGCCGCCAACAAAGCAGGAAACCACACCAAGCTCAGGACCATCGTGGAAACTCCGGTGTGGGGGGAAAGCAGAGAGAACGCGTTGAAAACGCCAATCCCGCCGAAGCCGGGAAGTTCCCCTTGATACGAGACAGCGTTGTAAATTCCCGAAGGATTCCAGCCGAGAAGATAGAACGGGAGAACGGTTCCGAGAAGAGGAATAATCAGAGCGATCGAGGCGAAGGCTGCCTTCTTCCTTGTCGAGAAGTCGGAATTAAACAGGAACAGTGGAAGGAAGATGATGGGCATCAGCTTCAGGTAGACGGCGACTCCCAGCAGGCCCGCAGACCAGATTGGTTTCTTGATTTCGAACGCATACAGGCTCCCGAGGATCAGCAGCAATGCGACCGGGTCCAGGGCACCCCACATCGCTGAGACGATGATGGCAAGAGGGAGGTAAATCCAAAGTTTCGCAATTTTCTGTGCAAGGTTTGTATCTCCTTTGAGCGAAAACAGACGGAAGAGAAGTACGGCTGCCAGGAGGTCTGAAAATACCATGGGCTGCTTCAGGAGGAAGTAGTAGAGAAACGCGGAAGGAGACCCGACTAGCTGGTAGACGCCGTAAGTCGCCGCGAAGATGAAGGCTGGAAACGGCGGATAGCTGATCGAAGTCATCAATGGGTAAGGAGCGAAGCTCAGGTGTGGAATGTAGGGTAGCAGAGAATAGGGGTTGGCGCCAGACAAGGCGAGGACCCCCAGCCGGACCCAAATCTCGAAGTCAAAGGGGTGTCCCGTCCAAGGGGCCAAGACCTCTCGTATGGCAAGGCCAACAAGGAGCGGCTTACCAAGGCCGTTCAATAATGGCATCCGGTTTATTCTCTGGGTTGGCTTAGGGCCTGAAGTTTACTCTTCACCGCGGTTCGTGCTCGTTGGGAAGACTTGGCGCAAGCTCGTCCGGACGGGAGTTCATTTTAGCCTCCTTCGGCATTGGGTTGATTCCCTCGTAGATTTCCTTCAATCTGTCGTATTTCGCTGACTCGTAGATCAAATGGTCAGGCCCCGCCCGGGCGTGGAATGCGGAAAGGCTCTTGCCCTCCGTGGCAAGAACGTGGTTGTGAAATATCGCCTTTGCCCGAATGTAGGAACCTAACGTTGTGAACAAGAAAAGGTTGACGCACCTTTCCCAATTAGACGAGTTTGACCTAGCATTCTTCTGCGTCCCGGTAGTTGTACTCCGCGTTTCGTAGAGTTTGGGGAAGTATCTCTTCATCCAAGGAGCAGAGTCAAGCAAGGACGCGTATTTGCTTTGGCCGCGCACCACTTCCGCGACCAGGGCGTCCCTCGCAATAAGAGCCCCTCCGTCCCTGGCAAAGAATTTCGCAGCATAGTCCTCGTCCATCAAACAACTAAGGTCGATTGGAATGCTCGGCCTCCTGAAAATTCGTGACGCCCTGGTGAGCAGCAAGGCCCTTGCTAGGAAGAGCCACATCGTGTGTGGGCGAGTTACACAGAACAGGTCAACATCATCTCTCGGGGAAGCAGCGTTGTATGAGGTCGAGCCGCTGACTGCGACAATCAGGGCCTCTCTGTTTCCCAGCGCGTTCGTGAGCCACCGCGCGACCTGGGTGTTTGCGATGGAGTGCCGGATTCTTAGATTGAAATCGTTTGACGGGAGGCCATTAGCCGACCTGGGGACAACAAGGCCGTCTTTCAGGGCGTAATTGCCAGAGAGCGGTGGTAAGACTTCGAACACACCAGCGATTTCTTCGGAGGTCGTCCCGTCCGGCAAGAGCCGGACAAGGTCAGACAGGGGGACGGTGGAGCCATGCATCTGTGCCACTTTGACTACGACATTCACGAGCGCCGCAAGTCTGTCGTCGCCCGGGCTTCTAGTCAGCATTTCTTCTCCATACGGTATGCTGTTCGGTCGAACGGTTGGCGTCGAGTATTCCCATCAGAATCGCAACAGACTCGCTTACGAGGACAAGAGGGACTGCGAGGATGAGCCGGGGTCGTTCGGTCAAGATCCCGATGATTGTCCTCAGACTCATTAGCGGGTTGGTAAAAAGCATCGATTCAATCGTCCTCGGGGGACGACCGAGCTTCTTCCAGACCTGGACGTGCCCAAAAGTGATTCGCCGCCTCTGACGGATTAGGTCCATCGGTAGTTTCGGCACAGAAATCTTGACCTCTGCAGCAGTCGAGAACTTCACTTTGAGGCCCTGTGCGCGCGCCAGTCCGCCAATGTACGCGCCATCGTTTACTAGGTTGGCGGGCAATCTCGACATCATGTTTCTCTGAACCACGATGAGTTCATCGCAGGCGTGGTTACTCAATCCCGCGTGATTTAGTCTGAGCGACATCAGGCTGTGGGCTGACCACATCAGAGCGAGTGCGTGTCCAAGCAGACCGTTCCCTTCATCGAAAACAGGCTTCGCAGAAACAGCACCCACGCTCGGACTGCTGGCAACATCGAGGAGTCCACGAATCGAGCCTTTCATGGGAAAGGCGTCGGCGTTCAGCATCACCAGATAACCCCCGACGGAATTCTCCATTATTCTGTTAATCGCTTCGGCTTTGCCGCGCCTTTCTGGTTCTGTAATGAGGGAGATTCTAGGATCGGAGTTGGCTTCCTGCCTGACAGGAATCAAGACCGATTCGGGGCATCCGGACGCCACGATTGCTATTCTTTGCAGCGTGAAGTTTGGACCGTAGTCCTCTTCGACGAGGAAGGAAACGAGTGAAGGGAGCCGTTTCGCAGAGTCAGATGCGCAGATTCCAATTGTGAAACCTCCCGCAGGGATCTGTCTCTGGGAGCTCATTGGCGATCACAGAGTGATCCTAAGGAGCGCCAAGACTCCTACGAGTTCGAAGGAACCCATTACTGACATGTAGGGAATGGCTTCTTCTCCGAAGTAGGGGCCGAGAAAGAAGTATGCTACAGCGGTCCCGGCGCTGTGTAGGAGAAGGAGGATAGAGAATACAAAGAGTCCGAGAGGATACTTCGCCCGCGTTGACAGGGCGGTCCTCCCGTAGACGTATGCTAGGAAACTGAAGAGGACGGCATTGACTGCGTAGAGCAGAATCGCCAGCGTGAGCATCGGGGTCATAGGTGATCCGACCACATTTTTGTCTATAAGCCTATCTCAGAATTTCGTCATAATTGGAGACGGCGCAACTATAAGTCGGGTTGCTCCGGGAAGGTGAGGGCATTGGTAGAGGACCAGGAGCTCAGACGAACCCTTTGGTTCGTCCTCGGAGGTTCGAGGGGAGGGGCGAATCGAGCACGAATGATCCACGAACTGAGCATTAGACCGCTTAACCTCAATCAGCTCGCGGAGAAACTCGGGGTGGACTACAGGACCATCATGCACCACGCGGGGGTGCTGAAGTCGAACTCTTTGGTGGTTACTCAGGGGGAAAAGTATGGGGCGATGTACTTCCTGAGCCCGCGACTACAGGCGAGCCTGGGAATGTTCAACGAAGTGGTAGCCGCATTGCACTTCGATCTGGGTAGATGAATTCTGAAATGATTCTGTCCAGAATTTGAAGAATGCAGAAATAGGATAGTGAGTCTGCCAGAGTCAGTGAAATCAGTCGGATCGCGTGAGGATTTCCTTCAAGGTGTGAACCCCACACTTAATACTGTAGCCGGTGTTCCTGACGGACGGATGGAACCATCCGCCACGAAGAAGGGTAAGGCCACAGCCCTGCTACTGCTTGTGTCTGCGATACTCGGTGCGGCCATTTTAGCAACCGACCAGAACCTATGGCAATATCAGCCCTCTCATGCATACAGTCTGGCGGCGTTCATCGTCCTCGACCTGCTGCTCGCGGGGATGGTCCTCGTGAGCGGGACGAGGTCCGCCTTGAGAATCTCTGGCCTCTGGGGGCTCCTGCAAGCGCTCATAATGGTGGGGGACATATTCTGGCCGTCGCCTTTCGGGTCTTTCGAAGTCTCACAGACGGATTTCGCGAAGTATCTCTTCGGCCTTGGTTTGTACGACAGCAAGCATATCGCATATCTGTTTCCCGCCTTGTTCGTGGTGGAGATTCTCGTCCTAGTTGTGGCCCTCTGGGAAGGGCGAAAGGCCAAGTAGATTCACTTCAGCAGGGCTTTCAGATTTCTTGAGACCAGGATGACTGCTTCGGCTATCCTCTTCGCTCTGGTCTTTGGGGTCCTCGCTCCAGAAATCCAGATGAGATACCTCTTCTTGTAGCTTGGACCGAACCGTTCGAAATTCTTCTATGCCTTCTTGTTCCTCTTCAGAGCACTTCCGAAGTCCGGAGGGATTGTGACGCCCTCGTTATTGACTTTCTCGAGGACTGAAATCTTTGGCGTCCTCATCTTGAAAGCCTCGAGTCCCTTACTGGTCATCCTTCCTTCTCCAATCAGCTTCTCGACTCGCAAGATGTTGAGTCTTGACCAAATGCTCCAAGGGCGACGGGGGGTGAATTTTCTTGCTAACTGCCTTTCGTCTATTTTCTTAACGAGACTGTCTATCCAGCCGAAGGCCAGCGCCTCGTCAACTGCTTCCTCGTAAGAAATCGAAGGCGCTCCTGAGCCTTTCCTGAGGAACACCAGCCAAATCCCGTCCTCCTTGTCATGATTCTTTTCGAGCCACGAGCGCCAGTCGCTTGTCTTGGAGACCCGAAGTGTTTTCAACGAAATCACAGTCGCTCCAAGCTCATGGATTCTGCCCCACTTGAGAGTCTTGATGTTCGGACATAGTGTCTAATCCGACGTGGTCCTGGTCCCTTTAGTGGAGTTTACGCCTTGCCTCGGCGAGGCATTGTTCAAGACTGTGCACACTGCTTCTCTCGATGAGAGCGGACGAACATACCTTGTCCAAGAGGTGTTCTATGACAGGCCTGGACCCCATCCCGAGAAACTTCGTCATAGATCTTTCGTATTCGGCCGGGTCCGTAAGCAAGATTCGGCTGTCGAGATAGAAATCAAGAGCCTTTGCGCTCGTCTCTCCCAACCCGTCAACAAGGGCTCCCCTGATTGAAGATAGAAGGACTTCTTCGTAGGTCCCTGCCATGGCAGTGATCTGCCTTCCTCTAAAAAATCCGACCGTTCTGTAGGCCACGAAGAGGGCAAGGACGACCATCGACGCGCTGTGAATCTCGAGACCCGTCGGGGAGAGAAAGTTCAAGTCAATCACCCCGAGCGAGTAGAGGGTCCTGGGTATTTCAGCCACGACGAGGATTATGGTAAAGAGGAGTATTTCGAATTGGAAGGTTCTGATGTTCCTGATCCGGTAATTCAGGTAAACTATTAGGACAGTGGAGGCGAGAATCAGGAAGAGCGATACAATCTCTGCTATCGCACCCGCTGAGCCGGCCTCCGCAGCGTATGTATATGAAATGGCGAGCAATTCTCAAACACTTTTCCTGAGGAAGTAGACCGCGAATGCAAAGAAAAGCAGCCAACCAATGGGCTCAATCAGGAGATCGGAAGAGATTCCCACCAAGTCTAGTCCTGGCACCGAGCCAAGAGCGGCTGCTCCATGGTAGAATCCGTGCACAATCAGAAATGATGCGAGAAGAGTCGTAAGCATCCTAAGTTTTGATTGCTTGACCTTGGTCGCCATGTACAGAGTTGGGACCGCTATCCCGATTATGATCGCCGCATCGAACAAATTCAGAAGAAGTTCGATGTCCACTTCTAACATATTCTTGCGACATGGTTTCGATTTAAGGATTTGCGGATGTCTGGTAAGGCTGGGGCCGTGCCTTGGAGGATCTCAGGTCCGCGAAATCGCCCCTAAATAGACTCCGACCAAGACCAGCGCGGTTCCCGCCAAGAACGTCAGCGTGACTGTCTCGCCGGCTAAAACAGATCCGACAAGCACCGTCACAAGGGGGATGAGGACAAAGCCATAGTTAGTTGCAGAGGCAGTCCACTTAGAAATCACGTAGAGGTAGAGCGCGAATAAGAAAACTGACCCCGGGACTACGAGATATGCGACTGAGATGATGGTGGGAATCTTCGACGGGAGCGACCAGGTTTCCTGCGCAATAAGAGAAATGGCCACCAGCATGGCTGCGCCGATGAGCATCCCCACGGCGTTCGTTGCATACGGGTTGGCCCGCGGGAAGTGTTTGAGAACCACGCTCGTCTCGGCGACAGCCACAACGGACCCGGTGAGTGCCAGCAGCGCCGCCAGAGGAATCGCCAGGGTGAGCTGTTCGTTGAAGACGACCGCCGTACCGGCGATGGCAATGAGGCCGCCTCCCAACCCTCGCAATTCAAGGCGCTCCTGCTTCTGGACGCCCGCAAGAAAGAGTGTCGTGATTGGGACCATGGAAAAGACTACTGAAGCTAACCCCGCGTTTACGCTGACAAGAGCGTAATAGGCGAAGGCGTAACTCACTCCGAAGCTCAGGACCCCGTAGATGAGGACTCCCTCCAAGGCCCTCCCCCTCGGAAGTTCAATCCTCCGGAGGCCAACGACCGCGAGGAAGATAAGACCCGCGAAGAGGAACCTCAGACTGGCGCCCCAGAAGGGTGGCAGCTCGAGGTTGCTGAATCGTACTGCGACGAAATTGGCTCCTGCAAGAATCACCTGAACGGCCAAAGCGACCAGGACCAACCTTTCAGGTCCTGATTCCACGTTAGGATTACCTCTGTGCAGTTCTTATTTCTTTGGAGGTACTGGTTGTACAATCTGACAAGGACCTTGGGTGCCAAAGGTTGGAGTCGGACATGGATCCCCCCAACGATTGCCCCAATCTGATTGGAGGCATTCGCAAACGCGACCAGAGTAGAACAATGTTTTTAGGGAAATCTCGCGTATTCTGAACATATGACACAGACTAACTCGATCATCTTGCGATTCCGTGAAGAGCAGGCAGGTGACTTCGAAGCGCTCTTCAGGAAGGAGGTCCTTCCCCTCTGGCACAAATTCAAGGCTCAAGGGAAGATCATTGCTGCCTCCTTGACCCCTGTGCAGGATGGAAACCAAATGAAGAGGGGAATTCGCGACTACATCCTCCATGTGGAAATCCCGAGCATGACTGAGCACTCTGAATTCGACTCGAACCCGTCCTTCCTGAAGTTCCTCCCCAGGGCCCAGGCGATGCAGCCCGAAGAGCCGCTGGTATGGTTAGGTAACACGATGTTTCAAGTTTGACCGACCTTTGCTATCTGTGAGCGAGTAGGTGCGGGGGGTGGGATTCGAACCCACGAACCCCTAAGGGATGGGAGCCTCAGTCCCACGCCGTTGACCATGCTGGGCGACCCCCGCGCAATCTCACGCCCCCTGAAACAATTCTAAAACCCTTTCCGAGAGAGCAAGGATTTAACGGCCAGCCGGCTCGGGTCGAGACCGGGCCGGCGTAGCTCAGCC
>DASYXJ010000049.1:0-102190 GCA_035935095.1 Nitrososphaerales archaeon | reverse complement strand
GTGTAAAATAGAAGGGATTGCGTGTCCCACGTTGAAGCTATGACGTTCGTGCTGAATAGCAGGTATGTCCAGGTTAGGCCCACGCCGACCAGGATACTGCCTATCCATTCCTTGCGGCGACTCGAATGTATCAGGGGAATGAAGAGATAGACCGCTTCCTCAAGTTGAAGGGTCCAGAACACCCCCAACGGTCCGTTGATGAAGGGATGGACGTAATATTCCGTGAAAGTGAAGAAGCCGACGTAGTCCCACACCGTAAGATGATAAGTCGTGTATGCATTGAAGAACAGGAAGATTACGATTAGAGAGCCGAAATAGATAGGCCAGATGCGCTTTATCCTTCTCCAGAAGTAATGCTTGATGTCCGGATTGGCGTCGAGGCTTTTTAAGAGTAGAACCATGGAAAGCATGAGGAAGACGGGGACTCCTACCCAGAACCCAACCACCGACTGATCGAAGAGTTTGGCGACAAGCGGGGGGACCGCCAACGGGACGCCGAATCCCGCGACGTGGTATAGGACAATTAGGAACGCCGCGGAGCCCCTGAGTCCCGAAAGGCGTGGGTCGTAGCTTGTTGTTTTTGCCAACAGCCGACGAGTCTTTGAGTCGGGAGAGGTATTTAGCGGTGCCTCTGACGCTCGTTGTTCTACGGGCTGCCTTTGACGTTCAATATCAACAGGTTAGTGTTTCGATAGACTTGGGTGAACCGGGAGTCCGACCTAAACCGCTCGACAAAATAGGGTTGGTTCAGAACTGCGACATAGGTGACGCCATGTTGCTTGATTATCTCGTCCGATGTCAGTCCGTGAACTCCCTGGCTCCAAACGCTCTTTTCGGCCGAAGGGAAACTCATTAGGATGGAAACGGAGAACGCATTTGCGGTAACCGCGTATTGTAGAAGAACTCTGTCCTGCCCCCCCACCAAGGCCAGGGAAGCATTCGCAGGAAGGGGGTCAGATGATATCATTAGGGGCTGACCTTTCAACATGAGTTGGATGGAGCCTCCGGAGCGGTTCAGGTTGCCTACCGATTCGCCTGATGGGACCCAGAATGTGACATTCATCGAGTGGAGCTGAACAGCCCTCAAGGGCGAAACAGAGTATGCGATGACAGCGTCGCTGGAGCCGTCGGAGAGGCTCAGGGTTTTTTGGATAATCAGGGACTGGGTAGTGTATGTCATCCTGATGCTGGCCTCGTTTGAATTCCTGGCGAGCCACTCCGAGGTGAAGTTCTTGGGCTGGTACGGCGCTTCGACCCAATTGGAGCCGGCATAGGAAAAGCCGACCCGGTTGTAGGCGTCTGTGGTGTAGATGAGGTCGGCGAAGGAAGAACCGTTTGAAACTGAGAACATCGGCGTCTGCGCCAACGAGTACGGGGATCCATCTCTCAATTTCAAGTACTCGTTCCTGAGCTCCACATTGGAGTTGTAGAGAAGGTCGAGCGTGTCAGCTTGGTTTGAGTTTTGCCCGGACGGGGGACAAACAGCCCTTCCGAAAACGGTGCTTCTCCCAGCGTAAGCCTCTACCCAATCGCTGAAGGGCTGCGGAGCCGCGATTGTGGCGCCCGAGGTTGTGTTGAGCCGGATCCAATTCAGCGCGTCCGAGGCCTGGCTTGTTCCAAAGGTATTCACGTCAGCCCGTTGCTGTTGCAACGACTGCGCAAAGGAGAGAGTGCCAAAGAAGATGCTTGAAGCCAGAAGGAGGACTACGAAGATAGCCGAGAGGAGCTTCATGAGATCGATTTCGATGTTGTAAACGTCGTCTCCATGCTTGTTTCCAGCCCAGGAGCCCCTGGAGGACCTTTCCGCCACGATTGTCTTTGAGCCCACGTTGGTCACGGCAAGGGTCGCGAGGACGGACAGGGGTACAACCGAGTACTGTGGAGAGAAGATGCCGATAACAAGGGACGCGCCAACGAGAGGGAAAACTCCGGCAATCGTGGTGCGCCCGGACCTTAGGACGAGCGCCGCGCCCCCCCACGCTGCAGCTGCTGCGAGAACGACGAGGAGGAAGAAGTTCACACCGAATGGGACCGAGGGGACCTGATGAAGAAGAATCAGCGTCAGGACGGATGAGACGAGTGCAGGCGTCATCGCGGCCGTTGACCGGAGGCTCCTACTCGGGCGGGCCCATGTTCTGTGATGTAGGAGGTCGGCACCCAAGACAGCGAAGAAGAGGATTAGGCCCCAGTAGGCGTCGAAAAGAGAGGCCAGCAGTGCCGCAATGGACGCGATCGGAAGGAGCCAGAGTCTATCGTTTCCCTTAGAAACAAGGACGACGGCTAGGGCGATGAAAGAGAAGGCTAAGGCCCCCATGAACGGGTACTCTCCCGATTGGAACGCCCCTGTTGTGGAGAGTACTCCAAGGGAAACCGTGCTCGTCAGAAGGCCTATGCGCGGATCCCCGCTGAGCGTTGTGGAGAAAACGAAGATGCCAACAACCATGAGGGAAGCTGAAACAATCCCCATCAATACGAGCGCGTAAGAAAGGTTGGGAAGGGAGGGGGCGACACTAGACAAGATTCTAGGGAACATCACCCCCAGTGCAGAGCTTGAACCAGAAGTCAGATGCTGGAGTGAGGCGAGGTCGCAAAGTTGTGTCAGCAGAGGATGTGCGCCGCCTGCAATCACCTTTCCAGCCCACATCACGTACGAGAGGATTCCTACCTCGGTGGCCAGGGAAAGAAGGGAGCTGACGTTTCTAAAGTTGAGACTGGAGGGCAGGGTGAATCTCCGTATCATTTTGAGAATCAATGAGGCGTATTATAAGGCCGACTTGAAGTACCCCCCGAACGTTCTTCCATTCTCGATCTGATCATTCTCTCACAACCCTTAATCCGTATCAATCGCAAGCGTTCATTGGAGGGTTCCAACCTCAGGCAGAAGCGGCTTTTTCAAGTCGCAGCGTTGTCCGTGTTCTACTCATCGATTTCTTTCCTTTGGAGCACGATTGGATTTGCCTCCCCAACTCCCGCCATACACTACCACGAGTACGCCCTGTCATCCCTAGCAACGGAGATACTTGGGCATGCTCTGTTTGGCGTTGCTGCTGGGGTCGGTACGGGCAGGGTAGACCTGGCCCTTCTCTGCGGAGCCGATGCGGTGCTAATCGACTCCGACCATCTGCTGGCAAGCCTGAACTTCCCTGTCCTAGGCAGGCTGTCCCATTCCTTACCGTTCACTCTGGTGATTTCGTTGGTCCTCCTGGCAGTGCCGCAGAGATTCGTCCCGAGGAGGACCCTTGTTCTGGTAACTACATCCTCAATCCTGTCCCACCTCAGCTACGATGTGCTTGCCGGCAATGGACAATTCCCTCTCCTGGCCCCTATTTCGTTCCAGAGCATCGGGTTCCCAGACTTCTCTTGGCCGGTCTTGGAGCTGGCGGCTGCGTCAGTGAGTTCTCTGGCCTTGAAATGGCGAGAGAAAAGTCTGAGTTAGCTAGTGGCATTGTCTCCAGATGATGAGGAAGACAAAACCATCTAGCCACCCTGGGCGGAGACCGACGCACTTCCTCACAACGCCCATGTATCTCACAGTAAGCCTTTAATATTGTGAAGACAACAAGATCCTTGAGAAGAAATTGACGGAGGAAGTCAGGATAAGGACCAGGATATCAAAGGGGTTCCAGGTGGTCGTCCCGTCGGAGTTGAGGAGGCAGTACAAGCTCGATGTGGGGGATGAAGTGATATGGGAGGTGGGTGGCAGGGCCGTGACTACTGAATTCCACAAGAAGCCAAGCCTACTCAACATCGTCGCCCTGGGCCGCAGCGGGACCCGGGGCAGTTCGGTCGAGCTGAAGAAGCGCGTGCAGAAGGGAGATTCCTGATCTTCATCGATTCGTCTCTGATCATAGCGCTGGCGGACGAGGATGACCAGTTCCACGATAAGGCGGTCGAGATCCTCCTCAAGCTTGAGAAAGACCAGATAATCTCAGACCTGGTCCTCTCCGAAAGCGTCACCGGGGTCGGGTCGCGTCTGGGCTACAAGGGGGGGAGAGAAGTATTCGACAACCTCTTTCACAACCCTTCAATCAAGGTGGTCTTTCTCAACAAACGGCTTGCGCAGAGGTCGGTTGCAACCTACGCTCGATACGGAGGGAGGCTCTCGTTCGCTGACGCTGTGTCGGTGAGGATAATGCAGGACAACAAGGTGCGGACCATAGTGTCGTTCGATTCCGACTTCGACGGCGTCGAAGGCATTTCCAGGCTCCACTAGCGGAGACACGGTCGGCCCACATCCTCTTCACTGGGAGTTCATACGACCTCTAGGAGGCGCCTCTCGAATCTCAGCAAAGGCTTCACGAGGACAGCCAGGGGGCCAAATCCCGACATGACCGCTTCGAGCCTGACAATATCGTCTCGATTGATCCCTCTGAGCAAGGGAACGGCGATCAAGTAGACGGCAAGGAACACCAGCATCTGGGCGATGAGGATTGCTATCTCGAGCACGGGAAGCAGGGCGATCGGCGAAGTCAGGGCCAAAGCTACCATGGAAGCTATGAGAACCCCTGCCGCCGAGCGGTAGTCTATTGTGAAGTGCATATAGCGGGATGCCAGAGCAAGCCCGACCACGACTGACGTCAAGTTTGACAAGAGGGAGGCGTAGATCAACCCCGGCACACCGAGACCTGATGCAACTCCAAACAGCGGAGCGAAGACGACCAGGACGATGGCACCTGAAGTCGTAGCGTACATAGCCAGGCGCGTTCTGCCTACGCCTGCGAGAAACACGGGAAGAACAGTGGACCCTAGGACGATCGGCAAGTTGGCCACCGCAAGCAATTGGAGGTAGATGACCCCAGAAGAGTAGGTCGATGTGAGGAGCAAGTCGATGAGCACGACGGCAGCGGGGATGAGGAAGGCTACGACTGGAGTAACGACATACGCCACGTATTTCACGGCGTACCTCAACCCCGCCGCCAAGTCTCCACCTGTACCGTCGAGGCTGGCAAACGCTGGCAGAAGCGCAGACCCGATTGCGGAAGAGAGCAATCCGATGGGGCTGGTTATGTAGCTCGCAGTCCCGTAGTACCCGACGACATTGTTGCTCGCTATGGCAGCAAGTATAACAAAGAGGTAAGATGAAGCCAACCCGGAGATGAGCGAACCTGCGAAGAGAGGAAGTCCGTACCTTGTCATCTCTCTAACGTCCCTCACAAATGTTCCGAGGTCCCTACGGGGACCCCTTAGCCTCATGACATAGAGAGCGGATGCGGCGAGAACTCCCGCCAGAAGGAAAGAGGCCACTTGTCCGAGGACGGCTCCCATAACACCGAAACCAGCTAGCACCAGGCCAACCGAGAGGCCCATCTTCAGAATCGCCTGGACCACTTGAGAGGCGCTCACGAGCTTCATGGAGTTCCAACCGATCAGAGCCGCAGTTGAGGCCTGGAACACCGCCTGGCCTAGTATGACGACCGAGGCGACCTGAACGAATTGGGCGATCTCCGGGCGGTGTAGAAGCTGCGATGAGAGGAAGCCAGCTGCGGCGTAGTTTGTCGCAGCCAGTAGCAGGCCGAACATAGTTAGAAAGAGAACCGCGTTGCTGGAGAAACGTCTGGCCTCCTCGGGCTTGCCGACTGAGAGGTAATATGCGGCGTACCTTGTTACTGCCACGTTGACGCCCAGGCCAAGAAAGAGCTGAATGAGGCCTGGGATGACAAGACTAAGTGTATAGATGCCGTAGTTGCCCGGGCCGAGAAGTCGCGCTACGATGATGACGCCGATTGCTGAAACCAGGGTCTGGAGGAAGTTTCCGACGAAGAGGACGAGGCTCCCAGTTACGGAGCGCTGCGCTATTTGGACGTTGGATGGCTCCAGCTGGTCTGTTCCTTTGACCGTTGTCGATGACCTGCTTTCATTGCACCGTCCAGGAGTTGCTATAAGATTTGAGGAGGTTGGTCATGGAAGACGCAGAAGATTCGACGGCGTTGGCGGTAGGCAAAATGCACGTATCATTAAGGCGGGTGTGAAGTTGAAGATCAACTGGGAGCACAGGCGCGTGAGACACGCGACAGTACGGATGTGGCTGAGAGGGATCTCTGTCAAGAGACGTTGGGGAAGCGGTTCTCGAGGACAAGAAGGCTCTGCAGAAAGAGACGGGCCTGGTGCAAGCAATGCCCAAGCGATTCGTCGTGGTGTACGAAGAGGAGATTTGCCATTCGTCTGGTATACACAAGGTCTTTCCTGTGACGGTGAAGGTGCTGTGACGTCGGAGCGCGTTCTCGGCATCCGGTGCAGGTGCGGTGGGAAGCTCAAGAAGACCGCGACCGAAGTGGAGTTCTTTGGAATAGACTTTTGGATGAAGGAGGCGGAGGTATGTACGGAATGTGGTTCAGAGTATCTCTCGCAGGAGTTGATGAAAGAGATAGAATCCGAGGTATAGAAGAGGAGGCTCTTCGGCCTGGAAAGGAGAGGACACGTGGCAAAGTCCGGCAACTCGCTGGTAATCCGAACCCCCAGGAAATAGCGAAGTCGCTGTGGATCAAGCGCGATATGCCTTTGGTCATCTATCCTTCCGAACCAAAGAAGCTGGTCGTCGAAGTCGAAGGCTGAGAAGTACCTGTCGGATAACGCCTGAACCTATGCGTTACAGTAATCTTCAATGAGCAAAAGACTCCATCCGGTATTTAGCAGCCAAGCTCGCTTTCATCCCACGACCGAAGTCGTGGGGTTTCCCCCTGCTCGCTACTAAGGTGTGAACGCTGACCGATAGAAATATTGAGGGTACAGGTCTGGAGAGAGATAACTGGCTGCGAAGAGGACGGCGAGAAGCATTCCGATCAGGAACGTGTTGTAGCCCACTTTCCATCTGCGGTTTTCTTCATACCTCGCGAAGGACAGGAAGAGGACGGCCAGTGGGATAGTGACGAGCAGGAACTTCCACAGGAAAAGCGTGGAGTCGCTGATGAACGGATACCCGGCTCCCGTGCCCGTGACAGTGGTTACCCCTAGGCTAATCGCGATGGGGACATAAAGGAACGCGTAGATTCCCATGGTGGCATGCACAGGCATCTGAATCAGACGGCGGACTCCGGGGCCAAAAGTCACCGCCAAGAGAGGTTGGAGGAAGATCAGGTAATATGAGCCAGGGGGTGCCACGACGCTTACGAAGGTTACGAAGACTCCTATGGCTAGAATCAGGTCGGAGTAGGTGGGGAACTCCTTGATTGCGACCGCTGCGAGTGTTACGTAGAGGAGAACATACCAGAATTCGGGCTTGGGAAAGCCACCGAAGCCTCCCCACCAAGTGGTGTAGCCCGACGGGAAGGTGCTCAGGAGGAAGTATCGCCAGACGCCAATCTCATTCCCTACAAGGAAAACTCCGTATTGTCCGTTTAGCCTAGTAATCAAGTTCAGGTAGCTGAAGTCGAGCACATAAATAACGGCCAATGGAAAAATCGCTACAATGACAAACATGGGCAACACAAAGCGGAGCGACCTCCGGAGAGACTTCTCTTTGAAAAGAAAGAGCAGAACAAAAAGCACCGCCAAGAGACCTGTTATCTTCGCGAGCACACTAAGGCCGGCAATGCAACTTGCCGCGAGAAGCCAACGACTCCCAATTCTTTCACCTGGGTTATCCTTGTACTTCAATAAGAAATAAAACATCGCAACGAAAAAGAATGCGGATGCGTTGTCAAGGAAGGCCATCCGACCATAGATGAGAGCTGGAACCATAACCACATAGAATAATGCGGAGGCAAAACCCAGGATATTCGATTTACTCAGCTTCTTTGCGATAAGGAAGACGAGCAGAGCGGTCATTGCAGAGAAGATAGCAAAAGGCAGCCGAACTCCGAAAGTGTTAACCCCCAGGACCAAGGTTGAAATATCGAGAAATAGCATGGCCAGAGGAGGCTGGAACACAGAGAAGGTCGGAGGGACTTCGAGCAGATGCTGGGCGATTCGCATGTAACCGTATTCATCGATGTAAAGTCCCTGCAGACTTGTCTGGTTGACTTGTGCCCCGTTCCATGGAGCGGCCGGGGGGAAGTAGGGGAAAGACCCTACAGCATAGGTTCGCGAAATGAACGCAATCACCAATACAACGAACGCTAAGATGAGGACGACCGTTCGCAGATCTAATGAAAGTCGCAGATGCAGAAACCTTTCCATAGTAGGGCCTTTGATTCCAAGTGGGGCTAACGATCTAAGCTAAAAAGGAAGGTGAGCTGTCTCAAAGTTCATCCGGGGGTTCCATAGTTGAACATAATACAAGATTGCATTGATTTCCGCCGGGCCACCAATTCTCACACTGGCTCTTACGATAGGATCTGATGGACGCAAAATCGTGCTTCTCCTCCTTCTCCAAAAGATCTGGACGTGTGTTCCCCCTTCCGCAGGCGACGGTGAGGCTTTTCTGACTTATTTGACCTGCCCATCAGGTTGGGGAAGTTATGTCACTACCTCCCCGCGTAACTTTCCGCGCTACTCAAGTGACAAGATTCTGTCTGGTTTGGGCCAAGGTGCCTTATGAGCCGAGTCGATAGCCTTGTTGACGCTGGACTGAGCAACATTTTCAGCCTCCATCTTTTGGCTCTCGCTTATTCCTAGCTTCCTTTCCAAATAGACTATCGGGTCGCGTCTTGCCAATTGAGCGATTTGCTCTGGGGTTCTGACATCTCCTTGTCCTATCTTATGCATGAGTAGACGCGTTGTGTCGCAGATAAGTCCAAACGGACGCGAAGAAGTTCTGATTGTGTCGGCTGCTTCATTTGCATGCCTTATCACTTCATCTATCTTATTCCCATCTATCCTGACGCTGTCTATTCCGAATGCGGAGAATCTGTCTTCTATGCCCGCGTTGTCAGGAAAGTAATAATTCGGCGTGATGTTGCCCGCGAGATGATTGTCCTCAATCACGACGAGAAGTGGGACCTTCCTGATCGCTGCAGCATTCATGCCTTCGAGGAACTGACCGTTCCCGGTAGAAGCATCGCCAACGAACAAGACGACAATTTTATCCTCTTTCTTCACATACCTTGACGCCCAAGCAATTCCCGCGGCAACCGGAACGGCAGTCCCCACTAATTGAAATGAAAACATGTAACCTATCTCAAGTGAGCGAATGTGCATTTCATTCGCTTTCCCTCCGCAGACCCCGGTTGCCCTACCTAGAATCTCATCTATCAGAGGCTGCAAGGGCATGCCTTTGGCAATCGAATGGGCTATGGTGCGGTGGTGTGTGACCATATAGTCGTCTGGTCTTAAGGCGGAGCAAACACCCACGCTGATTGCTTCTTGGCCTCGACTAAGATGAAGGTCGCTTATTTCTCCAGTCGACTCGGCGAGTTGAAGAAGGTTCGTCTCCAAAGTCCTTATCAGCACCATCTTCTCATACAGTTCGAGATAATTGGCCGTATTCATCGACCGATCATCTTCCTTATTGCTCGCTCTATGCGTCCCTTATTTGGTATGATCAGGTCATGGAGTGACGGACTTGCCGGGATAGTTCTTAGTGGTGCTCCAATCCGCTTGACTCTAATGTCCCTTCCGAGTTCGTTGACTAATTCGACCATGGCTGCGACTACCTCAGCGCCAGTACCGCCGGTGACGATGTCCGGCTCAACAACTAAAAGCTTGCCCGTCTTCAGAACCGAGTCCAACACCTTCTCTCTATCAAATGGCTTAATCGTTATCAAATCGATTAGCTCCACATCCCAATCCGGGTGTTCATCTAGAACCTCTTCGGTTCTTTGGAGGGTAAGAGCGTATGAGACGACAGTCAATTTGTTTCCTCTCTTCCGAACAAACGCTTCTCCAATCTTGGTCGGGGACCGTCGTGCAGCATAATCAAGCTTGTCAACAGGCTTCATGCTCGCGTCCGCGACCATACGGTCTTCGAAGAAGACAGTTACCTCTTTTCTCCGCAGGGCATCGAGCATCAAATGATATGCGTCGACTTGGTTGGATGGAACCACTACGTTCAGATTTGGAATGTGCCCAAATACCGCTTCGAGTCTTTGACCTGTGGATGGAGCAAAAAGAAGAAATTCCCCCCTGATAATGATTGGGTTGGCTTGCTCGCCTGCGATGTACGTTGTCGTAGCGCATGTGTTGCAAACAGAATCCATCACTCTGAATAGAAAATCTGCAGTTATGACGTCGAAGATAGGCTTGACGCCCAATAGACTCGCTCCGAGAGCAAAATTGACGCCGCTATCCTCGGCTATTGGCCATGTCACGACTCGATTGGAGAATTCCTTCTCGATATACGGAGCATCGAAATGGACCTTCATGTGGGCACCCTCACCCATAATGTACACGAGTTGGTCCGTTTTCATGGTCTCGTAAATTGCTGTAGAGATTCCTTTCCTAATCAGAAGGTTACGAAACCAGATGTCTCTTCTCTCAGGCAAGACTTTCGGAGCCAGGACCATTGCCTCAGCCGTAGTCAAAAGTGGCTATTATGACTTGCCGTTTCGGACTCTAGCCATTCCCTCAGGAAGACCGTGATGCACGCTAAATGCACGAACCAGTTCAGGCACGATTTCGTAAACTGCAGAATCCTGAAGCGTGAGACAGGTCTGAGCATCTCTACCCACAAATTCTAGCAGAGGGGATTTTCTCGGTATCGTCACCTTGCCCCAAAACCCGCAAATGGTCGTATAGAGGGCGTGAGCGGAACCCCTGGACGCGACGATTGATGAAACCAGTTGAGATTGGTTGGTTCGAGAAGAGGACAAGACAATTCTGTCGCCCAAGAACACAGTCCGAAGCTCGATTACCTTTGGGTCCTACTCGTTATAAACTCCTCCATGCATTTGGCGATATACTCTTCGTGTTCCCTGTGGATTCCCTGGTGCAGCCCAATGAAGAAAGAATTGCGCATGATGAGCTTTGAGTTCGTCAAAGGTCCGACCATCCTGTGTTCGTACAGGGTTGCGCTCGGCTGCTCTGTCAAGTTCCCGCCTGCCACTTGTCTGGAATCGATTAGCTTAGTGGCGAGGAAGTCAGTGAATTCCTTTCTTGAGAAGGGTGCTTCCGCCTTTATCGTTATGGGATACGCGAAGTAGGAGTTCACAGTGCCAGGTCGTTCCTCTGGGAGGACTAGGAGATCCCTGAATTGGGATAGTCGCTGGTTCAGCCTCTTGGCCGCTTGCCTTCGGAACTCAACAAACCCATCCAGCCTGGGTAGTTGGTGGATTCCAAATGCTCCTTGAATCTCTGTGGGCCTCAGATTAAAACCGGTTTCATAGAAGAGGAATTTGTTGTCAATCGCCCCGTACTTGGCTGCAATGGCTTGCCGATTCTTCATTTCCCTAATCCAACCGTGCGCTCGTTGTGAAGCAATCAAGTCCATGAATTCGTCATTGTTGGATACGATCATGCCTCCTTCTATGGTCGTGATGTGATGAGATAGAAAGAAGCTAAATGTCCCGCACGTGCCAAATCCACCCACATGCTTGTTGCCGATCTTTGCACCGTGTGCTTCGCATGAATCCTCAATCAGATGGATTCCCCTCCTATCCGTCACGCCGAGAATCTTGTCAACCTCGCATGGGTTTCCCATGAGGTGCACAGCCATCACTACCTTCGTCCGTCGAGTGGTTGCTTCCTCCACCTTGTCAGCCGAGAGTCCGAAGTTCTCGAGTTCCACATCAACAAAGACGGGTTTGGCGCCGACTGACAGTACGGGATTGACTGTCGTCGGCCACGTTACGGCAGGACATATCACTTCGTCTCCCGGCTTAATTCGGTCGGAGTACCTTTTGGAACCCAGAACCGATAGCGCGAGAAGATTGGCCGAAGACCCAGAATTCACCATGAGCGCCCGTCGAAGCCCGACGTATTCGGCAAACATCTGCTCAAACATCATTACTTTCTTCCCCATTGTGACATAAGTAGTCATGAGGGAATCAATTGCCTCGATCACCTCAGCCGCCCCGAACTGGGCAATCGCTAGGGGTATCGGGGTCTTCCCAGGCACAAATTCTTCCTCCCGCACTGAGCTGAAGTGTTCTTCAACTCGTTGATTGATTTCCCCAGCTAAGGTTGACATGGGTTCCTCGTTGTTGATTTAGGTAGATCTCGCTTTGAACCAATTAATCGTCGTATCCAACCCTCTTTCCAGCGGCACTCTGGGCCTCCAATGGAGCATTCTAATCGCCCTGCTGGGATCGCACTGCATGAAGGTTGGACCATCGACAGCATCATCATCTACACCGAACTTGGCGCCTATGACGTTGGCTATGTATCTTGCCACAGTCTCCAGCTTTGTCTGGATACCAGTCCCAACGTTTATTTCCCCCACATAGTCTGACCCGATAGCCTTCTCAAAAGCATCAGTCATGTCACTCACGTACACGAAATCCTTGGTGACCTCGGAGCCGCGGAGCATTATGAACCCTTGCTTGGCTTTGATTATCATCGATGGCACGAAGTAATCCTGAGTTTGGCCCGGGCCGTACACGTTGAATAGCCGCAGCGTCGCATATGAAAGCCCATGATTGCTGTAGAACAGCTTACAGAGACTCTCCCCGAGTATCTTCGAAGTCGTATAGGTATTCTGCAAAGCAAGAGGGTGGTTTTCGTCGGTCGGTATGTACTTCGGGCTTATGCCGTAGACATGTGCAGTTGAGGGAAAAACGAACCTAGTCGCATTGGTCTCCAGTGCAAATTTGAGGACGTTGTGGGTTCCGTGTACGTTTATCTCAAACGCGAGAGATGGATTGTCGTCGCATTTCTTAGGCGCAGCGAGAGCAGCGAGATGTATAATGCAATCGAATTTGCTTCCAAGCTTGGTTAGGCTCACATAATCTGTAACGTCTGCAGTATTGAGACTGACAGCTGGGGCTAATTCCGATAGATTGCTGCTGGCGAGGGCACTTGGCGTATCCGCACCAGTTACGTCGGCACCGGACTCAGCCAAGTTCTTGGCGAGGTTGCTTCCCAGAAAGCCTGCAACGCCGGTTATGAGGATTCTTTTGTTGTTGGTCTCGCCCACAGGTTCATCAGCTCCGGTACGATGTAACGGTATGCTCTATTCCGTCGTGAAGCGTCATTTTCGGTTGGCGGCCGAGGTCGATTGCGCTCCTCCCTTCAGCTGTTCATCAACCTTCTCCCGATACGGTGTGTAACTAGTGGTCTTCGATTCTTTGGCTTTCACACCTATCTTCCATTCGACGAGCCAGTAGTCCTCTAGCGCGAGCCCGAGATGGGCTTCCCCAGGCTCGTTGTGAGACGTCTCCCCGGGGCCAAGCTCGAATTCCGTCTCTCTTCCATCGGGATACCGCTTCCAATACTTGATGCGTCCTGAGAGCATGAGATTCGTCTCCGGCTTGTCGTGCCAGTGACCACCCCGGTACATCCCTTTCCTAGTGAAAATCAGTATGAGTTCGCTGCCGTCAGGGAGAAGGAGGCTCCAGTTAGCCCCTCTGCGGTCCTGGGCTATCGGCTCTAGTCGAGGTGTCTCGGTCATCCACTTTCAATCCAAGGTCTTGTGGAACTTATAAGAACATTCCCGGTGACTTGCCGCACTCTCGGGAAACGAATTAAGAGGTTTGTTGACGCGATGCGGGAGGAACGAGAATGGTGGAGAGATTTCACCTTTTTGCCTCAACCTGGGTATTTTCAAATCGAACCGATGACATCGAGGCATAGTTAGGAGTATTCCGGTAACAGTCATTTGACTAGTTGAGGCTCAGGTAAGCGTCCAACATCTCTTCAATAGTAGGGATTTTCCGATTGAGGGCCTTCTCGCATTTTGCGACGTTTAAGTTAGTCCTCTCCGGCCTGGGAACCTTCCATTTCTCGAATTGGTTCATGCCAATTGCGTGAAACAGTGGTTTCTCGATTCCCAGCTTTCTCAGGAGGGTGGTTGCCAGGTCGTAACGGGAAGAAGGTCTGTTCCCACCCACATGATATATTCCACAACATCTGTTTTCAATGAGATCTAGCAGTACCTTAGCCTCCTCTCTAGCATGAATGAATGTGGTGATTTGATCAGCGATTACACCGATTGAGTGGCCATCTTGAACGGCATCCAGCAGTACCCTACCGATATTTCTCGAACCCTTTCGAAAATCAATGATGCCTCCTGAGCGAGCTATGAGAAACCTATCCTCGTTCATCTCGCGGAGGATGACTTCTTCCGCCTCCGACTTAGTCCAGCCATAGACGTTGATTGGATTTTTGGAATCAGTCTCGATATAGTTGCCCTTCACGCCATCGAACACAAAATCCGTGGATATGTGCAGGAGAATTGTCGACGTGTTGCGGATAGCCTCAACCAAGTGGACGACGGAAGCTATGTTGGCCTTTTCAGCGTACGGTTTGTCGGACTCACATTGCTCCACATTAGTCAGGGCAACACAGTTAATCACCAAGTCGGGTTCGTGCCTTGAGATCAAGACCCTTACTGCAGCCCCGTCAATTAGATCGACTCTCGAACTGAAGGGCGGCGGGTTCTCTGAAGCAAAGTGCGTTCCTACTACGCTATGACCTCTTGACATTGCCTCTTCTGCTAATCTTGACCCTAACTGTCCCGTTACTCCGGTGACGAGAATCTTCATTATCCTGAACCCTCCTGCGCGGCTCCGCTGCGACCTGCTTGTTTTGGCTTCGTTTGACAACAAAAGACCAGATTCGGGCTAGGAGATTTGCGAGAACGGATGGAGCGATAACGAAGTTGGAACCATCGGCTCATTTTTGCACAAGCCCGATAATCGTGGTATAATTCAAGCTCGAGAAGTCGGCATTATCTTGTGATTCAGCGGCCCTAATGGTCCAGAATATAGGACCATTCAAACATAGCCGGACTACGCTGCGGGCCAATCGTATCGGATTCATTCCTTTCGGAGCTATTCTGGATCCGATGGTTGTCCTATGCGGAGTAGTCTGCCGCTTTCTCCAGAGAACATCAAGCCTGTCAATTCGGTGTTCTTTGAAAATCCGGTAGTTATCCCCTATGGTTTTCAATATGAGTTCGAACTCCTCTAAAGAGTACTCCTGGAGATGATATTCGGTAACATAGAGATCCGGATTCCCATGAGAGAAGGCCCCGTTTGGAGTCGAAAGTAGCGCTACACTTGCAGTTCCCATCCTGTTTCTTATTAATTTGGAGAAATCGATTACATCGTTGATATGTTCGACAACTTCAAATGCGATCACTACGTCGAATAACCTATCAGACAAATTAGCTCGAAGCCCTTCAAGATCCACGAACTGAGTAAAGGGAAGACGGGGTTGTAGGTTTTTTCGAGCCCATTGAAGAGCCTGCTCGTCGATGTCAACACCAACATACTCTCTTAAACTTCCTAGGACCAATCGCCCTAGACCGTGTCCGCATCCAAGGTCCAGAACCGTCTTATCAGTGCAGAACTTTGATGCAAATAGGTATCGACGGTAGTGGTCCCCCATCCTCTTGTATTCCTGAAGTGCCTTCTGTAGGCCTAGGCCGTCCCTCGGACCAAAGCTGCCGCCTGGGTTATGTTTGGGGAGTCTGTGCATCAAAGAAAATGAAGCTGGTTGGGAAGTTTGAGGTGTACCTTTTATTTTGATATCTCATTTGTACAACATTACTCCAGGGTCTAGGTGACGGATTTCTTCTATCTGGCGTGACCGGCTGAAGCCTCATCTAACACCTTGCCCAATAATCTGTTAAGGTTTTCCATGGAGAATTTTCCTGTTTCTACTTCCATTCTTGCCGAATACCCCATCCGCCGTCTAAGAGTAGGATTAGCAATGAGGTAGGAAGTTGTCTCCGCAAGCTCTTGAACTTGGGCTTCGTCAACTATTGTCATTTCCTTGACGTGCGCAATTGAACCTGCAGCCCGACGCAGGCGCTCTGGTACTCTTATGAGTAAACCAGTCTCACCCTGAGAGACACGCTCGGGATTCATGTCGACGTCTGTTGTAATTATTGGCAACTCGAAACTCATTGCCTCCAAGAGGACACTTGTTGGGCTATTGTGAGAAGGGAGCAACAAAATATCTGCACGTTCATACAGCTTGCAAAGCTCTTCTCTTGGCAAGATTCCGGGGAATATCTTGATTCTCGGGTCGTTCCCATATTCTTTGATGACCCAAGAGGGAACGTCAGATCTTATGATTAGCTCGACATTGTCGTATGATTTCCTGATGATTTTGAACATCTCCAAAACTGTCGGACCTCCCTTCAAGTAGAATTGTTCTGGAATGTAGCCTGACCCAATAAATAGGAGCGTTATGATGTCGTCTCTGAACACCTTCGCGAACTTCCTACGAGGCACGGTTGGGGGCAAGATGACGGTCTTCTCGAGCAATTTCGGATCAATCGTATTCATGGTGAATTTGGACCAACAGATAATCCGCTTGCAATGGCTCGACTGTAACGCATTGAAAATGGTCCTGCCAAACCTATCGAAGTACCTGATTTCGCATCCCGCCAATAGCGCATATGTCTCCACATCGGCGATCCAAGGTTCATTTCTCAATACAACATGCTGAAGAGACAACGTGAGACAAGCATTCTTAGGTGGTATTTTCCACCGGCCGAGATTTGATTTCACGATATTGTAAGGAATAACCGACCGTACACTTGATGGAAGAAGGTTGAATGTTCTGCCAATATGCGCATTCAGACCAAACTTGGTTCCGGAGTTTTGTCCATAGCCGACAAATTGATATCCAATTGGAGGACTGTTGAAGATATCAATGTAAAGAGAACGTAGTGCAAATGAACTATCAACGAAAACCGTCTTCAACTCGTTATTGCTGACCTAATGCGCAAAGATGGTGTTAGTTCCGTCCTCGAAGACAACGTTTGTTGAATAAAGTGTGCCCAACGTCTGTCCCCATGACTGGCTAGAAGGAGAAATTCCAAGGATTTGATATCCATAAAGCTCCCTCATTGAAAAAACGAACAAAGGCGGAGTAGAGGTAGTAGCAGTTGATGAAGATGAAAATGAATCGACGAGACTCCTGACGCTAAGGATTCCTTCTGATTGGGTCATGTCGTAAGCAATTGAGGAAGACATGACATTCGCCCCTGGGACATAAAATGCCGTGTACACACGGTCAGTAGGCAGAATGTAAAGAACAACTCCCGTCGGACCCAATTGGCCTATGAATTGGTACACAGAAACATCAGTAGAGTAAATCACTTGGGTTGATATGTTTTTATTGTCCACAAGAAAAGTCGGGAACGAAAGCGCAAGGAGCAACATAGACACCAGTATCAACATCTTGGCCTGTTTCTTTTTTGGGCTTGTCATTCCCAAGAAGACCATCGGTGTAGTGAAGAAGGCTCCAAACTGAAGGAATCTGAAATACTGTGATCCTGTCGGGAATACCAAAGTCAACAAGACTATCATCAAGATGAGGCCAACAATTGCTGGCACGCTGAACACGGCCGATGGATGGTGAAGCTTTCGGAAGACGACGAGATAGGCAGCAATGATTGTTCCCGCAAGGTAGATGACAATCAACCAAGAGACTTCGATGACGAATGCCCAACTCGGCAGAGGCAATAAGCCAGTGGTTGCACTGTTCACAGGACTGTTGAATGCATTCAACAGGCCAGATTTGAGCAACGCTAAGAATGATTGGGCGAAGCCGAGCGGGTACGGAGTGGCTTGATAGATTAGCCACGAGATTATTGTTAAGACAAACACGGTCAGGATCGCCGGGTGAAGGCCGATGGTTTTCCTTGAGATGCGCCAGCCAAACAGGACTAGCGTGACGGCTAGGATTGCGGCCGACGAGGGTAAATATGCCATTACAGATGCGACGAACAGAATCAAGATTGACGCAGTCCTGGCCAATGACCCGCGAGTCACCAAAAGTAAGACGAGAATCAACGGGAAGTAGGCAAGTGCAAGGCTTCCTCCTTGAAGGTACTCAGCGGAGGTTGCCAATATTCTGCTACCCATGATTGCAGCTAGAATAGCCAGCGAAGCAAATTGTCCTAGCCGCAATCGCCTGAAAAACAAGTAACCCGCCACAACTAGTGTGAGATCCATCACCAGAACTAGTATCGTTCGTGCTGAGATTATCGACAGACCAGTAATTTCAGAGAATTGACTAACTACGAGGAGAACTCCTGGAAAATTGGTATAGGCATAATTCGGAACCGGAGGAAGGATACGACCAGACAGAATAATTGTCCTTACTCCAGCAAAATATGCCGGTTCATCTGCCGTCAATCCATAGGATGACTTGGTGACCCACAAACCCAAGAAAACACATGCAAAGGCTATCAATGGAATGGCCCTGAAAACAAGATCATCGTTCTGTCTGAGAATGAGGAAAAAGAGAATGGTACCCATCCAGAAATAGAAAATGATTGCGAAGAGAACTGAATTGGAAAACACCGAGAGTGATTGAACTGGTGATGTGTCATAGTGAAGATTCGCCGGATATGAGATCACCAGGAATGTAAGTGCAACAAGCAAGACTACTGAAACTCCACGCACGCCAATTGTCACCCTGTTGGCACTGTTATGAATTCATCATTCTCAAATAAAGCAATCATATGTCCAACCCAATCGGCGAGCCCTGCCAACATGATGTATAGAAAAAAATGGAGTGGGCTCCGATACTTTACTGCGATTTTGGCAGCGATAATTGGTGAGAAAGCGCGTGTGCCTGCCCTCGCTAACCTTGTTACAAAGCTATCCTGCGGTTTCGTTATGAGACCCCACATGAGCCCATATCTCACGTATTTCAGCGCCGCGCTAGAGAGCCTTGACCTAGAGAAGTGGCTGACCAGTCTATGCAAACACCATGCTGACTTCCATCCTTTAGAGGTTAGAAGACGCGAAAGAATGAGATCGTCGCCCAATTTTGGAAGACCATCCATTGAGACAAGAGCTTCCCTTCTGATTACGTAACAAGGCCCTTGCACCGTGACTTGCGATTCTCCTGAACCGGTATACCTAAGATATAACCTCCCCCACCAGCTAATTCGTTTCTTTCTTTGAAGTGATGTCACAAGATTCTCATAGCGGTAATCCCACCATTGTCCAATTAACTTGCCGACACGTGATGCGGCGATGGGTTCAGCAGTCACTCCAAGTATGCCAAGGTTTGAATCCTTTTCGAAATATGAAAGTATGTGCGGTAAGAAATCGATTTTCAGGAATGCGTCCGAATCCAAGAATACAATCAAATCTCCAGACGCATTCCTCCAGCCCAATTCGTAAGCTGCAAAGAATGTGGACCGCTGACCAGCGACTAATCTTGCCGGGTACGAAGCTACAATAGCTTCAGTGCCATCACGGCTGCCATCGTCGACAACGATAATGTTTTCGAGGGTCTCCGCATTGAAGAAGGGCATGAGAGAGTTCAGGCACATACCTATAGTCTTTGCACTGTCCTTTGTAGCGATTACGATAGAAACAGTGAAGCTCAACAAACCAACCTCTCACAACTCTTGCTACGCCGAGTAAACACATTCGCGATATGTTCGCACAAATCGTTCGAGCCAGACGGATAACTTTCGTTCAGAGGACATTGTGGCTGTAGGAATCGGTTGGGGTCCCTTGTATACCATCGAAATCATGCGCTTTTCAAGCTTATTTTGGTCGAGCGTGCTGAAGGACTCGCTATGCGCATCTGTCATTTGGATAACCAATCATCTGCCATACCTTTGAGTTTCCAAATACTTGTATGTCGCCCTCAGACCGTCTTCCAACCTGACTTTTGGCTTCCAATTTAGAACTCTTTGAGCCTTCGAAAGGTCTGGAACGCTGCTTAGCGGACCCGTGGGTTTGGATGGATCAAATTCAATCGGAATATGTTTTCCGCTGATTTTCACTATCATCTCAGCAAGTTCGCGAATCCTCACCTTCTCTTCGCTCCCAATATTCACCATTAAAGGAGGATACGAAGCTTTTTCCTCCAGTTTGAGCAGGGCACCTATACAGTCTGTGACGTATAGGAGATTTCTTGTTTGCTCGCCACTTCCCCAGACAACGAATTCCTCTTCAGGGAAATTGATTGCCTTCCTAATTAACGCAGGAACGACCTGTGCTGTCTCCCCAAATTCACAATACTCCCCGAACGTCTGGAATATCCTTCCGACACCTGAAGTACAGTCTTGCATCAAATCGACTTGTTTCTCCCCCACCAATTTTGCCCACCCATAACCTCCGTCGGGATTGATTGGAAACATGTCTTCCTCAGCGAATCTTGCATCGAGGACTTGTTGTTTGTCAATCGGGTAAACCGCAACACTTGAAGCATAAACTAATTTCGTTATTCTCGAAGCAATGCACGCCCTCAACACGTTCGTGTCTATCAACAAGTTTGTCTGGAGGGCTTCCAGTTCCTCATGTTTTCCTCTATGCGAATACTCGATGGATCCCACACGGGCTGCCAGATGATAGATACAATCAACACCTCGGACGGCTTCAATCGTTGCGTCGAGATTGCAAAGATCGACATGTCTTATTTCAATCGGCACGCCCGCGAGATTCTTGTTCGAACCGCGCGAAAGGTTGTCAATTACGATTACCTCCCGATTCTGTTCTACCAATGCTCTCACAAGATTGGCACCGATGAAGCCCGCACCGCCGGTGACAGCTACCTTTGAAGACAGAAGGTACCAACTCCCCAAAGCTCACCAATATTCATTCTAACAGTTCCCGATATTGCGATGTGCGTGCAGCTTTCAGTTGCATTTCGCGGCTCGAGGTTCGTGCACATGAAGAAATTCCATTCGACGAGCTGCCTCCGACAGATGTCATAAGTTGGGTCCAGGGTCGGAATGTCGGCGTGCCCTCACCGCTTGGAGAGAAGTCATCCGTTGCGGGGAAGCGAGATACCTGCGAGAGAGGGGCGAAAGGCGAAAAGATATGAACCCACCCACGAAAAAGAATGCAGCTGTCAAGAGAACGTAAATTCTCATTCCACTAGCTTTGAACCCTCCCTGGGCTGAAAGCATGTCGACGCCAAGAGTGCGTAAAAGCCTAGAATAGGAAGATAATCTCGCCGATTTCCAAGTAGAAACGCTTGCATAATTCGCCTCGGCCATCCCCTGCCAAAACGAATACTGACTAACAAATCCGATGGTTAGACGCTCCGGGTCTACTTTGTGGAATACTGTCAATTTGGGGGTATACAATATCGGACGGCCGGAATCGGTCGTAAGTCGAACGGAAAAATCGTTCTCATCGTTCGGTAGTCCTCGGTAGACCGATGCCCTACTCCTTGGATCGCTGAGTATCGTCAGCATGAATTCGTGAGTAGAAAAGCAATCTTTTCTGAACGCCATGTTAACTCCCGAAACGAAACTAGTAAGGTACGGCTTTGCCGACTCTTTCCATGCGGTGCAACCAATCATCCAATATAACGACTTCGGAAACCAATTGGGTTGTTCACCCTTCCAAAGTGGAAGAGCCCTACCCGTTACGCCAACGACCTCAGGGTGTTCGTGAAAACTGGATATCAGCTCCGTGGACCAATTGCTGTCCAATACGGCATCATCGTCGACAAAAGCCACAATATCACCTGACGCCGCCCTTGCACCGGTATTCCTCGCGTTTGACACGCCTAGACGATCCTTGAGGAGACGAACCTTTTCAGGAAACTTTGACTTCCGTTTTGATAGGAATTCATTAATCGCCAAATTGCGCTCGACAACTAGGACGATTTCGGTATCGGGATGTTTTTGCTCCTCTATCGAATCCAACAAGTCCTCCAGGTCCGGAAGACGCCTCTCGGTATAGGTCAAGACGACTATACTTAGTTTCAACGAACTGTCACTTTTCCGGGGATCACCGGTCTGACCCTGGGTTTGGCCACTGAGGATTCAGCCACTAATCACGAGTGGGTGGAGAACGATCTCCGTAGCAAGGAGAACGTTTCTTGGGCGTGCACCTCGGACGACACTCCAACTACGCAAGAGACGGGTTTTGGTAGCTTGCGTATGTAGTCTACGGATTCTTGCAGGCCCAAAAAACCTGACGCCAAAATGCTCATGGCAATCACGTTCGTTTCTCCGATTTGGGCCAGTTTCGCCTCGCACTCCTCTCTCGATGGATTCATTTGAAAGCCGACTTTGTTGAAAGGTGCAAGAATAACTAACTCCTTCATTGGCAAGCCAGCCTCAGAAGCAAAATCCACGAATCTCGCAAAGTTTCTAGTCGCAAATCCAGGGAGTACGTTCATCGAATCCTTCACATGTTCAACATAGGCAAGAGCCAGGTCTTGAAGCTTGAAGCTAACTACGAGTTCTGTAAAGAGTTCATGCATAATGAGCGACCTGAGTTCGCAACGCTTCGGCATGGCACCAATGAATCCAGAGGTCTCTGCATCGAGGTAAGTCCGCATGGCGGATACGGGATTGCGGTTCAATGCCGATAAACTTCCTCCAAGTAACGCCTTGGCCTTGCCTGCGACACCGAGTCTTCCCATCATGTCGCCAATCAGTCCGGGCATTCCCTTTTCGGATGCTATTCGGACGTAAGACTGGACGTCTGGGACTATGAGATAGACTCCGAACGCCCTGCTGTACTTCTGTGTCTTCATGCGCCTTAGTACCCTAGACATGTTAGGATGGGCGGAACACATTAGTCCTTGGGCTCCGCTTTCAAGCGCCTTACCTATCACTCGCGATATTCGTTCTTCGTCGAGCGAACTTTCCTTTTCTCTGATGCGTTCCTGTGAGAGATGGTCAACCCCTATGAAAGAGTTATCGCCAATTAACAGTCTGTCAAGAACTTGATTAGGTGCACCAGGCGTCATGAGATCATCCGTTCGCGGATTCGTATATTGTCTGTATGACTCTGCTGACCTTAACTCCAGTATCAAGTCCCAACCGAGGCTGAGTATGACTTTTCACACAATCGAGAAAATACTTGTCCTCAAGGCAATACTCGGGTTCTCCGATCAGAAAATCCACCCCGGGATAGAGCTCCGGCTTCCGCAAGTAATGTCTTCCTGATTTGATGATTGACGGAATGTCCTCGATTATTTCCATTCTTAGATAATCGTCCGAGACAACTAGGGTTCCATTGTTTCCTACTATGTCTATTCTGGTCTCCAGAAGCCGGTATCCTGGCACGCTCCAAGATACCTCGCACTGACCTGTCACCCCCGACTCAAATCCCAATTCTGCATTGACGTAATCCTCGACTGCTTTGGAGTAGATGGTACGCTTTGTGGCACGAATAGTCGTCGGCTCCCCAAAATACCATAAGACAAGGTCAACTAGATGTGAACCCAAGTCAAGGAGCGCACCACCTTGTCCTGAGCCAAATCTCCAACCCCTGCCCTCAGAAAATACACTTGAAAGAAAGGAATACGCTCTGAAAGAAGCCAACTCTCCTAGGGCCTGTTTCTCCAATAGCTGCTTGGCCTGCATGAACGGAGGTGAGAATCGCTTTTGGAAACCAATCATGTTTATGCGATTGTTGGTTTTTTCGAGGATTTCCAGGGATTCACTGTAGGTCCCCGCTAGAGGCTTCTCAACGAAGACCGCTACATCACGGCTGTTATCAACGATTTCATTTAGTATGGTCAAGTGAGTCGGCGTTGGCGTGGTTACATAGACTGCATCCAATTGCTCCTGCCTCATCATGTTTTGGACCCGATTATGGAAACTTATTCTCAAAAGCACTTTCCTACTCAACGAAGTCAATAGAGCTTCTTTCTCGCAGAAAGCGACCACGGAGCAGCCTTGAAGCATGTTGACCGTTCCAGCATGTAGCAAGCCCATCTTTCCAAGCCCAACCACTCCTACTTTCAGCAAAGGGATCGGCACCTTCGGATCATCTTACAGATGTCTGTAACTTCCCGTGAACGCCAATCAGGGCTCATTGGCCACTACATCCGTGCCTGCCAGGTTTGTGTATTCAGTCGAAATTATTTTGTCGATTATGTCATCTGTGCTCAAACGAGGTTTCCACCCCAACAGACTAGTTGCCTTACTGTAATCACAATACTGGTCAAACGTACGGGCTGTGCTACTTTGTAGGTGTTCTATTTGCCCTCTCCCTATATGCTCTAAGGTTTTACCTGCAAGATCAACGATTGCAACTCCCTTGTTTCCGATGACGAATAATTCACTAACAGCATCGCCATCCAGGAAATCAAGGGCCCTTACGAACGCGTCCGCCAGGTCGGTAGGGTGGACGAATTCACGGACGTGTTTGCCATCGCCGTGAATCACAAGGCTTTTGCCTCCTTCGGCGCACTCAACGAATTCTCGCAGCACATTCTTCTCTTTTTGGTGTTCGCCTACTATGAACGGAGCTCTGAAAATCGCTGACTTGATTCCAAAGTCGTTGCTGTATGTCCTGACTACCTCCTCTCCCCCGAGTTTCGATACCGCGTACGCGTGCTCAGTACTAGTCGGGGTCTTTTCGGTTATGGGCAAGCGGTCCGCTTCTGTTCTGCCATATACAGCGAAGGAGCTCATGTAAATCAATTTCCGAACGCTGCGAATTCGACATGCCTCGCAAATGTTGGCCGTGCCCAACACATTGACGCGAAAGTTCAAGATAGGTTGCCTGAGACTTTGCTCAGCTTCGTTCTTTCCCGTGGTACCACTTATGGCAGCCAAATGAATCACCGCATCAGGCTTGGTTCTTTCAATCACCGCAGCAATTTGCTCTAACTCAGTAATGTCAGCTTGCAAGATTCCTTTCAACGCTGTTTGGTCCGTTCCTGCAACGTCAAATCCTCTTTTGGAGAACTCTCTCATTATATGTGAGCCGATGAAGCCCGCGGCGCCGGTGACGAGGACTCTCACTTCTGAACGTCCCTCTTGATTGGGGCGAAGAACATCCCATCTATTCTTCTGAGTGTATAGAGCTCGCTGGAGACCAAGTCATTCTGGCGGTTTCTGTCTGCGAGGTTCTCCCAGTCATCCCATACTGCGCTAATCAACCTGCCCGTTATCCTGACGGACTCGTCTGACGCCAAGAAGACGGCCAAGTTGGCGGCACGTAAGGGATCTGCGCCCCCCTTTTCCTTTGCTTCCCTAGCACGCATCGTCGCTCTTTCACCGGCAAGGTCACCCGCTGCTAAAATCTCGTCCTGCAACCGTGTGTTGGTCAGACCAGGGGCTATAGCGTTGACCCGAACGTTGTGGTCTTTCACTTCTTCTGCGAGCGTCTGAGTAAGCCCCACAACGCCAGCTTTGGATGTTGCATAGGCTGAGAATCTTGGGTACGGCAACGTTGCTCCTCCACCTGACATGTTGATTATGCTCCCTCCCCTTTGTCTCATCATGATAGGCAGTACTTTCCTGCAACAGAGGAATGTTCCAACAAGGTTCACATCAATGGTGTGAATCCAAGATGCTACATCATTCTCGGCAGCAACCCCAACAGGGCCAAGGACACCTGCGTTGTTAACCAAAACGTCAACCCTCCCGAATTCCTTGTGCGTGTCGTTTACGAAACTCTCCACTTCTTCACTTACAGAAACGTCAGTGGTCCTGACGAGAACTTCAGCACCCAGGCTCCTAATCCCCCTGGCCGTTTCCTCTATTTTGCTACGCGTTCGAGAGTTTATGGCCAGCTTGGCCCCCTCTTCGGCGAACTTGAGCGCGATGGACTTTCCTATTCCCACCCCGGCGCCCGTGACGATCGCTACTTTGCCACGCAGTTTCAAGGTTGAAAAGTCCCTAGTGACCACTTGGTCGTCTCTTTGATTGCCTCTTCAGCAGAGTGTTTGGGAGACCATCCAAAGCCTTTGAGCTTTGATATGTCCAGATGAACCACAGGATTGTCACCAATCCATCCTTTTGGGCCGCCTGAGTACCGCCTGCTGACCTCTTTCAAACCCATTTCCGCCACGACTATGTCGGCAACCTGGTCAACCGTTTTGTTGTCCTCGACGGCTAGATTGAAGATGTTGGACTTGCCATTAGACTTCGCGTAGCCAGTCATGATTCCTTCGACGCAATCGCTCACGTGGATGTATTCCTTGCTTTGCTTGCCGTCGCCAAGTATCTCGAGCTCCCTTGGGTTTATCCTTAGCTTGTTGACAAAATCCCAAACTACGCCCCTCCTGCATCTTTCGCCAATCACATTGGAAAACCTGTACGCCCAAAACCGCACGTCCGCAAATTCCGTGTACGCCTCTGCATAGGCTTCACATGCAAGCTTTGACGCTCCATAGAGAGAAGTTTGAACCGGCATGAATGTTTCCGGAGTCGGCCTCAGAGATGCTTCTCCGTACAATGCTGAAGTGGACGCGAAGACGAGGTCTCTCACCTTGTTCTTGACCATCGCCTCAAGTATGTTCATTGTGCCGATCAAGTTGTTTTGCAAATCGGCCATGTGGTCTACCAGACTTGTCCGTATGTTCGCGTGGGCGGCCATATGAAATACGACATCATGTCCCGCAAGCGATTCCTGAACCCATGGGGCGTCCTTTAGGTCCCCTTCGAGGAATCTGAAATTGTGATTGTTCCCGAGGTGAGCTAAGTTCTCTGTCGTGCCTTGGGAGAGGTTATCGATGGCGGTTACCGAATACCCTTCCTCGAGCAGCCTATCTGCCAAGTGGCTGCCAATGAACCCTGCGCCGCCGGTCACGAATGCCTTCGTTTTGACTATCCCTCTATGAAGCGGCCACTCAATTTCTTTTCCATCCTCCTAAGCATGAATCCAATTGTCGCAACAGTCAAGCCCTGTCCTCCGATGACGAAGAGCATCAGACTACCCAAGAAGTAACCTGCGTGATAGCTCGCCAAGAAGAGATAGAGGTATGCTGCATAAATCAGCAGAATTATTGCTGGAACGAGAGCTACTGCCGCAACCAACCCAAATAGGACTACCGGGTTGTAGCGCCTGGCCTGACCAACTATCGCGAAAAGCGCTCTGAACCCTTGCCGCCAGGTGGGTGCCTTGGCAGCTCCCAATCGTTTGCGGTAATTGATAGGGACGCACGTGACCCTCCCATCCACAAGCATTTGAGCCGCTATTTCTTGGTCGACTTCGAAGCCTTGCCTGTCAATCAGTAATTGCTTCATTTTCTGAGTGCGCATCAGGTACATGCCGCATGCCACGTCTGGAATGTTGCTTCCCATTAGGATGTTGAATGTCTTCGTCAGAATCCAGTTGCCAAGTCTGTGGGTCCTTGAGATGTTCGGGTTTCTCTTGGAACGGAATCCTATGATGTGATCGTAACCTTCGGAATGAGTGACGAATCTATCAATGTCCTTCGGGTCGTACGAGTAGTCCCCATCCATCAGCAGGAAATAGGGAGTGTCGACTATGTCCCTAGCGACAAGGATAGCCCCGGTCTTCCCCTTGCCATGTTGCTCCACGACTTGTGCGCCTTTCAGGCTCGCGATTTCTGCAGTCCCATCCACGGAGTAGCCATCGACAACCAAGATCTTGCCATAGCCCGCTGACCGTACCTCATCAATTAGCATCCCAATCGCCTCCCGCTCGTTCAAAGTTGGAATAACTATGGTCACCCGTTCTCTCAGAGCACCTAGCCCGAGGTCGGTCGAGAAGGTGGACTCGTTCAAATCATTTCATAACCATTAGGGAGAAGGACGAAACTAGCAGACCAGACAGATCCGATGACCCTTGATCACGTATGTCTCGCAGGGAGGACGAGATGATTCTTGGCCACGAATTCCTTCCATGCATCGTCAAACTCCTTGGCCGTTTCCTCAGTTTTCGCATGGAACGGCATTTGCTTCAGAACCTTCGGAGTCACAGTGATAATGTGGGCACTCGCTGAGACGACCTCTTCCACGTCCTCGGGTTTCCTTATGCTCCCCACGATCAACTCCGACCCTCCTTGCTTCTCGAGGAATGGCATAATCTCGCCAATCGTTCTGACCGGATCGATCCCCGCATCTCTTGCCCTGTTGAAGAAAAGACTCACGTAGGTCGCCCCGGCCTTCGCCGCCATGTAGAGCTGATTGAAGGTCACCATCAGAGTCATGTTAGTCTTAATCCCCTCGTCGTGTAACTTCTTCACGACCTGGAGGCCGACCCCGTCCTTGTCCATGGCAACCTTCACCACTACGTTCTTGTGCCATCCTGCATACTCCCTCGCCTCCTCTATTCGATCCTCGAACCCCTTGGTGGTCGTTTCCACGCTCACCGGCCAATCCTCCTTCAAGCCGCATATCTCCAAAACCCTTGTCTTGAAGTCCACGTTGCCCTCGCTTAGGAAAATCTTCTGGTTGGTGGTGACGCCGTCGCCTATGCCCCACGAGACGAACTCCCGTATCTCGTCAGCGCTGGCCGTGTCCAGGAATATCTTGGTCATTGAGGTTTCGTCTTTGCCGCCATTAGTATAAAAGAACTAGGGGTGGTTTTGCAATTCCACGAGGAATGGCGGCCCCCATGCAAGCTTGGCACCTAGGTCATCCAAAATGCCGACCGATTATCGTCCCATCGCCCTGGAGGATTTCGTTTATCTTCACGTAGGTGCTGAACTCATCGAGGCCCCCCGGGGTCCCGATTTCGTAGAACCTGTCGTGCGCCTCGAAAAAACGCAGCTGCCTCTCTCGAATGAGCCCTCCGTAGAATGTCTCTTCGTCGCAGTATTCGTCTTTCTTGACCCCGTCAAGTGCAGCCTTCCTCAAAGCGGAGACCCCAAAGTTGATCCAGACCATCCCTGGCTTGGACTCCTTTTTGTTGTACTCCACGATGTGCGTGCCCTTGACGACCACGTCGCTCTTGCCGTATTCCCCATTGTTCCAGTAGACTGCCATGAGACCCAGTGCGTCTCTCTGCCCGAGGACATCCATCATGTTTCGGTAATCGAGCCGGAGATAGGCGTCCCCATAGGTCACGAAGAACTCGTCCTCCAGCATCCCCTCGGCCCTCTTCAGCGCCCCTATCGGTCCCAATGGCGCCTTCCCGTCGCGGCTGTAGCTGATCCTAACCCCGAACCATCCCCCGTCCCCGAAGTGCCGTTCGATTTCCTCTCCGAGGTAGCCCACGCAGAGGACCAGGTCATCCACACCCCTGCTCTTCAAAAGCTCGACCTCATACTCCAGAAACGGCTTTCCGTGGACGGGCACCAGGGCCTTCGGAATGTTCTCTGTCAGTGGCCTCAGCCTCGTTCCCAGGCCACCGGCCAGAATGACGGCCTGCACTACTTCTGCGACCCTTTCTTGACTATCTCGTAGGAACCATAGATCAATGTGTACTCGATGCCGAGAGTGTCAAGGGCCGCCTTCACTTTTCGTCTGGTCTCCTCCTCCCTCTCTTCCTCGCAGTCTATCCAGACTTCTACTCTCCTCAACGCCTCACGACCTCCAGGATGTCATTCTTAACGATGTCAGCCGCCTCGGTCACATCCCTGGCCACGAAGTCGGGCTCAACCCCCCGTTCTGCCACCAGCGAGTTGACGAGTGAATTGAGATTGGTCACCAGCACTGTCTTGGTCCCGGCTGCCTTGCCTGCAACAACGTCCGAAAGCCCATCGCCAATCATGACAGAATCCGTTAGGTCGAGCCCGAGTTCGTCAGCAGCTCTGAGGAGAAGCCCGGGCTTCGGCTTCCGACAGTCGCATTCGACCCTGTACTTGGCAACCTTCGCCCGTGGGTGGTGAAAACAGTAGTACTCGCCGTCAAGCCTGATCCCTTCGTCCGCGAGCATCCTGTTCATCTTCCTCTGCATCTTCTTGAACGTCTCCATGGTGAAGTGTTTCTTGGCGATGCCGGGTTGGTTGGAAACGACCACCAGGAGGTACCCCATAGACTTGAGCGAACGTAGGGCCTCGCCGATTCCTTCCGTGAGCACTAGCCGAGACACCGTGAAGGGCGAGTCAACAATGCCATGGTCGGGGTAGTACGACATTTCATTGAGAACGCCGTCTCTGTCAAGCAGGATTGCTTTCTTTGGCATGCCTCGCTCTCCAAACCCGCGCGTAGACCCGGTGATAATCGTTGTATTTCTCCCGATATTTTGGGTCTTCAAGCCGGCGTCGAGCACCTTTCTTCATTCTCTCGCGTCTTTTCTTCCTTCTCGAAGAGTCACTCATGATTCGCCAATAGTTGGTCATGTCATGTTCCCTACGCTTCTCCTTTGCTGCCTCTATCGACTCGGAATTCTTTGGATCAAGCGAACCCATCTTGTACCTCATGCATTCAGGGAGCCCATATCTTTGGAAGATTGGATAGACGACGGACAATAGCTTGGGAAGTTCCCTCGAGTTGAGGAAAATCTCGTTCTCTGTGCTTAAGACCGAATTGATTTCATATCGATCTCTCAACCATGACATTATCATCCTGTTCTCTGGCGGGGAAAAGCTTTGCAGACTCAACTTACCGTTTCCATCATGGAGTTTGGTCGAGCCATCATCAAGCCAGAGCACCGTCAAACCCAGGTCTCCGACATGATCGAGCACTTCGGGCGAGACTATCTTCTTTCCGGTCGGGTAGAACACGGAGTACAGCCCGTGGTTTCGCTGGTCGGTAATCCAAAGAGTTGAACGAGCATAGAAGCGACATGTTCGCTTGTCAAAGGTGGTGTATTCTCCCATCGATGCGCCGAGAATCCGACACTTCCAGATGACGTAATCCCTCTGACGCCAACCATGATTCTCGTGGTAGCTTGGCGTAACCATTCTTTCCCTAAGAACCATGCATCCATCGCCGAGGAGCCCGCCCGAAACAACCTGAACGTATTCGTCATTCCAGTCGCTGATGTGAGGAGCGGCGTCGTTTACTCTCCACATGCTTTCAAGTATTGAGCTGGTCATCCTAGATAACACCTAATAAAGCGCAAAGAGAATCCCTTACTTCTTTCAATACCGCTTGCTCTTGTTCCCGATGGCTTCTTTGAGGCGGGCCGAAATCAGATGGGTCAGCACGAGGTGGAACCCCTCCACCTGCGGGGTGGAGTTCGCTGGGACGACGATGGACGCATCGGCAAGTTGCCTGAGCATGCCCCCATCGAATCCAATGAGCCCTATCACCTTCCCCTTCCTCTCCTTTGCGACCTTGACCGCCTTGAGAAGGTTCTGGGACCACGGACCCGCCTTGTCGCTCCCCGCCCCGCCGTGGACGCTGAAACCCACTAGCACATCTCCTTCCTTCATGAATGACTCCAACTGGTAGGAGTAGACGTCGCTCCATCCGTCGTCGTTCGTCAGCGCGGAGACCAGGGGGATGTTGTCGACTAGCGCGAAGGCCCTGAACCTGTGGGGCGCGTCCGAAGAGACGTATTTGTTGAGGTCTGACGCAAAGTGGGTAGCAGTCGATGCAGAGCCCCCGTTCCCGATTACGAAGACTGCCCTGTCGTCTTTCCAAGCCTCGAAGAGCAAGCCAATCGTCTTGTCGATGTCCTCTCTCGATATCTTACTGACGATGTCTCGGACGCCATCCAAGTACGAGTCGACGAAACCTGAATTGCTCATGCTGACCACGCCGCCTCGGAGCGTCGCAATCTAGACATTGTAGACTGTCTTGCTCCCTTCGAAGTCGAACCGAAACCTATGTTCAACCAGTCCCTGCTTATCCATAGCGGTGCGAAGCTTCGACCTGCCGTTCTCGCAGTAGAGCATCAGAAATCCGCCGCCCCCAGCCCCGACGACCTTCGCTCCCAGCGCGCCGTTTTCTTTCGCTACCCGGTACCAGTTGTCGATGCGGTCGTTGCTCATTTCGCTCACCACTCCCCGTTTCACCTTCCAATGTTCATCGAGCAACTCCCCGAACTTCGTAAGGTCTCCGCCAGCTAGCGCGTCCCTCACTTTGAACCCTATCTCTTTGATCTTGTCCATCTTCTCAATCGCTCCATCCCTCTCGATAGCTGCGTTCTGCTTTGAAAGGACGGACGAGGATTTCCTCGTGATGCCAGTGTAGAACATTAGAATGTTCGCCTCGAGCTCCGCCAAGCTGTGAGTCGAGAGAGGGATCGATTCGGTCCTGACCTCTCCGTCCCTGTCGACGTCGTAGGCCCTTATTCCCCCGAATGCCCCCACGTATTCGTCCTGCTTCCCCGAAGGTTCCTCTAGGCGTTTCATCGCGATGCTGCAGGCTTCCTCGGCCACGTAATGAGTCGATTTTTCCTCTCGCAAGTACGCGTGCAGGGCCCGCAAGAGCCCCACGCAGAAGCTCCCAGATGAACCAAGGCCCGTGGCTGCGGGAGCGTCCGCAATCGAAACTATTTCTATCCCACTCTTGATGCCGACCATGTCGAGGCCCTCTCTGACGAGGGGGTGAACGAGCTCACTCGCGTCCTTTACAATCTCGGTCGTGGAATAACTGACTCTTATGCTGTCTTCCTCGAACCTCCTGTTCACCGCGATATGGACGTACTTGTCCACGGCCCCGCTGACGAAGAACCCTCCCCTCTTCGAGTAGTAGCTTGGGAGGTCTGTCCCTCCCCCGCCCAGGGAGAGCCTGAAAGGTGTCCGTGTGATTATCAAATGAGACTGCTTCGAGACAACCGAACGAGTCGGGTCATCTGAGCCAGTTCCCAAGAGTTGAGAAGCATATACGCATTACCTGAATTTCAGAATTACTTCGCCCTGTTGTTAATGATCTGTTCATAGAGTTCGATGTGTTTCCTGGCCGCGTCGTTCCAGGTAAGCTCAGATGCGTATTTCTTCCCGCTTGCACTCAGCCTCCGCCAGGCCTGTTCGTCGATAAGCAAACTTTCGATCGCTTCAGCTATCCTCTCAGGGTCCGGCGGGACTGCCAGCCCACTCCCCGCGTCCATGACTAGGGAGGAGGCAGCTGTGCCGTCGGCAATCATGACCACCTGAGGCGTACCTGCCGCCATCGCCTCCAAAGTCGTGATGCTCTGGCCTTCTCTTATCGAGGGCAGGACGTAGACGTAAGCACGCTCGAGATGCCTCGCCAGCTCTTCATCTTCCAGCGCTCCACAGAAGGTCACATTCTTCAGCCCATTGCTCTCGACGTACCTGACCCAAGTGTCAAGAAGAGGTCCGTCTCCGACTATCTCCAACCTGATGCCATTTCTTAGCGAGGAGAGATGAACGTAGGCTTCGAGGAGTAGATCGATTCTCTTATGCGGGTTGATTCGGCCAGTGTAGATTATGCAGCCTCTGTCTCTCTCTTCTATCGTGTCGAACTTCTCTTTGTCCACGCCGTTCTGGATTACAACGGTCTTCGACTGGTCCACGCCCAGCTCTGTAGCCATATGACGCGCCGTGTAGTTGCTCACCGCGACTGCCCCGTCCGGGATGCGAGCGAGGGTCCTCTCGAGTATGTACCCCACCGGGGCCTGAAGCCCGTGGCTGACGTAGTTTGACCATCTTCTTTGCCAGACTTCGTGAAAGGTCACGGAGATCGCCCTCCTCGTGGATTTCGAATACAGCCAAGCTGCCTGGGCCGGAAAGATGGGGCAATGGTTGGCCTCGATGATGTCGAATGGGCCGTCCTTGACAAGTCTCGTAAATGCCCAGTAGGAAAACCTGAAGACCTGAATCACGGACCTTAGCCCATCGTCAGAAATGAATCCTCTCAGATAGGCAGGTGTTCTGTGCACTTGAATTCCATCAACCTCTTCCTCGGCTGGATCGTCGTTTTGGAGCCTAGCGGTGTAGAGGTGAACTTGATGCCCCTGAGCTGCGATTCGCTTGAAGACCTCGAGATATCGTTTGGCTGAACCTCCCCTGAACGGGGCAAAGGTCTCCGTGACTACAGCAATTTTCAACCTTGCACCTGAAGGACTATTGCCCGGTCGTTGTAGTATACGACCTTGAACCCGGGGTCTTTCAAGAGGTTCTCGTAGAAAGAGGCCGCCCTCAATGTCGTGTTCTCGGTCTTTCCGACTGGGGCCAGGTACTGTTTCGGCACGACGACATCGATGACACCGTATTGCTTTGCGATAGCCGACCTGTCGTACGAATAGAGTGCGGTCGCATTCCCCGGTTGGTTGGTCCAGACGCTCGCCCATCCAGTCACGACACTCGAATTGGCCGAGGGGACGAATTTGAAGGGGAATGCCTGGGCCGACGACGAGCTGAAGAACAAATCTCCCAGGTCTGTGAGGACAGAGACGGTCCTGTTCGAGAGCAGGCTCGCGCTGTGCAGCCCCAATTCTTGTACAGGCCCAAGGGAGATCTTCAGACTGGTGACAGCGACGCTCGGGTCGCTTGAGTTCGCCCGGAAGGTGAAAGTCACGTTTCCATTTGTGGAACTTAGCGAAACCAGCCTCTCCACCTCGACCGGGCCCAGGTGATAATTGGCTCCGATGGTAGCAATTTGAGAAGTTCTTGCTGCCCAGTAGGAGGAAGTCGAGCCCGAAGAAGAAAGGGTCATCGAGTAGTTTTTCCCGGTTGCCGTGTTGACCCAGCTCACCCGGCTGCCAGAATCGTTCAATACAGCCAACTTCTGGTACTCTCCGCCGACGTAGAAGCTGAGCAAGGGAGAGAACTGTGAGAACGGGGCTTGGTCGTAGACCCAGGCGTAGCCGTTCCGAATCCCTCGGTCAGAGAAGAGGATGGCACTCGCGGCGTATTGCCTGGCCAGCTCTCCCGTAAGGAACAGGTACCTGGGGTCCTCGTTGAGCAAGACCCTCCTCTGGGCGTATCCCTCTATCCACCTCCCCATGGTGGTTTCCGCAACGACCACGGCTGTAGAAGGGGTGTGTGAAGAGACGAAATTAGCCACCTGGAGCTTCGAAGAGTCGCCGTAGACGTCGGATGCGTTGTAGAAGGTGTTGATGCTGCTCATAGTCATGGCACCCAACACGGGGGTAACGATGGCGGCGGCCAGCGAAAGAAACAAAACGGCCGAGACGACCAGGGATCTTCCGACTTTCGATTTTCTCTCTTCACCCTTGAGGATTCCCCCACTTCCGGGATTCCCGATACCTGTCAGGAAGGCCCAGACTTCGGACCGGTAGACAAGGGAGGCGGCAACCATTAGCATGAATGGCTGGGCGAAAAAGAAAAGCACCCTGTTGTAGTCAGAGGCGATGCCAAGCAGGTACCCCTGGGTGCCGAAGACGGGAACCAGGGCCCAGCAGACGAGGAGCAGGGTCTGGGTTCGATACTTGCGTTGAATCAGGAACAGACCCATCGTTGAGACAGCAGCGATGTATAGGACAGCCAGGTACACAGGATTCTTGAACATGTAGAGAAGGATACTTCCGTTTGCCAGGAGATATGTCAGGGCCGCCTCGTTGGAGATGAGGAACTGCTGAGGACCCGCGGCCAACCGAAGGACTCCAAAAGTCACCAAGGTTACGAGCAACGCTAAGCCTATCGCACCCATCGGCCGCCTGTCGAATAGAATGGAGGCGAGCCCCCAGACTACGAGCACCCCCACAAAGGCGATGAAAGTGAGGTGATGTGTGGCGGGGACGAGGATGCTTCCTGTAGCCAATATCGCCATATTCTTGGCGGACCTCTTTTCAGAGAACCTTACTACCCCGAGGAACCCGAAGGGGAGCAGAGCGAGGCCCAGCAGGTCGGGATAACCTCCCCATCCGAACATCTCGAACCATATGGGGGAGAACCCTGTCAACCATGCGCCGGCGGCAGCCACGACTTGGTCGTGAAAGAGTTCATTCACGAAGAAGTAGGTGACAAGCGGGATCAGCGCGTATCCGAGGAGCGCCCAGAGTTCAAGCGATCGTATCTCCCCGAACAGTCCCGACAAGGAAGCGACGAGAACGAAGAAGAGAGGAGGATACTGCAGTGTTGTTTGTTCCCACATCGGATACGTATTCCCGAGGAGGGCATTGACCCTCTTCAACCAATCTCCCCCGTCCATCCACCAAGGAAGGGCGCGAGGGAGAAGGAAAAACGCGACCAGCAGAACTGGGGCAAGAACAGAAACTGCAACAAGGATTCTAACCCCCGCATCGATAGCTTTCATTTCACGCCATCGTCGACACGCTGCATGTGGGGCAAACGGGGGACCCTGTTTCGTCTAAGTTGATCGACACATAGCGGAATTTCGGGAGCGGGCAGGCTGGCTCGGGAGATCTCTGGAGATCTACGGATACGTCGTGGTCGTTGGGGCGCCAGATATCAAGACAAAGTAGATTATTATCCCCCCGGTCGCTATCACGAGGATGATGAGGATCGTTGTGAACAGGGGCGAAAGAGTCCGAGTCCTTCCGTAAGGAGGGCCCTCGGCGTTGAAGGCGGAGAAAAGGGCGCTGAACAAACCAGCGAAGTAGGCTGGCAGGTACATGTTATTGTCCAAACCTGTTATTATTGGATTTGTTATTAAGCTTTGGCCACAAATTCAAGGATGTACCAGAGCCCTTGCAAGGAACCTGATATAGTTCCAATCTTGCCGCCATTCCCGGGCCTGGGGGTTACCCCCCTTGACCGCGGCATCGGAGAAGGCCCACGCGATGTCCATGGCCTTCATCAGGGCACGGTACCCACTGTCGAACTTCTCCCTCAAGCCCTTGAGCACCGATACGAGTGCCCTCAGCAGGTCAGGGCTCTGCAGCTTCACCTTGAGCCTCAGGGCCAGTTCGAACATGCCCCTCTCCTGCCTGCGGAGTCTGAACCACGTTCCCGCTCGCTTCGCCCGGATCATCTGCTGCTGGAAGAGATGCCTTATTCCGTTGTCACTGGTGGTCGCTTGATACCCGGAACGAACTGGGAATTGGTCAGCCTTCCTGAGTCGGCTGTGCCAAACGGGCGCGATTTTCGGTTCCTGCAGTCTAGTCGCCGCAATTTCCGTGCGTTTACTGAATATAACAGTATGGTATTCCAGTCAGGGATTTCCTGGACCGCTGCAGGCTTGTGCCAAGGAGCTCAGATTCTTGTTCATTGCTTGGTTCGATCCTCGAAGGGGCTAATCCTGTTTAGGGGCTTTCAGACCAGCTTCACCGCAGAGCTGGCGCGGAGCGAAATGTTGCGAAAACGCGGCTAGAATTGGTGCCGAAATGACAAGTTCATGCCACAAAAGGGTTCCAACCCTGCCAAGGTTCGAAGCGGCATTCCACCCCAGGGACGACGAGGGTGGGGTCAGTGGGTCTTAGTAGCAACCCTGCCGTCAACCGATGGGTATGCTTCTCCGAGTCCCGTGCGTGACCCGCAGTGCCATGAAATGCAGGCGTCGTTGATCACCTACTGAATTGTCTGAACTTGCGATAGAGTTCGAACATAGCAGCGAAAAGGAGAGCCGAGAGCAGAACCCCAGACATACTCGAAAGAACGAATGAAACGATGGAAACACTCCCCGTGATTAGATCAAGCTGCTGGAATGGGAATTCCGTAGCCAATTGAAAGAGTTCCGCCACGCTGTGCGATGCTAAGATGATGAGCGCCGCTATGATCAAAACCCAGGCTCTGAATGCCCCGGCGAGCCTCGTCAACCTGTACGCGAAATAGACTGCTCCTAGCTCCAACGCAGCCTCAACGAAACCGAAGAAATATGCAGCATAGGCAACCACTATGCTCAAGGTATCAACTCTTGCCGGCTTTCGCAAACATCTCTAGGAACTTGTCCGAAGGAGCACGATGAGGGTTGCCCGTCATTATGCCTTCGAACTGGCCGAAGGTGTCTTTCATCAGTATTCCGCCCTTCGAAATCACGTATTCCCTCAGGTTCTTCTCATGGTCGCTGCCTCTCATTTTGAGGACGACAATCGCATGTCGAATGGTAGATTCTATTTCTACGAACTTCAGCAACACGACCGCGTCTGTGAGGAAGCTCATTCCCGCATCTGATATGGCCATGGACTCCCTGGCGAACTGAGGGGCCTCCCAGAGCAGAAGCGAACTTGTCTTACGCGTCTTGAAGTACATCAGTGTTCTGTAGAGCTCCCTTCTAAGGTCCTCTTCCTTAACGTACATTGAGATATGACTGACTGAATCGACCACGATGCGCTTAGGGTGGACCTCGTTCATGGCGCGCCCCAGGATGGCCTGGGTTCCTGAATCTTCAACAATAAGGTTCGGCGAAGTACAAATGATCCTCAGGTTGTCCTCATCCTCCATTTTCCTTAGATCCCACCCGAAATTCATTGCGTCCCTGTAGAGCTGCTCGGGCAGCACCTCGAAGGTCAGATAGATTCCTGGCTCTCCTTGGGCTACACCGTTAACAAGGTACTGCATGGCAAGAGTTGTCTTCCCCGTGCCCGCCCCGCCTGCTACGAGAACAGCATCGCCTTCTAGGAATCCCCCTCCGAGCATCCTGTCAAGCTCAGCTATGCCCGTCCTTACCCGAGCCACGCGTTACCGCCTCCGCAGTCCTTGGAGGTAGTCGCCCACTGATCCGAGTAGGTCTTTGTCCTTTTGTCTGTTGAGGAATATTACGCGCGTCGTACCCACAGCTATGGTGCCCAGGACGCCTAGGTCAACGAGGTCCTCCAGGTCCCCTTGTATTGCTGGACCGCTCTGTCCGATGCGCCTCGCGATTCCGTCGACCTCGTCCATGAGGCCGGGATTACGGTGAAAAAGTACCATGAGCTCGCCCTTGGCTTTCGAAGAGAGAAGCCTCGTCAGGGTGCTTTCACCCAGGCTACTCATCCTTGGGCTTGCCCCCAGGTCTCAGTGCCTGGCCGCTCAGAATCATATCTCTAACCCTCTTCATGAACATCACCACGTCCGACGAGTCCTTCCCGAGTCTAATCCCCAGGTGCTCGGACAAGTCCTTGAGGATCAGATACTCCAAGGTTGGAGCTCCGTTCTTGACGATCGCAACCAACCTCTCCCGATATTCAAGGGGTGAGGTGATTAGAAGTTCCGGAGGGACATGGAAAATGAGAGTCTTCATTGCTTCTGCGCCGAGAACATCCCGAATCGACTGTTCGACGGACGATTGCACAACCGCTCTCAGATTCTCCTCCTGTTTCATGAGGGTCGTCCTTGAGTCCCACATACTATTTGTCACAACGGCTTAGTTGTTCTAAAGAAGATTATGGATTGAAAGTCCATTTTTTGAGGAAGATTATGGACTGAAAGTCCATTTCAGCTATTAATGAGTTGTAATCCCAACGTCGAGGGTGAGTTGAACCCACGTGATAGGGAAAGGATCCCATGCACAAGGCATTGCGGTCGCATTAGGGGTGCTCCTTCTAAGCAGCGTGGCTGGTTTCCTCTACCAGGACAATTCGGCCCTAATTCCACAATCAGTGACGTCGGTAACAACGACTGAAATCACCACGAACAGTGGGAGTTTCACGATCACTACGACGGACATTCAGAAGACCACGGTCACCAACTCCTCGATGCTTACCGTCACAACGACGCTGCGCAGTACGACCGCCACGACCGCCACTGTCACGAACAGTGTGACGAACACCGTCACGACGACATCAGTTTCCGTGTCCACTACAACGAACATGGCAACGGTGACATCGACTGTGACTACGACACCGGGCGCTCCGTCCCAAGTCGCTGTCTCAGGAAGCGTGTCAGCCAAAGCCGGTACTCTTACGGGAATCGTTTTCCAGGGTGCGACTAGCGTCACCGGAACACTGAACGGTGGAACCTATACGGTCTCGTTGCCGAACCCTGGTACCTACACAGTCACGATCGACTACAATCAGGGAGGGTTGAAATCTTGTACGGCTGGAACCTTGGTGCTCGACGTCCAGAGTTCGAGCGGGTCTATTACAGCGAATTGGTCTTGCTGATAGAGCCAAGCAAATTGGCCGGAGACCAAGTCAAACTCTCGCGGGCCCGACGGGAATCGAAAATGTGACAGCGACTGACTTGGGAACATCGGAGAATCGGTTGTCAAAGACCCAGGACATACGTTCCGTCCGTGATGGCTGTATAGCTGATCACCCGGTGTTTGTCACTCGTCCCAGGTTCACCACATTCTGGCTGCTTGCGTTCTGAACGGCTGTGCCGTGCTGAAGTTTGTGGTCTGAATGCTGGGTTGCAGAGTGTAAGGGAAAAGGTAGTATCCGAATACACCTCCAATGATAGCTATCCTGCCCAAAGCCATGCAACATTTCTCATTCCGTCGGGACCTCCTAGGATTGGTGTCCTCTTCGGATATTGGCGAGAAATTCCGGAGAGATGTCTCGTTCCGACGGTCATGAACTAGGCACTCCCCGGCTTTAATGGGTTAGACTTACAAATCGTCTAGAAACGTAGCCGGTCAATTTACCACTAGGAGTCACAGCAATACAGACCTTGAATCCTAGATTTCAAATCCAAAGAAGTCAGGACCGCGATGAGCGACGGGGAATAGATCTAGGGAAGCGTCCTGCGGGCGTACCAGAAGCCTGCGAAGACAATCATGATGAGCCCGATAAGGGCCAGGGTAACCCCATTCACGATCATGGACTGAGCCTGGTTGCAGAGCTGCGAATAGAAGGGGAGGTTTGGCCCGCAATAGGCTGCCGCCAAGTCTCGTCCCGGAATTGCGTAGATTCCAGCTCCAATACCCATCAGAGCGACCCCCATCAGGACGACTGCGACGAAAATAGGCGTTTTGTAGGCGTGTACATACGCCGCCGTGTTTACTGTCGGGGTCCCAGGAGTTGCTTGAGACGCGGTTGCCACAATCTGATATCCGCAATTCGGGCAGAAGGCCGCTTCGGCCTGGACCTCCTTACCGCATCTGGGGCAATAGGCCATCAGAGCCACTAGTAGCCGTACGAGATCAATTGCGCCGGTGGGGGGCCCTGCGGTGGTATCGAGAAGTCCATCCCAGTGATTTCTTTCATGGTGTTCCTCATCAACACTTCGAAGGGATCCTTTGACACCGCGAAATCGCCGAACACTCTAGCAACCTCATTTGATTCAAAGTAGATCAGGAACCATTCGGACTCTGCCGAGGACTGAATGAACCACGAAAGCTTCTTGACGCCCAGATGCTTCTGAGAGTGTTCAAAATCCTTTCTCATAGGGCCTGTAATGTCTTTTACGAATTGCATCAACGCAACTCTCTTTCCGGGAAGGACCGGAAGTGCTCCGCAGTAGATTGGCATAGAGATTCAGTTGAACGCCAGCGTATTTGAAGAGATTGAATTAGTGGTCTGGTCTACTAAGACGGATTTGAGTTCCTGAGGTCTCGAGGACCTCGCAAGTCTCGAAATGCCCTAGAGTCCGGGGGCTGGCCTTCTCTTAAAGGAGCCCGCCTCTGCGGAAAAGGGACTACTCGGTAGTATGAACACTACTCTGCGAAGTAATCCTACAGGGCTCGACCTTCCTGGAATTGTAAGACGACCCGCATGACTCCTAGACGACTAATCCATAATGCAGAAAAAGGAAGATAGCCTCCTGAAAAGAGCAATGGCCTTCGAGGACATTTTGGAGAGAGAACCGAGGAGTCCTGAACCTTTTCTCCCGCCCTGGTCTGCGGTCTAGCAGAGTCTCAGCGTCTTGGGCGTCAGTGAATTCAAGGCGGAGCAGAGTAAACTGAGCGCGGAGCTCAAGTTGCTGATTATCGATGTTGAGGAGATGGGCCTCGATGAAGACACGACTGAGATAGTCGTAGACAAAGCGAGGGGACTGATTTCTAGGTTAGACGATTCAGTAAATGAGAGAGAGCTCAACCGAATCAAAGATGAACTCGGGAGGCTACAGTCGGTATTGCACCAAGCACTACTGAGACAGAAGAAGGGCTAGATTTCTCTTCGTGCGACGGGAATAGCGCGTCCTATGACCTCTTTGCGTGAGATCTTTCCAAGGTTTTTCTTAGACCCTCGTGAGTGAAAGTGTGGGCCAAGTAGGAAGAAGAGCACTGAGTGTTCTATGGTCTCCCCGCAGAAGTATCATTGCATGGTCTCCGACAGAGGCTCTTGACCTATTGAACAGAGACGACGTCGACCGAATCTTCGTCGATTCCTAGTTCATCCAACAGCACAGACTCTAAAGCCTCTTCGGCCTTGGTCAACCCTTCCTTTCGTTCTTTCTCAATGAGCGTTTGCAATGCGTTATATTCGGCATAATAGCTCATAGCAAAACTCCTACGGCTAACGCCAAGGCGAGTAACAAACCAGCGACAAGGAGCCAATCTGTCGTCATCTTTTCATCAGCACCTCTTGCCGCCATTCCTTAGATTTAGAGCATGTGGAGCGCAAATTCATTTGTGAAATCGGGAGATTTGGCTATGGCTCGACAACGTTCCACCTTCATGAGCGAGTTGTGTCAATGTATTACAACAAGATTACTTATGCTACAACACAGATCAAGCATCAACATCGCCACTTCTCAAGGAACCTACATTATCTTGTTTAGACCTGAAACAGTCTAAGTAGTCTAGACATTCGATAGCCCCATGGCACCCGGGTCATTGATACAACGGAATTTGACATGATTGTCAGTTAACTGAAGCCAAGCAGAATCTATCATTATCGAGCTCCACACGAAGGAATTGGATTCCAGCTCCGACCGCTCAAGGACCAGTTACGGTTGGTAGGTCATGGCAAACCATCTCAACCGCGGGAAGAGTTGGTCATCTTCCTCTGATAGGAACAGCTTCGGCACGCTAGAAGTCGTCACGTCGGCTTCGTTCTGTGAAATGAGCAAATGTATCAAGTTGGCATCATGGCGGATCGGGAACGGAGCGCAGAGTGTGGCATTCTGTTCAAGGCATACCATTGCTACGATGAGAGACAGCGGGCTCTGGCAGGGCTAACTTCGGGACCATGAACGGACGGATTTCTCTCGAGTAATCTTCAATGACTTAATCACGCTAACCGAGACCCAAAATCAAAACTTCTATAGGCCACTGTTTGGGACAGGTTCCGTTGGCTCCTTCTAGAAGGAAAGTGAGGCACCATAGGGTCATCAAGACGAAGAAGTCGAATCAGAAGCGGCCCAAAACACGAAGGAAGGCAAAAGGAACCGAGGAGAAAATCGAACTGGAAGGAATCACCACCTACGTGTACCAGAAGTCCTTCAAGCCCAAACCAGCAGAGAACTAGAGAAGCACTTGCCAAACCATCAGTCATAGCCCAGTGAGGCAATTATCGACTTTGGACTATCGACCGTCTCAATGGCCCTCCGAGACCGATGGTCGGCCAAGTCCTTGAGGCCGTTCCCCGTAGCGACACAGACCACATTCGATGACCTCGGAAGCTTCAATTTGCGGAGGGCAGCGAGGGGGGCGGCGCTAGCCGCTTCGACGAGGAGACCTTCTCGATTGCCGAGCTCGTCCCTTGCCTGAATGATTTCATCATCTGAGACCGTGAGTGCAGTCCCTCCTGACTCCTCGATCGCTCTGATGGCCTTCTTCCATGAGACAGGGTTGCCAATCTTGATGGCCGAGGCAATTGTCTGTGGCTCGCGTACGGGTTCCAGTTCGTTCCTTAAGACAAAGGCTTTTGCCAAAGGAGCGGCTCCTTCCGCCTGAACCCCTATCATCTTCGGATAGGCGCTCGTTATCCCGTTCGCCCTGAGCTCCTTGAACCCTTTCCAAATCGCGCTGATGTTGCCCGCGTTCCCGACTGGTAGGATCAGGTAATCGGGTACTCGCCCGAGTTGCTCGTAGATTTCGAACGCCGCGACTTTTTGGCCTTCGATCCTGAAGGGGTTGAGAGAGTTCATGAGATAGAACTCATGATCGGCCTTGACCAAGTCGAGGACCAATCCTAGGGCATCGTCAAAGGAGCCTTCCACGCCGAACACCCTGGCCCCATAGGCGAATGCCTGCCCCAGTTTGCCTGAGGCTACGCCGCTTTTAGGAACTACGACCACTGCCTTGATTCCTGCCTTGGCGGCATAGGCTGCCAGAGAGGCGGCAGTGTTCCCAGTCGAAGCGCAGACGAGGGCCTTCGCTCCCAATGCTCTCGCTCTAGTTACGGCGACCGCGATTCCTCTGTCCTTAAACGAACCCGTCGGGTTCTGCCCATCATTCTTGGCATATAGATTCTCGAGGCCCAGACTTCCTCCGATGTACTCCAGGGGTACAAGCGGCGTTCCCCCTTCCCCGAGGGAGACTGGATTGACTTCTAGATCGAACGGAAGAGCCGCGCTGAACCTCCAGATTCCAGGACCAAGCCTCCTGAACAGGGCCTTACCGTCAATTTTCTCAGAAAGGGATACTTCAAGCAGGTCGCCGCAGTGTTTGCACTTGGAGTCGGGACGTTCCGTTTCCGATACCTTCCCGCAACTTATGCAGACTAGTTTCCAGGCCTCACTCTTGCTCAATGACTCTGCAACCTCCTCCAACTTTGGTGATGAAGCCTTCGCTCTTGGCCCCTTCCTTTTCGAAGGCCTGAATCATTGCTTTGAGGACAACCTTCGCTCGCTTTCCCGTAGTGGCAGCGAGCATAGCGGGCCCTGCGCCACTGATGCAGACCCCTGCGGCTCCATGCTCTATGGCCGCCCTCTTCACCTGATTGAAGCCTGGGATCATGACAGACCTGTATGAGTCCACGAACCCTCCGCTCATCCCAGCTCCGAACTCATAGACACTATTGTGCGCCAGCCCGTGAATCATTACGCTGGCGGCACCGACTGCTGCGACGGCCTCCCCCACGGAGAGTCGCTTAGGAAGGAGCGATCGTGCATATCGGGTCTTGTGCGACGGTATTTTGACACTGGGGACGGCGAGGCAAAGTGCTAGTCCTAGAGGTGGGTCAATTCGCTTGAAACTCAAGTCTTTCGAAACGAGCACGAATCCGCCGAAGAGTGAAGCCGTAACGTTGTCGTAGTGGGCAGCCCCGGAGGCGATTCTCTCACCGACTCCGGCATACTCGATCTGCTTTTTGTTGGTGAGCCCGAGGTCGAACAGTGCGTCCATTCCTACGACGGCCGCCGCGGAGGAAGCCGCACTGCTGCCTAGACCGGAGCCAACGGGCACGCCTTTCCTGAGATCTAAGAGGACCCCTCCTCGAACTGTCTCTCCTGAAATGATGGCTCGGGTCACCGCCCCAACGACGTTCCTTTGGGGAGAATTCGTGAGCTTGGCGCCATGGACTGAAATTTTGACTCCTGTCCGCGTTCTTTCCAGAGTCAGTCTGTCTTTGGGACTATCGAGGGCGAGCGCGAATACATCGAACCCAGCTCCAAGGTTAGCCGACGAAGCTGGAGCCTCTACAACAACCCTCGACCTCAAGTTACCCACTCTTCTTCCTCGCCTTCGGCTGCACAGCTTTCATGTGAATTGCGCGGACCGCTTCGTCGGCGTCTCTCTCGTCGACCACGAATGAAATGTTCATCTCGGACGAGCCCTGAGCAATCATTCTAACGTTGATTCCTCGCCCGGCGACTGCTCCAAAGACCCTTGCCGCAACCCCCTTCTCCCCCCTCATACCTGCGCCCACGGCCGCGACCACCGCAACCCGAGAGTCCGACTCCAAGACGACCTCTATTCCCTCTTTCTTGAGTTGGCGTTTCAACGTCCGCTCGGCGGTGTGGATGGAGCTCCGCCTGACAATCATGCTGATGTTTGCCTCCGAAACGCTTTGAGATATCATGAGGATGTTCACACCCGCCGATGCAAGGGCGGAGAAGACCAATGCAGCTATACCCGGTCTCCCTTGAAGTGTCTCCCCAGCCACAGTTAGGAGGCCTACGTTTCTCACGACCGCCACCGCCTTGATTATGCCTTCCCTTTTCGTCTCCCGATCAGTAATCAAAGTGCCGAGAAAATCAGGTCTGAAACCGTTCTTTATCCTGACTGGGATGCGATTGGTTCGGGCTGGACCAAGGGCGAGGGGGTGCATGTTCTTGGCACCAAAGAAGGCGAGCTCTTCGGCTTCAGGGTAGCTCAGCCGTTTGACTGGAGCAGAGCCTTTCACGATGCGAGGGTCTGCGCTCAAGATCCCGTCTACGTCCGTCCAGATCCAAACTTCCTCGGCCTTCAGTGCTGCCCCTAGCAGGGTCGCAGAGTAATCCGACCCCCCTCTGCCGAGTGTCGTGACTTCACCGTCGGTTGACCTTGCAATGAATCCCGCAACAACAGGCACTTCGCCTGCGGCGAGTCTTGCCAGGAGGGATTTCTTGACAGCTTTGTTGGTCGCGGTCGAGTTCGGTATCGCCTCCCCGAATGATCTGTCCGTCACGATCCCTGCTTCTCCCCCCGTCAAACTCGGAGCCCTGAATCGTCTACCCTCAATCTCAGCCGCCAGGATGGGTGCAGACAGCCTCTCCCCGAATGAGAGAATCAGGTCTCTAGACCTGGGAGAGAGTTCTCCAAGGGCAGATACTCCAAGTAGGGTCCGCTTCAATTCCTCAAGTGCCTTTCCGGTCGTACGGTTGAGCGCTCTCTTCTCCTCAGGTTTCAGGCTTGTCTGCCCAATTGCTGAGGTATGAATCAACCTCAATTCAGCGATGTTCTGGGCGATTCTCTTCGTATCATTGTCGACAGCCTCTTGAGCTAATTGCAGAAGAAGTTCGGTCACCTCGCCCAGTGCGGACACGACAGCTACAACCTCTGAACCCTCCCTCTTACTTCGAACCACAAGGTCTGCAATCCTTGAAATGCCGTGGGGCGATGCGACTAAGCTCCCGCCAAACTTCATCACTTTGATCTTCATACCATCTGTCGCCGAACCGTCCCGAAGAGGGATTCCCACAACTAACTGAGGAGACCTTTCCTGTACATCAGCTCTGCGGAGAGGATGGTGGACCCCGCCGCGCCCCTGATTGTGTTGTGCGACAGGAGCGTCAGCCTCCCCGACTTCGAATCGAGGCCCTTCCTTATCCTCCCAACGACCACGCTCATCCCTGGGACTGTGCCCGCGTACCTGTCGAGCTTTGGCTGAGGGCGTCCCTCGACATTGGTCACCATTATTGGCTCAGCTGGCGCCGTCGGCAGTTTGAGCTTCTGCGGCTCGCCCCTGAAACTCGACAGTACCCTGGCTACCTTCTGGGGGTCGAACCGATCCTCGGTCTCGACGTAGAGGGACTCCAGATGCCCGTCCGTTGTTGCGACTCTATGAACCATTGCACCGATCTCGAATTTGGCAGGGGAGATTCGATCCGCTCCCACCTCGCCTAGCATCTTCAAAGGTTCTCTCTCGACTTTCTCTTCTTCGTCTTTGACGTAGGGTATCACATTGTCGATAATGTCGAGTGAGGGGACCCCAGGGTATCCTGCTCCTGAGACCGCTTGAAGTGTCGAAACGATCACTCTTTTCAGTCCTAGGGAATCGTGGAGCGGCTTCAATACCATCGCGAGGCCTGCCGCAGTGCAATTGGGGGTCGCGACGAGCATCCCCTTCCATCCCTTCACCCTCCTCTGCATGTCAAGGAGCCCGAGATGGCCAGGATTGACTTCGGGTACGATGAGAGGGACGACCTTGTCCATTCTGTGTGGGCTAGCATCGGTTATGACCGTGAAGCCTGCGCGAACGAGTTCGGGCTCGAGGGACTCAGCCACGTCGGTCGGAAGGGGGGAAAAGACAACATCGACGTCGTCGAGAGAACTAGCGTTGGTGGCCCTGATGGTCAATCTCTTCGCATCGTCGGCAATCGGGAGGCTGGTCGATGCTATGGCTTGGCCATACTTCCTGCCAACGCTATTTTGACCAGTGACGACGACGACCCGGAAAAAGGGGTGCTCGGAGAGCATGCTGACATACCTTTGTCCCACCAACCCCGTCGCGGCGAGCACCGCGACCTTGAGCTTGGACCCGGCGGGACGAACCAATGGCAAAAGGTGGTCGGATGCCGTTATTAGCGTTTGACGATTCATGCGGGTCGAAGAACGCGATAAGACCGAGGGCGAATACCTAGACTGACAAGGCCCAGCCAGGACGCATAAGCATGCCATTCGTTCTCATTCCACTCCACAACGGCTTTATCACGCGACCCTTTTCTCAACCAAAAGGGAAATCTTGTCCCAGGGCGAGCGCGAACTCGCAGCTTCTATGTTCAGTTCTCCCTTGTCTGCAGAAGATCTGGCATGAAAACGGGTTTCAGAATCGTAAATGCTTCAATCATTTCGGTTTTGTTCCTGTCAGCGTTTCAAGTAATGATTCCTGCGTCGCCAGTTCCTGCAGCCGGATGGTATTCAGTCAGAACCTTACACGGGATCGCCAATTCGCTTCAGATAAGCGAACCAGATTACACCCTTCAAGTCGCCAATGGGTCCGACTTCCACCTAGGTCCTTACTACGACCCATTTGAAATGAATTATACCCGCAATCCGACAGTCAGCGTCTGTGCCGGCTCAATAGGCGAAGGATGCTGGTGGAGTGAGCACATAGCCTGTGGATGCGGTGGAGACCAGCAGAATCCTGCCACGGCCAACCGAGTCTGGCACATTGTATACGCGGACTCGAACATTCTAGAGATTCAATACAACAACACCCATTTCGGCACTATTACCCAGCCACGAGACAACTACACGATGGTATTCTTCAAGTCGACTGACTGGTTTGTGTGGCAGGTGGACCAGAAGACGACGAGTCCCTACACCGGCTGGAATGGTTTCGACACGGCAACAAGCGCACTCTATTCTTCTCCCGCCCTCACCGTTTGCCTCACGAATGGTGGGGGACTTAGAGCAGGCACAGCTTGCACATTCACCTGGAGCAAGACAGCAACAGCTCAGATGAAAGAATACCAGTTCACCGGAATCACAAGCAACCCGATAAGAGGCAGTGACAACCATTCCATATACCAGTATCCCATTTCGTCAAGCAGTCCCTATCAGTATTGCGCAGCGGGGAACAACGGGGAAATGAAATGCGCGAACGTTCCTACTTCCTCGACAGCAGGGCAAGGCGGTGCATTCACTTTCAACGCCGGTTGGTCCGAATCCACGACATTTGTGATCTACCCGACGTACAACGACGCTGGGTCGCGCGAAACCAACGCAGTGAATCTGGCCAAGTCATTGTACTTCTCTGGGTACGGAGACAAGATTGGCTATCAGGCGTGGAAGCTTCCACTTTTTTGTAACCCGTCTGGTGCCGGAGGAGCGACCGCCCAGGGTTGCAGTCCCAGCAATTCCCAACCAGCGACCGCCGTAGGCAACTCATATTCGTGGTATCATGAGAAGGGTAGCGCGGTCGGTGGCTGGGCTTTCATCAACCAAACGGCTCTTCAGGCAGGATTTGGAACTAACACAGACGACCTGCTGGCGGCCTACGTTACATTTGTCCCAGGACTTTCTCAGAATCTTCAGACCAACGCAACCGGCAGCTTCAGACCGTCTACCCTCACGTCGTCGAGCTATCTTCAACAGATGATTTCAGGCAGCTACTACGCCACGGGAAAGGTCAACCTTAGAGACATTCACGGCAACGTGACGGTCATCTCAAAGCCGAACACGAACTACTACGTCCTTGAAGACAACAGCACGGTAGTTCATCCGACTCAGATAACTTCACTGGCTTACAGCCTGGAGGCCCCGGGGCCGACCTCAAGTTGCGACACGACAGAGTCTGAAGCATCTTCGTTCGTCAGATTATTGAATGCGACCACTGTGGACTACGAATACAAAGACGCTACATACGGCAATTGGCTCGGTTACACCGTAGGTCTATACGGTCACCAAACCGGCGCAAACATCAAATTCATAACATTCTCCGATGCCTGTCACGAGCATCCAGCAGTGAGCATATTCCTCGTGAACAACGCGTCTCCTCAAACCTACTCTCAAGGAACCAAGTGGGGCGCAGCGCTTTACGTCCTTCCTCACTTTGGCAACATCACGACAGTCGCTCAAATAGGCGCAAAGATGACTTCGACGGTCTCGATGGAGCCAGAGGTGCAGATGTATCAGAAGCCTGTCAACATTCTGGCCTCGCCGTTGGCGTTGGAAACGACACAAAGTGCGACACAGCTTCTCTACGTAAACAAGACCTCGACAGGGTATGGAGCGACAATGCTCGTGCCCCCTGGTATCCGAACACAGAGTCTGCTTTGGAATCGGTCTATGGCAGGGCCTCTGACAAATGTGGTAGGTGCCACCCTACTTAGCCAAACGGCACTATCGTACGGTCTCTACAATGTTACCCTCACTTGGATTTCCACAGGAAGAGCGAAGCTGCTATCATTCGTCAACAATCCTTTGCAGACATCCACAACGCACAGCACCTCCTCCCCTTCGCTCACAACTTCAACCACCACGACCCGGACTACTTCGACTAGTTCAACTTCAAGTTCGACAACTTCGATCTCCACTACTTCCATTACTTCCATTACTTCTACATCTATGGTCACTTCGACGGCATCATCAAGCACTCGGACGGGCACAACGACGACCACATCTACGTCCACCGTTGCCACATCAACCACAAGCTTCTCCACGACTTCCTCTTCTTGGACCACCTCTCTTACGTCGTCTACCGCTACAACGCCAATAGCTACTTCATCAGCCACGAGTTCTACTATGACCTCCTCTTCCTCAACAGCTTCTTCTTCGAGTGTGACCTCAACCACGGTTTACTATACGACATCAACAGCAGCAAGTTCGAGCCAAACGTACATGACAACCTCTTCGACGAATTCGGCAAGCTCATCAACTCAGGCGCCAGTGTATACTTCGAGTACTTCGGGTATTTCGACAACGCCGACAAACACTGAAAAATCTTCGAGTTCGACAACCTGGTCCACGGCCTCCACATCCACGAAAAGCACGAGTGCGAGCACGACTTCAGCAACGGCACTCAGCTCAACGGAGACCCATCCCACAAGCACGACTCAAACTATCACGAGTCCAAGTGCGAGCACTGCAAGCACGAGCATAGCACCGATCAGCCCTACGACTTCTACAAGTACGACAGCCGCTCAGCCTGGGGTTTCGACCATGACCTACCTAACTTTGGCTGCGGCAGGAAGTGTGTTGCTTGCCATCACAGGACTTGTTGTTAGCGCGCGACGGCTTCACTGACCAAGAATCCTGCCTCCCGGAACGTTCCTTGGGTCCTCGAACAACTACTATGTCATTCTCAAGTTTCAAGGCCGCTGGATTTCCGCCGGCTTTCTTCACTTGTTCGGGCGCCTACCTGGAATGCCAAGGCCCGGTCAGGGACTCTTGCTTGCGAGTTGCCAGCGTCGCCTAGCGAACAGGTATGATGCCGCCAGAAAGATGGTAAACGCAATCGCCGCCCCCACCTGAAATGGGAACTCCGGGATTCCGGGCCCGCCCCCATTGACAGGAGTCGAGCTGCTCGAAATGGAAGTGCTCGGCACGATTGGAGTCGACGTCGTAGAGGTGGTGGAACTCTTCGTCGTGTTTTGAGTCGACGTCTTCTTGCTGCTCGTAGTCGATGAGGTGCTGGTACTAGTGGTCGAAGTCGTCGTTGAGGTTGTTGCAGTAGAGGTCGATGCCGAACTCGAGGAGAACGTTATAGTCGATGTCGAAGAAGTTGACGACGAGGTTGACGTTGTGCTGGAAGACGATTGACTCGTTAAGCTGGTTGTGGTCCCCGACGTCGTGGTCGTTGTTGACGTCGAGGCTGTAGTACTGGTGGTTGTTGTCCCGGAGCCTGATGGCTTGTAGAAATCGATTCCCCTCAATCTGTCGTTAGTTAGTGCGACCTGGGACGCAGAAGTGGCCCCGTATGCCTGCTTGAGTAGAATTCCCGAAGTAGTGGTCACATAGGCGTAGGAGCCATCGGGAGCGAATGTGGCTTGGTTCGCCGTGCTCGTGTTCCCGCTCGTGACATTGACGAAGGCGCCGGTCGAGTATGTCCACATTACGAGGTTTCCCCTGGCATTGTGCTGCGATGTAAGAAGCGCATATGCTCCGTCTCTGGAAAATGAGGCGTCCTGGAACTGGTAGCTTGCGCCAACTCCATTGAGGGCGGAGACTGAACCTAATGCGTCAGCGTACTTTAGAACGGTCCCCCCAGAACCGTCGATCAGAGCCATCGACCCGTCCGTCTTGAAGGCCACTCCTGAGAGCTGCGTCCCTGTGCCGCTGGCAATGCTGGAGATGATTCCCCCGCTGGAGGTGAACTTCAGCAAGGTTCCGCCATCGCCGACGATTAACGCGTAGCTCCCGTTGGGGTTCCAGGCGACCTTTTTGAGGCCGTTGGTCGTCCCCGTCGTCAGAGAGGTTACTATTCCTCCGTTGTACTGGAGGAGGACCCCGTTGTCCCCAGCGATAAGGGCGAACGAATTGCTGTTGGGCTTCCAAGCCACTCCGTTGAGCCCGATGGAGGACGACAGCCCTGTGGCCAAGATTGTGAATCGACCCGTTGCCGAAGTATACTTGACCAGAGCGTCGCCATATCCCACCATCAGCCCAGCGTCCATCGCCTGGTCCCACTGGATACCGTGGTATCCTACGAAGCCGCCGGCGTCAGTTTGGAAGAGCTGTGGTAGGTTCCCGAGATTGTAGAGGTTCGAGCCGTCGTAAGCGAGGAGGTCATAGCAGTCGTCAGTTATGGTCAGGTATTGCAATCCGGGGGGAATGCCATTGGAGCCGGTGATTGTGCACATGGTGTGAGTGGAATTCCACAGGCTGTTCAGATTCTGAGCGTATACCTTCCACTGAATCTTGGCGCCTATGGCCGAGCTAAGTGTCTCCGTGGTGTTGGACCAATTGACAGTACCTCCGAGTCCTGTTGAGGTCCCGTTCACAAGCGTGCCTCCCCCTGAATCGAAGCTGAAGACGTACCGCGACAGCCCTGCTGTGTCAGTCCACCTGGTTGCGAAGACAGATGGAGTTCCTGCCCATACAGAAGTCACATCCAAGTTTGAGTATTTCGGCGCGCCCGTGGTGGCAGCCGTTACCCTCCCCACGTTTTGAACCCCTACCTGTGTGACCAATGATAGGAATAACAACATGATCAAGTTCACACCCAACAGCCGTGGTCCCAAATCGAAAAGCCTCAAGATTTGATTGAGACGACGTTATCAACCTTCGCAGGGCTTTCGATGAATAATCTCCGTCCCCAGCAAAACAGCTCTCAATTTCGCCTCTCTGGCGGCGTAACATGAACCCAGAATCCTGATTTTCATTATTGATGATATGGTCGCGATGTTACACTTTCGTCGCGCGCCATTTGGCGACCTAAAGCCGCTGAATTTTCAGACAGATGGTTTACACACGTAGCGCCGTCGCCTGGACAAGTCGCCCTGACTTAGATGATAGTACTGCGGGGCCCCAAAGTCAGGTTCCCCACCATTGGTTCATCTCCAACGCTTATAGTCAACTCCTACTATGCAGGTTGCGGAGCGCGGTCGGATGAGGCCCATAATCACAGTCTATTCGCGAGGGTTGCCCGACCAGACAAAGAAGTTCGAAGGGTTCATCACTGCCGCATTCTGGATCGGACTTTATCATACGGAGGGTGAGATGGAGTCGGTGAAGGTGCGGCAGCCGAACGAATCCTATGACAATGATGTGGCCAACCTGGGCGAATTCACTTCGCTGATGGTTCAAAGGCAGATCAACTTCTCCGTGGAGTTCTTCTCGGAACCTACACTCACTACTCACCAGCAAATTACCGCACAGCAGGGGTCAGGAAATCCACTCGCGGAGGAAATTTCAGAGCAGATTGAAGACGAGGATGAGGTCGATTTCGAAAGTCAGCTCACCCGAATCAAAGACGCCTACCGCAGCGGATTGGTCAACAAGAAGCAGTACGAGACGAAGAAGGGGGCAATTCTGAAGAAATGGAAGGATAAGGTCGAAGGGAAGCTAGAAACCTAGAACAAAAACCATCCAAGTAATTACCCTCGTCAATCCATGCGTATTCACTATCGTCAGCGAAAAGCATTTTCTGAGTGAAAGTGCTAAGGCGAGGAGGCAGAGATGGGTTCCGTTTCTTCGGCCAACGCCGCCAGCTCTTTGCTGAATCCCCACATTTCGGCGAGTATGTCCGCGTCCTCCTCCCTTCGCATCGAAGCCTCTGGTCCTATGTGCTCGTTGAGCCAGGCATGTGCAATCTCATGGGCCATGACCGCCATCACCGAGTCGTCGGAAAGTTGTCCCAACAAACTGCTGTAGAAAGTGATGATGTGGCGGCTCGAGGGGGCGTCTCGATAACGCCCCCCCGTACGGTACTCCTGCATTTGGTACCTTGTGAGGCCCACAAGGCCTGGGAGTGATCCCTTCTTCCTGAGCTTGATAGTCGTCAGCGACTGGATGGGTCTTCCGGAATTTGGAATCGTAGACAATGTGTTCATCAGTAGGCGCAGGTAGCGCGAATCCTCAATCCTGACCTCTGCCTTGGGGACGATTGAGGAATGAACCCCATTCGAAGAGGTCTCGGGCGCGCGGAGAAGACTTCCGCATTCCTCGCAGTCCATTGACCTCGCCAAGAGTTGGGTTTTCCATTTAACCGGTATGGAGGTCCAATCTGTGTTTGCAAATCGTCGTCCTTGCAAAGCGCCCTCTCCCGGCCAATATCGATTGGGGCTTTAGTATACAAGCAGAGCCGTAGTCGCGGCGATTTTGACGATTCGGTAATAGGCGTTATCTAGGTCAGACCCTTTAGTCAGAAGCAGAGCCATGTCGATGAAGCTGTTCTACTGCCCGACGTGTGCAAGGGTTTACTTCCTAACCGAAGGACCTTCCTACCTTTGTGGCAGGACCCACGTTCCGTCTGTCTGGGCCGACGGCAGGATGCGACGCTTCAACATATCCGAAAAAACCGACACTAACAGACCGCCTTGGCCCCTCCCACTGATGGTAGAGGAAAGAGAGCTCCTGAGGCAGGAGCTTACCGAGACCTGGTTAGACGAGTGCAAATATCCGGATGACATTGAGTTCGGAAATTACAGAAGGCACTTCGGATATGGTGCGCCAGGTGGGAGGCACCTGACATGGATGCAGGTACTAGAGAAGTATACCAAGTATGTTCTCAAACCTGCTGAGAACGAATCGGTCGAATCCCTACCAGCCCCTCTCCAAGTGATCGGAGTGCAAAAGCAGAGGGTAAAGGATCTAATTCCTCAGAGACCATCCTAGAATCGCCAAGCCTACCGATGTATCGGCGCGAGTTCTACCAATTCAAAGGCGATTGTAGTCGTTTTCGCCATTATCATTGCGGGCTTATTTATGTAAAGACGTTGCCATTGACCCAAGAAATCAATTGCGGTGAACTAGTCGTCGGTGGCTTTTACGCAGTAGTCGCTACTCTTCGGGCTTCGATCTGAAGGGCAATTCTCTTGCTGAAGAAGTCCCCTACTTCTCGGGGACCAAGGATTTCTATCCCGTAGTTCTTAGCAAGCTCCTTGGCTCCAGCGTTGGGCCTGCCGCTCAGACAGACGACGTAAACCCTCGCGTCCGTGTCCATCTTCTTGACGTAAGCTCTAAGCATCTCGACCTGCCCGACTTCCGGATAGACGTCGAACCCGTACACCTCGGGACCGTCCCCGGCTACGAACGTGAACTTCTGCTCGACCCCGGAATTGCCAGTTATCCTTGCGGGCTTAACCACGGTCAGCCCGGCGACCGTCGCGCCCACTTCCAGAGCCAGCTTTTCGTAGTACATCTTACCGAAGCCTTCCCCGAAGGGCCTCTTAAGTCCTTGGCATCTTTTCGGCGAATCAAAGGTTTGGAGGTTGGCATTTCGCCCAGAAGCCCTGGGATGAATTACGAATCCATAAGAGGCCGACTTCAAAACGGACGCTGAGACTACAAAGTTTAAGTCTCGAACCAGACACCACGCAGTTTGATGAGTTTCGGGGCGGCTGTTGAGAAGATAAACTACGGCAGATACATCGACCAGATTCAGGAGGAACTCCACTCCGCCATTGCCGAAGTAGGCCCTGGAAAAACGCCAAAGGATGTTGAATCGATTCAGCAGAGGCTGCAGGAGTTGATGAGGAAACAAGCCGCAGAGTTGGCAAAGGAGCTGGGCGCCTCAGGGAACCACGTCATAGTTTTCATGATTGCTACAGCAATCCTCTCTACTGCATGGATCTCCTTCGCTCTGAAGAAAGAGACGTCGGACCTCTCGAAATCCCCAGAGGACCGGCTCGAAATGATGGAGATGCTCGATGCCCTTGGATCGGCGCTCGGCAATGTAATAGTGAAGGCCGGGAACCATGCCGATATGACGAAATAATTCACCAGATCGAAAAACCAGAGGTTAGAATCAGTCTAACAAGGCTATGGGTAAAGCTGCTGTGTCCAGAACTCTTTCCTATCGCAACATGAGAGTGTCTCCGAACTGATGTCCTTCGCTCTTCGCAGGTAGGTCAGTAGGGTCGGAATGGCGACTGGATGGGTGCAGATCCTGTGCATCCCCATCCTGCATTGTCTGCAAGGCATTTCTTCCTGAACTTGCATTCCTGAAAATTCTTTGGATGCGTTCACCTAATGACGGTTGTGAAGGACAAATCCATAGAGAGGAACCTGCACTCCGACGCCAAAAGATTACGGAACCGGATTCCAATTCCATTTAGTCTTTATAGCGTCTCAGGCGTTATCGACTAAGGTTGGCGACCCTCGAACAATCGGCCTGGGATTTCGCGCTTGCGTTCCTTCAGATCTACGTCATACCATACATCATAGTTCTCGCGATTGCGTTCCTCAGCGTCGCCTTCGCTTTCAACCTTTGGGAAAGGAATAACAGGTACAAGGCAAAGGTAGCCTTTTCCCACGAGGTCAGAGGCAATGCGAAAGTCACCAAGGAGATTGTCTCCTATGCCGACGGGCAGCTCAGTGGAGAGACTTCGGTGCAGCCGATGCCGCGCTACGAGCTACAGGCATTCCGCGAGTACAAGAATCTCGGGTTGCTCAGACGGCTGAAGCCAAAGATAGCTGATGAGTTCGAATCGCTCTACCTGAGTTTGGAGAGCGTCAACGAGGCGGGGAGGAGGCAAGAAGAGCTCGCTTTTGGTCCCGCAGCCGCGTTCCCAAACGCACACACTCTGCGTCTCGAAAACCTGACTTACCTGAGGGACACAGCGCACAACATCATAGAGCCCTACCTGGACAGAATGAAGACTACGCGCGTATAGCGAAACGTAACAAATTCCGACCGCTTTACGAAATCGAGTCTGTAGTAGTCAAGTATTCAGAACTGCCTTTTGATCAATCAACGTGCCCTATTCCTGCAGCTACCGTCTTTATCAAACGAATCTTGGAAAAGAGAAGAGCGACGCTGGAAGCCTCTCCTCTCAGAGGTAGACAGAAGTCACCTGAGGATTTCGGTAACGACCTTCTGATAGGAATCGACCATTTCGATCCCTTTCGCCGTGATCAGATATCTCCTCCGGCTCCCATATTCCTCGACTTCGAGCATTCCTGAGTCAATGAAAGATTTCAGCTGGGCTTGCAGCACGTTCCAGGAAAGGTTTGCCCTGTACATTATCTGAGTGGGCTTGCCGTAACCTGCAGAGACTGCCTTGAGTATGTCAACTTTGATCTGAAGTAGGGACCTTCTCCCTTCCGTGACCCCGTTCGGGGATTTGCTCTGCGACTCTTCGGTCGAAGTTTCATTTAGTTTGTTTCCGAGCATTTCAAAGTGGATGGAACGCAGGAGAATAATTAGGCATTGCCTATCCAAAATATAGATTACCAGACCATCGATGTCCCCAACGTTTTTGCACTGATGTTTGTCTTCCGCGTTCAAAGGATTTGACTGGATGTTCAGAACTACTGAAGAAGGAATTGAAGTCTGGCTCTTGCCAGTCCCCAGAATAACAGAACCTGAAAATAGATTATTGCTACACAACAGTTTTAGTATGAATTAACGCCTGCAGTGGTGATGAGTCAAGGTCAGGAAAAGGACGGCGGCGCGACCGGTTTTACTGACAGCCTCCGAGAAATTCAAGGCGAATACATAATGCTCGGTGAGCTGTACGAGAAGCAGAAGAGCTACGGGCAGAAGCTCTCTGAGATGATGAAGACCTTGCAGTTCGAGGTCGACACAACGATCCCAATACGTCCCGAGGCCCTCGGTCAGCCGTGCAGGTCAGCCTACCTCGTGTCGGAAGGGGTAGTGGTTGTCTTCAACATGAACGGTGGAATGTCCTCGAGGCCTCTGTACACCCTGCCCTCTGACGTCATAATCTCGATAATCCAGGAGTGTACCCCCGAGCTCCAGAGACTACTCTCCGAGAAGAGGAAGTCTGAGAGCACGAAGGTGAGGTCGATGGAGAGGGTCCTGAAGGAGCTCAAGAAGGCCCAAGCTACCTTCAAGCAGACAAAGAAAGACGATTCTCCTGTCGAAGAGGATGACGAAGTACTCCCGACCCGCCCAGAGGAGCAGAAGGCCCAGGAGAAGCCAGAAATCCCGGTCCCGACCAGGAATTCCAGGGATTCCTTCGCATTCAGAGGAAGTTTCGGGGATAAGCAGGACATCGCAGCAATCTCCTCTTGATCCTGGCCGCGGACAATTTCCTTATCTTAGGTAATCTTAAGTGTTGATTAGGTTTGTTCGAGAAATCCAGGTCGAGGATGAAGGAAAGGTTCGCAGAAGCAAGGCTGCGAGAGACCAAATTCCTGATGTCGTTTGACCTCCCGAGCGTAAACAAGAAACTCCTAATCCTGCTCTCCATCTTCATTTCTCTGAACTTCTTCGACGCCGCCACAACCCTGCTGGCCATCAACGCGGGGCCGACCTTCGTCGAGCTGAACCCCATCGCGTCCAGCCTCTTTCGCCTGGACTTCCCCGGTTTCATGTTGGCGCTGACCCTGAAGTACATCCCGGCCATCCCGCTCATCTATGCGACCCTTCTCCCAGCCGAGGGAAAGACAATGTCGCTAAGAGTCGTAAAGGTGAGCGCGCTCATCGCCCTGGCCGCAGCCGATGTCTTCTACGTCGCCGTGGTGGGCTCGAACTCCTTCAACCTGGCCTCGTTCTACCTGCGGACAAGTTAGAAGAGGTCGGGCTCCATAACGGTTAATACGCTAACCGAGAGAGAACCCGAGACGTGATTCAGGATACAGGCTCGTTTCTATACACCGGAGTCGTCAGGTTCTACTCCCTTGCAGACGTAAGAAAGTACCTGAAAGACCAGCTTGAAAGGTACCAGAGGGACTTTGACAGGTCATCCAACGTCATCGGTTCACTGCTCAGGAACGAGGGGCAGCGGGGAATGGAGGTCATCATGTCGAAGGGATGGGCGAAGGTAGGGGCCATCTTCGTGAACGTGGAAGAGCCCGAGAAGGGGGGGATGGAGGTTACATTTCAGATTGTGACGGAAATGAAACCCAGAATAGCAAAGACCGAAGAGGTCCTGAGAAACTTCGACAGCGTCGAGGCCCTGCCAATCCCCGGCGATGCTTCATTCCTTCTATACCTGAGAGGCGGAATCCCCGAGAGGCTGGTGGTCGACACGACCGAGCCTAGGCCGGAGATCTATTCTTTCAAGGGAGACTACGCTACGGTCTGATTCTCGAAGAAATCCAACAGCCTAAGCAGAAACCGCGACCTAATTTCGATTCCAGCCCCTGAAAGGTTAAGTTATGGGCAATGAGAGGCAGGCTGTGCTCGAAATTTCCGTCCTCCTGGAGAGCGTGGACGGCGTGCGTCTTTCTGAAAAAGCCAACGAAAACATGGTGTCGAACTACAGTCTGAACGTATCCCTCTCCGAGAGGGACAGGACCTCGGACGCATTGATTCTCGCATTCAGCCTCGAGCTTTCCTCCCAGCCCCAGGCGGCAAGGCTCAAGGTGGCCGGGAATGCCACTCTGAAGGGGACCAAGGACGAGATCAAGGATGGGATAACCGCCCACGATGAGACAAAGCCCCCCCCGGTCCTGGTGACCATCTATGAGCGGGTGTACAGCACTCTCTACCTTGTCGCCGTAGCCTTAAAAGTGCCGTCGCCCATGCCAAATCTGCTAAAGAAGAGCCCGTGAGACGCGATATAGCCCCTTTTGTCTGACGATTGGTCGAGCTTTCCGCTCAGTATTTGGAATATGCACGTAAAACCTTATATTGCCTCCATGCAAAATCTAGCCCGTGAGCAGAACACAAGGAAGCGGGTTTGGGATGGCCGCCGACGCGGCTGGCCAGATCAGACGGTCTCCAATGGAAATGGTCTGCGATATTCTTGCAGTCGTTTCAGGAGGCCCAACGAAGCCTACCCACATCCTCTACAAGGCCAACATGAGCTGGAAGGTTCTCTCTTCCTATCTTGACTTCCTCACGGGGAGTGGGATGCTTGACAAAGAGGAGCAGGAAGGGGGAAAGAGAAGCACCTACAGGCTAACCACGAAGGGCAAGCAGATCCTCAGACTCTACGAAGGGCTCAAGAACAGTCTCAACGGGACGATAAGCCTCGAGTCGACGAAGGAACTGACTCATATGGTGGAGGGGGCAACTATTACTGGGCCACGAGTGTCAGTTTCGCCCTGGTAGAGAAGAACTTAACCTACTGAGCGACGATCGTCCGTTTCGCTGGGCTTGTAGGGAAAAACTGGGCCAGGGCGACTTCTTGCTTTCCTAGCTGGTCAATCGTCTCTCTGTAGTGGTCGAAGGCTCTTGCGAAGGACCTTCCTTTCTCAGTGGTGAAGTATCTCTTCTCCTGGTGCCTGAACTCCAGGGCCCCGTTCATTAGGAGCTCTTGGAGGTAAGTGTTAAGCTGCTTCAGGTTAAGTCCAGATTCGTACATTATGTGAGTCTTCCGTCCGCCTGGCAGGGCTGACATCAGTATCTCGTACTTTATCTGGTTCGAGTCTCTCCGTCTTCGTTCGTTCAAGTTCAACACTTCCACCGTTGGAAAGAAGGTTAAGCGTTCTAGGCGTTCCACAAGACTTCTAGCCGTGCATTCGTCTCTTACGGATAACCCAAGGGCAGGGCCTACCCGACTCTCTCAACCAGTACTTCGCACACAGCGTCCCCCTTTGCGATGCACCTCTCCTCAGTTACCCTGTGTGTTGATCCGATTAGCTCATCTGCGATGCCGCCAACGAGGCCAGCGAGGACGAAGCAGACCCGTTCCGTCGACTCCCTTGCATGTAAGCAGAAGAAACAGTCTCTAACGGTTATCCGCGCCATGCCTCCGAAGAGGTCCCCGCTGCTAAGCGTGAACTGCCCCCAGCCGGACTCTCGAGCCAATTCTTGCATCTGTTCGAACGTCTGTTCGGGGGGCAACTGCTGGTTCCTCGCCGCCCTCCCCATGGCCCGACCGTAGCTGTAACCCACCCTCTGCATTATCACGGCAGCCCCAGTTACGAAAGTGGACTCGAGCTCTCTCTCTATGGTGGCCCATCCGTGGGAGCCCATCATCATGACCCTGGATCCGTCTACCTTTCTTGTTACTGCTCCATGCTCCAAGTCAACGTCGAAGACATCTTCCTTAACTGGTTCCTCCTTCTTCTTGCCCCTGAACAAACTAGGCTACTGGCTCCATAGACGCTGTAGCATGTGAGGAGGTATTCTTAAGAGAATTCATGGGTTTTCTGACCATACTCAATCCCCGTAGGGCTTCCTCGCTAGGACGACGTGGAAGGGAGGGAAGCTGGAGAACCTAAGTCTGTGCATCTCGATGTCCCTGAGGCCGACTCTGTCCAACAATGCAGAATACTCATGGCCATTCCCTGCGTCGAGGATTCCAATCCTCCCCCCCTGCTTGAGAACCCTGGCAATCTCAGCAAAGAGTGCCTCCCTGTGCCGCCTCGGAGCTAGGCGATGGAGGGCGACGCCTGACAGGATTGTGTCGACTGAGGAATCGGCGAGGGGAAGCTTGGTTGACAACCCTTTGACTGCTTCAACCTTGGAGTCGACTTTCTCGCGTAACGCGTTGGCCAGAATGGAATGAGGGTCGTTTCCGTAGATATGGGCTTTCGACCAAGTGTCCACACCCAGGGCATAACCGCTTTCCAGTCGTCTCGCGGCGAGAATCATCGCCAGGCCTCTCCCGCAACCGAGGTCGAGGACGACTTCTCCCCCTCCCCAGGGAATGGCGTTGACGATCTTTGTCATCTCTCTGACCTTGCCGAGCCTGCTGCTCCAATAGAGGGCTGTAACGACCACCAGAATCAGGAACCCTACGCCAGGCCCAACAAGCAGGGCGGTCGCTGCAGCACGAGGGTTGGAGGTCGCGGTGTAAGACGAGACTATGATGCCAACTGCTACCGAAAGAATTCCGGCGACCCCAAGTTCTATGAGTGTACGCGGGTCGTCGATCCCATATCCAGGTTTCCCAAAGTGGCGACCGTAGCTTGGGCCGAGTGCCTCAAAATTTTCGCCAGTGAACTCCTCGTTGGACACGATTAGCCATCACCCCAAAAAATTCCTTATAATTATTGCTCCCGTCGAGCCCGCTATACTGGAATGCTGATGAAAAATCTGGCCATGTATATGGCAATCAGGCTGGCAACAACCAATGCTATGGAGTGCTTGAACCCGTCCGGGACTCCGCTCTCCCCCATCTTGCCCGCGACTATGCCGATTACGAAGGAGTCAAAGACGGCCGTGGTCAAAAGAAGGTCGATTGTGTTGGGGTCTACGTGCGGAAGGGTCGAGGTCCCGATTCCAGAGAGGGCAGGCGCGGAAAGCAGGTAGACCAGGATGAACGTTGTTACTATGACCATTATTCCCGCGATGTAGGTAATGTAGACGAAGGGCCTGAGTGCGGCTCGCCTTTCCCCTTCCATCTCATTGATGTTCCTGGTGAAGTCAGCCATGTCGGAGAAGCTCCTAATCGTCCCCCCGCCGACGTCGACGACCTCTATGAGCAAGACGCCGATTGCCCTCGTGATCCAGCTCCCGATCGATGCGGTGAACGTGGCGACCACCTTCGAAAGAGAGACACCCCAGGACAGTTGGGCGCCCATCTTCTTGACGTGAGGGGATAGCACACCGTAATGCCTCGATCCAAGCCTCTCGATGGCGACCTCTGGCGAAAGGCCGGTCTTCCTGCCCTCGGCGACGTCTCGGATGAACTCGGGAAGTACTCTTTCCAAGCCCCTTCTTTCCCTCGAGAACCTCATCGCCTGGAACGCGGGGACCGACATCCCCATGATTAGAGTAATCGAAGTCTTCAGGTAAAGGTGCAAGCCAAGGGGGAGGAACCAGAAGATCGCTGCCGCTGGAATGGTATAGAGGAAGTATCTGTAGGGCCTGTAGTCGACGTAGGGCCACTTTGGCTGGATCGAGTCGATGAGCCATATGAAAGCGACCGAAATGAGCGGGACTATGATGAACGCGAAGAAGTATAGGTTCGTCAGACCAGCGAGGTTCCCGCTGACTAGGGTTTGCACCATGTAAAGCGTGTAGAGGACCATTCCGAGGATCACAGTGACTGTGAGGTAGGCTTCGGCCATGGTTCCCGTGGTGTCTGCTGACCTTTTGACTGCCGCCGCCTTGCTCTCCATTATGTCCCGAAGCTTGGATTGAACATACGCCATGAAGTTCCCGCCGCTCTTCAGGATCGCAGTGTACCCGTAAAGGAATTCGGAGAAAACCCTGCTGGGGTTCCACCTGGCGACCCGTTCTATTGCCGTAATCGGGTCCTGTCCGAAGACGTCGACTTCGACAAGAATGCGCTTCGCCTCCTTGGCTGAAGCTGGGAAGAGATTCATGCTCGCAATACGCCTGAGGGTGGCGAGGGGCGAGACGCCTCCGCCGGCCAAGACCGAAATGTAGCCAACGACGAAAGGAAGCTCAATGTCCATCGCTGCCGCCCTGCCTGAAGAGCTGAGCTTGGGCGAGTTGATCACGAGTGTGAACACCAGAGGGACTGCCGCTATGAAAGCGAGGAAATACGGAATGTGGTAGACCCCGAAGCCGATGTATATTCCAATGACCGCGAAGATGGCGGAAATCACAGTGGCGAAGAGCGCGACCGAGACCAGCCCTTCCGGCGTGATCCTGAGGTTGGACCTGAGGATGCTGTCCCTCAAAAGGGGAATGTTCCGCGTCAGGCCCGTCGACGGAGCCGCGAAGATTCTGAACGCAAGCCGCGTAAAGCTATCAAAGGCTGTGAGCTTCGTCTTCTGCTTTTGGGCCCCTCTGGTGAGGCGAATCCGGAAGCTCACTGAGAAGGACCGCCGGGTTTGTACTCTCCGAGGATCTCGGCGACGGCTATTCCCTTGGCCTCAAGTTCGCTGGATGCTGTCTTGAACACCTCTTCTGGCCTCGAGACGTATAGCTCCAGGATGGGGGACAGTTCCTTGAAGTTCCTGATCCCCTTCTGCTGGATCCATCTGAGAATAAGGGCCCGCCGGTCGATTTCCCTCATGATCTCGTCCATTGTGATGCCGTTGTCTCTCGCGATCTTTTCTAGCTTGGGGCTCTTGTCGTATGTTCCCTTGAATGTGTCAGTTCTAGGGTCCCATCGGAATGACCTAGAGACTTCCTCCGGCCCGACCACCTCGTCAAGGGCGACAACGCGTCGGACGGCCCTGAAGCCTCCGCCTGGGGCGGGAACCGCGATCCTTCGAACAACGAAAACAAGGTCGAGGAATGGGAGAAAAGCTTTCGGAACGTTCATCGGTTCGGAAATCAGCCTCTGCAAGGCCGAAGCCGAGTCGTCTGCGTGCAAAGTGCAAAGTCCGCCGTGACCTGTGCTGATTGCCTGGAATAGGACGTAAGCCTCTTCACCTCTAACCTCCCCGACACAGAGGATGTCTGGCCTCATTCTCATGGCGGCCTTTACGAGGTCGAACAGGCCGACCTCTCCGGCCTTTTCTTCAGTCGCGGCATAGCTCTCTCTTGAAACAAGTGAAGTCCAGTTAAGGTGGGGGATGTTGATTTCCTGGACCTCTTCTATGGTGACCAGCTTTGTGTTGAGCCTGGTTAGAGTCACCAAAGCGTTGAGCAAGGTCGTCTTTCCTGCACCCGTTGCCCCGACCACAATTGCAGTTGCCCTGTTCTGCATCAGGTACCAAGTATAGGCTGCTATCTTGTAGTCCATCAGGTTCAAGTTCAGCATGTCGATGATCGTGAGTGGGTCCTCCCTGAACTTCCTGATAGTCGCAGAACTCCCCTGAGGCGAGACTTCGCGTCTGAATGTGGCTACGAGCCTGTGTCTTCCGGGTAGGGTTCCCTGCACGATGGGGAAAGCAGTCGAAACATGCTTTCCGGCCATGTGGGAAAGCCTGGTGATCAGATTGTCCATCTGCTCCTCGTCGGATATTGTGATGTTAGTCTCCAAGCTCTCGTACCCCTTGTGGTAGACGAACATCGGCTTGGCTAGCGCGTCGATCGAAAGGTCCTCGATGTTAGGGTCGCGCATCATGCCATCGAGAACGCCGAACCCCACGAGGTCCCGCTCGGCGAAGTAGATGATCTTCGACCAGGAAGCCGCGGGAACCCGAATGTTGTACTTGAGGAGTATCTTCCGAGCCTGGTCCGCGAAGTATTGCCTCGGGTTTACCTGCTCCCTGGGAACCGTGAGTTCGGCCTCCAGAGCGTCCAGAAGGTAAGAGTAGATTGCAGCCTCTGTCTTTGTAAGGGGGACCTCGTCCAAGTAATAGCGTCTGGTAAGGAGCGGGCTCTGAGCAATCACTGCGTACGCAAACGGGCTGTTTACCGGATATCTTTCAAGGACCTTCCACGATGGAGGAATCTGGGTTCCTGTGAACGGGAGCCTTACCTTTACATTTTTCAGGAACTTGAATCGTTTTGCCAGGAGCGCGTCCTCTTCCTCCTGCGAAAGGATGGGTTCAGGAGGTTTCTGACCGGGCTTTGGCATAGGTCCTGTTTTCGGCTTCTGTGTCTGGACGGTTTGCTGTCTCTGACCTGAGGTAGTCGTTCCAGGCTTGTTAGCTGCCCTCTGAGAGGCTGCGGAGAACGCAGCCGGAGTTGCACCTGCAGCCGACTTCGGAGCGGCCGTTGAAGGGGCGGTCGCACCTGCAGTCTGTTCAGGTGCAGACGACATCGAGGGTGGCATTGCCTTTGGGCGCGGACTCGGAGGCTGCGATGCTCTCTGCGGCATAGGAGCTGCCTGGGCGGTCATATCATCTGAAGGAGCCGACTTCAGGTTCGCCTTTTCAAAAGCGGCCTCTAGCTTTTCGTTTTCCTTAGCCTCATCCCTGCGAAACAGCTTCTTGAATCTTGACTCCTTGTGTTCGTCTTCAGACATTTATTTCTGTCCTCCGTTTGATAGTTCAGACTTCATAACTTTTGTGTAGCCCTGATCGATTTCTATCGAGTTCAAAATTTCGTTGCCCATCGCGGGCCTAGTTTCGATTAGCCCTGGCAGCAAGAGATTCCTTTTCAGAATTATTCTGGAAGATATATAGCCATTATGGAGCGAAAACCATAATTCCCAATCGACAATCTGTTTAGATAATCCATATTGTAATCTAGTTCTGGATACTTGGCTAATTGGTGGCCCTGTCGAACTAAGCAACGTGACTACCCTTGTGAACCCGGCCCGACTATTGGAGCGAGGTCGTCGACGCTGTTGAAGGCGTTGCCGCTCACAAACCCAGTGCAAACGCCGGCGCAAGTGTTCGGACCCCCGTTCGTAATTACGTTGAAATTGGCCGTGCCAATGGTTCCACCCGAGTAGTCCTCGAAATATATGTCGCCACTGCCGGAGGCCCAAGAGATGAACAAGTGGCCGAAGCCATCCACCGCCCCCTGGTCGAAATTCCCGCCGCTAGGGTTCAAAGCAGCTACAGTCTCACTGGCAATGAGGGCACCGGTACTGGGGTTGATCTGGTTTATCTCATTATAACCGAAGACAATCAGGTCCTTCGTAAACGGGTCGTAAACGCCGCCATGCACGCCATTGAAGGTGGTGCAGGACCCTCCAGTCTTGAAGCAAGTCGTCACTCCGGTTGTCGGATTAAGCATGCCCACGTGACCCGTTTGGCCTTGGAAGCGTGGCCCCAGCTCCGCCATGTAATAGACGTGTGTGGGGTCCACAAAAATTATTGTATTGAGGTTGACATCGTCGCCCGACAAGGTTAGGGTAGCAGGTGGTCCGAATCCTCCAACCAGCGAAGCATACGAGAGAGAGTTGCAACCGGGGCATGCGTCCCCGTCCATCCAAAGGGTCGTCCCGGTTGAGTCAACCATCAGGTTGTATGCAGGCACGGTGGATGGATACGTTGTGGCCACTCCAGTGTTCGGGTCTACCTCGTTGAACCCGTTATACGGCGCGTTCGTTCCGGTAAGAATCTTGTGATCCTGAGGATTGAAGACAACACCGTCTGAGCCGTGAGGGAGATTGCTGTTTATCACTACCGGCTTGTTAGGGATAGAGAAGGTTGCAGTTGACGGAGTGTATACGAAGTCAAAGTATCCTACTGTGCCCGTGAACTGGGTGTAGAATACATTGCCGCAGAAACTTCCAATGTTACAGGCTTGCAGTCCCCCAGTCTTCGCCCCGAGGATTGTCGCTCCCTGGAATGGGATCTGTTGGTCATAGACCTGGCCTTTGTACATGAAGGATAGAATTATGCTGAGGTAGGTTGACTCGGGGGTCTGGTAGTTCGGTGGCGCCTGTGGGCTACAGCCGACCGGGTTGTCAAATGCCCGACCGTACTGGCTGTCTCCCCAGTCCCAGTCTGACGAGCCCATACGACAGGCTGCGAAAGTAAGCGTTACCGTCTGGCCTGGGGCGATGTCGATGCAGTTCGCCGAGCTTGGAGGACTGTAGCTGGGAGGAGTCTCAGCACAGGTTATGGCATCTCCGCCATAGGCCTGGAGCACAGGGGTGGGCTTCGTATAGTCTGGAAAGTAGCAGCTGGTCTGACTGGCGCAGTTCGCAGTGCTGTAGGATGAAGGAGGCCCGACGAGGTAGAAGTTCGACTCTCCACCCAGTGTAGGGTCGGTCTGGAAGTATGAATATTGCAGGACGGCCAGTGTAGTGTTGAAGTTGTTGGTTACCTGGACATAGTAGGCGACGTAGTAGTCAGCGCTCCCGTTCTGGGGGTTGGCGTTGGGAAGGTTGGGGATTGTAAGGGTGGAGGGAGTCTGTACGCAAGGTGAAGTGTAGTACCTGCCCTTGCTCTGAAGGCAAAAGCTGTCCTTGAAAAAGAACGAGTTCGCCGAAAATGGTCCCTGGTTCAGGACGTTGACACTGCCTCCGATTTGGATCGTATTCGAGACCTGCTGGGCCGAAGAGATACCGACCCCGCCGAGAGTGCCGGTCGCAGCTCCGGTGAAGGACGCGAAGCCGCCTACAGCCCCAGTATTTGCGTTGTAAGTGCAGGTGATTGTGATAGAGGGAGCGGTCCCCGAGCCTGAATATGCCGGAATTGTAGAACTAGGCGAAGCCGCGCCGCATACCGGCGGGCCTCCGTTCGTGACACTTGCCGTCCCAGTCACCCCGGCCGTGGGTGGCACAGGACTCAGCGCGACGCCCGTGATTGGTGAGGAGGCGTAATTGTAAGCTGTAACAACGACAGTCACGCAATTGCTGCAGGAGAGAGTCTGAGGTGGAGAGGCGGCTAGCTTGACGACCAGGGAGCTGCTTGCGGTAATGGCGGTCCCGGCTGCGACGACTGGGTACTGGACTGAAAAGACGTTGCCCGCCGATGTTAGTACGCTAACAAGGACGGCCCCTCCAGGATACGGAAATGAGGTCTTGCTGATGGCGATGTCGCAACCAGTTTTCCCTGCTATGCACCCGGTCATTGTCCTCGTAGACGCGCCCATTGTTACCGAGAGAGGCAGCGTGATATTCAGGTCACCCATCTGACCCAGAGTACCTTTCACGCTCAGGTAGTGCGACGGCGGCGGTACCTGTGAGTTGGAGATGAGTTGGCCGTTGGCAATGCTCGTTACGTAGACGTCTTGGAGGGTCGCTGTTGCCCCGCCGGTGTTGTTGACTGTCAGAACCAGGTCGCCCGTCTGGCCCCAGAAGTCCGGGGCGGTTGTAGAGAGTTTGACTCCCATTGTGAGTTTCTCAAGCGTAGCCTGCTGCATCGCGGCCTGCCGTGCAGCGCTCGCCTGGAATTGGGTCAAGGCATTCTGGTTGACAAAAAGCAAGAAACCGACCCCACCAGCGAAGACGATCCCGAGCATGATCACTGTTGCGAGGACGCTCGCTACGGCCTTCCGTCGCCGACGGCTGTTGATGTTGGCGATTATCATCTTGTTGCTGTCAACTCCGCTCATTCTCCTCTTCAGGCCTTCGAGAACTCGGTCCGGACGGGAGTAGGAGCTCCTGGGCGAGGGCCGCGAGGACGAACGCTGCGACAATGACTGAGTCGGCTACCAACGAGGGGTTGATGTTGAGCAGGTCGGAGCCCCATGGGAGGGCCATCGAGTCGGCCTGAGAGGGCGTAACCGTCCCCCATCCAGGCGGAGGGGGTGGGTCGACAAACTGTGCGCCAACGACGCTCCAGCAAGCGGAGCTACCTGAGCCTGTCATCTGGAAGTTCTGGCTGCCGGAACTGCCTGGTATCTGGTGACCCACGTATTCGACCTGGCCGGGCCCGTAGTCCCCGGTCCCAAACGGTCCGGCGCTTATGGTGCGTGCAGTTCCTCCGCTGCTTGAACAGGCCGCCCCAGATGTGACCAGGAAGCTGTTGGCCGCGTATGAAAGGGAAGAGGACGTCGCTATCGTTGTTGAGCAGGACCCGCTAACGCACGTGCCTGCAACCCCGCTCGGCGGAGTGAGGACACTACTGACCTCGTAGACAACCACGACCCCACGGTCTGGGATTTCAGAGAGCGTCACAGTAATCTGGTCTGAACCGCTTGAGGTCAGCGTCGCATAGTAAATGGCGCTGTAGGCGCAGCCAGGAATCGCTCCATTGTACAACGCCGAAGCGCTGCCTCCAGGTACGGGCGTGTAAGACGCATCGCCCCTCTGCCCGGTGATGCTTGACACTGTTACGCACGGGACGTCTCCGAACTCGGTTCCAACAGCGACCACCATTACGTCTCCAGAGGTGACTGTCAACGTGCCCATACAGGTTATCACTGCAGGGTTGACGCATAATGTAACCGTCTGTACGAGGACTGCCGGGTGCTTACTGGTGACGGTGACAGTTTGCGACCCAGAGCTCGCCAAGTTCTGGGCATCACCGGGGTACGACGCTTGGATCGTGGCTGTGCCTGCAGTCTGGCCGTTGATCGTTACCGAGCAGGTCCCACCTGCCGAGAGGGCGCAAGTGTTGGAGACGAAGGTGACGCTCCCTGTTCCTCCGGTTTGTGAGAAGGTCATCGTTTCGCCTGTTACAGGTGCGGTGAAGCCAGCCAGGGTGGCCGTGCACGTGGAGCTGGAACCGATGCCGAAGCTCGTGGGGGAGCAAGAGACTGTGGTCGTGGTCGTTTTCTTGTTGGCCCAGGTCACCCCTTGCGAGTTCGAGCTGCCGGAGTGGTCCGTGTCACCGCCGTAGGTGGCTGTGATAGTCACTATGCCCAGGAATCCACTATTTGGCGTGTAGGTGACAGAGCAGGTCCCGCCGGAAAGGGTGCAGCTAGCCGCCGGAGTGAAAGTGCCAGAAGCTGCCGGGCTCTGAGTGAAAGTGATCACTCCTGTCGGTGTGACCGTAGTCCCAGCTGAAGTGTCCGTTACCGTCACTGCGCAACTGGTCGGAGTGTTGGGTGGCGCGGACGATGGATTGCAGACAATCGCAGTCGATGTTGTCCGCTTGGTAGCTGTCAATGTCGTCTGGCCCGTACTCGAACCGTGGTTTGAGTCTCCCGGATATGTGGCAGTCAAAGTGTCGGTGATTTCCTGCCCAAGCGAAGGCGTGTAGGCTATCGTACAGGTCGCAACGGCACCGCCGCCGCTGAGGGTGCAGATTCCCCCGCTCGCGAAAACCCCGCCCGAGCCAGGACTCTGCGAGAACGACACGGTGCCGGTGGGTGTTACGGCAGTCCCGGCTGAGATGTCCGTGACTGTGGCCGTACAGGTGGACGGAGCGTTGACCGGGTCAGGCGATGGTACGCATGACAAAGTTGTGGTGGTAGTCCTCTGATTCGTGATTGTCTGCCCTTCGAAAGGCATCACCTGGTTGTAGACCACGTTCTTGTACAGGTAAGATAGGACGATTGCAAACGTCTGTCCTTCGGGCACACTGTTCTGGAAACCAGGGGGGGTCGTGATGCATCCTGCGGAGTTGTCGAGCATCTGCGCGTAGGGGGTCCCTCCCCATACCCAGTTGGAGGCGCCGTAGCCGCAGGATGCGAATGCAAGTGTCACTGTCTGCCCTGGGGCCACGTCTATGCACGTAGTCGGAGGCGGTGGATTATAGCTCGGCGGCGACTCGGCGCAGGTAGCTGCGGTCGCGGTATAGGGAGTGAAAACTGGTAGATCATTGGCCCCGTTGCAAGGCGGACTGCCGCCACCACCTGTACAGTAGTCCGGGAAATATGGAACCTGCGGGTTGGTCGCAGTTCCTATGAGGAAGCTATATGCCTCGGTCGATATTCCGGGGTCCATGAAAAGATAGCTGTAGTCAAGGATAGGCAGAGTCGCGTTGAAGTTGTTGGTGACCTGAACATAGTATGTGACGTAGTAGTTTGCTATGCTGCTGATGAAGTTTCCGCTGGGCAGCGCGCTGAGAGTTGCAGGGGGCATGCTCGCAGGATTTGTCGTGCATGGGGAGGTGTACTTGTATGACCCCAGTGGACCTGTCGGGGCATTCGTGCATGCGCTGTACTTCAGGAAGAAGTAGTTCGCCGCGAAGGCGCCCTGGGTTGGGACGTTGGAATTTCCACCGATTTGAACACCATTCGACAACGCGACGGCGGAGCTTACGCCAGAGCCGCTCAGAGACCCTGTGGCGCTGGTGGAGAAAGTTGCGATTCCTCCGGTCGACCCTGTCGAGGCGCTGTACGTACATAGGAAGAAAATGGACTTTGCGTTGCCCGAGCCAGAGTAACCTCCGATGGTTGCGCTCGGCGTAGCAGCGCCGCAGCTGCCCCCAGTGACGGTCGCGGTGCCTGAAACCTGCGCTGTGGGAGGGAGAGGACTTAGCGTGACGCCGGTGACAGGCAAAGAGGCATAGTTGTACACCGTTACGTTGACAGTGATACAGCCGGTGCAAGTCAGAGTCTGCGTAGGCGTGGCGACCATGTTGACAACCAGCACATTTCCGTTGTTTGGCACGAATGTGTTGGCGGGAGGATATGGTGCGGCGAATGTGTTGCCGTTCGTAGTGATAATCTCGACTGTAACTGGGGTTCCCGAATAGGTGTAGGTGAGTTGGATGTTGCAACCAGTCTTCCCTGCAACGCATCCCCCAAGCGTCTTCGTCGACTGGCCGACCGGCAACGAGATTGGCCAGTTGGCCGTAGCGTTGCTCCCGCCAGATTTGCCAATGAAGCCGGGCGGTGTGATCATCTTCCCTGTGCTATCAGCGATGTAAATCATGTTGATGGTAATAGGAGTCCCACCGGTGTTGTTGACAGACAACACTAGTGTGTTCCCCCCGATCAGTACCACCTTCGATAGCAGTGCCTCCTGGCTCGCCTGCAACAAGGCATTCTGCCTCCCGGCGTTTGCCTGGTTTATCGTCTGAGTTCCCTGATTCACAAAGAGGAGGTAGCCAAATCCGGTAGTGAAGACCATCGCAAAGAGTATCAGGGCGGCGAGAACTGCCGCGATGCCCCGCCGATTCTTTCGGTTCCGTCTGCCTCTCAAGATGAAATCAAGACTCAACTTTTTCTCAACCATTCTCCTAGGGGATCACCGCAAGGCCCTGGAACTGTATTGCCTGAGTGTAGATTTTATTATTGAAGAGGAAACTGATCACGAGAGTTAAGATGGTCGCTGAACCTAGGCTGGAAAACGCCGGCGCGGAACTGGTGCAGCCGGTGCTCTTGTCGAAGTTTTTCGCGTACTGAGTGCCTCCCCAGTCCCAGTTGGTGGCCCCGAAGCCGCAGGCTGCCAGTGTGAGCGTAATGGACTTTCCATTACCTACTTCGATGCAATTCGTCGGGGTTGACGCGCAGGTCACCTCGTTGCCCGTGTAAGCCGCCAGAGCGGGGAGTTTGTTGGCTGCGCAACCGGCGCCGAAGCAGTAGTTGGGATAGTAGTGCAGTGTGCTGTTGTAAGTTGGCACATCGCCGGCGAGCCAGAAGTCCGACTCGTTGCCTACAACAGGGGGAGGATGTGAAGCGTCCAGCTGAAGGAAGGTGTAGGGAAGGATTTCCAAGGTCGCGGGATAATTGTTCGTGATCTGAACGTAGAAGGCCACGTAGTAGTTGCTACCAGCACTTATGGACGCGGAGCCAGGGAGGTTACCAAGGCTGAGAGGGGGCATGGGATTGGGGGAGGTGGTGCAGTGGGAAGCGTACGAATAGGACCCAACTGGGCCAGAGGGGGCATTTTGACATGAAGAGGATTTGAAGAAGAAGAAGTTGACAGAGAAGGCGCCCTGCGTGGTTACGTTGGAAGACCCCCCGATCTGAATTATGTTCGAAACAGAGAGAGCAGAAGATATCAGAACGCCGCTCAGGGTCCCTAGCGCGTAGCCCGAGAACGATGCAAAGCCGCCGACGGCTCCTGTTTGTGCGTTCCAGGTGCAGGTGAAAGTAATCGAGGGGGCGGCGCCTGAACCCGAATAGGCAGGTATTGTGGAACTCGGCGTTGCCAGACCACAGGTTCCTCCATTTACGTTTGCCGTGCCTGTCAACTGGGCATTAGGAGGGCTGGGACTTAGCGCAACGCTGGATACAGGAGCGTTGGCATAATTGTAAACTGTCACCAGGAGGGTGATGCAACCAGTGCACGTGAATACCTGGGTCAAGGGCGGTGTAGGATAGGCGTTCATCGTCACGACGAGCGCATTGCTCCCGGTGCTTGTGGAGACGATGGGAGGATACGGGGTAGAGAAGGTGTTTCCCCTCCCCGTCACGACCTTGACGAAAAGATTCCCGGATACATAGCTGTAAGCGGTGAGGGCGATGTTGCAGCCAGGTTTGCCAGCCACGCATCCAGAGATGGCCGAAGACTTGGCTCCGACGTTCAACGTCAAGGGCCATTGGGCGGCCGAAAAGTTCGTGGATGTTTGGCCCATGACCCCGGGCGGATTGATTGTCTTTCCTTTTGCGTCAGTGAGATAGATGGAGGCGATGGAGGTTGTAACCCCACCTAAGTTGCTTACGGAGACAACGAGAGTTGACGCTCCTGATAAGGTCACGCCAATTGATAGCTTCTCCTGTCGTCCCTGCAGGAGCGAGTCCTGCCTTGCACCATTGGCTTGATACGTACTCATGTTGGCCGTGTTCACGAAGACGAAGTAGTTGGCTCCGACTGTGAAGAGCAGGGCGAATATGATCAGGGCCACGAAAACCCCCGAAATACCCTTCCTTTTTCGGGACAAGCGCAATTACTTCATCGCCCGCTCATCCATTGACGGTGACTTGGAACTGGACAACGTTGCCGTAGAGGCCTGTTAGGGTAATCGTGTACCCTATTCCAACGTAAAGATACTGGGCGCCCCCTCCAGAGCAAGTCGCACCGGTTGGCATTGTTATCTGGTAAGCGTTAGAAGATAAGCTGCTTGGTGCCAGGACAGTCGGAACGGTGTTGGTGCCTCCAATATTCTGGTAGAACCCCGTCAGACTTGGGAGCGCGGCATTATTCGAGCAAATTGTTGAAGTGCCGGCCTTATTGTATGCTACAAAGCCGCAGGTAGAGGAGCTGACGGTACAGGCACTGTAGAACAGAATGTTAAGCGGATTGGGATTAGCGGCGCTCGCGGGGATTTTCGTTGTGTTCCTTATTTGTATGGTGGAAAGGGTGAATCCGAGCTGCCCGTTATTGTATAGCCAAAAGCTCGCGCCAGTGCACTGAAGGTTGGGTGGCGTGCCGTTGGCGCAAGCATTGCCAGAACCCACCCCAGTGAACGAGTTAGTGACGGGCGAGAAGTGTTCCCTTAGGTAGTTCGCGCTGGCCGCCGCGCTCTGTCCGTAAGCGTTCTCGCTGGAACCGGCCTGGCCGTTGACCCAACCGAAGACGGCGGCACCCGCGACGAGAGTAATTGCGATCATGATTAGCGCCCCCATCAATTCGCTGGTGGCGACTCTTCGCTTCTTCACACTAAGCTTCAAAGTCTGCCCCCAAACTCCGAACATCGCATATAGCCATTATGAACTGAATGCAAGTAGTCAGCATCCAGTTTCCGTGAAAAGGACCAGGCTCGGTCACTTTCAAAATCTTTGAATCCCCGGGAACCCACAAAACACACGAACTCTAGTCGTGTATCACGTTTTGTTGCGGGCCTCATTTACGATTGAAATTTCTTCGGCCCAGACTAGTTATATATTATGGACGAGTAAACAGTATACACCGTCCAACGATCCTGCGGTAATTTCTAAGCCGTCATTCTGCTGACGTCGCCTTTAGGAGCTTTGGGATTCTTTCCAAATCCAGGGGTCTTCTCTCTGACTTTGGCGGCCCTCGTTCCGCACTTTGGGCAGGAATCCTGCATAGAGCGAAACTTTGTCCCGCATTTCTGGCAGAGGTACGTCTTTCTTCTCCTAATCAAGGAGCCGTAATAGGGCACCTGAATCGGGCTGATTTGCTTCTTTCGGAAATGGCCTTCGTCGTCATAGAAATAAACGTACCAATGCTTCCTGTTTCCACGGTAGGCTCTCTTGCCGGACTTTGTAACGTAACTACCGCTGGTCCTGGGCCTTGATACGCCGACAATGGTAACCAACTCTTGGGTCTATTTTGCCATGTGCATTTAATCTGTTGCGCCATGTCAAGATTGACAATCTAAATTCTGACTGTTCGGCTAAATGTCGGATACGACCTGGTTGTGCTGCCTTACTCAAGAGAATTGTTCCCAAGTCGCTGGCAGTACGTAGCGCCGTGTTATCAGAGGTGAGATGACCTCCAGGGAGGCCTTCAACCAACTGACACCCGCTTCAAGTTCTGAGCTGAATCTCTTGCCGAATAGTTACAATCTCTATTTATGCTCCACTGTTGCCTTAAGGGACATCTTCTGTTGCCTTAAGGCATATCTTGATATTGAAATACTTGACTAGAAACTAGACGGAAACTCCATACGCCTTTTATAAGTAAAGTTGCCGACCAAAACCTAACGATGAACTTCGAAAAAGTTCGAAAGCAGAATAGAAAAGCCATCTCTCCTGTACTAGCAACCGTGATCCTGATAGCGATCACACTCATAGCAGCAATAGCCATCGCTGGATTCGTCTTCGGCCTCTTCGGGTCGTTCACGAGCTCGGCACAGGTCTCAGCACAGGTCACCGCATGTAAGGCCGCTGCGGGGAACGACACATGCCTAATCACTCTAACCAACTCTGGGACTTCAAACGTCGCAGCAACAAGCTGTTCCATCAACGCTGGTGGGTCAGCACTGTCTGGAACTGTGACTACGCGCGCACATGTGGCCGGGGCAGTGACCATTTCCGCAAGCAACAATGCCCAAGCTGCCTGTTATGTCACCGCAGGCGCAATTGCCCAAACATCCGGCTCTCAAGTAGTCGGGACATTCGCAATGAGCAACGGAGCTTCAGTCCCGTTCTCAGGTGTCTGGTCGTAGACCAGGATAGTTGATGACATTGAGAATCTCAAAGAACAGAAAAGCAATCTCACCGGTCCTAGCAACCGTGATCCTGATAGCGATCACACTCATAGCAGCAATAGCCATCGCTGGATTCGTCTTCGGCCTCTTCGGGTCGTTCACGAGCTCGGCACAGGTTAGCGCCCAAGTGCAAACCTGCGCAGCGGGAACAGGTGTCTGCACGGTCAAATTGACCAACACAGGCACCTCGAACGTCGCAGAAACAGGCTGCTTTGTGAGGCTCAGCGGGGTAAATACTGCAGGGGTTGTGACCTTTGCAGTAACGGTCCCGGCAACCACAGCGACGGTCCCGGCAAGCGCGTCAGGAACGTACATCTGCACACCACCAGCAACCGCTCAAACAGCGGGATCACAAGCTATCGGCTCATTCACGATGAGCAACGGAGCTTCAGTCCCGTTCTCAGGTGTCTGGTCCTAAGCGCAACTTCACATAGATGGTAAACACGTCAGGCGCACAGCCTGACTAAGACGGCTGTGCCCTCCCCTTTTCTACGTTTTTAGGAAGATAGAAAAATCGATGCAAAGATCTAGTATCCCTAATCTTTTTGGGAACGACATCTCGACGCAAGAACCATACTGGAAGTCCACATAAATTATAAGCGAAAGTTGAGAACACAGGTCCAGAGATGAAAGTCTTTACTGGCAGGAATCGAAAGGGCATCTCGCCTGTTTTGGCAACCGTTGTCCTAGTCGCTGTTGCGCTTGTCGCAACAACTGCGATTGCAGGATTCATCTTTGGCCTCTTTGGCACTTTCACTAGCACTGCGCAGGTCGCTGCTGGAACATCTTCCTGTTCCGGAACGCCTGAGGTCTGCACGATCAGTCTTCAGAATATTGGAAGCGCAAACGTTGGGATTACAGGGGTTTGCAACGTCAAATTCGGAGGGAATAATTATCTAAGCACCGCAGTGATCCTTTCAGGGAATCTAAACGCTGGAAACACAGCTAGCATCGGCTGTACCACGCCCGGCTCTGCCCACGCTGCCTCCGGTACTCAGATTGTCGGTTCGGTAAGCATCGGCAATGGGGCCTATGTACAATTCGTTGCTACGGCAACCTAGACAAGCCTATTCAAGCTGAACTTAACTAAGAAGCATCGAGTTTCAGAATTGAGACTGCTTCCTTGACATTAGGCGCACGCTTGCATGGAAGTGATAGAAGGACGCACCCAAGAAGGCCAGGCCGAACAGCGTGAAAAGCATCACCTCAAGGGGGAAGAGTCCGTCAGGGACGTCCACGAATGCGGTGGACCCGCTTATGGCTCTAGTGGCCCCGGTCAGAACCATGCTGAATCCGAGAGAGTAGATGCCGCTGACGAGGTATGCTGCGCCGAAAGCAAAGTCCTTGAAGAGCTTCAACTTGGTCCACCGGAGACGACAGGTTGGACAGTCCCAATTATCCGATTATGCCGATTCCCGCAGAGGGTGCGAGACGACTATAGGAATTAAGTCACAAAGACGGATTCTGAATTCTGATGAAGTCATGGACATCCACGAGTCAATCCCAAAAGTTTGCCGTGGTTCAATGTAAGTCGAGGCAACATTTGACCAAAAGCCCTGTTTCCTTAACTCACTTTCTACGAAGGTATGACAGATGAAGGCGAGGAAGCCTGGGTTTTTAAGCCTGAAGAGGAGATATGAGGTCGACGACTCTTCGTGGCTCGTCCAGCACGGACGCCCCATGTTGAAGAAACTGTTCCGGGAAGGACTTCCAATCTTGAGAATCCTAATACTGGGAGGCGTGGTTGCTTTGAGGTTTGGGTTACAAGGAATAAGACCGATTTTCCGTCAGGGGCCGAGAGTCAGCGGAGCCTTCAGATCTGCAGGCAGGGCGCTCGCCCATAAGGGCCAGATGTTAGTCTGGTTGTTCCAGTGGCGGCGCTTTCCCAAAGCGTGGGAGATCTCTTTCGTCTCCAAGATGAAGTCGATGGAAGATCGTGGAATTCCTTTCCAACAAATCCTCAAGTCGAATCTTCCCGTGCTGTTCGGAGACGCTCCGTCTGAGGTATTGCTAAGATGGATGGGGAGAAGGAACAGAACGCAACCAAAGAGATTCGCAAAAGCGGCGGCAAAAATGTTCGGCAAGAGCGCCAAATCCATAATCACTGGATTGGAAAACCTCGCCGATCCAGACAAGATGCTTGAAGTCCCTCATGAGGTCGAACCCCCGTTCCAGTCTCTCATCGAGGCAATTCAGAGAGCGGATGACATGAGAGCGGAATTGCCCAGCGAATAATTCAAGGCCGGGACGTTTAGCACACAGTCAAACACTTTGGGGCTCCCCCGTTTTCCCTGTTTTAGAGGCTCATTGTCCCGTGCAAAGCATGGGAGACAGCAGAGCTTGGAAAGCCATGAGATGGGCTTGGAGAGAGTACAGGACAGCCAGGCTCTATGGAGATGAGGATACGATGACAGAAGAAGCTTTCAGAATCCGCTTGCTTCAGGTTGGAGTCGGCATCAATTTGTCAGCATTCCAAGAGCTCGGAATAATGTGGCCCGCCCGCCTTGAACTCGAAACGATGTCATGAAAGTCCAGCCAAGGCTCACTAACTTTTGGTTTTGAACTGTGCTCTGTACCACGCGATCCCCCTCGAGACGGAATCATCCGGGGTTGCGAAGCTGAATGATGGAAAGGTTTCTGCGAACTCCTTTCCGTCAAGAATGAAAGATGAATAGTAGTCGTACTGCATACGCGTCATCTCCCGTGCTTCAGAAGAGAGCACTCCAGTCAAAAAAACGCCTCGCCCCCAACTCCCGACCTTTGGTTCGCGGCCCACGGCCCTGAAGGCCATCTTGATGAACTGAGTCCCTGTTATTGCCTCCTCTCCCGAGAGGTTCCAGGCCCGCCCTCGGCAATGGGCATTCTCCCCAAGGAGAACCATGGCGCCTGCTCCATCTTCCACGTCGAGAAAACTCCGGGGCACCTTGGAATCACCCACCCAATGCGCCTTCTTGCCTGAGAGGACTGAATCATAGATTACTTTCCACAATGGGTTAACTACTCGGATCCCGATGAGCTGTGGGATCCTGGCGACAACCGTCGGAACGAGATTCGACTGGTGCGCTCTAAGAATATCACCTTCCATGGTCGCGTTTTCCGATTCAGAATTCAGCAAGTGGCTGGCAAAGACGAGTGGAGCAGTGACCTCGATTGAGGCCAACAGAACATTGGACGTGACTTGGGTCCAAACTTCTTTTCTTGAAGCGTGGTTAGGTTCGTAGCAGTCATAGATTATCCCTGCCCCTTTGCATGCCTCAACGACGTTCCCTGCCTTTAGTGCATCAATGACTACCTTTTGAGCTAGGGGAAGTCCGTAGTCTCCAGTTACTCGCTCGAGGAAGACGGCTCTGACCTGCTTCGACTCACGTGAGAGTCTTTCGGCCAGAACCCATCCAAGCGGACCTTCCGCTCCCAGGACCACATTCAATCCTGGGTTTCCAGCGCCCCAAGCCCCTTCTGAAACGGGCTCCTGCCGTAACTGTTCTGAAATCGTGGTCCCGCCTCCAGCTACTCACTCGGCATACCTTATCAGCTTAGGCACACTCAGGGATTGTTCGCTTTGGAACTTCCGGGACTCTCCAAGCGGCTCCCTCGACGTTTGACGCGGGGTTTCACGGAACAAGCATATAAAACGAACCAGGGAGGAACCGTCGTGGCACCGGTCTACCAGGCTGAAAGCAACTTTGGTGGCCGGACTATTCATCCTAATGTTTGCTGGCTCATCTGCCTGGGCCTTTACATTAACGAACCCACCAGCACCAAACACCACCGTTAACGGCCCGCTCAAGGGTCCTCCTCCAGTAAGCTCATTCACCGGGGGAGTCCTCCTTCAGCAGGACCAGAGCTCAGACCCGGTGGAGCCTCACAGCGACTTCCTAGCCAAGTTCGAATGCGTCGCGGGGACCCAAATAGTCAGCAAGACAATCCCAAGCCAGTTCGGCCAGAGCATTCAGGGCCCCATCTCAAGCGACCAGACGCAGGGAATAATCGACGCTATCAAGAGCGTCAGGCCCCCCAAGGCTGTGACTCTTTCGACAACGGTCAGCGGGGCGGCAGATGTGGTGACCACCTGGACGCTAACAGGAATAAAGTTCCATGAGACTAGCTACAACGTTTATGTCATAACTCAGGCTTCTCCGGCGATTGAGAGGCTCGTCGGGTATATCCAGAGCTGGGTCCCAGAGGCCCTAATCACGAACTCAACTACCACACCTTGCCCCACGCCCGCCCCGATTGGGACGGTCACCATTGGGGATGGGTGGGACCACACAACGGGACCCGCACCGCCTGAAACACCTAGCCGCAGCTTCTTCGACGTCTTCTTCGGCCTCCCAGATGACAGCTGGTTCGGAATCATTCAGTATGGGAGAGTGAACGTGTATTCAGGTGGAATGTTGGCCGGCTCTACCGATGTGCGGCCGGGGGAAACTGTTATGTTCGAACTTCCGGCCGGAAGCTATGATGTTCAAGCGGACATTGGAATATTCGGGCTTCATTTCCCAATCCCCGGAGGGTCCTTTTCATCCGGACCTGCGGACTTCGTTATTCTGTCAGTGACGCTCAGCGCTGAGGAGTTCGTCTACGGGATTATCATTGTAATGATAGTGCTAGTAGTCTTGGTTGTAGTGTGGGCGCTGAGACATTTCGTTTTCAAGGGAGGCAAAGGAGCAAAAGGGGTCCCCCGGCCCGTTGATGTATCAGGTAAAGGCACCGGCCCTCCTCCTGACAACAACACTCCAGACCGCCGGCCAAATGGCACAGGCACTGTACCACATTAGGTCCCTGTAATGGAATTAGGGCGAGCAAAGCGGACCGAAACAAGAAAGATGGATTTTCAAAGACTTCACGGACTGCCTAGTTCGCCTTTGGAACCAAGGTCTTTCAACCTATAAATACTCAAGTTGAAGACCTTGCCAGATATTCGCCAATGAAAGGAGTCAGGAAGGCCCCCTTCAGGGACGTACCGAATTCACCACCATCCGGGTCTGGCGCTGCGTCAACCCCCGGTAACTTCATTATGGGAACGATAAACTCGGCCATCGACTTGGTGAAGAACCCGGCGGGATTCATCACGGCGCACCAAGGTGACCCCGCGACTGTGAATGATATCATGATCAAGTATGTTGCTGTGCTCGCACTGATCCCGTTCTTCGCTACGCTGATCGGAGACCTGTGGTATTACAGCCTGTTCACTCGTTTCATTTTCGGCGGGTCGTTTATCGCCTATGCTTTCGTCAGAGCAGTGCTCACCTACATCCTCGATGTAGCGGCGGTGTATGTGATCGCGATCGTCATCAGAATGCTAGCCCCGACATTCAATTCTACTGTAGACGAAATAAAGAGTCTCAAGCTTGCAGCCTACATTTTCACTCCGGCGTTTCTGATTGCGATACTAGACATAATTCCACCCTTAAGCGGCCTCACCTTCTTGGGAGTGCTGTATGGCCTCTACATCCTTTACATTGGACTGCCCTTGGTTCTAGCGACTCCAAAGGACAAAGTGGTAACCTACGTGGTGGCCGTAGTCGTGGCAACATTGGTGGTCTTCGTTGTGATAGGCGTAATCATCGGATTGGTTGCAGTCCTTGCGTTCGCGGCCGGCTTCGCTTTCATTTAGAAAGCCCCGAGCCCTATTTCAGACTCACACGTAATCTCCAGCGTTATCACCTTCGTATTAACTTGCGTTTCCCCTCGTGGGGAAGAAGAGCGGGCAGAACCTAGTTTTTGTAGCCTTCAAAGTCTGACGTTAACTCAGATAGACAGACAAAATATCACTTCCGTATTCCAAGTCCCTTCGACTTATACCTGAAGGTCCATCTTCGAACGGCGATGAACCCTGTCCTTTTCCAAAGCCTTGGACCACAGTACAATTTCGTAGCCATCGCGGTCTTCCTTCAAATCGGAATCCTCCTATTTGTTACCGGCCGGCGTCATCTCAAAATGGTCAGCGTCGCAGCGGTTTCATTGATAGGCGCAGTTTCTGGGGAAAGTGTAGGCCTGGCCTTTGCACCAACTTGGGCCTGGTGGTTCATCGCGGCCGGTCTGATGGGAGGCGCATATCTTGGATACTACCTCCGGCCCGTGGGCATCGGTCTTGTCTTGGCCTACTTCGGCTATTCGATGTCTGCGAAAGTGGTCGGCGTTCCGTTCGTCCAGTATGTGGTAGCTATAGACCTCTTTGCATTTGGACTCCTTCTTACTGACCTTGCACCAACCCTCGTTTCGAGCCTATTTGCCTCATCGATTCTCCTGGTTTCAATCCTGTGGTTGGGCGCCTCCGGCCCGGCTGCTCTTGTCCTGGCCGTGGCAGGCGGCTCGGCCAGGGTCATGGCCGCATACCTCCCGCAAAGACTTGCGGTCTGGATGCACTATCCACGGCATAGTATTGTGACCCCTTCCTAGGCGGCCTGTCGGCCCCCGACCTGTCAATAATATCCGCAGTCCTTGGTTCTTGTACTCATCTGTATATCCTGAGTCTCTGTCAACATTCGCTGAATTGCAAACAGAACACTCGATCCCGTAGTCGAACAGAATACATTTTTCCGAAGTCCCTAATATTATTCACGAAAACTAGATTCTTGCTCTGCAAAGCTTACCAACCATTTGAGCAAAGATATGGAGGCAGACAGGACCTTGAACAGGGAGAAGCTGAGCCAGATGCAGGAGAACTTCAAAGCATTCATCGAGCCATTCTTGAACGAGGACGATTCACAGGATTACCACATCGTCTGGGAGTGGCAGAAGTTCCTCCATGCGAAGAAGCTGCAGGTGCTCACCGCCGAGGGAGAGATTAGAAAGCGTTGGAAGGAGTCTCTGCTTAACAGGTAGTCGACGCATTTAAGGTGGAATCAGCGAAGATTTCGTCATATTGTATGAAGACCTTCAATTTGGCATATCGGCAACCACCCCTCTTCAATTACGGCTGAATTGGCAACAATTCGTTTATCGCATCAAAGATGGGATTCACTCGTGCGAATCGCGAGGAAGAGACCAGCGAAGCGACGCGCCGTATCAGCCATTATCGCAGAAGTTACCCTAATCGCCGTAACCCTCATCTCGTGTTTGATATTGTCCGGAATTTTCTACGGGTCGTTCTCATATTACGTCCCTCCGGCGGAGGTCGCAGCCCAGTCCTCTTCTTGCTCAGCACAGAATGGAAACGAAGTCTGCCAACTCACACTCCAGAACCAAAGCCCCCACAGCGTCTCCACTAGTTCCCAATGCGCCATGAATGTTCAAGGCTCAAGGCTCACGGGGACTGTGGCAAATGGGGGGACAGTACCAGGCTCAGGGACTCTGGCAGGGGTCCAATGTGTTGTGACCGGGGCGTCGGCCCCTCCAGGAGCTCAAATCACAGGGACGCTTCCGTTGATGAACTACGCTTCGGTTATCTTCACGGCAATATCATCCTAGATCAATGCGAAATCTGCCGTCAATGTGACCTACTCTTAGAGGCCTTCGTCGTGCTCGGTCTAATTTTCACCTACCAAAGGACAAGGAGTTTTGGCATGGCGACTTAACCTCACTTTCTTTGTTAAGGAGACGATTGAAGAGGAAGTTCTTCCTGAACTACAGAGTGGCTCCGTCAAGGCGGGGCGCTAAGGACGAATCAACCTCAGGTAACTCAGGTGACGCGGGCTCAAGTCAGGCTCCAACTACCAAGCATCACTATCTACATGACCATAGGACGAGGGACGCGCTCCAAGAGTACCGCGAGAGCCTTCCAGAGTAAAATAGTCAACTACTTGAATCTAGAATGGATGAGAAAACGGACTACGCCAAAGCCCTATCGATTAGGCCAGCATTCCTCGGACCGGACTTGCGCCTTATCACGAGATAAGATGCCGCAATAATAAGAGTAATTGCCCCAAGGGCGACCGCCTGGAAGGGGAATTCGGGAATTCCTCCCCCGCCTCCGCCGGTCGTCGAACTGGAAGTTGTTGGAGCACTTGAGGTGGTAGAAGAGCTCGTTGAGCTGCTTGAAGTCGAAGAGGTACTTGAACTCGAGGACGAAGAAGAGCTAGTCGAGCTGGTCGTGGAGCTGGTCGAGGAAGTGGTCGATGTCGTAGTAGTAATGGGAGAGCTTGACCAAGCGAAGTTCGCCAGCGCAAAGATCACAGGCCCGTATGCTCCCCAGGTAGCGTTCACGACGTAATTTCCGTTGACCCAGTTTGTGGATCCTCCTGCGGCGAACGTTTCCGAATACAGCCCCGTCGTCCCGTTGACGTTGACCTGACCCGCTGTCGCAACAACTCCGTTCGGATTGAAGACTCTGACAAAAACCGCAGTGTTCGGCCCGGGGGCAGGAGAAACCTGGCCCGAGACTGTTATCGTTGGGGCTCCCAAGTAGGTGGAGGAGTTCGTCTGAACAGAGATCGAATACGTGACCGCCGATGCAACTCCCGAGAGTGCCAATAGGATGACAGGAAAAAGGGCAAGGAGTAAGAGTCTGGACATTGTTTTACACCGTAGCCGTAGCCTGCGCGACTGTCGAGACTGGAACGTTTGAGCCGGATATCGCAATTATGGCCACGGTATATGTGCCTGGAGAATATTGCTTGAACGGAAGGAAAGCCGTCACATTGCCCCCGGGAGAAGCTGTTACTGAGGTGGTCAGCACGTCAACGGTGCTCCCGGCAAAGTTCTTCAACACCCCAACCACAATCGCAGTAATCCCGACGCTTCCTGTATTCTTGTAGGACTCGGCGACCCCGGTAAAGCCCGACAGAGTCGTCTGCTTTGCCGTTCCGGGGGACAGGGTCGTGGTCAGAAGAGGCTGGTTCGAACCCAACAGAACCGTTGTTCCTACTGATATCAGGGTCGCACTGTTCCCTCCGGAACAGAATGCGGGGGTCCCGGTACCAGTGAATGTAATGCCCAAGGAGGCCTTCACGGTGTCGCCTGAATTGAGAGCGTTAGAAGAGGACGTGAAACTCGTGGGCACTATCAGGTTGGGAGACGAGCAAGTCCCTCCTGAAATGGAACCGTACCCCACCCCATTGATCAATAATTTCCCAGTCGTGACGTCCATAAGACTGAAGGTGACCTTTACTCCGCCATTGGCAGACGCCAAGTAGAACAGAGAGTTTTGGGTCGTTCCGAAGGTTTGGCTCACGCCGGAATAAACCGCCGTATAATTCCCGGCGCCGCAAGAAGCTGAGGCGCCAGGCGCAGCAAATGTCATGGCAGGGCAGTTTAGGTAAGCTGAAACCGAGGACTGAACAGTTGAACCGGTACTCATGACTGGCGTGGGAGTTCCCATCGATCCAAAGATGATTGCCCAGGTCACTGCTGAGGTCAAGCCTGAGCGAAGTCGTGACGCCAAGTAACTTCGAGTCAGTATTCTCACGCGCCCCTTAAAACAGTTCGCTTGTTCAAATGTGGTTTTGAAATACAGTTCCTCTCTTTCTGAGTCGCACTGTCATTGGTTGTCCTCTGTCTGCCAAAAGAGCTTACGCTAGGAGACTGAAAAAACAAAAAAGGAAGAAAGCTATCTGTTTAGGACAGCTTTCTAACTAAAATTGCTAGCTCGAGAACTAAGGTTATTGCTGCGAGAACTGCGACTACGAGGACATAGGTCTGTGTAGAACTAATCCCCGAAGAGGCGGACTTTAGCTGGTCTGAGAGACCCGCGAGTCCTGTTACCTGAGTGCCGATGTTGGTAAGCGATGTTTGCATGGTTGTCTGTGCTGCTGACACCCCGCTGAGGGCGGTGTTGATGCCGCCGAGCGTTGTCTGCATCTGTCCGAGTGTTGTTGCAAGGCCGCTGACGGCTGTATTGAGGCTGGTGAAACCACTCGCTGGTGCTACGGATGAGCTGACGGTGAAGCCAGTCTGTGTCCAGACGGTTGCCCCGTTAAGGGTCACCCCAAGGTAGACTGCATAGAGTCCGGCCTTGGCACTGGAGGCGACTGGGATGTTCCACTCGTAAGTCCCTGCTGGTCCCGCCGTTGGCGAGCCCAGAGGAGAGGGAGAAGTGGCGCCTGCGGCCCAAAGCCACGAACCCGTGAAGTTCGCGCCGGAGATTAGGCCACCGTTCTGCATAACCAGGGCTGAGACCGTGGCAGTGTCACCTGGGAGGACCAAGCTTGAGGCCTGGGCCTGGATGGTGAGTCCTGTCGGTGGGCCGCCGGTAGGTGCAGTATACGTGAAGGTGGTGCTGCCCGTTGCCCCGTAAGAGTCAGTTGCCGAGATGGTGTAAGTTCCCGTCACCCAATTGGAGCTGCCCCCCGTCGCTGTGGCATATGTGAATCCACCTGTGCTCGGATTGGCCGATGCGCTTGTGGCGTCAACGGTCTGTCCGTTTGGATTCTTCACAGTGATGAAGGCACTGTCTGCTACTCCTGGTGCTGGGGTGATTACTCCCGTGATCGAATAGCTCTGTGTTCCCTTGTAGGCTGAACCCGCTGCTGGACTCGAGAACGTGATCGAGCCTGCCGCGTGAGCTGCCAACGGGGTGAATATCAGAGCTAAGACGAGGACGGTCGCAATCAATGCTGGGATGGTCTTCAATTGAATCACTCGCTAAACGGTTACAGTGATGGATGTTAGAGTAGATACTGGAGCGTTGCTTGTCGTGATGACGAACACGTTGACTGTGTATGATCCACTTGGAAGGGCACTCGTAAGTGGGGCAAAGGCCGTGCCTGTTGCTCCTGATGCGAGAGTTAATCCTCCTGTGGCTACAGCAACGGTTTGTCCTGCACCGTTCTTCCAGACTGCAAAGACAACCAGGTTCTGAGATGATGACCAGATGTTAGTGGCGCTCACTGAAATTCCAGGGAAGCTGCCGATTGTTGTGTAGGTTGCGCTGTTGATGACGACTGATTGGGAGAATGGCACTGAGATAGTTACCGTGATGCTTACCCCAGCGTTGGCATTGCCTGCCAGGTCCTTGGCGCTCAAAGTGAGCATCCACTTCCCTGACGGCAGATTGTTGATGGAGACTTGGAATGTCGAGTTGCTGCCAAGCGTGTTGGTGCCGGTTACGGCCAAGTTGGCTGCTGCAACGGCAGTGCCGTTGTACGTAGCCTTGATCGAGGTCGTGTTGAGATCACCGAGGGTGTCGAATATCACTGCCTTCGCGGGATTCCCGTAAGTCAGTGTCGACCCAGTGGCAGTCGTGAACTTGATTGTTGGGGCAGACGAGTCAACCAGTATTTGCCATGTGGCACTAGTGACTGAGTTGCTCTTGCTGTCAGTTGCGGTGAAGGTGATGTTGTGCAGACCGACTGTGAGGAAGACGCCAGCGCTCCAAGTGACCTTTGAGGTCCCGGCCCCAGTGACGACGGTCGCGGACTGAGCCGCTCCCTTGTCAACTGAGAATGTTATGCCAGAACCTGAGATGACTACGGCGCCGGGTGCCGCGGTTGGGTACCCTGACGAAACATTGGCATTGCCCGTGAAGACAACACCGGTGCTCGAAGAGTAGACCACACCTGCGGTGGCCTTTGGCGACTTAATCAGCAAAGTCGGGTTAGGTGAGACTGTTGTAATGGACTTGGTACCGGAGACAGCTGTTCCTGACACCACACCGCTTGCGGTTAGGGTCAAGGAAGTCCCTGATCCGGCTGGAAGAGTCCATGCGATTGCACCGAAGGAGGATAGTGTGTCAGAACCTCCCGCTGGGATGTACACAGTTGTTGCGCTGAGTACACCGGCCGATGCAGTCAGGGTTACCTGAACTGCGTTCGGTCCGGGGTTCTTTGCAGTGTTCCCAAACTGATCGGCAAAGATGCCGTCAATCCAGAGAGTTAGGCCTCCAACAGCTGAAGACCCGACTGAATTGCAGAGCGGGGTGAAGCTGCCGGGGCATCCTGCATTGTTGGTGAAGAAGACCTTCAATTTGATGGTAGCTGCTGCTGCTGCGACTGTCCAAACGAAGCCGGTACCTGCAGGGGAAGTGTCAGCACTCTTGGTGTTGGTCCCCGTGGGGATGGCATCAGTTGGGCGCGTGAAGTTCGCAAACCACTTTGCGCTAGCACCTGCCGATGTGTCCACTGCGAAGAGCGCAGAGGCGAATCCGGCAGCGTTGGTTGATGTCGTAAACCATTGCTTGGCGTTGGCGGCGAAAGTACCAGCGTACCCGGCACTACTGGCGCCGGAGAGGTAGAATGTGACTGGTACACCTGCCTGTGCGTTTGTGAGGGTGAGTGTGATGTTAACATTCTTGCCCGCCACTGCGCAAGGTGAACTTCCCGCAGCAGCGCATGGTGGAACACTGGACGAAATACTGCTAGCCAAGACAACGGGTGTGTTGACCGGGGCAAGATTGTCACCTGCGTTTCCATCGAAAGCCGATGTCACGATGTTTCCGCTAGAACCCGCGGCTGCAAAGGAAGGTGCGGTGCTAGTAGCACCAGCTGTCAGAAGACCCTTCGACCCGTAGGTTCCGGATTGGAAGTATGGGAAGGTGATGGTCAAGACTGTCGAGCCTGCTAGCGTGGGGCATGTCAGTCCCGTTGCTGCTCCGCAAGTTACCGATGTCGGATGAGACCCAGCGCCTGCGTCGAACAGCCCACCGGAAGCGACTGCAGTTATTGTCACGCTGTAGGCCACACAAGTGCCCGTGCACAGTGTGCTGAGGTCTTCAGCGTTCCCAAACTGGTCTGCGATCGATGCTGTGATTGTTGAGGCTGCCACTGTTGCCCAGTTCCCGCTTGAGGGGGCGCTGGGTGTACCAAAGGCCGTGACATAGTGCGTAGCCCCGAATGGAGCTGCGAACTTTACCTTGGTCGGCGGACCCGCCTTCGTTACAATGGATGCAGATGCGCCGGAATTTACGGTAGATGTTCCTATTGTTGCCTTCACAGTTCCCGAATCGCCTGTGGTCGGAGTGGGCGCATTGTTGCTAGGCTGGAAAGTTGTGGATGAGCTGCCTGTCGAGTCGCTCGTGCCGCTCGACGGTGAGAAGCTGAATGAAGCAGTTGCGGGGACATACGTTGCGGACCACACAACTGGCAGTCCAGCTTCAACCCCAGATGTCGGGCACCCTAGACCGGGTGTACACGTTACACTCGCAGTTACCGTGTATGGTGCCGAACCGGCAGAGTAACTTGTGGCAGTGTTGCCGCCGGCTGGAGTCACAACTTCCGAGACCGCAGTCGTCGATGACATCACTTGTAGGGCGAATGAGGGCCCAGCGTAGAATGCGCTACTGGAGCCATCTTGGACAGTGCTAGTAAAGGTGCCAGAGTATGGGTAAGTGCCGGATCCAGCTGGAGCTGGCGCTGTGACGGTTATCGACATCGTAAGGGCAGTGCTTCCCGGATTGAGCCCGGTCCCTCCGCCATATTGGCAAGAGTTACCCACCAAGGTTCCCCCTGGTGCCCATGGAGCGCCTGCTCCGCAAGCTGTGACCGTCCAACCCGCCGGGGCAATCAACGTGAACCCTGTGAGGGCGAATTGGTTGCTGGCTGGGTTCGTTAATGTGAATGAAATTGCTGTCGACACTGTTCCCTTGAGAGGAGCCCCAACTGTAATTGCTACAGTCGGCAAACTCGCGTTTGCTGCGCGAACAGATGTGGAGAATGGTATTAAGAATAGAAGTCCTGAGAGAGCTAGAAGAATGAGAATTGTTCCTGAGCTAATTTTCTTACTATACGCGTTTGTAGGCGTATACATTATCTTTTCAAAGAACGCCGCCAGTCCTACTTATATAAGTGGGATGGACAAATCGTCCACTTTCGCCCCTTCGGAGCAAGAAGATTGCTCCTTTTCTCTCTAATAGGATGCTTCAATCCTCTGATAGTTTGCTATAGTAAAAATGCACCGTTGGTCTAGTTTCCGAACAAAGATTCTTCCTCTATTCCAAATCTCAGTTGCTTTTTGGCCTCCGATTGCGCCAACCGAGCGGGTTTCGCGGACCGAGAGATGTCCGCACTGAATTATCACTTGAGTCGGGCAAGACTCGTCCAAAGCCTTTCGTCTTCTACTTTGGCAGTCTAGCGTTACAGGCACTTAGCTAGGGGTGAACCTCGTGCTTCCAATACTCGACGCGTGGTCATAATCGCCTTCGTATGTTGCACTGATGTTTATGCCGATACCACTTGTTCCTGTACCCGAAATGTAAGTAACGGTGCACGAGCCGTAGGTAAGGTTACACCTCGTCGACCCGAAGGAACCGCCCCAGCCGCCGTCAGAGAAGCCGTCGACAAATCCCAACAGTGCGGTCTGGTTCCCTTTGTCTGTGTCTCTTACCGTGATGGTACAAGTCGAAGCCGAACCCGCCGCTGCCTGGGAGCATGATATCGCCAAAGCCGTGGAGCGGACTGTGGAGGTAATCTGGGTCGACGCGGCGCTACCAGAGTGGTTTGGATCACCGTTGTAGGCAGCGTGAATGGATATCTGTCCTTCAGTCCCCGGCAAAGGCGTGAACGTGAAAGCGCATGCACCCGCGGACAATTGACAGTTCGCCTGACTGAACTTCCCTGAAGTGCTAGGGCTGAATGTGACATTGCCCGTTGGGGTTATCGAAGGGCCGCTTCCTGAGTCAGTTACGTTCACAGTACAAATGGTTCCGGAATTGACGGACACATTCGAAGGGTTGCAGACGATCGCCGTTGATGAGCTCCTTGAAAGGACAATCAGAGTAAAAGACCCTCCTCCCGACGTGCTGCTCGAAGTATGCTGAATGTCTCCCTGATACACCGCGCTAAGGACGTCTTTCCCTTGGCTTCCTGGACTCGGCTCGTATTTGAAGGAGCAGCCTCCCCCGACAAGAGTGCATGCCGTGGAAGAGAAGTTGCCTTGCAAGCTGGACGAAAAGACAACATTCCCCGTTGGGGTGATTTGAGTTCCGCTACCGGTATCAAGGACCATTACCTGGCAAGTGGATATCTGGCTCGCCGACAATTGAGATGGTGAGCATTGTATCGAAACTGAGGAGCCTCTCTTGCCGAATAAGATCGCAGAACTGCCGCTACTTGCGCTGTGGTCAGTATCGCCAGTGTAAGATGCGGTGACTAGTGCCGAACCGTGGCTCCCTGTGGACGGCGCGTAGGAGGCCGAACAATTGCCGAAACCTAGGGTGCAATTTGAAGGGCTAAAACTTCCTGTTACGTTGCTCGAGAAGCTGACTTGGCCGCTTGGAACGGTGAGGCCAATGCCACTTGTGTCGTTTACAGTAGCATTGCACTTTGCCGTAGCACCTGCTTGAAGGGAAGAGGGTTTGCAGCTGACTATGACGGTGGTATTCCGCTGAGTCGCTGTCAGCGCAAAAGATGCAGAACTCGGTTTTACGATGCCGTCTCCTGCATAGCTCGCGTTGACCATTTGAGTTCCCTCAGATCCCGGATTTGGTGAATAGCCCACAGTACAAACAAGTGATCCGGCTGTGGCGTTGCAGGATTTTGGTTTGAATGCTCCCTTCCCGTTCGCCGTGAAATCGGTTGTTCCTGGTGGAGTCAATCCAGTACCTCCTCCAGAAACTGTGACGGTTGCAGTACAGACAACCTGTGCGCTAACAACCGTTCTTCCCGGCAGGCATTGAACTTTGACAGAGCTCGAATACTGCGCATGAGAGGTTACGCCGCTGGAAGTGTGGCTAGTTGATTGAGGAGACATTGTAGTTGATGAAGTTATTTGCTGAGCTGGTGGAGGCGAAACGATGTAGACCTCCGCGACCGCAGCCCCCAGGATAAGCAATGTACACACGCCGAGAAATTCGACGAGGTAGGAAATACCATGACGATTGTGGCCGAGACGCGACCGCATGATAGGCGGCCCGCGAATCATGGGACGAACGCGATTTGTCTTCATTTCCGTCGCCCTCTGAGATAGTTCATGTGCGCTAGTTCACCTCTAATAAGATGGGTAGTAGTCAAAATCTGTATTTGCCGAAGAGTTAGGTAATTTACTGAAGTTTTCGCCGAATACGTACTAGGCAGAAAAGCTCGTTAGGAGCCTGTTAACCGACGGCCACAGTCAGATTTGGCGCGCTCGTCCCAAAAAGAGTCAAGGTATAGGTCCCGGAATTCTGGAACACATAAGTGTAGTTCTTTGCCGACTGAATAATGATCGTCCCAATGGGTGCTCCCTGGACTGACGCGAAACTGGTCATCTTGTTGATTAACACGAAAGGTGTCACTCCGTGCTTGATTGAAATTGTCGTGGCGTTGAACTGACCACCCTCGATTGATATTACTTTCAAGACTGGTTCATAGACTCCCAGGGCATAAGTACTCTTTCCTGCTAACACACTTACTGTTCGTTGCTGCGGTGTCGAGTACCATTGCACTGAAGGGAAAACGACCGTGTGAGTTCCCTGGGTCAGCGAGAGCGTAAGGGGTGTAGTTCCTCCACTAGTATCTACGCTGACCGACACACTGAGGGTCATGGCCGGATAGTATCGGCCCGACGATTGTGTTTCGACAATCAGCGTCCCCGAGTTGAAGTACGTCGCCGAAATTAGCTGATAGGCTACGACGAAACCGATGAGTACAATTGGCAGGGCAAAGAGGAAAGTCCCGAATCTGCCTCGCTTTCTCCTGCCCTTCATTCGCGCTCCAGCCAAGTTTCGCCCTTCATTATTAATGGTAGCACGATATCTTCACGAGAAATTTTCGCGAAATGGATTCTGTCTCAAGGGTCGGGCCTCACTAATTCGAGACCCGGGTCTGTCGCAGTCTGGTGTCGCATCTACCCGGCTTGATTTTGGACCGAACGCTTAGACAGTGAGCTGAGGACCGTCTTTCCTCGTCGACTTCTCGATTCCGAGCACCTCGTTGATGTACGCGAGAAGCTCGCTCTTGTCAGCCTCTTGAGTCGACTGCGCGCCGACTGTTGGGGCCTTGAAGACGTATCGGTAGTTGTACTTCTGCTGCTCTTTGGACTCCACGACAATGGGTATTCTGAAGCAGGGAGATAAACCGATTTATGCTCTTATCCTGATTTCGCAACCCAATCGGTCTGGAATTCGGACCCCACTTCCTCCATAGTCCAGGCCTGACTTCTCTCTTGAGAGCGAATTGACCAACAACGCCCAACACATTCGTTTATGATTATGCTAGGACTTTTGGAACTTGTGGCTTAGCCTTGCTCTTTCTGTTACTCTTCTTTTGCACAGTAGGTGGGGAAGGCTCTTCTTGCTGGGGAGCCTGTGATTCGGTGGCCTCGCTTTGCATTTGAGCCGGCGCGTCGCTGTGTGATAGCCAAGCTTCCACGGGTTCAAGTAAACTACGGACCGCGATCTGGAACTCTTTCTTCTTCTTGTCGTTTATGAAGTAAGGCGGATACTGGCCCTCCCTGTATTGGGATGTCAAATCCATCGCGAAGAACTTCTTTGTCTGCTCGATAACATCGCTGGTTTGGATCATGCATTCCTCCACCAACGCTTCAAAGTTCGTGGACTCCGTATCGTACTGTGAGAAGAACTTCCAAAGCCTGATCGACTTGATGAGCTCGGCGGGCGGAGGCACCTGCTTCTTCTTCAGAGCTTCGTAGGCATCCTCATGCAGAAGGACTCTTGGGCCAAGAACTCCGTCGGACCCGACCGGTCTGAAGCCGAAAGCGAGGTCGAGCTTCCAAGCAACTTCGGTGAGGTCTTCCATCATTCTGAGGATTCTCCAGCCATAGGTGGGAATCTCGACTGAAAACCACTTCAGGTCGTTGCTGAGTTTCCAGTTGGTGACTACGCGAGGGGCTTCGCCATCTTGAGGAAGGACGAATCCGAGATATCTCTCATCGACCTGCGAAACGAATTCCATCCAGCGCTCAGAGGAGTGCTCCCAAAGCTGCTTGTCCATGGTCTCCGCTGTGTCTTCGAAGCCCCACTTCACCCGGAATACCTCCCTCCCCTGGGACATCGATTTCTCAAGAAATATTTCGGAAGCGGCTTGAACGACGGCGGGTTCGTAAACGCTGATGAGATCCTCAGCGAGGATGCCCCCGGTTTCAAGATTCGAATCTTGTACCTCGTAGACATGAACTAGGCACTTGATCGCACTGTCGACCTTGTCCTGGTCGAATCCGCGGATCTGTAACTCTGTAACCAACGAAGGTAAGTCCACGATAGTAACATATGATTCAGATTTGTAGATAAGCCTTGACGAGTTCAAAGCTCAATTTACTGTTCATGTTTCTTGGCATTCACCATGTCATATCGGCAGCCTTCTGACTCCAGAAGATTGGTCGTGATGCGGAAATGTTTACCAGAATATCATTATGGTCAAGCCGACGAGTACGCTCATTCCTACGGCGAGGAGGGCTACAATCACGGCCTCTTCAACTTGCATGTTGAATGATGTGACGGAAGGCCTAAAGATTAAGTCTTGTGAATTGAGAATCAGTATTAATTCGTGGGCTTGCGAAAACGCTTCTTACTCAGGCCGTCTTCCAGAAATACTTACAATGTCGGCAGTAGTATTCTCCCATGTGTTGAAACTTCTTGTCTACGTTCGCTGACTTGCATCGCGGGCAGTCTAGCTCAGCCTTTATGCGGTAGATGCTCGTCGATATCATAGCACCGAGATATTCTTCTGCCGTAATAATCACTTGTGGAGTTGCAATCAGTAAAATGAATTCAGAAACGTCCGACCTCAAAGCTCGAGACAGACCTGGGCAACCTGAATTGAACTCCTATGTTTTTTCCCAATGCTCAGTCAAATGTGGTTGCTGAAACCGCGAAAAATCAGAAGTATCCAGCGGTCCTGCCTGAACCCTATGGAAGGTTCAGCTGAGCAGGCCGCAGTCCTGAGAGTCATGACCGTAGACGGATGCGAAGTCTCCAGTTGCTATCAGTTGGCGGCCTGGGTTCTCACTTTCAAAGATGAAACCTACCGTCTATGCGCCAAGCATACGATGATAAAGATGCGAGACGGCTCCATCTGGGGGGACACGCCCGAAGGGAAAATCGAGTCGTCAGCAGATTAGCGGGCGCGCAGCGAGAATTCTGTAATCTTCCAGGCGTTGCCGCACTCGTCGCATCTGAAAAGAGTGAAGCCGAACTCCGACGGGGTTATTCTGTACGATACTTTGGTCGAAGTGCAACGCGGGCACATGTGCGGAGATGTCCTCGTGGTGCCGATGTCTTTCTGCAGCGCCTCCATTGCATCGATAAGGTTCCTGATTTCCGAAATGCTAATCTTGGATGTCGCTGCCGCTTCCGAGAAGCGCTTCTGTTTACCCTTTTCGGTCAGGCCCTCTATGCGGGCTAGCCCGACATTCATCTTGTGAGCGTTCACTAACTGCCGTTCCTCCATCCCGAGTTTTTCGATGGTCTCTTCTAGGGAAGGAAGCAACTCTAGTGCTTCTCTCCATTCCATTGAAATCTCCCGTGTCAGCTGGCTCCTCGCGAGTTCCACTTCCTCGGCATCTTCAGCAGTTGTATCTCCGTTGAGGTAGTTTGAAGCCGCTCTGATCTTGGAAAGAAGATCGTTAATTTCCTTCCCTATGGTTAAAATTCTTTCGATTCTAGGATCGGAGAGGTATGGAGCAATTACGGGAACTTCGTTCGCCGTACCCAACCAATCAAATGGAGAATTATGGCATAATAAAGATTTGAAAGCTGGATTTCGCCAAATATCGATATAGCCCCGACTAAGAAACGATACCGAGATGGAGGGAAAATCCATACAGCTTATTACGAAAAGGGCACTGGATGAACTGCTACCCGTGAGTCAGATTTCTGCAACATCAAGCCATAGCCATGATGTCGAAAGACTACTTGCAGTTGAGTCTGTGCTCAACACTGTCTTTGGAAGTGCCGGCTCGCAGGTGCTGATGAAGGAAGTTTCAGAACGCTACGGTCTTACCACGGCTGATGCTCTTGAACGACCCGACGCATTCAAGTTCGCCCTTGTATCAATGGTTGGAGAAGTAGGTTCGAGCGTCGTCATGGGCCGGATCAACAAACGAGCGTGGGGCAACCCAGACCACCCTTCATCAAGCGAAGATCGATTATTCTAATCAGCCGGCGGAACTAACATTTACAATTTAGCTCAGGTCTGGATTTCGGGTCGACAAATGGTATATTCGCTACTAAGACCCAAATATTGTGAGATGGAAAACCTGGGCAGGAATTTGTCTTCTCGCCCCGATTGCAGTCCTCACACCTGTCATCGCAAGTAGGGTTTTGCCTGAGTTCACTTTCATCATCCAGGTTTGGTGGGTCCTTCCCCTCTCGGCATCGTTTGTTTCTCTCATAGCGCTCGCGCTCCAGTCAGCCCTAGGGGACCTCCACACAAAGGGAGCGTCGGGCCTTCGAACTCCGGCGTATCTCATTTCGGGGCCTTCATTGGCGACGCTGAGTCTAGTGCCGATCTTTTCACTAGGGCCTTCCCCTCCACCCTGGGTCGGGTTCATGATGATCATACTTCTGTGTCTGTCGGCATTGGTCTATTACCAAACCTCAAAACGCTCGGACGAAGAAGACTAAGCCCTATCCTGAACTGAAGTCTCTTCCAACTCTTAGAACCGGAATCTTCAGTGAGGTGGAAAGATCGGCATCCCCAAACCTGGAATCAGATTAGAGGGAAGAAATCGGGGAATGCAATTCCTAGAGCCAGCATCATTATGAAGCTAATGACAATTAGGAAGACCCAAGATAGCAGCACAATGCCGACAGCCTTAATCCATGTCGTCCTGAACGCAGCCCTGTAGACAGCGAGCCAGACGATCAGCGCCAGCACGAGCGCAAACAAGCTGGCTGCCGAATCGCCGATGACGTACCCGAGGAAGAACGAGACTCCGATGAAAACTACCAAGTAGGCTATGGCTCCTCCCAACGTGGCCCCCATGGCGTCTCCGAAATCAGATTTCCCCTTTGTGATTGCCTTCCCAGCAAAGTAGACGGGAATTGACAAGATCGCCCAGAGTATCAAGAGGCCGACGAAGTAGACCAGAATCCCGAAGATTGTCGTGGGGAAGTGAAGGGAAATCAAATCCGATGGCCTGCCTAAAGGGCGCCCTGCTCCTCCATATTACGCTGGCGGTTCAGGACGATGGTCCAGAATGCGAACAGAAATACGAGGGTTATGACCGCTCCTCCGTAGTTATGGAAGATTAGCGCGGCAGGATAGTTGACGAAGTATCCCAATAACACGACGAAGAAAATCCTGAGGACGTTCATGGCGAAGACCCCGAGCGCTCCTAGCATTAGAATTGAAATCTTGCCTCTTCCTGTCTTTACCTCGTCCAGGCCGGCGACCGAAGTCAGACCAAACAGGATGAAACTCTGCCATCCGGCGCAGTTCCAGTCTACCGTCGCGGCAACTGGCAAGTACGAACCGCTTAGCCAGACAGTCCCCCCGGTGCTCCCTCCGGCCAGCCCGAATCCCCTTAGGAGGTCAGCTACAGCTGACGCCTCGAAGGGGACAATCCCCGACACAACCCGGTTGAACCCAGTGGCGGTAGCAATTGAAGCCAGAAGGTCGTTGAAAGTCAGAACAAGCGGTAGCGTAAGAAAGATCACAGCGGCTGCAATTATCAAGGTCCTCTCAATCCGTCCCATTCCCTTTCCCTTCGCATCACCGGAGCTCTTATCGCCGTTCACGCGCATCTTTCTTTCAACCAGCAACCCCGCCAATCCAGGAACGACGACCCCGAGGGCGACAAGTGAAATCGAGTTCTCAGGAACTTCAATGGGGAAGTCGATGTTGCTCGGATGCGTCTGGCTGTTGAACAGGAGGAGAGGAGCCGAACTGCAATCGGGGCACCACATGCTCACCACCAGGGTGTCCCCCTTCGGGAGAATTTTATCTTGAGCGAAATTCCCCCAGCTAGCTTCGTAGAAATTCACTCCGCTGTGCAGCGTAAGGGTCTGAGTTTCGCCTACCCCGGGAATGTGTGTGATGCTATTGTCCGCGGGGTTGTAGAAGTCAATCCTGAATTTCAGGTTGCCCCTCACAGGGTTGACAGTTTGAGTTACAGTCTGTGTTTGGGTTAGTGTTTGAGTTTGAGACTGGGTTCGAGTCTGTGTCACCGTTGAGGTGTCGGTCTGAGTCTTCGTCACTGTCTCGGTCTTAGTTCGAGTCTCAGTTTGGGTCTGAGTTTGTGTTTGGGTTTGGGTTTGAGTGCAGGTTTCTTCATGCGCAGGTACCTGACCCAACACACCGGATGGTGATTCGTCACAGCTTTCGGAGATAGTAGTGCTCTGAGTTTGGGTCGTCGTGAACCAGAGGGGTCTCGGGATGGCGCCTGCTCCGGCGGTCCCCGATCCACCGCCGTCTACCCAAATGTGTACGCTGACTGATGCCCCGAAGGGAAGAGGAATGTCCTTGGGTGCAGGGTCGCTGAAAACGACCGGTCCAGACCCTTGGGCGCCTCCGATCGACGCGGTCCAGTCCTGCCCGTTCGGGGGTGCAAGATGCATCAAGAAAACCAGTCCAGACGGACTGGGGAAAGGTGAGTAGGAGGAGGGCGCCGGCTGGTTGTAGAAGTAATATGCAGGCTGGGTCGAGTTCGAACCGAGTGTTCCCTGGGCGAGCGAGGCGACGAGCAACAGAGCAACCCCGAAGGCGACCAAGGCAGGAATTTTGGAAGTCTTGACGATGGGAACCCTAATTGGCGGCATCACGTTCTTGATCACCTTGCGCGGCTCCAGCTTGCCTGGGAATCCTGCCAACTTACCCGATTTGAATGTCCGCACCCAACTTCCCTCGATCGGTTCTATGAGGCCCTTCAGCGCCGCAAAGGCTTGATACGGGGAGAGGGCGTACGTGAGGACGAGCTGCCACGCGAGCCCGCGGAAGTCCCTCCTTGCTCGTTTCTCGAGGAAGAGGCCTGTCAAGGACATTATCGGAAGGGCAAGCAAGTTCGACAGGACGAGCGCCCAGCCTACGGTGGCCGTCCAGAAAGGAAGCTTCGCCCCAAGAAAAATGTCAGAGGCGAACCATGAGAAAGTCCCAATGATGAGAAAGGCTGATTGGAGGTAGTATGGAGCGAAGTAAAGGAACTCGAGTTTCTCCCTGATTCCGACTTTCGGAGACAGGAGCATCGGGATGAAGTGCTTTTTCGCATTGTAGGTGTGCCCTTCGGCCCACCTCATCCTTTGCCTGATGAGCTTCGCCAATGTGGATGGACATTCCGCCGGGGCCTGGATGAGAGGGGTGTAGAGAACCTTGTATCCATGCTCGTAAAGCCTCAACGTAAGCTCCCAATCTTCGGTGATGCTCCCCGACCAGCCGTACTTCTTGAGGACGTCCGCCCGAATCATGTAGACGCTCCCGGCCACCATTTTCATCACGCCCATCACCTCCTGGAACGTCCTGTCGACCATGTAGTTGCCGCTGAATTCAGCGCTAACCCCTCTAGTCAGCCAGTTCTCTGAGCGGTTCAGCGTGTGCCACTGATAGCCTTGGACGGCAACCAGCTTCCCGTCGGAATACCTCCCCCTGGTGTCGCCACTATCGGTCCCGTTGGGGCCGTGCAAATTGAAGTAGGCAAGGAATTTCTTTAGGATGTCAGGCTCCGGGACGAAATCCGCGTCGAAGACCACAACATACTCGGCTTTCGGGTCAGTGTGCTTGAGGGCTTCGTTGAGGGCCCCTCCTTTGAATCCACTTCTGTTCCCTCTGTGGTAGATCCTAATCTTTTGTTCGTCAGACTTCAGCTGTTCTAGAATCCAATCCTTCAGGACGCCGACGGTGCCGTCCTTGGAATCGTCGACGACGACGACCTCGTAGTTTGGGTAGTCAAGGTTCGAGCACGCGGTAAGCAGCCTGTCCACGACCCTTTCCTCATTGTACAGGGCGATGTGAACTGACACCTTCGGCGGCCTTCCGGCCCCAACGCTGACCTTTCCTCCGTTCGATCCGTTCTTCCCGTTGACCGATGCCGCTGATGGGGCAAGGAGGACCGAGATTGTCGCAACATAGTACCTGGCCGCAAATGCGAAAAAGAGGAGCCCGAAGACTAGGGACATATACGCGAGGGCCTGTCCCGCATAGTAGGCCAATGCAGAAGCTCCTGCCACCGCGACTGCCAATGCCGGAATCGCGACGAGCTCCCTCCGATGACCAGGGAGTCGCATCGTGATACGCGCCGAGGGTATGCCTGTTTAAAAACGGGTAAGAAAAAACATGAAAAATCCACGAAACTGTGCATTCACACGGTGTGGAGTTTCTTTCACCCCGTGCCTTTTCGGAAGGGAAGATCTTGGCGTTAGACTACTTCGAAGCCAGCTTCGATTTCAGCCCTCTGCTTCCTCCTCCTCAGACGGAAGAGGTATACTAGAGCTATTACCACGACGGCCGCGGCAGCAGCCAAGTAGTACCAGTAGGTAAGCAATAGTTGGACGATTGTGGGCGAAGGCTTTGGAGGGACCTGAGCGACCACCAAAGAGTAGAGGAGGTGTATGTTTCCCGTCTGTGGAGAGGTGGCACTGGCGGTGATATTGTACTTGCCGTAAGACGCGGGCGTAAAGACTGTCGTGACAGTGCCGGATTCTCCGGTGTTCCCGGTCTGAGGCAAGATCGTGCCCCCGGTCGTAGTCCATGTGACATTGGTGTTCTTGAGCGGTTGACCTACGAAGGTCGCGCTGAAGGTGAATGTCGCGGTCTGGTTGGCGAATATGAACCCGTTGGGCGTCGAGCTAAGTAAGAGTCTCACGACAAGTGGGTTGGGAACGGTCTTGAGATTCGCCTGTGAAGATGTCAGGCCCTGCGATGTGAAGCTCAGGAGGCTTGTCCCTACTCCCTTGACGTTGAGATAGCTGAACACATAGTCCTTCCCCGTCGGGACAGTCAGAGTGACGAAGCTGCTGAGGAGACTTCCGTTGGAGGAGGTCATGGTAATACTGGTCGTTTGCCTGGCGCGGGCAGGGTTCCCAGAGCTGTCTTGGAGCTGCACCACAAGGATGGGAAGGCTTGCATAGGTGGAGAAGGCGCTTGATGGCGGAGCAACGTACGCTTGTAGCTTGGATGGTGCTGGGATTACCGTATGAATGGAAATGCCCGTGGGGAGGAGACCCCCCGACGTAGCGGTCACGTTTGCAGACCCCGCCAGGGCGCTTGTCGTCAGTGCGGCAAGGGTGGATATCGAGCCAGCAGGGATTGTGACGAGGCCTGGTACAGAGACGACCTCTGATTTATCAGAAGTGAGTTGAATGATCGTATCGGACGAAGATACTGCAGGTGTTCCCCCATTGGTCTGGAGAGCGACCTCCAACACGCGGTATGAGTTACCGTCGGTGGGGAGTGTTCTTGGGACGACTCTTAGAGCAAGTTTGCTGGGGCTGTTTGAGCCGAGAAGTACGGGCTTGTTAACCGTCACGAGTCCTGTTCCCGATGAAAAGCCAGTCGTTGCGGCAGTGATGACCGCCGCGCCTGGATTAGAGGTGCTGAATGTCCCGTCGGCGAAGATATTTCCTGCGGGGATGGTGAGGGAAGTCTGGCCTAGTGAGGCGATGCTGGAATTGGACGTACTAAGAAGGACTGGGATGGAGTTAATCGCCTTCGACGGGAGCCCTGCGTCGTCGACCACCTCGACTCTTACGACACCGGTGTCAGTTCTCGGCAGGAATGTGGAAGGCGAAGTGAATACTACGAGCTTGGAGGGGAATCCGCTGGGTGTCACGGTCTGTAGCGGTTCCGAAGGGGGGGAAGGGGGGTTGAGTCCCTCAGAATGTGCAGTTATCGAAGTTAGGCCGGGAGTCGTCGTCGTGGTTACATTGGCAATGGCGTACTCTTGGCCGGCGGATATGATGACTGAATTCGGAACTGCCACTATGTTGGTCTGCGAAGAAGCCAGGAAAACGGTAATGTCAGATGAGGCCACCGTGGGAAGCCCTCCAGCATCTTGGAGAGAAATGATGACGGCTGGGTAGGTTGCTCCGTCCGCTGGGAGCTTCGGCGGAACGAGGGTCAGTACCAACCCGGTAGCCAAACCGGGAATCGGGGATGCAGCGGCCGCCGAAAACGGGAGGACCTGGACCGCAAGGACCATAAGAACTGTAAGCGTCGCCGCACGCATGGCCTTATTCAAACTCTATAGCCACCAAAAAGCGCCAAGGGAGAGTATGTAAATCATAAGTATGGTCAATCTATACGACTAGTTCTATCTTTCTTCACAAAGCGCCTATCCGCTGGCTATTTCCTTCTTAATCTGCTCCAATTGTTTGAAGTATTCTCGCGCGATCTTGTCCCTGTCCTCTTCGTGCATCATCGTCGTGGCCGCGTAGGAAGCAACTTCAAGGATTTCGTGCACGCTCCTGAGATGCTCTACTATTGTCGTCTTGTCAGCAAAATTCCCGAGGCCGCAGATCTTGCA